>CANNOC010000018.1 GCA_947507155.1 uncultured Collinsella sp. | reverse complement strand
CGTAGCGGGTGGTTCAAAGCTGGCCGCTGCGCGGCCAGCAGACTAAAGTCTTGAAATGAAAGGGCGCAGACCTTATGGTCGCGCCCTTGAAATTGAACGTCTGATTGCCGCGTGTACGGGTTTGCAGCGTCGAGCCGTTACGCGGTTTGGTAAAACCGCGTAACAAATTACGCAAGTTTGGCGCCGACGATCTTTGCCGCGGCAGGCTTATCGAAGTTGCCGCCGGTGGCCTTGCCGAGTGCCCCCATGACCTGGCCCATCTGCTTCTTGGACGTGGCGCCCAGCTCGGCGATGACCTGCTCGATCAGGGCCTCGAGCTCCTCGCCCGAAACCTGCGCGGGCAGCAGACTCTCCAGAATCTTGACCTGCTCGGTCAGGTTGTCAGTACGGTCCTGGTCGGTACCGGCCTTGATGGACATCTCCAGCGTCTCACTCGTCTGCTTAATCAGACGCTTGATCATGCTGTTGACGTCTTCCTCGGTCACGTCGCGGCGCTCGTTAACCTCGATATTCTTCACCTCGGCCTTGACCTGGCGAATGATAGACAGGCGAACCTTGTCCTTGGCCTTCATGGCCGCAATCATTTCCTGCTGCAGCTCTTCGTTGGTCATCTGCAAATCCTCCTCAATAGTGCGGTCGGCACTCGCACGAGCGCCGCCCCATGATTACTCAGATTACTCAGTCGTCGACGAATCGTCGGTCGAGCTCTTGGTGACGCCCTTTAGACTCACGTTATAGGGTACGTCCTTGGGCATGGGGTTGACGGTGATGTCGGCGTCCTTCTTGTACTGCTCCAGCCACTCGCTGTACGCGGTGCTTGCCGCCTGCGTCTTCACCACGTTGGAGATGTACTTCTTGATGTCCTTGGGCACCTGCTTAATGTCATCGACCTGATTATCGACATGGAAGTAGTCGGTGCACTTGATGATGTGATAGCCATAGGTCGACTCGACGACGTCGCTCACATCGCCCTTGTTGAGTCCCTCGAGCGCCGCCTGGTAGCTGTCGACGAAGGTGGTGAGCTTGTCCCAGCCCACATCGCCCTTCTTCTCCTTGGAGCCGGTGTCGTCGGAATACTGCTCCACGGCATCCTCAAAGCTCAGCTCGCCGGAGTTGATCTTGTCCAGGCACTCCTGCGCCTTGGCCTTGGCGGCGGCCTTGTCCTCGTCAGATGCGTCGGAATCGACCTTGATCAGGATGTTCGACGAGCGGCGGGCATCGTTGTAGTTAGACAGGTTCTCGTTGATGTAATCGACGATCTCGCTGTCCTTGGGTTTGCTCGTGGGTGCCACGGCATCCTTAAGTTTCTGCTGCGCCAGGCTCTCCTTGAGCGAGTCCTTGTAGGTGTCCTCCGTATAGCCGTAGGTCTTAAGGGTCTTCTTAAAGGCTTTGGCGCCGCCGGCGCTCTTGCACGCGTCCTTCCATGCCTTCTCGACCTCCTCGTCCGACACCGTCACGCCGTTTTCCTTCTGCGCCTGCTGGAGCAGAATCTGCTGCGTGTAGGAATCGATGAGCTGCTTGCGGTACTTCTTGGGCGTCAGGTCGTTGTCAACCAGGTATTGTGCCCAGTCCTTGTCCTTGGTGTAGCCATAGGACGTGCGCATGCTCATGATCTGCTTGGTCACGGTGTCCTCGGTGAGGTTGGTGCCGTTGATGGTGGCGGCCACACCGCCGGTGAGCTTATAGCCCGAGTTGGTGCTTTCGGTCTGCGACATCAGGCCGGAGCATGCCATGGCCGAGACGGAAAGCAGCATTGCCAGCACGCCGATAACCACCAGGACGATCTTGACGGTCTTAGACACGTACGTCTTGCGCTGCTTCTTGCGAGAGCTGGAGGCAGCGCGAGCCTGCTGCTCGGGCGTCGGCGCGGCCTCGGAGTTCTTTTTCTTGTTTGCCATAGTTGGCCTTTCGCATCACGAATCGAACAAACGCCATTGTGTCACAACGCGGCCCCCGCGACACACCTGGTGCATGGGGGACAGGTTAATCTGCACCATTTTGGTGCAAAGGGGACTGTTCTGGCTGTCGGCAGTTAGGGACATTCCTTTTCTGCCGGCAGTTGGGGACAGCCCCCAAGTGCCGGCCCTAAAAGTGGCGGCGGATGGCGTCGACCATGCCTTGGCACGTGGTCTGGCCGAGCACATCGGCTGCGGCGTCGGCATCCATAAAGATATTCATGAGCGCTTGCAGGGCCTCGACTTGGCCGCCCGGCTCGGCGATGCCCAGGTTGATGATGATCTGCGCCGGCACGGGGGCACCCATGCCCGCCATTGCACTGAACGTCACGGGCGCGGCGGGCTTCACCACCGCGATATAGGGCTTAGCCACGAACCCCGGATCGGTATGCGGGATGGCGATGTTGGCCGCCGGCATGGCAAGGCCCGTGGGATAGGCATCCTCGCGCGTGCGGACGGCATCGAGCCAACCGGGCGCAATGTAACCGCGAGGTGCAAGCTCGCCCTCGAGCCGCGCAAACACCTCATCCGGCGTCGCGCACTCCCAATCAAAAAACACCAGCTCGGGCGTAAACAGTGCTTCGCTATCCGCCATGCGCTCACCTCTCTCACCTAGTCACCTGCGACGTTCTTAAACGACTTGGCATTCAAGAACGTCGCAGGTGACTACCAAAAACAAAAGGTGGTCACACGCACCTTGGCGCCAATGACCACCCTGACCACTCAACTAAATTGTACTGTGCACCGCTAGCCGCGGGGTGCATCAATTGCCACTTTGCCGCTCTCCAACACGTGGACGCGGCCGTCGGCGAGCATCTGAACTACCTCGGGATACAGCACGTGCTCAATCGCGTGAATGTGCTCCTCGAGCGTGTCGACATCCCAACCTTCCTCGACAGCCAGCGCGCGCTGGGCGATGATGGGGCCGTTGTCGTAGATCTCGTTGGCGAAATGCACGGTCACACCGGTTACCTTGACGCCGCGCGCAAAGGCATCGTCGATCGCATGCGCGCCGGTAAAGCTCGGCAGCAGCGCCGGATGCAAGTTGACCACGCGGTTGGGAAACGCCGCCAGCAGCGGCGTATGCACCATGCGCATGTAGCCGGCCATGACCACATATTCGCAGCCGCGCTCGAGCAGCTCGTGCGCGATGATCTCGTCGGCGGCGATGGGGTCGGCATAGACATCCTTGGACAGCGTAAGCGTCTGGATACCCGCACGCTCGGCACGTTGCAGACCCTTGGCCGAAGGACGGCTCGACACCACGAGCTCAATCGAGGCATTGAGCTTATCCGCGGCGATCAGGTCGATCAGTGCCTGCAGGTTGGTGCCGGAGCCGCTGATGAGCACGCCGATCTTGAGCGGCCCAGCCGTATCGGTGCCGGTCGGACGGGTATAGGGCATAAAGTCCAGGCCCTCGGCGGCAGCCATCTGCTCGCTAGCGCTCATCGGAGTACACGACCTTACCGGAACCCTCGACACACTCGCCCACGCGGAACGGCTTCTCGCCCAGCGCAACCAGGGCCTCGGTCACGGCAGCCTCGTCCTCGGGGGCGACGATCAGGCACAGGCCGACGCCCATGTTGAAGGTCTTGCATGCCTCGTTGGGCGCGAGCTCGGCCTGACGCGACACGTAGGTGATGACGGGCGGAACATCCCAGCCCATCTCGGCGCCGTTGCGGGTGACCACAGCGTCGACGTCGTCGGCAAGCGCGCGGTTGAGGTTCTCGGTAATACCGCCGCCGGTGATGTGGGCAATGGCATGAACGTTGGCGCCATTGCGCAGCAGCTCCAGAATCGGCTTGACGTAGATGCGCGTGGGGGCCAGCAGGGCGTCGGCCAGCGAAGCACCGCCGAGCTCCTCGAGCGGACGGCTCAGCTCCTCGGCCTTAGCGGCGGCCTCGGGCGTGCCCGGCTTGATGCCGTCAACACCGATGACCTTACGCACGAGCGAGTAGCCGTTGGAATGCACGCCGGTGGAGGGCAGGCCCAGGATGACATCGCCGGGGCGGACGTTCGCGGGGTCGAGCATCTTGGGACGGTCGACGACGCCCACGGTAAATCCGGCAAGGTCGTAGTCGGCAGGAGCCATGACGCCGGGATGCTCGGCCATCTCGCCGCCCACGAGCGCGCAGCCCGCGAGCTTGCAGCCATCGGCCACGCCCTTGATGATCTTTGCCATGTGCTCGGCCTCAATGTGGCCGATGGCAACGTAGTCCAGGAAGAACAGCGGCTCGGCGCCCGAAGCCAAAATGTCGTTAACGCACATGGCGACCAGGTCCTGGCCCACCGTCTCGTGACGGTCCATGATCTGGGCGAGCACGAGCTTGGTGCCTACGCCGTCGGTACCGCTGATCAGAATCGGGTCTTCCATATCCTTAAGTGCGGCGGCCGAGAACAGGCCACCAAAGCCACCGATACCGCCGATGACCTCGGGGCGGTTGGTGTCCTTAACCATTTGCTTAATAGCGTCGACGGCGCGACCGCCCTCGGCGGTATCGACGCCGGCATCCTCATACGTCACATGCTTGCTGTCGCTCATCTGAGCCTTCCTCTCCCACTACCGTCTGCCGCCCGGGCGCCAAACGGTGCTCATAGTTGCGTTCATTTCGGCGCGCGTCATAGCAACGCGCGCCGCTCAATCAACAAAACAGTAGGTAAAACCTACCAAAATAAACCTGTCCCCAAATGGCAGGTTTTAGGCCTCGCCGTGCTTCTCTTCCCAGCTGCGGTCGTCGTATTTCTCGACCACGGCGTCGTCGTCAAAGTGCAGCGGCTTATCCAGGTTGCGGGGCTTAAAGCCCTCCATAAACTTGTCGCGGCCAAAGCTCTCGGGAATCGCCACGGGATAACGGCCGGTAAAGCACGCATCGCAGTAGCCGCCCTTGGGCATGACCTTCAGCAGGCCCTCAACCGAAAGGAAGGCCAGTGAATCGGCGCCGATATACTCGCAGATCTCCTCGACCGTCTTGTTGGCGCTGATGAGCTGCGACTGCACGTCGGTATCGATACCGTAGAAGCATGGCCAAATGACCTCGGGCGAGTTGATGCGGATGTGAATCTCCTTGGCGCCGGCGTTGCGCAGCATCTTGACGAGCTGCACCATGGTGGTACCGCGCACGATGGAATCGTCGATGACGACCAGGCGCTTGCCCTCGATGTTGTCACGCAGCGGGTTGAGCTTCATGCGCACGCCCATGGCACGCAGCTCTTGCGTGGGCTCGATAAACGTACGGCCCACATAGCGATTCTTGATGAGGCCCTCGCCAAAGGGAATGCCGCTCTCGTGCGAATAGCCCTCCGCAGGCGGCAGGCCGGAGTCGGGCACGCCGATGACCAGGTCGGCCTCGACGGGCTCCTCGTGTGCCAGCTGACGACCCATGTCGTAACGGCAGGCGTAGACGCTCTTGCCGTTCATGATGGAGTCGGGGCGGGCAAAGTAGACCTGCTCAAAGATGCAGTTTGCGGGCTCTTCGGCTGCAGGCACGCCCTGCTCGGACACCAGGCCCTCGGCGCTGATGCGCAAGATCTCGCCGGGGCGGACGTCGCGGACGTACTCGGCGCCCACGATATCGAGTGCGCACGTCTCGGAGGCAACGACCCAGCCGCCAGCGCGCGTGACATGGACGGCCGAGTCGACCGTCGAGGCATCATCTTGCGAGGGCAGCTGCGAAACAGAAGCGGCGTCGGCCTGGTCCAGGCCCTCGTCCACGAGCTTGCCCAGCACCATCGGACGAATGCCATGTGGATCGCGGAAGGCGTAGAGCGCCTGTTCGTTGATGAGTGTCATGGCGTAGCCGCCGCGCACGAGCTCCATGGTCTTGCGAATGCCCTCGCGCAGATGGCCCGTACGCTGGGTAAAGTAGCCGATAAGCTTGGTCGCGACCTCGGAATCCGAATTGGAGAGGAACGGCACGCCCAGCTCGATCAGCTGACGGCGCAGCTCGTCGGTGTTGACCAGAGTGCCGTTGTGAGCAAGCGCGATGATGACGCTATTGATGGTAGAGAGGTGCGGCTGCGAGGCTTCCCAGCTCTTGGCGCCGGCGGTGCCATAGCGCACGTGGCCCACGGCCAACTGGCCGGAGAGCGTCGACAAGTCGGCGTTGGAGAACACACGATCGAGCAGTCCCAGGTCTTTACGAACCATAACCGTGCCGCCATCGCCCACGGCGATTCCCGCCGATTCCTGGCCGCGATGCTGCAGCGCGCGCAGACCAAAGTACGTCAGTCGAGCCACATCGCGATCGGGTGCCCACACACCAAAGATGCCGCATTCCTCATGCAGCTGGTCGGAGTCCGGATCATACGTCGACATGGTCGTCACCTGTCCCGCGGCACGCTCGGCCGCGCGGATGGTTTCTTGAGACATGGTATCCCCTCAGAGCCTCGTTATTTGGCGTTACCTGCCCTATTATACGCACGGCAAGACAAGCACTCCCGCGCATGAGCAGCGCTTTTTAAAAGCCCACCGAGCTTATAATCCGTTTTGCAGCCAAACATTTTATTGGGAAACCTATGCTCGAGACCAACGATCCCGTATGCCTCCGTCGCGGCGCGTCTCGTCCACCGTTAGGGCCTACATTGCTGCAATTGGGCCATTCGTCCTGTCTTTTAGCAGGTCGGCGGCGTATCCTTGTAACCTACAACAAAGCGAGAAAGGTTCTGTATGGATCGAAACGAACTCGACCCCAGCGTCCCCAGCGCCACGGAGGTCAAGAAGATCCCCCTCATCATTAAGGTGTATGCCGTCCTGTGCATCCTGTCCGGTGTTGGTACGCTCCCGTCGGTCGGCGCCTTTATGTGGCAGGTCATCACCGCACTCATCAACGGCAACGCCGCCGCCAAGCTCGGCGACAACACGCTCGTCGCGATCGGCCTTATCGTCGCCGGCATCATGCTCTCGGCGGCGAGCGCGGTCATCTTAATCATCTTCGGCCTAGACCTCATCAAGAACCAGCGCCGCAACGCCGCGCGCCTGTCCTATATCCTTATCGCATTTACCGTCGTTGAGCTTTTGGTCGACGTGATGCTCCAGGGTATCGGGCCGTTCTTGTTGCGCCCCGCCATCCAGCTCGGCATCCTCATTGCGCTGTCGGCCACCGTCGACCCCACGCTACGCCAGGAGCGCGAACTGCAGCGCCGTCTGCAAGAGATGCTCGACCGCGATGCCGCCGCCGAGGGGATGCTCGGCCGCGACGAAACCGGCGAGGGCTACATCAAGCTCAACTACTTCAACCTGTTCTGGGTATTCTTCGTCTGCAGCGTGTTAGGTCTCATTCTCGAGGAAGTCTGGCATATGGTCGTCGTCGATCCCGGCGTCTATCAGGACCGGGCCGGTATGCTATTTGGCCCCTTTAGCCCCATCTACGGATTTGGCGCGGTGCTCATGACCATGGCGCTCAACCGCTTCTATAAAAAGAATCCTCTGATCATTTTCCTGGTAAGTGCCCTGATCGGCGGCGCTTTCGAGGTGTTTGTAGGCTGGTTTATGCAGACCTCATTTGGCGTGGTCTCGTGGAGCTACTCGCACATGAAGCTGTTCGGCATGCCCGACCCACTCGCCGTCCTTACGGGCGGACGCACCTGCACGGGCTTTGCCTGCCTGTGGGGCCTGGGTGGCCTTATCTGGATCAAGTTGCTGCTGCCGAGGCTGCTCAAGCTCATCAACATGATTCCGTGGAAGAGCCGCTACTCGGCTACCGTCATCTTTACCGTCATTATGCTGGTCGACGGCGTCATGACGCTGCAGTCGCTCGACTACTGGTACCAGCGCGTCAACGGCACGGAGCCGGATATTCCCGTCGCGCAGTTCTACGGCAAGTATTTCGATAATGAATACATGGAAAATCGCTTCCAGAGCATGACCATGAGCCCCAAGGACGCCACACGCGTATAGCGCTGGCGCTGCTGCAAGTCGGTTCCAACGGACAAGTAAGCCCGCTGGCAGTTCAATCTAACTGCCAGCGGGCTCTTGCTACAGATGGGCTCGAATCGATCGCAAAGCCCTATGCCTCGCGCTCTACCTCGTTCACGCATTCATTCTTGATGGTGCCGACAAGCGACTGCAGGGCATCGACCACGTGCGGACGAATGTCTCCGCCAATGAGCACGAGCATGATATCGTCGCCCACGGAAAGCTCGCCGCTCGCCAGCCACACGCGCACATAGCCGATGCCGGGCATCGCGCGCGTGGCTTCGATGGCAGACCGCACCTTTTCGGCGTCGTAGTCAAAGACCATGCCGCCCACCTTGTGGCCCGGCGCCACGCCACCGGTCTCAACTCCGCGCACCTCGGCCTTGGGCGTCGCACGCACCACACCGTTATGCGTCAGATACATACCGCACGCAGGCGCCGACGAATCGGCTTTGGCCTCGCGCAGCCAAGCATCAATCGAAGGCATCGTTTTGCCATTCTCGAGCATCATTTCCTCCTTTTACCGTCATCGAGCAGCTCATTTGGGACGGGGCTCTTTTAGCTACTCTTAACAATCTATTCCTCGACCGGCGTGAGCACCATGACGGCGCGCGTATTGCTAAATGACAGTGAGCGACAGGTCACGAGCGTCACGACCTTGGTTGCCGAAGCAGCGCGATCGCCTGCATCACTCGCCACTGCCGAAGCACCGTCGAGCATCTCGGACAGGTAGTTCTTGAGCCCGTCGTCGCCCTCAAAATTGGTCGTGCGCGCCTTGGCATACGTATCCTCGACGACCTTGGTCGCCAGCGGTCGCAGCTTATACGTTGCATCGCGCGTGATGTAATATACGTACTCGATGCTATCGAATGTCGCTTGGTCGGTGGTGTCCGAAATCACGTTGAACATCGACCCGTCATTCATGTGGTGGCCGTAGATCGTGGTCTGCTGGTCAACCATTCCCGGCGCGGTGTCATCGCTATCCAGGAAAATGGCCCCGGACGCATTGGCCGTACCGTCGAACAGCGTGTTGAGGTATTTGGAGTTGTTGTTGGTCTGCACCACGGGATAGTTGATGTTGGTTCCCGGCACGTAAATCCAACCCACAATCTCGGGGTTTGTCTGAGCAAGCGCATCGAAGTCGATAATCGGCACGCCGCTGGCGTCCTTATCGCTTACATATTGCTTCTCGATTTTCTGGTATGAATCGCTCGCCTGCTTATAGCCAATCTGAGCATTGATAAAGATGGCGGCGGCGGCGACAATCAGACCGATGCCCACGATGATGAGCAGAATGGGGATGATGGAGCGGCGTTTCTTGCGCGGCGGCTCGGTGTAGCTGGACGGAGCGCCGCTCGGTTGCCTCGTCGTCCGGGTCCGCTTCTTTGCCGTGCCATATGACGAGGGGCGATACGCAGCCGGCGTATCCTGACGGCGATGGGACGTCGGCGTTACGGGGCGCGGCGCACGAGCCTGTTGAGGAGAGGATGTCCGACCCTGCTGCGGCGCGCGGGCTGCTCCCGACTTGGCTGGATCGGGAATCCGAGAAGCCGAAATACGCTTTCCCTGATAGTCGGACATGGCTCTCCTTATGCTGCAAATGGACTGGCAGAGCGCTTAGGCGTCAGCCATCTCTTGCTTCATCTTCTCGATAACCTTGCGGTACTCGGGGTCGCATGCGCCCAGAATCTGCGTGGCGTAAATGGCAGCGTTCTTGGCACCGTTGATGGCCACACAGGCAACGGGCACGCCCGAAGGCATCTGCACCATCGACAGCAGCGAGTCCATACCACCCAGATCGCTCGTCTTCATAGGCACACCGATGACCGGCAGCGGCGTAAACGCAGCCACGACACCACCCAGGTGAGCGGCCTTGCCGGCGGCGGCGATAATCACTTTGATACCGCGATCGGCAGCAGTCGAAGCCCACTCATGGACCTTCGCCGGCGTGCGGTGTGCGCTCGCAATGACGAGCTCATAGGGCACACCAAGCGCCTCGAGCTCGGCGGTGCAGCCTTCCATAACGCCCAGATCGGACTTGGAACCCATGATGATCCCGACAACCGGCTTTTGATCTGCCATAAACAAAGACCTCCTGTTGAGAGCGGTGACGCGGCGGATCCGCGACCCTTAACTACTGAGAGTAGTATAGCTGCTCCCGTCCCTGCGGTCTGTGGGTGCTCTGCGGCGGCCCGGTGTTTTCATCTTCACTCCGGTTGCTGCGCAAAGTCGTTCAGATGAAAACACCGGGCCGCCGCAGAGCACCTTCGACCTACCGGGGATTGCCATGACGTACGTTGGCTGAAATATTAACGTGGGCTCCGCCGTTCGAACGAACGGCGGAGCCCACACTCACTTTTTATTCAGCCCTAGTCATCACACAAAGCCCCTTCGGCAGCACACGGTGCAGCCGAGTCACCGCAGGCTGGGGCGGGAGGCGGTCCTTTCTCTCGGAAAACTTCGCGAAGCCCAGTTTCCGAGAGAAAGTGTCCGACTCCCGCCCCGGCCGGACAGCTCGACCTACACCGTGTGCTGTGGCAGGTCCTGCAGGGCGATGACGTCCATGCCCATGTCGTTGGCGCTGCCGTGACCCTGCTGGTCCTCACGCACGGCCTCGATAGCGCTCACGTACGTGTTGGCCGCGGACATCGCGGTCACGCAGGTCACGCCGCGACGCACTGCCTCGGTGCGCAGCAGATAACCGTCGCCACGCGAGCCCGGGCCGTATGGCGTATTGATGATCACCGCGATCTTGCCATCGGCGATGAGGTCACCGATGTTGGGACGCTCGCCGTCGTGCGGGCCGCTGATCTTTTCCACGACCTCACACGTCACGTTGCCTCCGCGCAGCACGCGCGCCGTACCCTCGGTAGAGCAGATGTCAAAGCCCAAGTAGCGCAGGATGCGGGCGACCGAAAGGATATGGCGCTTATCACGATCGCACACGCTGATGAACACCTTACCGCAACTCGGGTCGGGCAGCTTGTAGTCAATCGCCAGCTGCGTCTTGGCGTATGCCTCAGGATAGCTCTTGGCGATACCCATGACCTCGCCCGTCGACTTCATCTCGGGCCCCAGAATAACGTCGGCTCCCGGGAAACGACCCCAGGGCATAACGGCTTCCTTCATGCAGAACCAGTCCAGCTGACGCTCGTCGCTCGGCAGGCCCAGGCTCGCGATGGAATCGCCTGCCATGATACGCGCCGCGCACTTGGCCAGCGGCACGCCGGTGGCCTTGGAGATGAACGGCACGGTACGGCTGGCGCGCGGGTTTGCCTCGATCACGTAGACGGTCTCGCCCTTGATGGCGTACTGCACGTTGACCAGGCCGCGTACGCCCAGCGCCATCGCGATGCGGCGCGTGGTCTCGCGAAGCTTTGCCTGCAGGCTCTCGCTAAAGCTGAACGGCGGGATGCACGTCGCGGAGTCGCCGGAGTGAATACCGGCCTCCTCGATATGCTCCAGAATACCGCCGATGTAGACCTCTTCGCCGTCGCACAGGGCGTCGACATCAGACTCGATCGCACCCTCCAGGAAGCGGTCCAGGTACACCGGGTAGTCGGGGCTAATGCGCGCAGCCTCTGCCATGTAATCGCGCAGATGCTCGGCATCGTAGGCGATCATCATGCCGCGACCGCCCAGCACGTAGCTCGGACGCACCAGCAGCGGGTAGCCGATGCGCGCGGCCACGGCCTCGGCCTCCTCAAACGAGGTGGCCTGGCCCGCCGGCGGATACATAATGCCCAGCTTGTCGAGCAGAGCGGCGAAGCGCTCGCGGTCCTCGGCAAAATCGATGGCGTCGGGCTTGGTACCCATGATGTTCACGCCGCTCTCCTCGAGCATACGCGCCAGCTTAAGCGGGGTCTGGCCGCCGAGCGTCACTACGACGCCGTCGGGACGCTCAACGTCGATAACGTCCATGACGTCCTCGTAGGTGAGCGGCTCAAAGTACAGGCGGTCGGACGTGTCGTAGTCGGTCGAGACGGTCTCGGGATTGCAGTTGACCATGATGGTCTCAAAGCCGCGGGCCGCCAGCGCGTAGCTCGCATGCACGCAGCAGTAGTCAAACTCGATACCCTGGCCGATACGGTTGGGACCGGCACCCAGGATCATCGCCTTGGGCTTGCTTGCCGGCGTGGTCTCGTCGGGGGCAACGCACTTCTTGGCGATCGGGCTCGTGCGGTAGATGTTCTCGTAGGTCTTATAGTGGTATTCCGTGGCACTCGAGAACTCGGCGGCGCAGGTGTCGACCGTCTTCATGCTGGGAACCACGCCCAGACCCTTACGGTAAGCGCGAACAAAACGCTCATCCGAGCCGGTCAGCGCGGCAATCTCGGCATCGCTCGTGCCGTACTGCTTGAGCAGACGCATCGCGTCGGCGTCGATATCCTCCACGCGCAGGCCGCGAACGCTCTCCTGGACCCGCACCATATCGTTGATGCGGTTGAGATACCACGGATCGATACCGCAGATGGCGTGGATGCGCGCAACATCCCAGCCACGGCGCAGGGCCTCGACCACAAAGAAGATGCGGTGCTCAGTCGGGGTGCCCACGGCCTGGGCGAGTTCATCGTCGCTCAGCTTATCGGCGCCCTCCTTGCCACCGGCGCAAATACCCTGGTGCCCGTCCTCCAGCGAGCGCATGGCCTTGCCAAAGGCCTCCTCAAAGGTGCGGCCGATCGCCATGATCTCGCCCACGGCCTTCATGCGCGTGGTGAGCGTGGGGTCGGTGCCCTTGAACTTCTCGAAGGCAAAGCGTGGCACCTTGACCACACAGTAGTCGATCGTGGGCTCAAAGCAGGCGGGCGTGGCCTTGGTGATGTCGTTGACGATCTCGTCGAGCGTATAGCCCACGGCCAGGCGAGCGGCGGCCTTGGCGATGGGGAAGCCCGTGGCCTTGGAAGCCAGCGCGGACGAACGACTCACGCGCGGGTTCATCTCGATGACAATCAGGCGGCCGGTCTGGGGGTTCACGGCAAACTGCACGTTAGAGCCACCGGTCTCGACGCCGATCTTCTCCAAGATAGCGAGCGAGGCGACACGCATGCGCTGATACTCAAGGTCGGAGAGGGTCTGCGCCGGCGCCACGGTGATGGAGTCACCGGTATGCACGCCCATGGGGTCGAGGTTCTCGATGGAGCACACGATGATGCCGTTGCCGGCGTGGTCGCGCATGACCTCCATCTCGTATTCTTTCCAACCCTCGATGGACTCCTCAACCAGCACCTCATGGGCGGGCGAAAGCTCAAGACCCTGGCTCACGATGGAGACGAGTTCCTCGTGAGTATGCGCGATGCCACCACCGGCGCCGCCCAAGGTAAAGCTCGGACGCAGCACGCAGGGATAGCCCACACGCTCGGCGATGGCCTCGGCGTCAGCCACGCTGTAGGCATAGCCCGAGCGCGCGACCTCCAGGCCGATCTCGGCCATGGCCTCGTTAAAGAGCTTGCGGTCCTCACCGCGCTCGATGGCGGCAAGGTCACAGCCGATCATCTCGACGCCGTACTTGTCGAGTGTGCCGTCCTTTGCCAGCTCGACGGCGGCATTCAGACCGGTCTGGCCGCCCAGCGTGGGCAGCAGCGCATCCGGGCGCTCCTTCTTGATCACGCGCTCGATAAATTCGGCGGTGATGGGCTCGACATAGGTGCGGTCGGCCAAGCCCGGATCGGTCATGATGGTCGCCGGGTTGGAGTTGACCAGGATGACCTCAAAGCCATCCTCCTTGAGCACCTTGCAGGCCTGGGCGCCGGAGTAATCGAACTCGCAGGCCTGGCCAATGACGATGGGGCCCGAGCCAATGACGAGGATGCGCTTGATGTCGGTACGTTTAGGCATGTTTAAAACCTCCTAGAGAGGCTGACTCAATGTTTTGGAAAAGTCAGCGAGGGTGCAGCTGGTGCATCAGGTTGCCGTGATGCGAGGGCGCGCTGGGCTTATGCCCGCGCGTCCGAAGCAGAACGGCAAGATGATGTGCCAGATGCAGCCGCAGCGTCGACAGGTCCGCCGTTCGGTAGAACGGCGGAACCACTATCGGCGAAATTCCAGCCAGCCAGGCGGTCCTTCGCGGTGTCGATGTCCAGGTAGCTCTCCTCGCCGTCCATGAGTCGCGTAAAGGCGGTAAAGAGATAGTGGGCATCGGTGGGGCCAGGCGAAGCCTCGGGATGGTACTGGACCGAGAAGCACGGGGCGTCGAGCAGCTGGATGCCCTCGGCGGTGCCGTCGTTGAGGTTCACATGTGTTAGGCGAATGCGGCCAAAGCGCTCGTTCATCACGACCGGCGCGATTCCGCGGCGCACCCAGACGCGCAGGTCGCCGTCGGCCGCATGCTCGGTCTCGCCGCCGGAAAGCTCGGGGACAAGCTTGCCCAAGCTGGGGAACAGCAGGCCAAAGCCATGGTTTTGCGCGGTGATCTCCACGCGACGGCTTACCAGGTTCATGACCGGCTGGTTGCCGCCGCGGTGACCGAACTTAAGCTTTTCCATCTGGGCGCCGCAGGCCAGGCTGATCATCTGGTGACCAAGACAAATACCAAAGACCGGCACCTTGCCGATCAGCTGCTGCACCTGCTCGTAGGTCTCCACCACGGCATCGGGGTCGCCGGGACCGTTGGACAAAAAGACGCCATCGGGATTCATGTCGAGCACCTGCTGGGCGGGCGTATCCCACGGCACGACGGTAAGGTCGCAGCCGGCGCGGACCAGCCCCTCCAGAATACCGCGCTTCACACCGCAGTCGTAGGCGACCACTTTGCGACGGGCAGGAGCGGCAACCGCAAGCGCAAAGTCATGCGTGACAGGCAGGTCGGCGGCCACAAACTCGTGAGGCGCGGGGCAGCTTACGGTCTTGACCAGGTTCTCGCCTACCAGCGTGGGCGCTGCGGCCAGACGCTCGGCAAGCTCGTCGACGTCAAAGATCTCAGTCGAGATAATGCCCATCTTGGAACCATTGTCGCGCAGATGGCGCACCAGAGCGCGGGTGTCGACACCCTCGATAGCGACGATGCCGTGGGCGCGCAGATACTCCGGCACGCTGACGGCCGAGCGCCAGTTAGAAGGCGTGGCGCACATGTCGCGAACGATCATGCCGCGCATGGCCGGAGCGCTCGCAGGGCGCACGGCGTCGCCGGGGAAGGCCGACTGGACGTCGGTCTCGTCGATACCGTAGTTGCCGATCTGCGGATAGGTCATGGTTACGATTTGGCCGGCATAACTCGGGTCGGTCATGACCTCAAAGTAGCCCTCGAGCGAGGTGTTGAAGCAAACTTCGCCGGTCGCGGTGCCCTCGGCGCCGCATGCACGTCCATAAAAAATGGTCCCATCCTCAAGATACAGGATGCAGGGACCGCAGGTGCCCTTGCTGGTTTTGGCCAGCATACGCTGGCAAAGCTCGCTGGGCGCGAAGGTGCGGGCGGCAGCGCCCGCGGTATGGTTGTTCGCCATAGTTCTCCTTCCCGGTCTCACAGGACCGGCTTAAAGGTGTGTAGTTAGGCCTCGCGGTATTGTAACCGCAAGCATGCCTCATGGCGTTAATTTCATCGAAATGTTTACGAAATGATAATTATGACTTTCTATGCATAATGATTTTTTAATCCCCGTCCCAGAAAAATCATCCCGCGGGGCTTATGGCTCACGCGGGATGATGGCGTCTTACTTTTTCTTGTCCTGTTCCAGCAGTTCGGACGGTGTGCGATCGGGCTTGCCGCCGCGGAAAATCTCGCGGCCATGCAGACGATGCTCCAGGTCACGCTCGGCCTTTTCCTCGTCAATCTTGGTCTGGCTCACCACCGGGTCTTCAATTAACGACGACACCGAGTTCACCTGCTTCTGAATGCGCTCGGCGATGGTGTCATCCATACTCACGATGCGCATCTTCCAGTCGATACTCGTGGCGTTGGATGAGCTCTTGGTCCACACGAACGTCAAAATGGCGCTCTGGTGGCCGCGCGCGGGGAACATGCCAAAGAAGGAATCGTGCTGAATGTTGCTATCCTCGTCGATATAGGCGTGAACGTTATACACCACGCGGTCGATCTTATCGTTGAGCAACGCGTTGGTCGCAAGCGCCGCGGCCTGAATCTGCCCGTTGGACAGCAGCTCGAGCTCGTTGGCAGACGATGTGTCCAACACCGTCACCTCGACCGTGCCCGTGCGTTCATCGGCTTCATCGACGGTGAAGTCGAGCGGGAACTGCGTAAAGCCGTTGCCCCATTCAAGTCCACCCTTGAGCGCGGTCGAAACGGTATCGACCGAAACGCTCTCGGACAGGTTGGCGGTGTTCAGACGACGCATCACGCCGTAGCCAATCTGCATGCCCACGATCAGCACCAAAATACCGATGACCACGGCCATCGCGGTCTTCGTAATGGTATGGCTCACCTGCGAGCCCGAAGGATCGTCCTCGGACAGCGGGTCGATATGTTTTGCCTGGCTCGCGCGGTCCTCGCTGCGCAGCTGCGCTAGCGCCGCTTTGTCACCGCGCTTGGCCGCAGCCTCCTTCTCACGCATGCGCTCGGTACGCTTTTTGGCGAGCGTGGGATCCAAGACGCCGGATGCATCGATTTCGGAGAATAACTCCGTCACTTCTTCCGGAGTCAAAGGGTTCTTGTCAGCCATAAACTTCCTGTCATATCAATCAGTCGAGCTCGTGCGCACGCGCACCTTCGAACTGCATTCGATAGTAACGGGCATAGGTGCCGCCACGGGCGAGAAGCTCCTCGTGCGTGCCACGCTCCACAACGCGACCATGCTCAACGGTCGCAATCTCATCGGCATGCTTAATGGTCGAAAGACGGTGGGCGATGATAATCGTGGTGCGGCCGCGTGCCAGCTCTTCGAGTGACTCCTGCACCGCCTCCTCGCTCTCGTTATCCAAAGCACTCGTCGCCTCGTCCAAAATCAGGATCTTGGGGTTCTTGAGAAACACGCGCGCGATGGCAACGCGCTGCTTCTGTCCGCCCGAAAGACGGCTGCCGCGCTCGCCCACCACGGTGTCGTAGCCCTGCGGAAGCGACTCGATAAAGGCATCGATGTTGGCGCGACGGGCGGCCTCGGCGATCTCTTCTGCCGTAGCGCCCGGCTTGCCGTAGGCGATGTTCTCGCCAATCGTGCCGTCAAACAGATAGACATCCTGCTGCACCAGGCCGATGGCGCGGCGCAGGCTCTGCTGCGTCACATCGCGCACGTCCTGACCGTCGATGCTAATGGATCCGGTAGCCACGTCATAAAAGCGCGGCAGCAGCGAACAGGTCGTGGACTTGCCGCCGCCCGAAGGGCCAACCAAAGCGATGGTCTGCCCGGGCTTGATGGACAGGTCCATATGGTCGATAACGGGACGCTCGTCGGCATAGCCCTCGCCCAGCTCGACATCCTCGTAGTTAAAGCACACGTCGTGATACTCCACGGCGCCAGCAGTCACCTGCAGATCCGTAGCGCCCGGCTTGTCCTGGATATCCGGCGCGGTCGAGAGCACCTCGTCCATACGTTTAAAGCCGGCGATAGCCTTCTGATACGTTTCGGCCGAATTGACGAGCGTCTCAAGCGGCGTGCAGAACAGCGAAATATAGAGTGCAAAGGTCGCCATATCGACCGCCTGCAGCTGTCCCTTGGCGACCAGCCAGCCGCCCAGCAGCACCACGATCACATAGAGCACACCCGAGAGCAGGCCATACGTCGCGGTATAGACGCCCATGGCGTGATACATGTTCTCCTTGGACAAAAGGTAGCGGTCGTTAGAGGCACGGAACTTGGCACGCTCGGTCTCCTCGTTGGCAAAGCTCTTGACCACGCGCATGCCCGCCAGAGAATCCTGCAGCTGTGCATTAATGCCGCTGATCTTCTTGCGGTTGTCGCTAAAGACCTCGCGCATGCGCATGTTCTGCCAAAACATGACGACCGCAAACGCCGCCGTCACCACGGCCATGGCAAGCGCCAGCACCGGAGCGATGGTAAAGAGGATCACAAACGAGCCGATAATCTCGATACCGCAGATGATGATCCACTCGGGTACGTGATGCGCCGCCTCGCAGATATCGAACAGGTCGTTGACCACGCGGCTCATCATGTCACCCGAGCTGTTGCGGTCGAAGTACGCAAAGCTAAAGCGCTCATACTGGTCGAACAGGTCCTCGCGCATTTTGGACTCCATGCGCGCGCCCATCACGTGGCCCCAATAGCTCACAAAGTAGCGGCAGGCGCAGCGGACGGCATACATCAGCACCAAGCCCACCGCGATCATGCCGAGCGCCTGCATAATGGCAGCCTGACCCTGAGTAAATAGCCCACCGGTCAAATTACGCAGAATAATAGGAAAAGCAAGGTCAATGGCGGCAAGCACCAGAGCACAAACAGTATCAGCAACAAAAAGCCCCATCTGGGGCTTGTAATAAGACAAAAACCTCTTAAACATAATCACCTTACGCGGTTTTACCAAACCGCGTTTCGTCTCGACGCTGCAAGTGCTCCATTTGGACAATCTGGCCTTCAATCGTCGGTCGCGTATATCCATACGCTTCCCTCCTCTTTTAGGCCACCTTGTCTCAAATGGAGCACTTTCGCTGACTTACACAAACCTGCGGGATCATCCCCGCTCGTTAAAGCTCAGTTCCGCCCAGCCTGTGCGCGATGCTATCGCAGGCCAAGGCGCCTACGACGGTCTTGGCGTCTTCGATCTTGCCGTCGAGCACGGCGTCAATCAGCTCGTGCAGCGGCACCAGGTCCACGTTGACAAACTCGTCATCATCGGGGTTGGGCGCATCAAACTCGAGCTTGGTAGCCAAGTAGATGTGGATGATCTCATCGCAAAAACCGCAGGACGTGACAATCGACGTCAAAAAGCGAATACGACCAGCCCTAAAGCCCGTCTCCTCATGCAGTTCACGCTTGGCGCAATCGAGCGGGTCCTCGCCTGGATCGAGCTTGCCGGCGGGAATCTCGACCGTCACGCGGTCGATGGCGGTGCGGTACTGACGCACCAGTACGATCTTGCCGCTCTCGGTCAGTGCCACAACAGCCGCCGCACCCGGATGGCGAACGATATCGCGGGCGCTGCGGCGACCGTTGGGCAGCTCAACCTCAAGACGGTGGACGTCGAGGATCTTGCCCTTCCAGGCGCACTCCTCCGAAAGAATCTTCTCGTGCAGCTCGGCATCGTGCGGGTCGTCATCGCCCAGCACCAGCGCCGGCTCGTCAGCGACCTCGCCACCAGGCTCGCCCTCGGCGTGCCCATACACGCGGCTGTCCTCTTCGACGATCTGCGCGTCCACGAGCTCTTCGTTCTTCTCGTCCATCCGTCTCATTCCTCTCGGATTTTAGGCATCCCAGGCGTCGCGGCCGCGCAGCGCGCGCAGGCCGATGTCGTGACGCAGGGTCTTGCCCTCAAAATCAATCTTCTCGCAGGCCTCGTAGGCAAGGTTGCGGGCGTTCTCAAACGTATCGCCCAGCGCGGTCACGGCAAGCACGCGGCCACCATTGGTCACGAGCTGGCCATCCACCACGGCAGTGCCCGCGTGGTACACGGTCACGTTCTCCATGGCCTCGGCATCGGCGATACCGGTAATGACCTTGCCTTTCTCGTAGCTGCCGGGATAACCCGCACTCGTCAGGACAACGGCCACGGCCCACTCGTCGCGCCAGTCGAGTTCAATCTGATCGAGCTCGCAGTTGGCACAAGCCAGCATGACCTCGACCAGGTCGTTCTTAAGGCGCGGAAGCACGACCTGCGTCTCGGGGTCGCCAAAGCGGGCGTTGAACTCCAGCACCTTGGGGCCGGCGGGTGTGAGCATAAAGCCGCCGTACAGGCAGCCGCGGTAGTCGATGCCCTCGGCAGCGAGCTCGGCCACGGTCTGCTCCATGACCGCCACCATGGTGGCGTGCTCCTCGTCAGTCACGATGGGCACCGGGCTGTAGACGCCCATGCCGCCGGTGTTGGGACCCTTGTCGCCCTCGAGCGCGCGCTTGTGGTCCTGCGAGGTGGCCATGGGGCGCACGGTCTTGCCGTCGGTAAAGGCCAGCAGCGAGCACTCAGGACCAACGAGCATCTCCTCGATAACCACGGTGTTGCCGGCATCGCCAAAGGCGCCGCCAAAGCACTCGCGCACGGCTTCCTCGGCCTGCTCAAGTTCGGTCGCCACGATAACGCCCTTGCCCGCGGCAAGGCCGTCGGCCTTCACGACCAGCGGGGCGCCTTGCTCGCGCACGTAGGCGAGAGCCGAAGCCTCGTCGGTAAACGAGCCGTAGGCTGCCGTCGGAATGCCCGCACGCTCCATGAGCTGCTTGGAGAACAGCTTGGAGCCCTCCATCTGGGCACCCTCGGCACCCGGGCCAAAGCAGGGAATACCCGCCGCGCGCACGGCGTCGGCCACGCCCGCCACGAGCGGAGCCTCGGGGCCAATTACCACGAGTCCGCATCCGTGGCTCTGAGCAAACGCCGCCACGGCCGCAGGATCGCAGTCGTCGAGAACAACGTTCTCGCCGCAGTTCGCGGTGCCGCCGTTACCCGGCGCGATGTAGAGCTTGCCGGCGCGCGGTGATGCTGCGAGCTTAGCTGCCAAAGCATGCTCGCGGCCGCCGCTGCCCAACAACAGGATGTCGATGGTTTGAGTGTCCGCCTTCAAGGGTGCCTCCTCTATGGATGAACGGCCCGCTCCGCGCGAGCCCTTTGCAAGCAAATATACCCCTCGGCCGCCCGTCCGGGCTGCAAAGGGGTATATCGCAATAACCAAATAGTCCCGATTACTTCCAGAATCGGTTGATGATCTGCTCGCGACCAGCGCCAACGCCAATGAACGTCACGCGGGTGTGTGCCAGATCCTCGATAAACGCCACATAGTCCTGAGCCTCTTGCGGCAGCTCGTCAAAGCTGCGGCAACCGGTGATATCGCACTTCCAGCCGGGGAGCTCCTCGTAGATGGGCTTGGCATGCTCAAAGCGCACCTGATGCTCGGGCACGCTGGTGTAGCGCTCGCCATCGACGTCGTAGGCCACGCACACCTTAATGGTGTCGAAAGCCGAAAGCACGTCGAGCTTGGTCATGGCGATATCGGTGAGGCCGTTGACGCGCGAGGCGTAGTTGGCGATGGGGCCGTCGAACCAGCCGCAGCGACGACGGCGACCGGTGGTCACGCCGTACTCGTAGCCCTCCTCGGTCAGCGTGTGACCGGCCTCGGACTCATAGGAAAGCTCGGTGGGCATGGGGCCCGAACCGACGCGGGTGATATAGGCCTTCATGACGCCCAGCACGCGGTTGACGTTCTTCATACCGACGCCGGAGCCGGTGATGGCGCCGCCGGCGGTGCAGTTGGAAGACGTCACGTACGGATAGGTGCCGTGGTCGATGTCGAGCAGCGTCGCCTGGGCGCCCTCAAACAGCAGGTCCTTGCCCTCATCGATCATATTGTTGAGCAGCAGGCTCGTCTCGGTGATGTAGGGGCGCAGGCGCTCGGCCATCGGCAGGTACTCGTCGCAAATCTGGTCCACGGTGTAGGTGGGCAGGTTGTAGATGAGCTCGAGCTCGGGGTTCACGCGGGCGAGAGCGGTCTCCAGCTTGTCGCGGAACAGCGCCTCGTCCAGCATGTCCTGCATGCGCAGGCCAATGCGGGCCATCTTGTCCTGATAGCACGGACCAATGCCGCGCTTGGTGGTACCGATGTTCTTCTTGCCGAGCTTCTGCTCAAAGGCGCCATCCAGATCGATGTGGTACGGCATGATGACATGCGCGTTGCCGCTAATCTTGAGGTTCTTGGTGGTGATGCCGTCGGCCTCGAACATGTCGATCTCCTCAAGGACAACCTTGGGGTTGACGACGCAGCCGTTACCGATCACCGACACGTGGTCGGAATACATGATGCCGGAGGGCACCTGGTGCAGGCCGTACTTCTTGCCGTTGACGACGATGGTGTGGCCGGCGTTGTTGCCTCCCGAGTAGCGCACGACGGCATCGAAGTCGCCGGCGACCAGGTCGCAAATCTTACCCTTGCCCTCATCGCCCCACTGGGCACCGACCAAAACGGTTGACGGCATGTTTACTCCTTACATTCATGGCCTGTCTACGCGCCACGCCGGCACGCAGAAGCACAAAACATTCCCAGTATACCCGTGCAACGGGCGCCTGTCCTACTCCTCGGCATGTGCCCCATCAAGCTCATAGAACTTGGTGGATGCCGGCAGGAACATCAGGTCGACGTCGCCGATCGGGCCCGAACGGTTCTTGGCCACGACGATACGCGTAACGCCCTCGTCGGGTCGATCGTCGCGCGAGGCTTCGGCCTCGTCGGCGGAGCGGTCCAAGAACATGACGATATCGGCGTCCTGCTCGATAGAGCCCGATTCACGAAGGTCGGAAAGCTGCGGACGCTTGCCGGTACGGGATTCGACCTGACGCGAGAGCTGCGACAGCGCGATGAGCGGAATCTTGAGCTCCTTGGCCATGATCTTCAGACCACGCGACATCTCCGAAACCTCGACGGTACGGCTCTCGGAGCGGCGTCCCGGCGGAGGACTCACCAGCTGCAGGTAGTCCAGGATGATGATTGCCTTCTCCTTGTTATGGAGCATGCGGCGGCTCTTGGCGCGAATCTCGGTCACTGTGGTGCCGGGCGTATCGTCAATCAGAATATCGAGCTTGGACAAGGTCTGCGTGGCCTCGTTGATATTGGCCCACTGCTCGGGGCTAATGCGGCCCATGCGGAAGTCACTGATCGAGATCATGGCGTAGGCGCAAATCAGACGCTGGGCAATTTCCTTGCCCGACATCTCCAGCGAGAAGAAGCCGACGGTATAACCAGCAGCGGCAGCGTTGAGCGCCAGGTTCAGAGCGAACGACGTCTTACCTACAGCAGGACGGGCGCCGATGATGATGAGCTGACCCTCGCGGAAGCCCATGAGCATGCGGTCGAGCGACGGGAAGCCCGTGGGCACGCCCGCAGCCTGGCCACCGGCCTGGCACACTTCCTCGGCCTCGTTATAGGCCTCGACCATAAACTCAGTCAGCGTCTTGTAGCTCGACTTGACCTCGCGTGCCGTGACCTTGAGCAGTTTGCTCTCGGCCAGCTCCACGACCTCTTTGGTGTCGGTGGGGGCGTTATAGGCCAGCGCGTTAATCTCGTTGGTGGCGCCGATCAGCTCGCGCAGCATCGAGTCGCGACGGACGATGGCGGCATGGTGCTGCCAGTTCACGAGCGACAGGGTCTGACCCATCAACTCCAAAATGTACGCTTCGCCACCCACGGCATCGAGCTTGTTGATGCTTCGCAGGTAATCGATCAGCGAGATAGAGTCGATGGGAATGCGGCTGTTATACATATCGACCATCGCGGTATAGATGGTCTTATGAATGGGGCGGTAGAAGTCATCGGGCTGCAGCTCGACCTGGGCCTCTTCGACCACCTCGGGCGATAGCAGCATAGCGGCCAGTACATTGGCCTCTGCATCTTGGTTTTGGGGAAGACCCAACTTTGAGCCGCGGTCCTCAACCGTCAGCCCGGTCTCCCTATCGTCATATGCCATGAGCATCCTCATTCATATCGCTTGCGAGCATCCATAGTATCAGCCACGGTCCCAAAACGCGCCGCGCGCCGCCAATCATCACCGAACCAAACGGATGAACGGTCCTGTATATAGGACTTCGACGCAACGTTCACCATGACACTCACTCAGCGCAAAAAACAAAAGGGCGCCCTGGTTTTCCAGAGCGCCCTTCTTAGAACAAGATTGTTGCGTTGCAGCAAATGCTACTCGGCAGCAGCCTCAGTCTCGACCTCGGCGGTCTCGGCCTCGGCGACCTCAGCGGCCTCCTCGACCTCAGCCTCGGCAGCGAGCTCCTCGGCGGTAACGCCGACGAGAACGACAACCTCGGCCTTGATCTCGCGGTACAGCGAGATGGCAACGGTGTGGGCACCGGCAACCTTGATGGGCTTACCGAGCTCGACGCGCTTGCGGTCGATGTCCATACCGAGCTGAGCCTTGATGGCGTCAGCGATCATAGCGGCGGTAACGGAGCCAAAGAGGATGCCCTCGTCGCCGACCTTGACGTCAACGGTGACCGTCTTGCCCTCGAAGGCAGCCTTGGTCTCGTTGGCGGTAGCCAGACGGACGGCCTCGCGCTTGGCGATGTTGTTGCGACGCTCGTCAAGCTGCTTGAGGTTGCCCTTGGTGGCGGCAACAGCGAGCTTCTTGGGGAACAGGAAGTTCTCAGCGTAACCCTGAGCGACCTCTACGACGTCGCCCTCGCCGCCCTTGCCCTTGATCTCATCGAGAAGAATAACCTTCATGATGCGTCTCCCTTCTTAGCCGCGGTCGCGGTTGCCACGAGAGGAAACCACGGGGACGGTGTACGGCAGGAGAGCCATCTCGCGGGCGCGCTTGATGGCGTTGGCGATGTCATGCTGATGCTGCGTGCAAGCGCCAGTGACGCGACGGGGCTTGATCTTGCCACGGTCGGTCATGTACTTACGGAGAAGCTGAGTGTCCTTATAGTCGATGAACTCAGTGTTCTCCTTGCAGAACTGGCAGTACTTACGACGCGGCTGACGTGCAGAAAAATCATTAGCCATGTCAAAATACCTTTCGTTTGGCAACTTCGGCGAACCGAAGCCGCCTCTCACTCAAAAATAGGTGAACAGCCCTTAGAACGGGATGTCCTCATCGTAGACGTCGACCGCGGGCGGCGTAGCCACCGGTGCGGCAGGACGTGCTGCGGGCGCGGGAGCTGCGGGGGCGTAACCGCCCTGATCGTAGCCACCCTGGCCACCACGGGAGCTCATAAACTCGATCTCATCGACGATGACCTCAAGCTTGCTCCGGCGCTGGCCGTCGCGCTCCCAAGAGCTGTAGCGCAGCTTGCCCTCGATCGCGACCTTGTTTCCCTTTGCCAGGAAACGGCTCACGGCCTCGGCGCGGGTGCCGAACATGGTGCAGTCGACAAAGTTGGGATAGTCCTCCCACTCGCCAGTCTGCGCGTTGCGGCGACGATCGTTCACGGCGACGCCAAAGGACAGAACCTGGGTTCCGCCGGCGGTGGCGCGCAGCTCGGGATCGCGGGTGAGGTTACCGGTGATGTTCACTCGATTGATGCTCATAACTCACTACTTCCTCTTGGGGCACAAGCCCAGTCCAAAACGACAGTCTTACTCCTGGTCGTCGCGACGGACGATCATGTGGCGGACCACAGCGTCGGTGATGCGCAGGACGCGATCAAGCTCGGCGATCTGGGTAGGATCTGCGTGGAAGTTGATGAGGGTGTAGTCACCATCGGTGAGGTCGTTGATCTCGTAGGCGAGCTTGCGCTTGCCCCACTCGTCAACGGAGTCGACCTTGCCAGCGCCCTCAGCGATCGTGGTATCGATACGCTTCATAACAGCGAGACGAGTCTCGGGGTCGAGCGACGGGTCAACAAAGAACAGCAGTTCATAAGCCTTCATATTGTCACCTCCTCTGGGCAAATGTGGCTTCAGGTCGTGAAGGTGCGCCTGAAGCAGGAAAAGACTTGGTAATAATATCTTTCAACCTCCTAGGCTGCAAGAATATGCAGCTACAACCTCATGACCTCCACATATGCCCATACTCGCACGACGTTTCATGCGCATTCCAACCAAATGCTGACCAAAAGCTTGACGGATCTGTGGACAAGATACGGTGCCGCGGGGACAAGCTGAGTCAAGCCGCAGGTCAACGGGCACAAGGCCGTGGTCGCAAAATGCATACCAGTGGTCCACAGCACCACCCAAAGATTTTTTAAATTCATTGCCAAGTCGCTTATGAATACCCCTTTTGAACAATTGAGTTAATCAACCACGCTGGTCGGAAGCCGTTTTTTGGCACCTCAAACCCCACTGCAACGACAAGCGCGGCCAAGCGTTTTAAAAAATGCCAACTTTTCTGTTTGCACTTTGCGATTCCTCGTGTATACTGACTTTCGCATT
This sequence comes from uncultured Collinsella sp., assembly GCA_947507155.1. GTDB lineage: Bacteria > Actinomycetota > Coriobacteriia > Coriobacteriales > Coriobacteriaceae > Collinsella. Next base: position 20,597 of record CANNOC010000018.1, on the reverse strand, counting down.
TAACGGAGAGTTGTCCGAGTGGCCGAAGGAGCACGATTGGAAATCGTGTAGGCGCCAAAAGCGTCTCCAGGGTTCAAATCCCTGACTCTCCGCCAGTTAATTCCAAAGCAGGCCTTTGAGCCTGCTTTGTTTTTACCCCACGCGGAGGGGTGGCAGAGTGGTTGAATGCGGCGGTCTCGAAAACCGTTTGGCCTGTATAAGGTCACGAGGGTTCGAATCCCTCCTCCTCCGCCATTTTGGTTGAGAAAGCTCCCGAGAATGGGAGCTTTTTTGTTTTGAGTCCCTAACAAGCAAATACGGCGGAGGAGGAGGGATTCGAACCCTCCAGGGCGCGGAGCGTAAAGAAAACGCGCCCGTGGCGCGTTTTTAGCGCAGCGCGGTCGGCGCAAGCCGACCGGATAAATTTTGAGCGGAGCTCAAAATTTGAATATCCCTCCTATTCAGCCACGCCCCCATCGCGTTCAGCATCAGTCCAGATCCCCAAACATGGGACCTACGCCCCCACCCGATCCCAACCGTTTACCGAGCAATAGGGTCGCCACGCCCACCAACCATGTACTATGTACGGGCATTGTCTAAACCCACAACCCAAAGGACCCCATCTTGCCCGTCGTCGCCGCTATGACCGTTACCTCACACGCCACGGATGCCATGGTCGCCATCCCGTTTTGGCTCGAAATGTTCGCCGTCGTCGCGGCTTCAATCTCGGGCGTGTTGGTCGCGCGCGAGCACAAACTCGACCTGGTGGGTGCAGTTGCGCTCGCCGTGGTCTGTGGCTTGGGCGGCGGTCTTTTACGCGACATGACGCTGCAGGTGGGCAACGTCTACATCCTCAACCAGCCAATGGCGCTGCCGCTTTCCATTGCCACGGCAGCCATCATCTACATTTTCCCGGCAATCGTCGACAAACCCGAAAAACTCATTCCCCTGCTCGACATCATCTCGGTCGGCATCTATGCCGCCACCGGAGCGGACAAGGCGCTGGTCTACGGCTTTGCACCGGCGGTGTGCATCATGATGGGCTTTTTTACCGCGGTGGGCGGCGGCATGTTGCGCGACGGCTTTATGGGCGTGGTTCCGGGCATTTTCCAACGTACTAACTTTTATGCCATCGCCGCCATCGCCGGATCGACAAGCTATGTGTGTCTCGTTATGAGCGGCATCATGAGCAATGTCGCCGCGCTGGTCGCATGCGTTGTCGTGACCATGGGTCTGCGCTGGCTCTCGCTGCGCTTTGACATCAAAAGCCCCACCGAGGAAGACATCGCACGCTTTTTGCACCGCAAAAAATAGGTGGCGCGGGCCCATCCTTCGAAATGCAACCGAAAGGTTCTTTTAGAGCGCCCGCGCGTTGGGTACCCTGTTAGGTATATGCCGAACACCTAACAAAAGGATCAACCATGGCTTTCAATCAAACCGCGGCGGCGCCGTCACACAAGATGCGTCGCTGCCTATTTATGGCATTCGCGCTCATCGCGCTCGCGCTCACCGCTCTTCCCACGGCGTCATTTGCCGGCACGGACACGGCAGGCAATGTCCTTGCGACCGACAATGACGCCAATCCGTCCGGCGTCGAGGGTGACCTGTACTGGGCCGGCCAGGCCCTCAACTTGGACGATACGTCCATCGACCGCGATATCATCGCCGCGGGCGATACCCTCTCGATCCGCGACTGCACGGTGGGCGGCGCCGTCCGTCTGGCGGCGCGCACGATTGATATCGCCCAGACCACGGTTGATGGCAGCGTGACCGTCGCTGGCCAGCATGTCGTGCTCAACACCGGTAGCACCGCCAACTGTTTTTACGCGATGGGCGAGACGGTTGCCCTGCGCGGCTCTACCAAGTCGGCAGCGCTCGCGGGCGACACGGTGACCATCGATGGCACCGTCGAGGGCGATGTCGAGGTTTGGGCCGACAAACTCATCCTAGGCAAGAACGCCCACATCACCGGCACCGTGAACGCGCACGTCTCCGAGGACCCCGAGCGCGCCGCGGGAGCCGAAGTCGGCGCGCTCAAGATCGACCGCACCGAGAACGAAGATACTTCCACCGTTAACGATGTCATCGGCGGTATCGTCGCCGCGGCACTCTCGACCTGCTTTGTCGCCCTGCTACTCGAGCTCGTCTTTCCGCGCGCGACCGCCAGCGCCGCCGGCATGCTCCACCAGCGTCCCACGCCCCTGTGGGTGAGCGGTCTTCTGGGTACGATTGCTATAGCCCCCGCCGTCCTACTGTTGATTATCTCTATCGCTGGCCTGTCGCTTGCCGGAGCCCTCATGTGCGGCGTTATCGGCATCGCATTGGTGTCGAGCGCCTTTGCGGGGTGCGCGATCGCCCGCATGGTCGGACACAGCCAAAACCGCTACGCCATGGCAGCCGTGGGTGGCATCGCCGCAGGCGCCCTCACAGGGCTTCCCCTCGTAGGCGGCTTCATCAGCGGCGTGGCCTTTGTCTTTATGCTCGGCTACATCATCCAGATCATCTGGCGCAACGCCCGCCTCAAGCCGCAGCAGCCGACTAACACGCCGGGACTCCCCACCGCTTAGCAGCTAACCGCCACAAAGATGCCAAGCACCTTTGTGGCGGCGCAAACGAACCTGCCCCTTGCACCAAAAAGGGCGCCGACCATTGCGGTCGACGCCCTTTCTCGTTAGACGTTATAAGCCCCAGCGCTTATTTGTTGACCTGGCCGGCGCGGACGGCAGCCTTCTTGCGGTCGGTGGCGTTGAGCAGACGCTTGCGCAGGCGGATGTTCTTGGGAGTGATCTCGACCAACTCATCGTCGGCGATGTACTCCAGCGCCTCCTCCAGCGAGAAGGTGCGGGGCGGCACCAGCTGGACGGAGATATCGGAGGTCGAGGAACGCTGGTTGCCCAGGTTCTTGGTACGGGCGATGTTGACGACCATGTCGCCAGCCTTGCTGCGCTCGCCCACGATCATGCCCTCATAGCACTCGGTGCCCGGCTCAACAAACAGCTGGCCGCGCTCCTGCAGCGTACCTAGAGCGTAGGCAACGGCCTTCTCGGTGGTCATGGAGATCATGGCGCCGTTCTGACGGTTACCGATCTCACCAGCGTAAGGACCATACTCCAGGAAGGTGTGGTAGAACACGCCCTCGCCGTGGGTGACGTTCATGATGCGGTTCTTAAGACCCATGATGCCGCGGGTCGGAATCTTAAACTCGAGGTGCGTCACGATGCCCGAGGTATCCATGCTCGTCATGATGCCGCCGGAGGTACCGAAGACCTCAACGACCTTGCCTGAGTACTCGTCCGGGCACTCGACTACGGCCTGCTCGACAGGCTCCATCTTGTTGCCGTTCTCGTCCTTCTTAAACAGAACGCGGGGACGGCCGACCTGGAACTCAAAGCCCTCGCGGCGCATGGACTCCATCAGGACGGACAGGTGCAGGATGCCGCGTCCCGAGACCTCGACGCCGCTCTTGTCCTCGAGCTCCTCGATCTTCATGGTCACGTTGTTCTCGGCCTCGTTGAACAGGCGCTCCTTGAGCTGACGGGCACCCACGATGTCGCCGTCGCGGCCGACGAGCGGGGAGGTCGAAGCCTCAAAGACGATGGACAGGGTCGGCGGGTCGATCTCGATGGGCTCGAGCTCGACGGGGTTCTCGGGATCGGTGTAGACATCGCCGATATCGGTGCGGTCGATGCCCACGACGGCAGCGATGTCGCCAGCGCCGACTTCCTGGCACTCGGTACGGCCCAGGTAGTCGAAGGTAAAGAGCTGCTTGACGGTAGCGGTGGCGCTGGAGCCGTCGTTCTTCACAACCAGGATCTGGTCGCCCTGGTGGATGGCGCCGGAGTACACGCGACCGATGCCGATACGGCCAACGAAGTTGGAGTGGTCGATGGTCACGCACTGCATGGCCAGCGGGGCGTTCTCGTCAACCTCGGGCGCGGGCATGTCGTCGATAATCATATCGAGCAGCGGATACATGTCCATGTTGCCGTCGTTAGGATCAAGGCGGGCAAAGCCATTCATGGCGCTGGCGTAGACCACGTGCTCCATGGCGAACTCAAGCTGGTCGTCGGTGGCGCCTAGGTCGGCCATAAGGTCGAGGCAGTCGTTGTAGGCCTTCTCGGGGTTAGCGCCCGGACGGTCGATCTTGTTGATGACGATCATGATCTTAAGGCCGGTGTCGATAGCGTGACGCAGCACGAAGCGGGTCTGGGGCATGGGGCCCTCAAAAGCGTCGACCAGCAGCAGGGCGCCGTCGGCCATACGCAGCACGCGCTCGACCTCGCCGCCGAAGTCGGCGTGGCCCGGGGTGTCGATGACGTTGATCTTGACGTCCTTGTACTCGATAGAGATGTTCTTGGCGAGAATCGTAATGCCGCGCTCGCGCTCCTGGTCGTTGGAATCCAGGACGCGGTCCTCGACCTGCTGGTTGGCACGGAAGGCGTCCGTGGCACGCAGGAGCTTGTCGACCATCGTCGTCTTGCCGTGGTCGACGTGGGCGATGATGGCGATGTTCCTCAGATTGTCTACGCGCATGTAGTTCCCCTATCTTCTATCCATATACAAACGGCACGCGTATGCGGCCCGCCCAGCGATACAACGCTCAGCGGGAATATTGAGCCTTTTACCGAAAACTCGTTTATTTTAGCGATTTTAGATGAGAGGGGTTTCCTCACCTGCAGGTTCAGGGTCGCTCCACATAAAACCATCGCCGGCGCCCATGCCCTCATACAGCACATATGCCGAAAAACCACTCTCGAGCGTGGTTTCGAAGAAGCTCACGAGCAGAGCATCGTGATAGCCGCCGTCAATCTCGACGCAGCCGGTGTAGCCGATGGCATAGCGGGCGATACGGCCCAGGCCCTCGTCCTTAAGACCCATCTTGTGCTCGGAAATAAAGTTGGTGGCCGCCTCCAGGCACGCCTCTTCGCCGTCCTCGTCGAGCGCCGCCAGATATCGGTTGGAAGCAGCGTCCTCAATCGCCACAACTACGCCCGGATTCTCGCCGGCGGCAAGGTCGTCCAAGAACGCACCAATCAGGTCACACACCATGGCGTCGAGCTCGGCGGAGACGTTACCGGCGTCCTGCATATCCTGTGCCATCTTTAGACCTTCCCATCGAGTCTGGCGTCATTACAGTTCTTGTGCCTCGGCGGCGATCTTAGCGGCAGCGTCGCGGGTGCGCATCATATCCATCGCGCGCTTGTCGAGCACCTTGATCTGACTGGTCAGCATGACCGCATCGACCACACCCCAGATCACGAGGCCCGTAGAGATCGAAAACCCAAGCGCACCAACTGTACCACGAAGGCGCGAGCAGATTGCCGCGACAAGGACGGAGACGACAACCATCTTGATAAACGAGCCGCGGCGCTCGCGAAGCGTGCGGGCCTGCGTCACATAGGCAATGCGAGCCGCCTCAGAAGCCTCCGAGCGCATCTGGGCCTCGCGGGCGATCGCAGCCGCCTCAGCCGACATACCGCCGGCCATCAGCGAACGCTCCGCAACCTGGACGCCCCGCATTTAGAAATCATCAGGGGAGAGCGTATGGACGAACTCGTCGAACTTCTCGAACTCTTGCTCGTCGTCGACTTCCTCGGCATGGGCAGAAACGGTGCCCAGGCGATTCATGATGTCGTCCTCCACAAACATGGGGGCATTGCTGCGCACGGCAAGGGCAATGGCATCGCTGGGACGGGCATCGATCTTGCGCTCGTCACCATCGGCCAGTATGACGATCGTCGCGTAGAACACCGGCGGCTCGGCGCGAACGATCTCGATGCGCTCGAGCTTAGCGCCCAGGGCGCCAACAGTATCGAGCAACAGGTCATGGGTAATCGGGCGCTCGGCGCGACCGCTATCGATGCCGCGGCTGATGGCAGCAGCTTCAAACGAACCAGTTTGAATGGAAAGGGAACGCAGTGGCGCGGGCGAGTCCGATTTGCTGCAGCGCTCGCGAAGCACGATAAGCGATGGCACGGGACCGGCGGCCATGACGATGGTCTCTATGTCGACACGAACCATGGAACACCTCCGGTACGTAGCGGTTAACACGCGGCAAGGTCGCCGCATTGAATAGCTATACTACCCAATCTTTCGCACAGCACACAAAACCAAAATGAGATTTATCGCAGACAAGAAAAAAGCCCCGAGGCAACGCCCCAGGGCTCTTCACAGTTTTGATGGTGGACCTGACAAGATTCGAACTTGTGACCTCCCGGTTATCAGCCGGACGCTCTAACCAACTGAGCTACAGGTCCATCATGGTGGAGGTTAGGGGGATCGAACCCCTGACCTCAGGCTTGCAAAGCCCGCGCTCTCCCAGCTGAGCTAAACCCCCACGGAGACAGTAATAAACACCCCAGCGGCGACTCGGCTCTCGCTGGGGTGTTTATTGCGAAAGAAAGTGGTGGACCTGACAAGATTCGAACTTGTGACCTCCCGGTTATCAGCCGGACGCTCTAACCAACTGAGCTACAGGTCCATCGCGCAAGGGATATATTAGACGAGTCGTTACGCGCGCGTCAACAACTTTTTTGAAAATCTTTGGGAGGGGTGGTCGCTGGGCTGGCGAGATGGTTTTGGTTTGCTGCTCGGACAGTCCTGCGCAAGACGAAGGCCACATTAAGTGGCCTTCTTTGCGTGCGGAACTCGCGACAAACCAAAACCACCTCGCCAGCCCAGCGACCATGGGGTCCCAAGGTTTTCAAAAAAGCGGTCGGCGCGCAGTGCGCCGACCGCCGATATATGGGGTCTGATATTTTCTACCAGCTAGGGCCTCTTACTCGTCGAGGAGATCTTCTGGCATGTCGTTGCCGTCGCCTAGATCGACAGGGGTTTCTTCGGAAGCAGAGCCGTTTTCTGTGGCTTCGCCTTCGGGCTTTTCCTTGGCTGCCGTCATGCGGGCGACAGCGCATACGCGGTCGTTGTCGTCGACGGTCATCATCTTGACGCCCTGGGTGGCGCGGCCGGTCTGGCTGATCTCGTCGGTCTTGACGCGAATGACCGTCGCGCCCTCCGTCACGATGAACAGCTCGTGCTGCGGGCCCACCGTCTTCATGGCCGCGAGGTTACCCTTACGCTCGGTCATTTGAATGGTGTAGACGCCCTGGCCGCCGCGATTCTGCTCCGGGTAGTCCGCGACCGGCGTGCGCTTGCCGTAGCCGCGCTCGGTGATGACGAACAGATCGCCGTTGCCGTTAGTGACCTCCATGCCCAGAACGCTCACGCCGTCCTTCATACCGATACCGCGAACGCCGCTGGTATCGCGGCCGGTGGCGCGCACCTGCTCCTCGGAGAACATGATCGCCTTGCCCGCGGTGGTGGCCAGGATAATCTTGTCGCCCTCGCGCACGCGGCGCACGTTCAGCAGCGCGTCGTCGTCACGCAGGTTGATAGCGATCAGGCCATCACGGCGGCTACGATCGTAAGCACTCATCACGGTCTTCTTGACCATGCCGTTCTTGGTGGCAAACATCAGGTACTCGTCGGCCGGGAAATCGCGGCAGCTGATGACGCTCGCGATCTTCTCGCCCTCCTCGAAGGGCAGCAGGTTTACGATCGCGGTACCGCGCGCCTGGCGCGTACCCACCGGCAGCTCGTGCACCTTCAGGCGATAGACCTTGCCCTTGCTCGAGAAGAACAGCACGTACTCGTGCGTGGACGCGATGAACATCTCATCGATAACGTCGTCCTCTTTGAGATTGACGCCCGACACGCCCTTGCCGCCGCGCTTCTGGGCGCGGTAGGCGGCCACCGGGATACGCTTAACGTAGCCGGTGTGGGTGATGGTCACGACCATGTCCTCGTCGGCGATGAGGTCCTCGACATCCAGGTCCTTCTCAACCTGGCTGATCTCGGTGCGGCGCTTGTCGCCAAACTTCTTGGAGATCTCGCGCATCTCTTCCTTGATGACGCCCAGAATCTTCTCCTCGTGCGCCAGCAGGTCCTCGTAGTAGGCGATGGCGCGGCGCAGGCCGTCCAACTCTTCTTGGATCTTGTCGCGCTCCAGGCCGGTCAGGCGGCGCAGCTTCATCTCGAGGATGGCCGTGGTCTGCTCGGGCGTAAAGCCAAAGCGCTCGATCAGGCGGCTGCTGGCCTCGGAGTCGGTCTGCGAGGAGCGTATGATGCTAATGACCTCGTCGATATGGTCAAGGGCCATCAGGTAACCCTCGAGGATATGCGCGCGGGCCTGGGCCTTCTTAAGGTCGAAGCGGGTGCGGCGGGTAACTACGTCGACCTGGTGGTCGATGTAGTGCTGCAGCATCTCGCGCAGGCTCAGGCATTTGGGAACGCCGTTGACAAGCGCCAGGTTGTTGGCGCCAAAGGTCGTCTGCAGCGAGGTGTACTTATACAGGTTGTTGAGCACGACCTGCGGAATGACGCCCTTCTTGAGCTCGATGACCAGACGGATGCCCTTCTGGTTGGACTCATCGCGCATATCCGAGATGCCCTCGATGCGCTTGTCGTTGACGAGCTGGGCGATCTTCTCCTGCAGGGTGCCCTTGTTGACCATGTAGGGAATCTCGGTAAAGACCAGGCGGCTGCGACCGGTCTTGGTGGACTCCACATGTGCCTTGGCACGCACGGTAATGGAGCCGCGGCCGGTCTCGTAGCTCTGCTTAATGCCGGCGCTGCCCATGATGATGGCGCCGGTGGGGAAGTCCGGACCGGGCATGATCTGCATGAGCTCGTCGACGGTGGCGTCGGGGTTGTCGATCAGGTAGCAGGTGGCCTCGATCGCCTCGGTGAGGTTATGCGGGGCGATGTTGGTGGCCATGCCGACGGCGATGCCTTGGCTGCCGTTGACCAGCAGGTTGGGGAAGCGCGCAGGCAGCGCCACGGGCTCGGCGAGCGATTCGTCGTAGTTGGGCTGCCAGTCGACGGTATCCTTCTGCAAGTCACGCAACAGTTCCATGGCGGGCTTTGCCAGGCGGCTCTCGGTGTAACGCATGGCAGCGGCGCCGTCGCCGTCGATGTTGCCGAAGTTGCCGTGACCGTCGATGAGCGGCGTGCGCATGGAGAACCACTGCGCCAGGCGGACCATGGCCTCATAGACCGCGAAGTCGCCATGCGGGTGGTACTTACCGATAACTTCGCCGACCGTCCAGGCCGACTTCTTATGTGGGCGGTTGGGGTAGATGCCGCTCTCGTTCATCGCGTACAGGATGCGGCGGTGCACCGGCTTTAAGCCGTCGCGCACGTCCGGCAGGGCACGCGCCGTGATAACCGACATCGAATACTCGATGAACGACTGCTTCATCTCGCGACCGAACTCCGAAATCTGGAGCTGGCCGCCGTTGATATCCTCACCGGCCGAGGCACCACGGTCGACTTCACCAAAGCTCTCCTCGAGCTCGGCGTCGTCATCCTCATCATCTTCATCCTCGGCGTCGGGGTTATAGGAATCCGGATCGCCGTCCTCGCCCTGCTCGGCGCGGGCGAGTAGGCGCTTCAGATCATCGGGCATGCCGGCGTCGCCGGCCTCGTCCATACCCTCATTGTTGTTGATATCGTCTGCCACGTTACCTCCTCATGGTTTGCGTGGTCCATTAGTTCCCCACCACGGAGACGGATTACCGGGAACACCGGATAACCCTCCTAGCTTTCCCAGGCACCCCATCTTGCCCTTCAGGATTTCGGGCGCCGCACGCAAGGCGTGCGCCCTCATCCTTCAGGGCAACCTGGGGCACCTGGAAAACCTAGGCGTCTAAGAATCGTGCGTCATGTGCGTGCTTCTCGATGTACTCGCGGCGATAGCCGACCTCGGAACCCATGAGCTCGCGCACGGCGCGGTCCGCCACCACGGCGTCCTCGATCGACACGCGCTGCAGGATACGGGTCTTGGGGTCCATCGTCGTCGAGGCAAGCTGCTTGGGGTCCATCTCGCCCAGGCCCTTGTAGCGCTGGACGGTATAGCCCTTGCGCTTCTTGGTGATCTTGCCATCCTTGGCCTTGCCGTCCTCGTCGTTGTCGTCGGGGTTCAGGCCCAGGCTCTGAATGGTGTCGCGCAGAATCTCGTCTTCGGGCTGGCGGCCGTTGGGATACACGTAATGGATCTTGTTGCGTACCTTAATGCCAAAGATGGGCGGGCAGGCAACATAGACATAGCCGGCATCGATCAGCGGGCGCATGTACTTGTAGAAGAACGTCAGCAGCAGGATGCGGATATGCGCACCGTCAACGTCTGCATCGGTCATGATGATGATCTTGTGGTAGCGCGCCTTGCTGATATCGAAGTCGCCACCGTCGCCGGCGCTCGTCGTGACGCCGCAGCCGATCGCGGTGATCAGGGATTGGATGGTGTCGCTCGAGAACGCGCGGTGGTCACCCACGCGCTCGACGTTCAAAATCTTGCCGCGCAGGGGCAGAATCGCCTGGATGTCCCGGCGACGGCCGTCCTTGGCCGAACCGCCTGCCGAGTCGCCCTCTACGATAAAGAGCTCGGTCAGCTCGGCATCGCGTACCGAGCAGTCGGCGAGCTTGCCGGGCAGCGACGCCGTCTCGAGCAGGCTCTTGCGGCGGGTCGCCTCACGCGCCTTGCGGGCGGCGTTGCGGGCCTTGCATGCCTGCTGGGCCTTCTTGACGATCTCGCGGGCGGGTTTGGGATGCTCCTCCAGATAATCGGTCAGCCCATCGGTCACGATCTTGAGCGTGAGCGCGCGCATGTAGGAGCTGCCGAGCTTGGCCTTGGTTTGGCCCTCAAACTGCGGGTCGGGCAGCTTGACCGAGATGACGGCCGAAAGCCCCTCGCGCACGTCGTCGCCGCTCAGGTTGGCCTCCTTCTCCTTGAGTAGGTTCTGCTTGCGAGCGTAATCGTTGATCACGCGGGTGAGAGCGGTGCGGAAACCCTCGAGATGCATGCCGCCCTCGGGGGTGTAGATGTCGTTGGCAAACGACATGACGTTCTCGCCGTAGCCGGCATTCCACTGCAGGGACACCTCGACCTCGCCCATCTTGGTCACGGGCGCATCCGGATCCGACTTGCCCTCGATATAGATGGGCTCCTTGAAGGCCTCGGGAACGTCTTTGCCGTCGTTGAGGAACTTGACGAAGTCGATGATGCCGCCCTCGTAGCAGAACTCCTCCACGTGGGGAGTCGCCTCGCGCTCGTCGGTCAGCACAATCTTTAGATTCTTATTGAGGAACGCCGTCTCCTGCAGACGGTTGTGCAGCGTATCGAAATCGTAGACACAGGCCTCGAAAATCTCGTCGTCGGGCCAGAAGCTGACGGTGGTACCCGTCGAATCCGAGGTGCCCACGACCTCCATCTTCTTGACGGTCTTGCCGCGCGAGAACTCCATCTCGTAGACGCTGCCATCACGGCGCACCTGCACGACCACGCGCTTGGACAGTGCGTTGACGACGGAGATGCCCACGCCGTGCAGTCCGCCCGAGACCTTGTAGGCCGAGTTATCGAACTTACCGCCGGCGTGCAGGATCGTCATAACGACCTCGAGCGTCGGGATCTTTTTGATGGGATGCTCGTCGACGGGGATGCCTCGCCCGTTGTCGACGACCGTGATGGAGTTGTCGGCGTGGACCGTCACGTGAATCTCGGTGCAGAAACCGGCCATGGCCTCGTCAACGGAGTTGTCAACGATCTCCCACACCAGGTGATGCAGGCCGCTGGCGCTCGTCGAGCCGATATACATGCCCGGGCGCTTACGAACGGCCTCGAGACCTTCGAGAATCTTAATCTCGCCGCCATCGTAATCGTTTTCGTTTGCCACACGTCCTCCTTCAGCTAAGAAAATGTGTACAGCCTTACTAGTTTATCGTAAAAAAATACCCTCGGGAGCGAGGGTATTTGGCTCTACAAGGCCACCAGATGCGATTTAAGGCTCTTTCTCGCTTTGCACGCCCTTGGCCCACTCGGCACTGGCTCTCATGGCATTCTCGAGGGCCTCGCGCAGTTTTTGGTCTTCGATGGGCGCCACTTGGCGCTCGATCTCGCCGCGTTCGGCTTCGCTTAGATCGGCGTGCGGAACCGGCGGTCGCTCGGTCACGGCCGGGCGCAGGCGCTCCTTGGCAGCCGGCGGCGTGTGACCGGGCGCGGTCGTTTTGAACACCAGGCCGTCCACATGCGCGCCGGCCCGCTCCATGCGCGCCCGGATGATCTCGCGCAGCAGCGTCATCTCCTGCGTCCACGAGGGCGAATCGAGATACACCAGCAGCTCATTGGACTCGGGCAGGTAGCGCAGGCCCGTCACGTGGCGTCCCTCGCGCGTGCCCGAGCACACCGCATTCCAGGCACGATAGACCGCGCGCGACTCCTCGGCAGCCTCCATTTGCGCGCGGCGCTCAGGTGTCGCGGCCGCCAGGATGCGCTGACGCTCGGCATCCAAAAAGCCGCCAAAGGCAACCGTTCCGTTCTCGCGCTCGTAATTAGCATGCCTCACCCATGCTCACCACCTTGGCTCGTTCAAGCAGGTCATCGGTAAAATACCCCAGATTGGTGGTGGTTATGACCGTCTGGATGTCATCACCGATCAGCTGCAGAAAAGCGCCTCGGCGCCCGGCATCGAGCTCGCTCATCACGTCGTCCAAAAGCAGCAGTGGCGCGGTGCCCAGGATATCGCGCGCCACGGCCACTTCTGCCACCTTCCAGGCAAGCACCAGCGTTCGCTGCTGCCCTTGGCTGGCAAACGAACGGGCAGATCGACCCGCAACGGTAAACTCAATCTCGTCGCGATGCGGACCCACAAGCGTCACGCCGCGGCGCATCTCCTCATCGGCACGCTCATCGAGGGCCGCGAGCATATGCTCGTACGCCCAGCCCTTAAGTTCCTCGCGCCCCTCGGTTTGAGGCAAATCCCCCAGTGTGGACACATAGGACACGCCTGCGTCCTCACCGGACGCCACCTGCCCATACGCGGCGCGCACATGGCCCGCCAGTCGGTCGAGCAGGGCCAAACGATGCACGAGCAGGGCGGACCCGGCGCGAGCGATGGAGTCATTCCATGCGCCGAGCATCTCGCGGCAGCACCAGGACTCCTTGAGCAGGGCGTTGCGCTGCGTCACGCAACGCCCGTAGGTGCTCGCCAGGTCGGCGTAACGGGCGCTCAGTTGCACGCCAAAGTCGTCGAGGGCGGCCCGACGCACGCTGGCACCGCGTTTGACCATATCCAGATGATCGGGGCAAAAAAGCACGCTCGGCAAAACCCCGCGCACGCCGGCGGCCGAACATCTCTTGCCGTTACGGCTAAACGAGCGCTTGCCGTCCTCAACGCCCAGCCCCATATCGAGCACGCGGCCATCGCCCTCGAGTCTCAACTCGAGCCTGCACGAGCCCGTGCCGTCGTGCACGAGCTCGCCAGCGGTGGGATGCCTAAACGAGGCGCCGCTCGTCAAAAGCTGCAGCGCCTCTATGAGGTTGGTCTTTCCCGCCGCGTTGGGTCCCGCAAGCACCGTCACGCCTTCGTCCAGGTCAAGACGGTAGCTATCGAAACTGCGGTAGCGCGCGACGGAAAGGTTGCGGGCAAACATGGTCATGGCGCAGCGCTAGATGCGAACCGGCATGACCAGGTACAGATAGTTGATCTTGTCGTAGGACTTAAAGATACCCGCCTGCGAGTAGCTCTTGAGCTCCAGCGTGATCTCCTTCTCCTTGGATAGGGCATTGAGGCAGCCAAAGATGTAGTGGTAGTTAAAGGCGATGGTGCCCGACTCGCCCTCGGCCTCGACATCGATTGTCTCCTGCGCCAGATCCTGGTCATTGGAGATGGAGGACAGGCCCATCTGGCCGTTCTCGACATCGATCTCGAACTTGACTGCGGGGTTCGCGCTCGCGATGACCGCCACGCGCTTGAGGGCGGCATTAAAAGCCGCCACGTCGATCTTGACGCTCGTCACGCACGAATCGGGGATGAGCTGCTTGTAGTTGGGGTACACGCCCTCGATACGGCGCGACACGTAGGTGGTGTTGCCGGCCTCAAAGACAACCTGGGTGTCGGTGGCGCCGATCATGATGGTCGCCTGGCTGGCCATGATGCTCAGGGCGTCGTTGAAGGCGTCGGCCGGAACGTTGAGCTCAAAGGACCCCTCGAGCGTCGAGGTCTCGACCTGGGTGTCGCATACAGCCAGACGGAAGGAGTCGGTTGCCACCAGGCGCACGGTGTTGTTCTCGACCTTCATGTGCACGCCTCCCAGGATGGGGCGGGCCTTATCAGTCGAAGTGACGCGCCACACGCGGCCGACCATCTCGGACAGGATATCGGTCGGGAGCTCCACCGCACTTTCGATGGCATAGGCGGGGAACTCGGGGAAATCGTTGGCGTCGAGCGTGTTGAGGCGGAAGGAGCTCTTCTCGCATCCGATCTGCACCTGACGCTCCGAGAGCTCAAAGGTAACCGGGGCGTCGGGAAGGGTCTTCGTAATGTTCGAGAGCATCTTGCAGGGAATCACCATCTCGCCCTCTTCTTCGACATGCGCGGCAATGCGATGACGAATCGAGATGGTGTAGTTAGAGGTTTGGAATTCCAAGATGCCGTCCTGCGCCTTAACGAGCACGCCCGACAGGATGGGAAGGGTAGATGCCGAAGCGACGCCTTTCATAACGACGCCGATGGCTTGCGTGAGCGAGCTTTGGCTGACGGTGAACTTCATCTTTTAATACCTTTCTATAGATATAAATATCTTAATAATAGTAATAGCACTGACGAAACTGTTGATTACTCCCAAAAGCGCTGGTCAACCCCAAAAAGAGAATCGACAGCGCCCTGTGCGCAACCGACCGTGTTTTCCACGTTCAAAACCTGCGGAAAACTTTTCATCGCCTTGTGGCGAGTTTTAGACATGTTATGCCCGGCGTTTCGACAAGTTTTCAACAGGTGTCTCTATTTCCCTACGAGCGCAGTGTAATTTTATCTCGCAGCGATTTGAGATCCTCGGTTATGGTGCGGTCTTCCTGAATCATCTTCTGAACCTTTTTATAGCTCGTACTGACGGTTGAGTGGTTGCGGTTGCCAAACTCCGCGCCCACCGCCGTAGTCGTCATCTCGCACATCTCGATGGCCAGATATATGGCGATATGGCGGGCTTTGGCTATGTTGGCGTTGCGGCGCGGACCGATGAGCTCCTCGTGCGTCACGCCGTACTGCTCTTCAATGACAGACTGGACCGTCTGCACGTTGATCTTTTTGGCCGACGTATCGAAGTACTGGCTTGCGATGGCGTCGATGTCGTCGAAACTGAGCTCGCTGCCCTCGCGTTCGCGGTCTCCTGCCTCGCCGGCGCAGCGTTCGCAGAAGCTCTCGAGTTCGCGGATGTTGGTTCCCGAGACTTCTGCCATGTGCTTAAAGTGCTCGTCGGTCAGATGCCCGCCATCGCCGCCATAGGCCGCCAGCAGCGAGTCGTCACCCGCCTCGGGTGCGGCGGCTATCGTGTTCTCGTAGTAGCGCTGCAAGATCTTGTATTTCATCTCGTAGCTGGGCTCCGCCACCAAACAGAGCATACCGGCATTAAAACGGCTGGTAAGGCGCTCGTCCATGCTCAGGTCTTTGGGCGCACGGTCGGCTGCGATGACGACTTTTTTGTTGTTGCGGATAAACTCGTCCATGAGCTGGAAGAAGTAGTCCACGCTCGCGCGCTTGCCGATGATGTTTTGAATGTCGTCGATGATGAGCACGTCCACGTCGTGGTATGCCTGCATGATGGGGGCGTTGCTCTTCTTTTGGCGGTCGAACTCCGTCATCAGGTCATCGAGGTACGCCTGTGAGTTGGCGTACTTTACCTTGATCTCGGGCGACTTTTCGGCGAGCTCGTTTTTGATGGCGAGCAGCAGATGGGTCTTGCCCAGCCCCGATTTGCCATAGATGAACAGGGATGTGCATGTGCCGCGTTCGTCCGCGAGCGCGGCAAACTTGAGGGCTGAGCGATAGGCATGGCTGTTTTCTGGGCCGTAGACAAAGTTTTCGAAGGTGAATTTCGAGTTGGCCGCGAGCGGCGCGCCGTCGGTGTTCTGCTCGATCGGTGCCGCAGCTGCGGGGACGCTCATGGGCGATGTGGAGGCTGGTTTTGCACTCTTTGCAGGCGCCTCGCCTTTCATCTGGTTCATCATGCGGCGGAAATCGTCGGCCGAAAGCGTGTTTTTGATTGCGATGCCCGAATCCTCGCCCGGTGTTGCGTCGTGCGCGATAGGCATGTGTGTGGCAGCGGACATGGGGGCCGCCGGCGTCGAGACGGTGGGCATGGTTTCACGGGAAACATCGCCGATTTGATGCTCGGGAGCCGACACTGTGGTGGTAGCTGGCGCCGCCGGGGGAACGACGGGTGCCGCGGGTGCGGCGTTATCTGCCGCGGAGCCCTGTGGTGCCACGATGTTGAGCGCAATCGGTGCAAAGGCGATCTCTTCCAGGTACGCCTCGATGGTCGGCTGATGCTTTTTGAGCTGAGCGATGGCAAATCGTGAGGGGGCCTCAATCGTCAAGGTGTCCTCGGTCAGGCTCACAGCACGCGATTGCCCCAGCATGTTGATGAGGCGCGCATCTTGGCCGTCGCGCTGACAAAAGGCGATGGCATCCCCCAGGATGATGCTTGCTTCCTCGTCCACTGTCTCTCCCGTTCCTTAAGCTTGGGCCCGCACGCGAGCGCTTCCGATTTCGGTCAGATGGTATTTCTGCCCATGTTTGACTATCAAGCCCGTCTGCGCCAAATCGTTGAGCGTGCGCGACCAGGTGGGTGCAGAGTTTCCAAACGCCCGCGCCAAGTCCGTCGCGCCGCACTCTTGATGTTGGGCCAGATACCCTAATGCAGCGTTGCCGCGTTCGCTTATAAACACGTCCGACTGCGGTTGTGCGTATTGATTCGCCGCATTAGGATACATCATTTGAGCTGCTGGTTGTTGAGAACTCTGCATGGGCGGCATCTGCTGTTGAAAACTTTGCGGCCACTGTTGGTAAGGCTGCGGCGGCATCTGCTGAGTCCAGGGGTTGAGGTTTCCCTGCGGCATCTGCTGGTACGGCTGAGGATACTGCTGTGGATACGGCTGGGCATATCCCTGCTGCGGCATATATTGGGGAGGATACCCTTGTGGGTACGGTTGGTAGCCCATTTGCGCGACGTTTGGCATGGCCGCCGTCTGCTGCACGGCGCCTGTGTCCGGATCTGCCGAGCCTATCCCCTCCGGCATGTTTTGCACTGGGTTGCCCAGCGGTGTCTGGGGGTCTTGCATGGGAAAACTTCCAGGCTGCTGCATCTGCTGCGCCACGGGCTGCTGTGCAAACGTGCTGGATAGGGGATACGCCGGCTGCTCCGTCTCGGGGCGCACGGCGGCCCCTCGCCCTCCGGCGCGCTCGATTTCCTGTACGCGCTTGGGATTCAGGCTTACCGTGACCACGGTGCCGTTGCCCATGTTGTCCTCGATGGATACAGCGCCGCCGGCGTTTTCCAGGTACTCCTGCACCATGGGAAACCCGGCTCCGGTTCCGCGGATGTATCGTTTCATGTTGCTGTTTGCGCTGGTGACGCCAAAGTCGAACGCGCGCTCCTTGTCGTCGATCCCCGGTCCCTGGTCTGCGAATCGGATGGTGTCGCCGCCGTCTAGGATCGAGATGATGGGCTCTGCAAAGTGGGCGTGGATAAAGTTTTCGACAATCTCGCGGATAACCATGAGCGAGATGTGCCCGCCCTGTTCTTTCATGCACTGGTAGACGGTGTTGGTTGTCTCTTCCAGATAGGTGCGCACGTCCTTAGGTTCGATGACGATGACGCGCGGCGTCGACAGCATGTCGTCATAGACCGCGATGCGTGCGGCATACATGGCAGCCTGCGTTTTCGCAGCGGCCTGCTCTTCCTCGCCACGCTTTTCGCGCACGCCGGTGATGTGCTCGTTGTCGGGTGCCGGGTCTCCGGAATCGACCATGGTGTAAAAGTCGTCAGACATGCCGCTCGCAATCTTTCAAAAGGTTTCGAACAAATAGTAGCTCACCGTGCAATGTTTCTCATCTTTCGACAACTTTTCAAAACCTGTTGAAAACTTTGGAAAACAGGCGAAAAGTTCTCAACATTGCCAACATGACCTGTCGAAAACTCGATGAAATATCGTGAAAAGTTGTAATGCGGCGCAAATTTCGGTTGAGCTTATGGGGGAACCGTGTGAACTGCGCGACCTTTTACCTTTGATTTCTTGACATTTGAACATTGATTTCCCTACAATCTTCAAGCTCACGTGTCTATATCTGCGTCCGCGCTCCCGCGGACACTCGAAATGCAGCAGGAGGAACTTAAGATGAAGCGTACGTATCAGCCTAATAAGCGTAAGCGTGCCAAGACCCATGGCTTCCGTGCCCGTATGGCCACCAAGGGTGGTCGTGCCGTGCTCGCCCGTCGCCGCGCCAAGGGCCGCAAGCGTCTCACTGTCTAGCAGCGATACACACATCTCGCATGAAGACTATTAAGTCTCGGCAAGATTTCGAGCATGTGTTCAGTCAGGGGCGTCGTTTCAATCACCCTCTGATTCGAATGACCATATGTGAATCGGTTGGCGAAGGCGACTCCGGAAGGGTCGCCTTCGTTGGTGCTAAACGGCTCGGTTGCGCAGCCGTGCGCAACCGTTCTAAGCGTGTGATGCGCGAGGCCGCCCGCAGCTGCGGATTTCCCGTTGCGGGTTATGACATCATCTTGTTCGCGACTCCCAAGACGAGGATCTCCTCGCCGCAGGAGATGGACAAGGCATTGCGTTCGCTTATGAAACGCGCCGGCGTTGCCGGGGAGGAGCGATGAGCAATCACGTTTTGCGACGTGTTGCCATCGCTCCTATTCGCATATATCAACAGGTTATTTCGCCCTTATTACCTGACGCCTGCATTTATTACCCAACGTGCTCGCAATATGCCGTTCAGGCGATTGAGAAGTACGGTGTTTTGAGAGGCTGCTGGCTTGCCGTGAGGCGCATCGCTCGCTGCAATCCCCTGCACGTCGGCGGTTATGACCCTGTGCCCTAACGGGCACTCGCTATCGGAGGAAAACTTACATGTGGGATTGGATCGTTAACATCCTTTTCGAGCTGCTCAAGCTCATCCAGACCTTTGCGGTCGACTGGGGCCTGTCCATCATCATCCTGGTGGTCATCATCCGTCTGCTGCTGACGCCGCTCATGCTCAAGTCGACAAAGTCGACGGCGCGCATGCAGGTGCTGCAGCCCAAGATGCTCGAGATCCAGGAGCGCTACGCTGACGATCCCCAGCGTCAGGCCGAGGAGATGCAGAAGTTCTACAGCGAGAACAAGTTCAACCCCATGGCTGGTTGTCTGCCGCTGTTGATCCAGATGCCTGTCCTGTTCGCCCTGTTTACGCTGCTGCGTAACCTGCCGCAGTACTTTAGCGACGGCACGTTCTCGTTCTTCAACATCCTGCCTGACCTTACCACCACGCCGAGCGCTTCTTTTGCCGATGGCTTTATGGTTGCGCTGCCTGCACTGGTTTGCCTGATTCTGTTCGCTGTCTTGACCCTGATTCCGCAGCTGTATATGTCTCGCAATCAGACCGGTCAGCAGGCCCAGAGCATGCGCATGATGGCCGTCGTCATGACCGTCATGATGCTTTGGATGGGCTGGAGCCTGCCCGTCGGCGTTCTGCTGTACTACGATGTGTCTTCTGCCTGGCAGGTTATCCAGCAGATCTTCGTGACGCAGAAGGTTATCGACAAGGCTAAGGCCGATGAGGAGGAGCGCCTCAAGAACGCTCCGCTGCAGGTCGAGGTTACCCGTCGCGAGAAGAAGCCGCGTCCGCACAAGAAGAAGTAGTGGGATAGTATTCTTATTTAGGTACCTAACTTTTGGAGTTCGTTATGTCTGAAGAGATCGTCGAGGATATGCTTGAGGAGGTTGCCCCGCGGGTCGCGGGCGATTATCCCGAGATTGCACAGCGTTACAAGGCTGGTGAAGAGCTGACCGATGAGGAGCTCGACACCATTGCCGATGTGGCTATTTCCATTCTGCGTTCCATCCTTTCGCACTTCGATGCGGCGAACTCACCCATCGATGAGTATGAGGGTGACGAGGGCGAGTTGATCCTGGACGTAACTGCTCCTGATCTTGCTGTTCTCATTGGCCGTCATGGACGTACCCTCGATGCTCTTCAAGTTATGTTCTCCCTGTTGGTGAGTCGCAAGCTTGGCTTTAGGTATCCGGTCGTCGTCGACGTCGAAGGTTATAAGAGCCGTCGACAGGACAAGGTTGCTTCTATGGCCCAGTCCGCTGCCGAGCGCGCTATTCGCACTCATAAAAGTGTTTCCTTGCCGCCCATGAATGCCTACGAACGTCGACTGGTTCATATTGCCCTTCGTGGTAACGATGCTGTCGACACGCATTCTGAGGGCTCTGACCCCGATCGCCATGTTGTGATTGTTGCTCGATAATCTTCTCGAGTCTATGCTAAGGGGACGTGGTTTCCACGTCCCCTTTTTTTGTCAAAAGTTCTCGATACACTGATTTTTGTCAGAAAGGAGTCGTCTTGTTTGTTTTATCTGATGAGCAGGCAAGCCAAATGCTGAGCCGTCTAATTTCGTATTGTAAAGACTATTCTTTGAAGGTCTCCGACGATAGCCTTTGTGTCTGTATCCAGCATCTTGATCTTGTTCTGGAGTCCAATAAGACTACCAATCTAACGCGCATCCTGAAT
>CANNOC010000017.1 GCA_947507155.1 uncultured Collinsella sp. | reverse complement strand
CCTCGACCCCCTTGAACGCTCGCTTGCATGTATGGTGCCCGAGGCGAGACTCGAAGGGTCTTCGCTTCGCGAAGCCCCGGGCTTCGGGCGCACGGCGCCCTCGCCACGCTCCGCTACAAACAGGCCGCAGGCCTGTTTGCTTAACGCTCCGCGCGCTCACGCGAGTTCGGCACGAAAAAGGGGGCCTCGACCCCCTTGAACGCTCGCTTGCATGTATGGTGCCCGAGGCGAGACTCGAACTCGCACGTTGTTGCCAACGGTGGATTTTGAGTCCACTGCGTCTGCCAATTCCGCCACTCGGGCACGTAATGCGTGAGTTAGTTTATCACAGCTTTCTGTTGATTAGTCCGAAAATGGAACTTCGAGCATTTCGATAAGCTCAACCTTGCGCAACATCTCCCGCTTACGACATCCACGTCCGCCAACCGATGCCTCGCCCATCTGGTTGTCATAGGGATCCTCGCGCATACCATCGAAAGCAGGCACAAATTCAGCCTGGAATCGGTTGTTGGCCACCATACGCCACGGGTCGAGATTGCCAAAGTAGTGACGACGGCGCCACTCCTCCCCCATCCTGCGAGCAGAAGATCCAAATGACACGTCGGCGTTGAGCCAACCGGTCTGCGGCGTATAGAACTCAGCCCAATCGTGCGGCCCCACCGAATCGGGCGCAACATACAGGCCGCTCTGCCAACGGGCAGGAACGCCCGCAATGCGGCACATGGTGATAAACGTGAGTGCCATAACACCGCAATCGCCGCGGAGCGAGTGTGCACAGTCATCGGCAATAGATCCCAAAAGCAGGTACGGTGGCTGGTAGCGATAGTCGATATGCTGTGTCAGGTAATCATAGATAGCACGAGCGCAATCGAGCGGATCCTCGAGCCCGTCAATAACACGCTCCGTCAGCTGTCGCAGGTACGGCGTAAACGCAATGTGCGGACGGTCCTCGGAGGTGTCCTCGGGCAGGGGCGCGTCCATACAGGGATGCGATGGGAGCGCGCCACCATAGATATCGCAATAGGCGGCATCAATGTGATAGCGATAGGTCACCGAGAATGAATGTTCAGTCGAAGATGCCCAAGAGGCAGTACGAGCCGAAACGTTTTCAGAGGCAACATTCCCCTCCGACGTCATATCGAGAACCTCGATATGAGACTGCTGGCGGCAGGCAGCGGCAACGGGTAGCCACGCGCGAACAGCCTCTCCCTCCAGAGCACCGGGGACAGACACGGATGCCTTAAGCATGATGACGCGAGCCAACCCGTTTTGCGACTCCATCTCCCTGAGCATCTGATTACGCAGCGCGACGCCGTCCGTAGAATCGGGACGCAGGCCCGGAACCTCCTTGGGGTACACGCGAAGCGAATCGAGGAAGTTATCGAGAACAAACAGCTCGCCATCGATAAAGCGCCAGTCAATTCGCTTACGATTAATCAGGTCATCAAACTGCTCTTCGGTAAACTCAGGCCACTCCTCGCGAATCATCGCAATAGCCCGATCACGCGACACCGAAAAATGAAGCGGTGTCTCGAGCATGCGATACCGCTCGGCACGAACACAAGCAGCCAGCGAAGGCTCGGGGTTCTGCTCCAAAAGGCGATCGCAGGCAGCAACAGCCTGCGTCAAATACCCGGCATCCTTGAGACGAAGAATCTCGGGCGGCAGTTCAATATCGAGATGACGAAAGTCATCGCAGCAAACATCAACAGAGCAACCAACAGGACCCTCGTCAATAACCTTCCCATCCGAAGGCAGCACATCAATAACAGCCATACCAAACTCCAAGTCATTAGAACTCTTGAAGCCCATTGTAGCGAGATAAAAAAGAAAGCCCCAATAAAGGAACCCTCAACACCGATAAACGGTACCTATTAAAAATGAATTCAGCCCAGTAACCCTGCGGCGTTAAACGAAGGAAGCCCCGTCTCCCGGAACTGTTTCCTTGGCGCGACTTCTGGCGAAGCCAGGTGAGCGCAAAGGAAACAGTGTAGGGGGACGGGGCTTCCGGCGGGAAGTTTAGCGACGCTTACGCCTTGTTGACGGAGCCAAACTCCTCCATGAGCTCCTTGGTGCGGGCAACGATGTTGTCGCGACCAGGCTTGAGGAGCTTGCGGGGATCAAAGCCCTTGCCCTGCTGATCCTTGCCAGCCTCGATGTACTCGCGGACGCCCTTGGCGAAGACGAGCTGCAGGTCGGTGTTGACGTTGATCTTGGAGATGCCCAGGGAGATGGCCTTCTTGATCTGATCCTCGGGGATGCCGGTGCCACCGTGCAGGACGAGGGGCAGGTCGCCGGTCTGAGCCTTGATCTCGCCCAGACGCTCGAAGGAAAGGCCAGCCCAGTCGGCGGGATACACGCCGTGGATGTTGCCGATGCCGCAGGCGAGGAAGTCGACGCCCAGGTCAGCGATCTGCTTGCACTCAGCAGGGTCAGCGAGCTCACCGTTGGAGGTCACGCCGTCCTCGGTGCCGCCGATGCCGCCGACCTCGGCCTCGATGGACATGCCCTTGGAGTGGGCAAGCTCAACGAGCTCCTTGGTGCGGTCGAGGTTAAGCTGGAAGGTCTCCTCGTGAGAGCCGTCATACATGATGGACGTGAAGCCGGCCTCGATGCACTTGAAGCAGTCCTCGTAAGAACCGTGATCGAGGTGAAGGGCGACGGGAACGGTAACGCCCGTGGCCTCGACGGCAGCCTTGACCATGTCGGCGCAGACCTTGAAACCGCCCATCCACTTAGCGGCACCAGCGGTGCACTGAAGGATCAGCGGAGACTTGGCCTCCTCGGCGGCCTGGAGAATAGCCAGGGTCCACTCGAGGTTGTTGGTGTTGAAGGCACCAAGACCGTACTTGCCGGCCTCGGCCTTCTTGAGCATGTCTGCTGCGTTGACGAGCATAAAAGAAACCTCCTGTAAGGTTGCTCCGATAACGCCTGTGATTTTACCACGGCGCACCCGAGCATAAACGTTCGTTTGTTCACGAATATCGTCCAAACAGACTTTTTTGACCGTTTGCCCTACGAAATTGACCTGTTGGGGAAAAATAGCTTGACGTTTGGACGCTTCTCGTGCTTTAGAAGCTGACTATAAAGCTACACCTGCATGAAAGGGTTCTGCATGAGCTCGCGTGCCATGGTGGTCGAATCGCCATGACCGGTTAGGCAAACGGTATCGGGCGGGAGAAGCCGGGCGAGCTTGGAGAGCGAGCGCAGAATCGCCGCCTCGTCTCCTCCAGAAAGATCGGTGCGGCCGTGCCCGCCGGGAAAGAGCGTGTCCCCCACGAAAGCAATATTTCCCTGCTCTGTTGCGGCGAATAGAACGATGCCGCCCGGCGTATGCCCAGGCACCTCGATAACCTGCAGACAAATGTCGCCTAGTTCAATGGTATCGCCCTCGGCAAGCAGCCGCGTCGGCTCGCCCGGATCGGGCGTCTCGATGCCCCACATCGCTCGCTGCTCCTCGATATTTGCGCGAGGTACCGTCACGTCCTTAGCGCACAACTCATATAGTGCGCTGTCGCCAACGACAGCTCGAACCCCGGCAACCCCGCCAACATGGTCGGCATGACCGTGCGTGCAGACAGAGCCGAGCACGCGCACCTCGGGATGCGCGGTGCGGATATGCTCCACAAGACGCTCGCCCTCCCACGCCGGATCGACGATTAAGCACTCGTCATTCGAAATCACGGCGTAGCTGTTGGTCTGAATCGGGCCGTTGACGAGCGCCTCAATCGAAGCCGCGCCTCGGGGTGTCAGGTCCAAAGTCATATCGCCCATGCGCATACCCTCCTTCTAAAATACGTTCGAGGCACCAAACGATGCCTCGAACGTAACCAATATCTATGATGCTGAGAGGCTCTCGCACCTACACACGGCGCTTGAGTTGCGCTCCGCCCTCGCCGGGCATAAGACGGCGAGCGTCGTAGACCGAGTCGACGCTGCTGATGGAAGCCAGCAGCGGATCCAGGCCGCTCGCATCCGAAATCTCGACCATAAAGCGCAGGGTCGCAATACCCTCGCGGTTGGTCGAGGTGGCGGCGGAAAGGATATTGCCGCCTGCATCGCCAATGGCAATGGTGACGTCCTTGAGCAGGCCCATGCGGTCCAGGCACTCGACCACGATCTCGACCTGGAAGAGAGTGTCGGCAGCACCATCCCACTCTACGTCAATCATGCGCTCGGGGTGCTCCATGAGGCCCTTGACGTTGGGGCAGTTGGCGCGATGCACTGAGACACCTCGGCCGCGCGTGATAAAGCCGACGATGTCGTCGCCCGTCACGGGGTTGCAGCAATGAGCCAGACGGACTAGCAGGCCGCTGTTGCTCTCGCCCTTGACGATAATGCCGTTACTGGCGCTCTTGCCGCGCTTTTGCGGCTTGCGGTTGGAGCCGCGAGCAGGCTGTTTCACGACCTCGGCGATAGCCTCGGCCTTGGTGAGCTGTTCCTCGGGCTTTGGGTCCAAGATTTGCTCGACCTTATTGCCCACAGCGCGCGGGGCAACCTTGCCGGCGCCGACGGCGGCAAACAGGTCCTCGAGCTGCTTGAAGTTAAACTGCTCCGCCACGGCATTGAGCGCGCGCGTCGAACGCGGCGTAGAAATGCCATAGCCACGCTTACGCAGGTCCTTGGCCAGCATATCGCGGCCGGCGGCAGCGTCGTCGTCCTTGGTCGCAGCGGCAAAATAGCGGCGGATCTTTGACTTGGCGGAAGGCGTCTTGACGATCTTGAGCCAATCACGCGACGGTTTGGAACTCTTGTTAGTCAGGATTTCAACGCGGTCGCCCGTCTTGATCTCGTGCGTGAGCGGGGCCACCGCACCGTTGATCTTAGCGCCGACGCAGTGGTTTCCCACCTCGGTGTGAACGGCGTAGGCAAAGTCGAGCGGCGTGGAGCCGGCACGAAGCGCCATGACCTCGCCCTTGGGCGTAAAGACGAAAATCTCCTGATCGAAGAGGTCGACCTTCAGCGAATGCAGGTATTCCTTGGCATCGGTGATTTCGTCGGAAGCCGCCCAATCGAGCGAATGCTTGAGCCAGTTGATCTGGTCGTCCAAACGTTGAGCGTCATTGGTCTTGGAAGCAGACGATCCGCCCGACTTCTTATATAGCCAGTGGGCGGCAATGCCATACTCGGCCTGCTCATGCATCTCGTAGGTTCGAATCTGAATCTCGAGCGGACGAGCCGTGGGGCCGATGACCGTCGTGTGGAGCGACTGGTAGTTATTGACCTTGGGCATGGCGATATAGTCTTTAAAGCGACCAGGCATGGGATGCCACAGCGTATGCACCGCACCGAGCGTGGAGTAGCAATCGCGCACCGAATGGGTAATAACACGCAGCGCCACCAGGTCGTAGATCTCGGAGAACTCCTTGCCCTTGCGCTTCATCTTTTGGTAGATGGACCAATAGTGCTTGGAGCGGCCATTAATCTGGAAGCCCTCCAGGCCAATGCGGTTGAGCTCGTCGGTGAGCGTCTTGATGGTCTCGGCAAGGTAGCGCTCGCGGACCTCGCGCGACTCAGCCACCATGCGCGCGATGCGCTGGTAGGCATCGGGCTCCAGGTAGAAGAAGGACAGGTCCTCGAGCTCCCACTTAATAGAGCTCATGCCCAGGCGGTCGGCCAAGGGCGCGTACACGTCCATGGTCTCGCGAGCCTTAAACAGGCGACGATCCTCACGCAGGGCCGCCAGCGTACGCATGTTGTGCAGACGGTCGGCAAGTTTAACGATGATGACACGAATGTCCTTGGACATGGCGAGGAACATCTTGCGCAGCGTGAGGGCCTGTTTCTCGTCCATGCTGTCGACTTCGATGTTGGTGAGCTTGGTCACGCCATCGACGAGCTCGGCCACCGTTTCGCCAAACAGGCCGGAAACATCGGTGAGCGAGGTCTCGGTATCCTCGACGGTATCGTGCAGCAGCGCGGCACACACCACATCGCAGTCCATCTTGAGATCGGCCAAAATGATGGCAACCTCGACGGGATGGTTAATGTACATCTCGCCCGAGCGGCGCTTTTGGTTGCAGTGCTTCTCGGCGGCAAAGCAGTAGGCCTGCTCAACCTTAGAAAAGTCGTCCTCATTCATATATTTGAGGCACAGGCGCTCCAGCTTGTCGTAGCTGTCCGCCATAATCTCGGGCGGCAGCTCATCGGCATGCTTATAGTGCTCCATCTCCGAAAACGGCTGGAGGGTGGAATCATGGGCGGTACGGGCTGCGGCATCCATCGAGGTCCCCTTCCCCTAGGCCCGCGGTACGATCGGGCGGTTAACTTTGGCTAGCATATCAGAAGCGCACGAATCGAGCGCCCAGCTCCGGAAAGCCGAGAACTCCATGCGCGAGCGCAAGCCTTCCAAATAGCGAATTGACCTGCTCAATTGCACGCGGCCGGGGTTTTCCGCCATCGCGATGCGACGCGTATCGTCAAACCCCGAAACGCGGCAGAAACCGAGTTCTTCGAAGATTCCCAGGCCGCTTTCCACCGAGCGCTCGTCGACCGGCGTGCGGGCATCGATGGCAAGACACATCTGCGCAATGTCGATATCGCTTGCGCAGAATGAATCGTCCCCCGTCTTGCCACGGTTGGAGCGCCACATGGTCTGCAGTGCTCGATAGAGCGTGACAAGCTCATCGCGCTCGGGCGCGTAACAATCGAGTAGGCGCTCATTAATACGAGCGTCACGCGACGAATAGAGCAGGTGAATCACGGCGGGCTGTCCATCGCGGCCGGCACGGCCACTCATCTGGTTAAACTCAATCGCACCAAACGGCATGTGGTAGAGCACGACATGACGGATATCGGGCAGGTTGACGCCCTCACCGAAGGCCGAAGTTGAAACGATGCAGCTGAGGCTTCCGTCTCGGAATGCTTCCTCCACGCGACGGCGATCGGAACGCGCAAGCCCCGCGTTATAGAACGCGATATGGGTTGCGCAATCGGGCACACGCTTGCGCAACGTCTTGGCGAGCGCCACGGACTGGTCGCGCGAATTGACGTAGATGACGGTCTTTTCCCCCGTCGCCACAATCGACACCAAACGGTTCTCGCGACTTGCAAGATCACGGTCGTCCTCGAGCCGCAGGTTCTCGCGCACCGTCTCGTCGACCACCGTGCGAGTGATCGGCAGCATACGGGCAAGCTCGGCCACGACCGGAGCCGTCGCGGTGGCCGTCGCAGCCATAACGACCGGGTCGCCCAAGGCTTTGAGGATATCGGGCATGTCGAGATAAGCGCTGCGGTCGCCGCCCTTGGCAAGGCCGGCATGGTGTGCCTCATCGATAACGACAAAGCCGATGCGGCCCGAACGCGCGAAGCGGTCACGGTGGATAGATAGGAACTCGGGCGTCGTGAGCACGATACCGGTGCGGCCCGAAGCTAGGCCGGCGAACACGTCATCGCGTGCGGCCTCCACGGTCTCGCCGGTCAGCACGCCAACGCCAATGCCAAGCGATGCCATCGTCGACGAGAGGTGATAGGCCTGGTCGGCAACAAGTGCACGCAGCGGATAGACAAAGATGCTCGCACGTCCGCGAAGCACCGCCTCACGCGCGGCATGCACATGGAAGATGAGCGACTTGCCGCGGCCCGTTCCCATAACCGTCAAGACACTCTGGTGATCGGCCAAGGCGTCGAGCGCCTCAACCTGCGCGCGGTGCGGCTGGTTCGATCCGATAAAGCTATGGATAAGCGAGCGCGTGAGCTCGGTATAGGAAAGCTGGGCGAGCGTCTCGCGCTTGCGCGACTCCAAGCGCAGGCCGGAATCCGCCGGCTGCACGCCACGACGAAGCTCGCATGCCGGATCGTCGACGCTGGGCAGCGTGGTATCGCGGACCAGAACATCCTTGACCATGAGCTTGGGCTTCACACGACCCTGCCAATGCTCGGCAACGGCCTCGAACACCAAGTCGACAGCGCTATCGCAGTTGATGAGCTTATCGATTTGCGGCACGCGGAACATAATGGCCGGCACACTCGCGGCGCCATCGGTCGCCACAAAGCGCATGTGCTCGCCGGTTTTACCCACCACGGCGCGATCACACATCGTCACGCCCTCGGCAGCCAGCAGCGGCACCTTATTACCCTGGCCAAACGGCTCAAGGCGGGAAATCTGCTCTATAGTCTCGATATTCAGCTCGGAAAGGTCGACCGTGGCGGCAACCTCGTCGGTGTCCTCAAAGTCCTCGGCGGGAAGCTCGGACAACACGGCGGAAAGGCGACGGCGGAACTCGTCGAGCTTGGATGCCTCGATGGTCACACCCACCGCACCGGCATGTCCGCCGCGACGAATCATCAGGTCGGAACAGCGCTCGATGGCGTCAAACAGGTTAACTTTGCCCACCGAGCGACCAGAGCCGCGCGCGATACCGTCCTCGATCGAGAACAGCAGAGCCGGCACGTGGTAGCGGTTGGTCAGACGGCTTGCCACGATGCCCTTGACGCCCTCGTGCCAGCCTTCGCCGCCCACGACGATCGCGCGTCCGCCGTCATAGGTCTCCTCGACCTTTGCCATGGCATCGCGCGTGAGCTCCGCCTCGATCTCACGGCGCTGGCGGTTGATTTCCTCGAGCTCAGCCGCCAGTGCGCTTGCTTCGATGGGATCGCGGGCAAGCAGCAGGTCGAGCGCCAGCTTGGGATCAGCCATGCGACCGGCAGCGTTTAAGCGGGGAATGAGCGAGAATGACAGGCCATCCGCCGTAATGCTCGAAAGGTCCGCCTTGGCGAGCGCGGCAAGCGCGATATAGCCCGGGCGAGCGGTTACGCGCATCTGCTGGATGCCCTCGGCAACCAGCGCGCGGTTCTCGGGCGTGAGCGGCATCATGTCGGACACGGTGCCCAGCGCCGCGACCTCGATTAGCGAACGCCAATACGACGGCTTGCCCAGGCGCTCACCCAGGACTTGCACCAGCTTGAGCGCCACACCAGCACCGGCAAGCTCACGCGAGGGGCCCTCGTCCTCGAGCTTGGGGTCGGTCAGGGGCACACCCTGCGGCACCTGGTCGGAGGGCTCGTGATGGTCCGTGACCACCAAATCGATCCCCAGGCTCTCCAGATAGGAAACCTCTTCCTTGGCGGCAATGCCGTTATCGACGGTCACAATCAGGTTGGGTTGAGCGAGCTCGTTGACGCGGTCGAGCGCCGCACGCGACAGGCCGTAGCCCTCGTCAAAGCGGTGCGGAATAAACGGCGTGACGTTGGCGCCAAACGAACGTAGCGCCTCGGTCAACAGACAAGTCGACGTAATGCCGTCGACGTCAAAATCGCCAAAGACGGCGATACGCTCGTGGTTGCGAATAGCACGCTCGACGCGGTCGGCAACGACCGACATGCCCGGGATAATGAGTGGGTCGGCCCAGTCGCGATCGAGCGAAGGCGTCAAAAACAATTGGCCCTCTTTGATTGAGCCAATGCCGTGCGCGACCATAATGCGCGCCACCAGCCCGGGAATGCCCAGACCAGCCGAAAGCTCCTTTTCGAGCTCGGGGTTTTGCTGAGCGACCGCCCAGCGATGCGTCGTCTTAAGCGATGACATAGGCACCCACCCCCGATAGGGGCAGGTCGCCGCGATACCTCTCACGGTTCATAGCGATGAGTCCTCTGTGTATGCCCGCTTCGGCAGGCAGATCTGTTGAACGGATTTATTATACCGTGCGGCGCGGACGCAAATCGCCGCAGCATGCCGCGGTTTCGGTAAACGATGCCGGTAATAGCCTCGAAATAATCGAGCGTTTCTGACGCACGGACACATGTGAGCGTCTAGCATATCCAGTCAAAACGGATTCACGAGCAAAGGGAGTCACAAGAGCATATGAAGCAATGGGTTGGACTGGGCAAGTTTCTCGCGGGGCACATGCAAATCATCGTTCCGATTTGTGTGGCGCTCGGCGTGCTCTTTCCTCAACAGATCGGCGTTCTCAAGCCCATCGTTCCCACCTTGTTTGCCTTTATGACGTTCCAAGGTGCGCTCAGCAACACCTTTCACCAGGTAGCCGAGGTGTTCCACCGTCCGCTGCACCTGATTCTGGCGTTGTTGGTCTCGGCGGCGCTTATTCCCATCGCGGCCTACGCCATGGGATCGTTGTTCTTTGGTTCCAACCCCAACCTTGTCTGCGGCATCGTGCTCGAATACAGTGTGCCCGTGGCAGTCACCGCTTTTATGTGGATCAGCATGTTCGGCGGCAACGGCCCGCTCGCGCTCACCATCATCCTGACTTCCTCGGTCATCTCCCCTGTGACGATTCCGCTTACGCTCAAGCTCCTGCTGGGCGCCACCGTCTCGATCGACGTGCCGAGCATGATGCAGAACATGGCCTTTATGATCGCCATCCCCGCCGTGCTCGGCATCGTGATCAACGAGCTCACGCGCGGATGGGGGCACGAAAAACTCTCCCCCGCGCTCTCGCCCGCCTGCAAGTTCATGATGATGGGCGTTATCGCCTCCAACCCCACCGCCATGAGCGAGTACGTGCTGCACATGAACGCGGTGCGCTTGGAAGTCGCCCTCTTTATTTTGGTCTTCGCCATCAGCGGCTTTGTCGTCGGCATTCTGGTCGCCCGCGCGCTGCATCTGCCATATAGCGAAACGACCACCATGTGCTTTACCTGCGGCATGCGCAATATCTCTTCGGGCGCCGTCATCGCCACGCAATACTTTCCGGGCGAAGTTGTGTTTCCCGTCATGTGTGGAACGTTGTTTCAGCAGGTGCTCGCCTCGCTTATCGGACACTTCTTTGAGCGTCTGACCGGCGAGGAGCGCGCCGCCCAGCGCAAGCGGGTCGAGGCCGGCCGCGATGCAATGGCGCGCTAAACCGTCCGCAGTGTGCGGGCGCTCACTTTACGATGTGAGCGCCTCCAGATGTGCGCGGAATCGCTCCGCATCGACATCGAGCGTGGTCTCAGCATTGACCTGAGCCAGCCGATACCCGACAAAGTAGGGTGAAACCACCCAGCGCGGAAGCGCCTTGGCAATGGTCCGGCCGTCCATGTGGTAGAAGAACAAGTTGTACGACTCTGCGCGACCACCATGGTGCTCGTTCAGGATATAGCGCAGAGCTACCTGAATCGCATCGGCGAAGAGGTCCGTCTCGGCTTGGTCTCGCGCGCCATCGCTGGCGGCGATTCCCTGCGGGGCTGAAACATTGACCTCAAAGAACCCCATAATCGGTTCGGTTGAGATGTTGACCGCAACCCTTCCCCTCTGCCAAACATCGATGCCTTCAAAGTTGGCTGAGGTCAGCGCCGCATAGCCGTCCTCCTGTTCCAAGCCCACAATCTGCATGTGTGGATGGACGAGGCTGCCGCCCGAAAGCGGACCCTTGTTCTTGTACATGAGCACGCTTCGATACTGCTGCGAATCGATCATCTGCTGCCAGCAATCCAGAGCAAACCTCATCACATGGTGGAGTTCATCCGGCTTATAGGTCACCAGGTCGGCATCGTGATCGGCCGACTCGATCAGCACGGTTTGACGGGTGGCGCGCAGGGTCTTGAACTTATTCTCGAGCCAGATGCAGTCACCGTCGCGCTGGATGATGTTGGTGAGCCCCTCCGTGTTGCAAAAGGGACACGCGGTACCGGGGCGACGGTTGTCGTCGGGCTTGCCGCTCGCCTGCTGAACATCGAATACCAGCGCCACGGGTTATACCTCCAGCGGCACGATCTTGGTGCCATGGAGCTCGGAGACGTCTAGCGCCGCCGCGACCGCGTCGCGATTTGCCGTAGTGATGCCGCCGCCGGGAAGGATGGTCAAACGATCACCCGCATACTCGATTAAACGAGCCAGGTGATCGAAATTATCCTCGATCGACGTACCGGCAGCGCCGCCATGCGTGAGGATGCGCGTAACGCCGCAGTCGGCAAGTGTATCAATCGCATCGAGCTGAGCCTCGGGCGAGAGCTGGTCAAATGCCATGTGGAAGGTGATGTCGATGGGCTCACGCTTACATTCCTCGGTCGCGCAGCCCGCAGCCATCACGAGGGCGCCAAGCGTAAGTTCGTCGAGCGCCCATCCGCCAGCGCAGGGCTTGCAGCAGCCAAAGACCAAGCCGTCAACGCCGGCGCTTACGGCAAGGCCCAGGTCCATCTCCATCATACGCAGCTCGTCCTGGTCGTAGTGAAAGTCGCCGCCACGCGGGCGAATCATGCACATCATCCGTGCATCGTGCTCGTGGACATAGTTGGTCGTAGCGCTGATAACGCCGGCCGAAGGCGTGGTGCCACCAACGGCAAGGTTGTCGCACAGCTCGATACGCCTTGCACCGGCATCGATAGCCGCCGGCACCCGCTCAAAGTTCTCGGCACAAAACTCGTACACCATAGATAGACCCCCAAAGACAGCAGATGTTTTCCGACGGGCATTGTCACACATCCCAATGAAGTTGCGGTGGAATAGGGACTGTTTTGGCCTCTGGAGCCTTCATTTAGTCCCTATTTCACCGCAACTTAAAAAGGGGCGCTGACCGGGATAGTCAGCGCCCCTTTGTTGAATGGATTAACCACCAAGATAGGCTTTGCGGACGTTATCGTCGTGCAGGAGCTCTTGGCCCGTGCCGGTCATGGTGATCTTGCCGGTCTCGAGCACATAGCCGCGCGTGGCGATCGAGAGCGCCATCTGTGCGTTCTGCTCGACCAGAAGCACCGTGGTGCCGGCCTTGTGCAGGTCCTCGACAATCTGGAAGATCTGCTCAATCAGAATCGGCGCCAGGCCCATGGAAGGCTCGTCGAGCATGAGCAGCTTAGGGTTACTCATAAGAGCGCGGCCCATAACGAGCATCTGCTGCTCGCCACCTGAAAGGGTGCCGGCGACCTGGCGACGGCGCTCCTTCAGGCGCGGGAACTGCTCGTAGACGCGCTCAAGGCCCGGAGCGACCGTGGACTTGGGCTGTGTATAGGCGCCCATCTCCAGGTTCTCCTCGACCGTCATCTGCAAAAAGGCGCGACGGCCCTCGGGCACCTGTGCCAGGCCCTTGCCCACCAGCTTGTCGGCAGGCGTATGAGTAATGTCCTCGCCCATAAACTTGATGGAGCCGGTCTTGGAACGCAGCAGGCCCGAGACGGTTTTAAGCGTCGTAGACTTACCGGCACCGTTCGCACCGATCAGAGCAACGATCTCACCCTCGTTGACGTTAAAGGAGATGTCCTTGATGGCGTGGATGGCGCCGTACCAGACGTTGATGTTGTAGACGGAAAGCATCGGCTCTGCCATTTAGTTCTCCCCCTTATCCTGCTTGCCCAGATACGCCTCGATAACAGCGTCGTTGTTCTGGATCTCCTCGGCCGTGCCCTTGGCGATGACCTTACCAAAGTTGAGCACGCAGATGCCCTCGCAGATGTTCATAACGAGTGACATATCATGCTCGATAAGCATGATGGCAATGCCGAAGGTGTCGCGAATCTTGACGATGTTCTCCATGAGCTCTGCGGTCTCGGACGGATTCATGCCGGCGGCAGGCTCGTCGAGCAGCAGCAGCTTGGGATTGGTGGCAAGTGCACGGACGATCTCCAGGCGGCGCTGAGCGCCGTAAGGCAGCGAGCCGGCCTGTTCGTTTGCCAGGTGCTCCATATCAAAGATGGACAGCAGCTCCATGGCGCGCTCGTGGGCGGCCTTCTCGTGCTTCCAATACGTCGGCAGGCGCAGCACGCCCTCAAAGCCGGAGTAACGTTCCTGGTTGTGCAGGCCAACCTTAACGTTATCCTCCACCGTCATGGTGTTGAACAAGCGAATGTTCTGGAATGTACGGGCAATACCCATGCGGTTGACCTGATAGACCGACTTGCCCGAGGTGTCCTCGCCGTCGAGCAGGATGGTGCCATGCGTGGGCTGATACACCTTGGTGAGCAGGTTGAAGACCGTGGTCTTGCCGGCACCGTTGGGGCCGATGAGACCGGCGATCTCGGTCTTGCCGATGGTCAGGCTAAAGTCGTCGACTGCCTTAAGGCCACCGAACTCAATGCCCAGGTGGATGCACTCGAGCGCCGGGCGCTCGCCCAGGTCGCGGTCGGGAACGATGGCGCCAGAAGGATACGGGACCATCTTGCCCTTCTTGAACTCAAATTTACTGGGCATCGGCTGCCACCTCCTTCTTGGAAGCAAAGCGGTCCTTGACGCGACCGAAGAACGCCTTGAGCTGCGGGTTGTTGGTAAAGATCATGACCAGGATCAGCACGATGGCGTAGATGAGCATGCGGTAGTCCGAGAACTGACGGAGCAGCTCGGGAAGCACCGTGAGCAGCGCCGCCGCGATGACGGAGCCGCGCATATTGCCCAGACCGCCCAGGACCACGAACACCAGGATGAGAATGGACGTGTTGAAGTCGAACTTGGTGGCGGAGAGCTGCGAGAAGTTACCGCCGAAGAGGGCTCCGGCAGCACCGGCGAGGGCAGCGGAAACCACGAAGGCGATCATGCGGTACTCGGTGACGGAGATGCCTACGGACTCGGCTGCAATCTTGTTATCGCGCACGGCCATAATGGCACGGCCGGTACGGCTGCGAACCAGGTTGAGCACGATCACGAGTGCGACCATGACCAGGATGGCACCGGCGAGGAAGGTCGAGTACGTCGACACGCCCGAGGCGCCCTGGGCGCCCTTGATGATGGCGGTGCCGTCCTCGAGCAGGTGCAGGTCGTCGATCGTGGAGTTGCCCGTGATGTTAAAGATCACGTGCAGGCCGCGGGAGTCGACGCCCACAATGAGGCAGGTGACGATCTCTTTGATGATCTCGCCAAAAGCCAGGGTCACGATGGCCAGATAGTCGCCGCTCAGGCGCAGGACCGGGATACCAATCAAGAAGCCCAAGATGGCAGCGGCGATAGCGCCGACCACAATGCTGATGATCAGGCGCACCGGATCGGAGGGAACGGCGCTCTCCAGCGCGACAGCGGTAACGATGCCCGTATAGGCGCCGACGCTCATAAAGCCCGCGTGGCCCAGCGACAAGTCGCCCGCGATGCCGACGACGAGGTTAAGGGAGATGGCCATGACGATATAGGCCGTGATGGGAACCAGCTGACCGGCGATCATGCGCGGAATCATATGGTTAGACTGCATAAAGAACACGATGGCGAATGCCACGATGCACATGGCGTACGTGACAAAGTCGTGACGCGTCTGCTTGTCTTTAAGAAACTTCATAGCGCTCACCTACACCTTCTCGGGGACGTACTTGCCCAAGAGGCCGGCAGGCTTGACGAGCAGGACGATGATCAAAACACCAAAGACGATGGAGTTGGCAAGGCTCGTGGAAATGTAGGCCTGCGCCATCGCTTCGATGATGCCGATGAGAATGCCGCCGACAAAGGCGCCGGGGATGGAGCCGATGCCACCGAAGACGGCGGCGTCGAAGGCCTTGATGCCAGGCATGGCACCCGTCGTGGGCTGCAGCACCGGCGAGTAAGAGCACAGCAGCACGCCGGCGATGGCGGCAAGGGCAGAGCCGATGGCAAACGTCATAGAGATGGTGCGGTTGACGTTGATGCCCATGAGCTGAGCGGCGGCCTTGTCCTCGGACACGGCACGCATGGCTTTGCCCATCTTGGTCTTTCCTGTAAAGAACATCAGGCCGGCCATGATAACCAGGCAGGCGACGATGGTGACGAGCGAGACGGCGCTTACGTTGAACTTGGCCAAGAACTCCGGCACCTGGAAGGTGACGAGCGAAGTGAAGTTCTTGGGCGTGGCGCCCCACAGAAGCTGCGCGGCGTTCTGCAGGAAGTAAGACACGCCGATAGCCGTGATCAGAACGGCCAGCGGGCCCGCCTGACGCAGCGGCTTATAGGCCAGACCCTCGATGAGAACACCGAGAACCGTACAGACCACACAAGAGAGAACTACAGATGCCCAGCCCGGGAGGCCGAGATACGACGTGGCGCAGAACGAGACATAGGCACCGACCATGATGACATCGCCGTGAGCGAAGTTGAGCATCTTGGCGATACCGTAGACCATGGTGTAGCCCAACGCGATGATGGCGTAGACGCTGCCCATGGACAGGCCGTTGACCAGGTATTGGATAAAGACCGTCATGTTCCACATCCCCCTTTCGAATAGGTTTCCAGTTAATGTATGAAACAGGGACGTTACATCGTCCCTAGATACCAAGCAAGCAGGGAAGGCCAAAACCTCCCCTGCTTGGGATCAAAACCGCTCTATGTAAGGCGGCTTATTAGGCCTGTACGTACTTGCCATCGGTGATGACGTACGCCGTGGGCTCCTTCTGGACCTGGCCCTTATCGTTCCAGGTGAGCTTGCCGGTCAGACCGTCAACGGTAATCTTGAGCATAGCCTTGGACAGCTTCTCGGCGACCTCGGTCGGATCGGCGTCGACACCAAGACCGGCCTCCTTGACGGCCTCGGCCACCGCGTGCACGCCGTCGTAGGCGTCGGCGGCAAACTGGTCGGGGGTATCGCCGTACTTATCCTTGTAAGCGTTAACGAAGTCGGCGTTCTTCTCGTCGTCGGCGGAGAACGGGGTCATGAGCAGCAGACCCTCGGCAAGAGAGGTATCGAAGCCCTCAACGCCCAGGATGCCGTCCATGCCGTCGCAGCCCATCATCTTGACGTCGTAGCCCATGTCCTTGGCGTTCTTGAGCAGGACGGACGCCGGGGTGTAGTAGATCGGCGCAAAGATCATGGTGGCGCCGGCCTGCTTGGCCTTGGTCAGCTGGTTGGTAAAGCTCGTGGCAGAGTCGTCCTTAAAGGTCTCCTCGTCAACAATCTCGAGCTTGGACTCAGCGGCCTGGGCCTTAAAGGAATCTGCGATGCCCGAAGAATAGGCGTCGCCGGAGTTATAGAACAGCACGAACTTCTCGTCCGCATACTTCTGCGCCAGGAACTTGGCAGCGTTGACACCCTGGTTGGGGTCGGTGAAGCAAACCTGGAAGACGCAATCCTTGCCGTCGGTGACGTCCTCGGAGGACGCGGACGGGGTGATCATGAACGTCTTGGGGTCGTTACCGCACTCTGCGGCAACGGCAACCGACGCACCCGTGGTGGTTGGACCGACGAGGGCCTGCATGCCCCAGTCGAGCAGGGTGTTGAAGGCGTTGACGGCCTTCTCGCCATCGGCCTGGTCGTCCTCGGCCTTGCTGGCAAGCGGCAGCTCCTTGGTCGAGAAATCCTTGCAGCCAAGCTCGACACCCTGGGTAACGGACTTGCCGTAGGACGCGTTGGCGCCGGTCAGCGGGCCGATGGTGCCGATCTTAAACGAAGCGTCGCTCGAAGCGGAACCGCTGTCGCCGCCGTTGGAGGAGCAGCCAGCTAGAATGGACATCGCCCCCAGACCTGCTGCGCTCGCGATAACGCTCCTGCGATTCATAACAGGGTTCAATGACTTACCGGTGAGGCTCGACATGCGGCTCTCCTCTCAAATCTCGTCGGGTTTCGGTTACCCGACAGGCCATCCTTCGCCGTGTTCGGCGTTCGCAAAATAGTAGACGCTTTAGTTGAGAAAAGTGGCGATTATTTCAACTTTTCTTTTGTTTTGCCCATTTATCCATAATTCTGCGTATTCCTGTCGGTTTATGCAGTTTAGCCACTTTATTGTGTGAAAGTAATGTTTCCGTTCTGTTACAGGCGTCCTTGCCCTGAATAAAACGGCCCCACCGGTGTCGTTATATGCACTTAGGCGGCGATGTACTTGCCATCCTGAATCACATAAGCTGTAGGTCGTATGTAGCGAGCATGTTTCCAATGTTTCCGCAGCGTTTCGGGGGTGCCGTTTTGTGCGACTCCTGTTGCCTGGCGAGCACGCGCCCTCGGTTCACGCTAGAATGCACTCAACCTTTAAGCGGTTAATCCATCCATAAGATGCACGAAGGAGCTATCTATGAGCGAACCCCTGCGCACCGTGAACGTCGGTCTGATCGGTCTGGGAACCGTCGGCGGCGGCGTGGCCCGTCTGATCAAGAGCCACCACGATGAGTACCTGGCAGCCTACGGCATCGACCTTAAGCTGACCCGCGCCTGCGCGCTTGCTTGGGAGCAGGCCGAGGCAGCCGGTATTGAGCGTGAGGCCTTTACAAGCGACTGGCACGATGTCGTCACCGACCCCGCCGTCGACATCGTCGTCGAGCTGATCGGCGGCGAGCATCCCGCAACCGAGATCTTTACCACCGCCTTTGAGAACGGCAAGCACGTCGTCTCTGCCAACAAGGCCCTGCTGGGCCGTCATGTCGAGACGCTCGCCGAGAAGGCGCGCGCATGCGGCGTGCAGATTAAGTGCGAGGCCAGCTGCGGCGGCGGCATCCCCATCGTGAGCACGCTCGAGCACGACTTGGTGGGCAACAAGATCCTGACCATCGCCGGCATTCTCAACGGCACCACCAACTACATCCTGTCGCGCATGGACGCCGAGGGCGCCGATTACGCCGACGTGCTCGCCGACGCCCAGGCCAAGGGCTACGCCGAGGCCGACCCGTCCGCCGACGTCGACGGCTTCGACGCCGCCAGCAAGACGGCGATCCTCGCCTCCATCGGCTTTGGCACCCGCGTGACCACCGATGATGTGTACCAGCAGGGTATCCGTACCATCGGCGCCGAGGACATCGCCCAGGCCCGCGAGCTCGGCTACACCATTAAGCTGCTCGGCATCGCCCGCAACACCGACGCCGGCGTCGACGTTCGCGTGCACCCCACGCTGATCCCCGCCGATCACATGCTCGCCAAGGTCAACGGCGCCATGAACGCTGTCTACGTGGTAGGCGACGCCGTGGGCGAGACCATGTTCTACGGTGCCGGCGCAGGCTCCTTCCCCACCGCGAGCGCCGTCGTGGGCGATATCCTGTCGCTCTCCGAGCAGATCAGCCGCGGCGTGGCTCCGCTGCCCGAGATTGAGCCCTATGGTCACAACCTCGCCTTTAAGCCCATGGACGAGCTCCAGACCAAGTACTATGTGCGCCTGAAGGTCGCCGACCGCGTGGGCGCCCTGTCCGAGACGGTCGATATCTTTGCCAAGCATAACATCTCGATCTCGCTCATCAACCAGGTCGAGGACGGCAAGTCGGGCGTCAGCGATGCCTGCTCGGTCATCTTCCTGACGCACCGCGCGCTCGAGAAGGACGTCCAGGCTGCCGCCGCCGAGCTTGGCAGCGTCGACTGCGTGGCCGAAGTCGCCAACGTCCTGCGCATCGAGGACGTCGAGGCCTGGACCGAAGGCGTCATGGCCAACTAGTCCGATTCTCGGCAAATCAAATAACGCATGAGGGGCTCCCGTCCGATTGGATGGGAGCCCCTTTTAGTTACATCTTTTGCACGAAGTGGTCGACTAACGTTTGAACAACTTGACCGTTCGTCAACAACCGTGGATACCGTTTGCCGATATGCGACGGCAGCTGTATTTTGCCGCCGCTATGCTGTGCCGTGTATGTCCGCCCGCGATGAGAGGAAGCACCATGTTGCTCGAGGGCAAGAAAGCAATCATCACCGGAGGCACGCGCGGTATCGGCTATGCGATCGCCTGCCGTTTTATCGAGGAGGGCGCTGCCGTCACCGTCTTTGGCTCGCGCCAGGAGACTGCCGACGCGGCCGTTGAGAAGCTGACAGCCGCCTATCCCGACGCCAAGGTCTGGGGCCGTTCCTGCGACCTCACCTCACTCGAGGCCGTGACCGAGGCCTTTACGCAGGCCGCAGCCGACATGGGCGGTCTCGATACGGTCGTCAACAACGCCGGCATCTCCCAGCGCTCGCCCCTTTTGGATTACACGGCCGAGGAGTTTGCAAAGGTCATGGACCTCAACGTCGTCGCTGTCTTTAACGGTCACCAGGCGGCCGCCAAGATTATGACCGAGGCCGGCCACGGCGGCACCATCACTACCACGAGCTCGATGGTCGCCAAGTACGGCCAGCCCTCCGGCGTCGGTTACCCCACGTCCAAGTTCGCCGTCAACGGCATGGTCCAGTCGCTCTCGCGCGAGCTCGCCCCCATGGGTATCCGCGTCAACGCCGTTGCCCCTGGCGTGACTAAGACCGACATGGTCGCCAACCTGCCCGAAGAGGTCATCAAGCCCATCGTCGCCACTATTCCGCTCGGCCGCATGGGCGAGCCCGAGGATGTCGCCAACGCCTTCGTTTTCCTAGCGAGCGACATGTCATCCTATGTCACGGGCGCCGTGCTCCCCGTCGACGGAGCCGCCCGCTCCTAAAGGTCGCAAGCCACGACTTCGAACCTCAACGAGGCCCAACGCAAAAGGCGCGCTGCCTGCATCAACCGCAGGCAGCGCGCCTTGTTCTGTTTGCAGGGGAAGCTGCGTCCCGGTATTTCAGCTCAGAACGGGGCACGGTTTCCCCAGGACCTCCTTGCGGAAACTGCACCCCGTTTTGAACGTCGATTCTGGGGTACCGTTTCCGCAATGGGCCTCCTGCGGAAACGGTATCCCACTCCGGGCGCCCATTCCGGGACACAGCTTCCCAACGGCTCCTGTTTCGGAAACCACATCCCATTTTGAACCTTCAGACTGGGACGCGCTTTCCGGCGGGGGTCCAAAGCGGAAACTGCATCCCGCTCTGAGCGTCCGTTCTGGGATGTAGCTTCCCGATGGGGGCCGATGCGGAAGCCGCGTCCCGTTTCGAGCCTTCAAAGCGGGACGCGGCTTCCCCGAGAGGGTATCGGCTACCTGCCGTCGTCGTCCTGGGCTTCATCGCGCGCGTAGAGCTCCAGCATTCGGCGGCGGTATTCGTGTACGGCGAGCTTGGCGCGCTCAAGGCGGCGGCGCTCACGCGGAGTCAGCTCGGACGGGTCAACCTCATCACCATAGGTCTTATCGGCAAGAAGACGCGCCGCGTCCACGATGCGGGCATCGATGTGGCCGCTCGCCGCCTCGGCGGAAAGACGCTCGGCAATCGTATCGAGCGTAGGCAGGCCCTCGAATACGCGACCATGGCCATGCGAGGTCAGCAGCTCGTGCTCGCGTGCGAGCAGGCTCGCCAAATCGTGATGGGCGCGCAGGATGTCAAGTGCATCGGATGGATGCTCGGCAACCTCTGCCACGGCGGCGACCGGCGCGGCGTCGACCACGCGGTAGAAGAGCTGCGCGAGCAATGGCATCAAGAACACCGTGATGGCACCGGCGGCAACCATGACCGACGCAATATCTTGCGACAGCGCGCCCGCGTTGACGGCCACGCTCGTTACGGCAACGATGATCGGCAGCGCCGTGGTGCAGTAGAGCGCCACGGTAATGCGGCCATACGCCGACACATCGCGCGTCACGGGACAAATGCTCATAGAGATGAGAATGGGCACGGCACGAATGATCAGCAGCGCCAAGATAAAGCCCACGAGCAGCCCGGGGCGCGACACCACGGCCGTCAGGTCGATCTTAGCGCCCGACACGGTAAAGAACACCGGGATCAAAAAGCCGTAGGCCAGGCCGTCGAGCTTGGTCTCAAGCGTATGGTTGCCCTCGGGGATGATATAGCGCAGGACAAAGCCGGCGGCAAAAGCGCCCAATACGATATCGAGGCTAAAGATGGCCGAGAACGCCACGAGCGTGACCAAAATAAGCACTGTCAGGCGTACGAACGTCTGCGACGTGGTATCGGCGCGCTCCTCGACAAACGCAAAGAAGCGGCTGCCGACGCGTTTGGAGCGGCTGGGGACCACGGCAAGCAGCACGCACACGGCGGCAAATAAGCCCAAGATCAGCAGCGTCTCGATGCCCGTACGGGCAGACAGCAGTACCGACATGGCGAGCACGGGGCCGAGCTCGCCCCACGTACCATAGGCAAGAATCGAATCACCGACGCGCGTTCCGGCAAGCAACCGCTCGCGCAAGATGGGCATGAGCGCCCCAAGCGCCGTCGAGGTCAAGGCGAGCGTCACGGCGATACCGTCGAAATGGCTGACCGAGAACCACGGGGTAAAGCGCACGGCAAGCCAGGCGATACAAAATGTGACAGCCCACGTGGCCATACCGTAGCGGCCCTCGACGCCCGTGATGTTCTTGGGATCGATCTCAAAGCCGGCAAGCAGGAACAAAAATGCCAGACCGAGCTCTGACACGAGCGAGACCTCGGCATCTACATGGATGACGCCGAGCATATGGGGTCCCAGCACTGCGCCGAACACGAGCAAAAAGACCGTTTCGGGAACGGGTTTTCCGGGAATCGACGAGGCGATGAAGGGGCTTGCAAAGGCCACGAGCGCGATGATGGCGAGCGAAACGAATGCCATGTGATGCCTTTCTCTTGTTTGCGCATCACTGTAGCACCCTCGCCGTCCGCAACG
The DNA here is from genome assembly GCA_947507155.1 of uncultured Collinsella sp. GTDB lineage: Bacteria > Actinomycetota > Coriobacteriia > Coriobacteriales > Coriobacteriaceae > Collinsella. The sequence continues at coordinate 43,541 of CANNOC010000017.1, read as the reverse complement.
CGCCACGAGCTGTCGTATCATAGTGAGGTTTACAAACATGTGGCTCAAGGCGACCGCAGGGCAGTCCCCGCAAACCGACCGCTGCCGCATACCGTACCGTACGCCCAACCGATCAGGAAGGCAGGAACCAATGGTCTCTCGTATCTACGTGGAGAAGAAACCCGGGTTCGACGTCGAGGCTCAGCAGCTCAAGGGCGAGCTGACCGAGATTCTCGGCATCAAGGGCATCGAGGCCCTGAGGATCATCAACCGCTACGACGTCGAGGGCATCGACGAGGAGCTTTTCCGCTCCTGCGTGCCGACCGTCTTTAGTGAGCCCCAGGTCGATGTGACCTATGACGAGCTCCCCGCAAGCGATGGCGCCGTCTTTGCCGTCGAATTCCTGCCTGGCCAGTTTGACCAGCGCGCCGACTCCGCCAGCGAGTGCGTGCAGCTCATCAGCCAGGGCGAGCGCCCCGCCGTGCGCTCCGCCAAGGTCTATATGATCTCGGGCACTCTGGACGAAGCCGCCATCGAGGCCATCAAGCACTACGTGGTGAACCCCGTCGAGGCGCGCATCGCCTCGCTCGACCTGCCCGAGACGTTGCACATTGAGACACCCGAGCCGCAGCCTGTCGAAGTGCTCGACGGTTTCCGCGAGCTCGACGAGGCCGGCCTTGCCGCCTTTATCACCGAGCGCGGCCTTGCCATGGACGAGGCGGACATCGCCTTCTGCCAGCAGTACTTCCGCGATGAGGACCGCGACCCCACCATCACCGAGATCCGCGTGATCGACACCTACTGGTCCGACCACTGCCGCCACACCACCTTCGGCACCGTCCTGGATGACGTGACGATCGACGACGCCGTGGTGCAGCAGGCCTTCGACCGCTACATGGAGATGCGCCACGAACTCGGCCGCGACGCCAAGCCCGTCTGCCTCATGGACATGGGCACCATCGGCGCTAAGTACCTTAAGAAGACCGGCGTCATGACCGATGTCGACGAGTCCGAGGAGATCAACGCCTGCACTGTCAAGGTGAAGGTCGATGTCGACGGCGAGGACCAGGACTGGCTGTTCCTGTTTAAGAACGAGACCCACAACCACCCGACCGAGATCGAGCCCTTCGGCGGTGCCGCCACCTGCGTGGGCGGCGCCATCCGCGACCCGCTCTCGGGCCGCAGCTACGTGTACCAGGCCATGCGCGTCACCGGCGCCGGCGACCCCACCGTCCCGGTTTCCGAGACGCTCGAGGGCAAGCTGCCGCAGCGCAAGCTCGTGACCACTGCCGCCGCCGGCTACTCCAGCTACGGCAACCAGATCGGCCTTGCCACCGGCCAGGTCAACGAACTCTATCACCCCGGCTACGTGGCCAAGCGCATGGAGGTCGGCGCCGTCGTGGGCGCTACCCCGGCAAACCACGTGCGCCGCGAGTGCCCCGCCCCCACCGACAAGATCATCCTGCTGGGCGGCCGCACCGGCCGCGATGGCATCGGTGGCGCCACCGGCTCCTCCAAGACCCAGAACACCGAGTCCATCGAGACCTCGGGTGCCGAGGTCCAGAAGGGCAACGCCCCGGTCGAGCGCAAGCTGCAGCGCCTGTTCCGCCGCGGCGACGCCTGCCGTCTGATCAAGCGCTGCAACGACTTTGGCGCCGGCGGCGTCTCAGTCGCCGTGGGCGAGCTTGCCGACGGCCTGTACGTGGACCTGGACACCGTGACCAAGAAGTACGACGGCCTGGACGGCACCGAGCTCGCTATCTCCGAGTCCCAGGAGCGCATGGCTTGCGCCGTCGCCGACGGTGACGTCGAGGAGTTCATGGGCTACGCCGCCGAGGAAAACCTGGAGGCGACCGTTATCGCCGAGGTTACCGCCGAGCCGCGCATGCGCATGGCATGGAACGGCGTCGCCATCGTCGATCTGTCCCGCGAGTTCCTCAACTCCAACGGTGCGCCCAAGCACCAGGTCGTCCACGTCTGTGCCCGCAGCGTGTGGCAGCCCAGCTGGGCCGGCACCACGCTCGCCGAGCGCATGACCTCGCTCGTCACCGACCTCAACGTCGCTTCCAACAAGGGCCTTTCCGAGCGCTTCGACTCCACCATCGGCGCCGCGACCGTGCTCATGCCCTTTGGCGGCAAGATGCAGCTCACCCCAAGCTCGGCCATGGTCGCCAAGTTCCCCGTGGACGGCGAGACCACCACGGCGAGTGCCATGGCATGGGGCTTCAACCCCTATCTGATGGAGGCCGACCAGTTTGCGGGCGCCTACCTGTCCGTGGTCGAGTCCATCGCCAAGCTCGTTGCCGCCGGCTTTGAGCACAAGCGCGCCTACCTCTCCTTCCAGGAGTACTTCGAGCGCCTGCGCACCGAGGCCGAGCGTTGGGGTAAGCCCATGGCTGCCGTCCTGGGTGCCCTCATGGCCCAGGTCGACCTGGGTGCCGGCGCCATCGGCGGCAAGGACTCCATGAGCGGCTCGTTTGAGGACGAGGCCGGCGAGCTCAACGTTCCGCCGACCCTCATCAGCTTCGCCGTGGCCGTGGGCCGCGCGGCGCGCGCCGTCTCCCCCGAATTCAAGGGCCTGACGCACCGCGTCGTCCGCATCGCCCCCGCCACCTATGGCCAGGACTACCGCCCCGACGCCCAGCAGCTGCTCGCCGCGTTTGACGCCGTCGAGGCGCTCACTGCTACCGGCGACGCCCTGGCCGTCTCCACGCCCGGCTACGGCTGCGGCGCCGAGAGCCTCTTTAAGATGTGTGTCGGCAACCAGATCGGTATCGAGCTTGCCGAGGACGTGGACGTGGAGAGCCTCTTCACCCCGCTCTATGGCAGCTTTATCGTCGAGCTCGCCGAAGATGCCGAGCTGCCCGAGGTCACCGACGGCGTTGTCGTCGAGCCCCTGGGCACCACCGTCGAGGGCTATGTTATCGACACCGGTTCCGAGGTCATTGAGCTCTCCGAGCTCCAGGAGGCCTGGGAGAGCGGCATCGAGGGCGTCTTTGCCTACCGCAGCGCCGGCGAGACCGCCGAGGTCGAGACCATCGACTTCCGTGCCAAGGATATCCACGTGTACGGCGGCGCCAAGATCGCCCGCCCGCGCGTGGTAATCCCCGTGTTCCCCGGCAACAACTGCGAGTACGATAGCGCCCGCGCTTTCCGCGCCGCCGGCGCCGAGGCCGACACCTTCGTGATCAACAACCTCACGCCCGAGGCCGTCGCCGAGAGCACCCACGAGCTTGCCCGCCGCATCCGTGCAAGCCAGATCGTCATGATCCCCGGCGGCTTCTCGGGCGGCGACGAGCCCGATGGCTCCGCCAAGTTCATCACGGCGTTCTTCCGCGCTCCCGAGGTCACCGAGGCAGTCCGCGATCTGCTCAAGGCCCGCGATGGTCTGATGCTGGGCATCTGCAATGGCTTCCAGGCCCTGGTCAAGCTCGGCCTGGTACCCTACGGCGACATCGTCGATGCCACGCCCGATGCGCCCACGTTGACGTTCAACACCATCGGTCGCCACCAGAGCCGTCTGGTGCGCACCCGTATCTCGTCCAACCTGTCTCCATGGCTGTCGCTGTGCAGCCTGGACGACCCCTACACCGTCGCCATCAGCCACGGTGAGGGCCGCTTTGTCGCCAACGATGAAGTGCTCGCCCAGCTCATCGCCAACGGCCAGGTCGCCACGCAGTACGTGGGCGAGGACGGCAAGCCCAGCATGGATCTCTCCGTCAACCCCAATGGCTCCGCACTCGCCATCGAGGGCATCACGAGCCCCGACGGCCGCGTCCTGGGCAAGATGGGCCATGCCGAGCGTCGCGGCGACAACCTGTACCGCAACGTGCCCGAGCATGTCCCCGGCGACAAGTTCATGCCGATCTTTGAGAGCGGCGTAGCCTACTTCGCCTAAACCTTTCCCATCGGGTACAATCCCTCCGGGTAACAACACCCGCCACCGACACATCCGGTGGCGGGTTCTTTTTTGCTTCGCACATGTAGGAAGGACATCATGGAAAGCCGCAAGCCGTATCTCGCCACCCTGCCCGGACTCATCCTGGGCTGTCTCGTCTGCTGTGCGCTCTGGGGGTCGGCTTTCCCCTGCATCAAGATCGGTTACGGGCTCTTTGGCATCCCCACTCACGATAGCGCCTCACAGCTGCTCTTTGCGGGCTTGCGCTTCACGCTTGCCGGCGCCCTGGTTATCGTTGGGATGAGTGCGGCCCAACGCCGCCCCCTCATTCCGCAGGCTCGTGACATCAAGCCCATCTTTGTCTTGTCACTCTTCCAGACTATCGGGCAGTACTTCTTTTTCTACCTAGGACTCTCGCGCGCCAGCGCCATGTCGAGTTCCATCATCGAGGCCAGCGCCAACTTCCTCGCAATTCTCTTTGCCGCCTTGGCATTTCACACCGAGAGGCTCAATACGCCCAAGGTGCTTGGCTGTGTGCTGGGCTTTGCAGGCGTCGCGCTCGTCAACCTTTCGGGCGCGGATGGCACCTTTGGCTTTACGCTCGACGGCGAGGGATTTATCTTGGCTTCCACTGTTGCGGGCGCCCTGTCGACCTGCCTCATTGGCATCTTCTCGCGCGAGCATGACGGCGTCTTGCTCGCCGGCTGGCAGTTTTTAGTCGGTGGCGTGGTCCTTACCGCAATCGGGTTTTTGATGGGCGGCACGTTTTCCCCCACCGAAATCGCCCCCGCCATCGCGCTCATCATTTATATGGCGCTCATTTCCGCCGTCGCGTACTCGCTGTGGTCCCGCCTGCTCGCCGTCAACCCCGTCAGCCGCGTTTCGGTCTTTGGCTTTATGAACCCGGTCTTTGGCGTGCTGTTGAGCGCACTGCTGCTCGGCGAGGGCGCTGGCACGAGCCCCGTTACCGTACTTGTTGCCCTGCTGTTGGTCTGCGGCGGCATCATCATCGTCAACAAACCCAAAAAAGCCTAGCGAACCGCCCTTATTTAGTAGAGGAGATTCACATGCTTTAGCTTAATGGAGTACATCGGTGAGCTGAGGGCCGCAACGCACGCCAGCGTTCGCCCTTTTTTTCTAGCGTATCTGGACGCCGGCTTTCTTCTTCTCGCGCTTTACGCGGTAGAGCTCCGCGTCGGCAGCGCGAAGCAAGTCTTGCCAGGTATCGACGCCATCACCAACCCGTGCGTAGCCGATGGACATCCGCAACAGATACGGGACCTCGGCGCGCGCGAGCTCGTCGCTGATTGCCGCGCACAGACACATGATGTCCTGCTCCGCCGTCGCCTTTTGAAGCACCACAAACTCATCGCCGCCATAACGTGCGATAAAGCCACCAGACGCCGAGCAGACCTCTTTGAGCGTAGCAGATATGACCTGGAGGGCATGATCGCCCTCAACATGTCCATACCGGTCGTTAATCTGCTTAAAGCCGTCAGCGTCCATCATAAGCAGATATACATCTTCGGCCTGATCCACATTTGAAAAGAGCGACAGCATATAGGTCTCAAAACGGTTGCGATTGTTGAGGCCAGTCAACGGGTCGGTCGAGATCAGCTGCTCCTGGTAGATGATGTAGAGCAGCAGGATGCTCAGCGTTATACCGACACAAAGGCCCGGTACCGAAAACAAAACCTGGAAGGTACCGCCCACCAGAGCGGGAACCGCAAAAAAGGCGAGGGTGCGATAAATGGCCTTCTTTTGCAGACTTTCGACTTTTCGAGTCTGAATAAAGGCATGCAAAGACGTATATATGATGTAGCAGTAGCTAACGATAGGCTGAATCATATAAAGCGCTCCGCGACGATATACGCCCTGTGCATCGATATAGAACATAGTGTGCGTCCAGTAGCTGGTAAATGCCAGCACGACCACCAATACGGTTGGCAACGTCACGAGCGCCACCCTATAGCGCGCGGTCAAAAGGCGTGAGCCCTGCACTGTCTCGGAATAGAAAAACCAAATGAGGCACGCGATGGCGAACAGCGAAAACGAGACCGCGTTGGAAATCCAGTTGGCCGTGATGCCTACAGGAGCGCTCACGCCGTCCGAGAGCGCCCAGATCATATCGAAGAAAATGTAGGCAGCAGACGTGTAGCCCAGCATGCTAAACAGAAGCTGCTGGGTGCTCGAGAACAAGGAGCGGCGGCTTCGTGCGGCAAGCCCGATAAGAACAATCATGCATAGCAGGAATATCTCAATTTTGAGTGCCTTAACCACTAGACGCCATTCCTTCAATATTCAAGTGGTCAGAATCGCCCGATTCTGGTCTGGGCAACAAACACCCCCTACCCGCAGGGGTAAGGGGAATCATAGCAGAGCGCCCGAACGTCACTGCAAAACAGTCATCGTTCGGGCGCTCAAACGGCGCGAATTGCACTCCGGCATCATTGATTGGTAGCGATTGCTATTCGCCATCGATGTCGGTCGCGACGGCCTCCTCGATGGCCTCGACACCGGCAGGCGACAGATCCTCCTTGCCCTGGCAAAACTTCTTGTCGACCCAGCCGGTCAGAATCGGGGCCATGATTGCCGTGATGATGACGGCGGTGGCGATCTGCGCATACGCGGTGGGCGCAAGCTCGGCATAGCGCGGAGCGACCTCGGCGAGGGCGACCGGCGTGGTCATAGCCGTGCCGGCGATAGTGGAGCAGGCAACGGCCGCCTTGCCGTTACCACCGCACAGGCGCTCGAAGGCAAAGGTAATGGGACCGACGATAAAGAGCGTGATGAGGCCCAGCAGGATGCCCGAAATGCCGCCGGTGATAAAGCTCGAAAGACTCATGGACGCACCGAGCTGAAAACCGATAACGGCAATCGCAGGATTGGCGCCGGGAACCAGCAGGTTCTTGATGAACGGGAACAAGTTGCCCAGAACCATGCCGATAACAAGCGGCAGGATGGATCCGATGATGGTGCCGACGGGGATGTTGGCGAGACCCGAGACACCGAGGATGATCATCGTGACGGCGGGGCCGGCCGTAAAGAACAGGATACCGACGGCGCCCTGCTCGGACTCGTCGCCGAACTCGCCCATGATGCCGGTGTAGAGCGCCATGTTGCAAAACGTAATGCCGCCGATGATAGACACGGAGCTCAGACCTAGGAAGTTGTCGTTAAAGAAATATGCCACACCCAAGCCAAGGGCAGCCGCAACAACAAGCTTAGGAATCAGCACAACGATGCCGGTCTTGATGGCGCCCGGCGTGGACTTAAAGCTGATGCCGGCACCCACAAACAGCAGGATCGCGGCAACGATGGTGTTGGAACCACCGCGGCAGGCAGCGGTAAAGAAGCCGCCGATCTCAAAGACCTGCGGGCAGAAGGTATTGAGCAAAAGGCCAACGATCATCGGGTAGATCATGATGTCACCCGGGATACGCGGGACTTTGAATTTCTTTTGCTCGTTGGCGGTCGCTTCCTGTGCCATGAAACCCCCATTTCCGCTGACGCAGAACAAAAGCCCACGTCATACTTTGCTACAGTAAAGTTTGACCATGGTACCAGAAGAAGCAGACCGGCTCGGTGAGAAATTCGATACGTGTGCCGGGACGCTAAACGTGCTCCGCTCTTATATGAAGCTCAAAACGATATAGAACACGATGCCCGAGACGCAGCACCACAACATCGACTTTGTCTTGATTGCCACCGCCACGACGCCGGCGGCCGCAATCCAGGGAATCAAGCCCTGCCACAAGCCGGCGTCGAAAGCGCCAGGGCTTATCAAATCGTTGGCGACCAGCGCCGCAAAGGCGGCAGGCGGAATATAACCCAAGGCCTCGGTAACGCGGGGCGACAGCGTTCTCCCGCGCAAGGCAAACGCCGGGGCAATGCGGAAAAACGCGATGGCCGCCCATGACGACAGCCATAGAACCAAAAACTCATTAACGGGCATCGCGAGCGCCCCTTCCCTCGGCGAGGACATCGCACGCGAGTGCCGTGACAACGCCGACGAGCACACTTGCCGGCACGGCGATATTCGTCCACCCCAAGAACTTGCATATGGCGACGGACACCGCAGCCAAACCGGCAGCTACGACATTGCCGCGCGACAGTCGCTGCGAAAAGAGTAGGCAGATAAAGAGCGATGTGCAGACAAAACCCGCAATAGCGGTGGGAACATCAACAACGGCGCCGACGATGGCGCCCGTCGTACACGAAACGCCCCATGTCGCGATGAGGATCGCGTTGAGCGCAAAGGACTCGCGCGGGCCCCAATCCTCCCCTTCAACCAACTTGGCAAGCGAGATGCCATATGCCTCCTCGGTAAGCGTCGCGGCAACAGCCAGCGTCTGACGCTTCGAGGCACCCCTCAGATGGGGCGCGATTGATGCCGAATAAAGTGCAAAGCGCGAGGAGATTGCGGCCACACTTGCGACAATCGATGCCGCAGGCACACCTGCCAGCCACAGATTGCAGACCATAAACTGGCCGCTACCCGTCACAAACGTGCTGCTCAGAGCAAAAACCATCCAGGGCTCCATTCCCGTCTGCGCCATAATCATTCCGCACGGCGCGCCTATCGCAACATAGGTAAGCATCACCGGCCAGACGGTTTTAACGATTTTGAGCACCATAGCGTTCCTCGTCCCGACAAGATTTCCGAGCCGCATTCAACGACGCGGCAGAATCATCGCCCGGTGGCAACCGAGTTCACCTACAATTGCCACCGGATCGAAAGACACAGCTTTTTAGGAAGTCATTATGACAGCTATCGATCGGGGCCGGGCGAACACGGCCTTCAAACGCTATACCGATGCTTACGATGCCGCCAATCCGCGTATCGCGCTCAAAATCGAGCATACGTACCACGTTGCCGAGGCATGCGATGCCGTGGCACGCGAACAGGGCTGGTCACCGCAGGACATTGATCTGGCGTGGCTTTGTGGGCTGTTGCACGATATGGGCCGCTTTGAGCAGCTGCGACGCTGGGATACGTTTAAGGATGCCGAAAGCGTGAGCCATGCGGCGTTGGGCGTCGAGGTCCTCTTTGGCAAAACACCTGCAGATGCGCCCGCGGCAACAAGTATCCGCGACTTTATCGACGATCCGGTAGAAGACGAACTCATTCGAGCGAGCATTGCCTATCACAGCAATTTCCGTCTGCCCGCGCAGCTCGGCGAGCGCACGCGGCGCTTCTGCGATATCGTGCGCGATGGCGACAAGATCGACATCATGCGCACCATCGCCGACAGTACCGTCGACACCATCCTCAAAGTGAATGAGGACGCGTTTCTTGCCAGCCACTTCTCGGCACCGACGCTGGCCGCCTTTGACGAGCACCGCTGCGTCACGCGCGATGAGCGCAATGAGCCCGCGGACTACTTGGTGGGGCTTATCTGCTTTATGTTTGAGCTTGTCTATCCGGCAAGCCGCGCGCTGGCGCGCGAGCAGGGCGATATCTACCGCCTGCTCGACGCGCCCTTTGGTATCACGCGCCCCTTCACCGATTCCGCCACGCAAGCGACCTGGGAGCGCCTAAAGGACGAGCTGCGCAGCTGGCTGGCAAGTGCCTAGCACTCAAGCTGGGCCAGCAGCTCCTCAACGACCTCGACGGCGTCGCCGACGACCTTGTACTGGGCGACGCCGAAGATGGGGGCATCTGGGTCCTCGTTGACGGCGATGATGCACTCCGCACCGCCGATGCCGGCAAGATGCTGGATGGCACCCGAAACGCCGATGCTCATAAGGAGCTTAGGCGAAACCGACACGCCCGTCTGGCCAATCTGGTGGCGATACTCCAGCCAGCCCGCCTCCACGACGGGTCGCGTGCAGCCGAGCTCGGCACCCAGGACTTCGGCGAGCTTTCGCATCAAGGGTAGGTTTTTCTTGGAGCCAATACCGCGACCCACAACAACTAGACGCTCGGCATCGGCAATCGAAGCCTGCTGGCCCCATTCCTCGGCGGGAATCGAAATCTCGACACGAGCCTTGGCGTCTTCCGCAAGTAATACCTGGGTAATCGTTCCGGAGCGGCTATAGTCAAAGTCGGGCGCCTTAAAGATGCCGGGGCGCACCGTTGCCATCTGGGGACGGTGGTTGGGGCAGATAATGGTGGCCATCAAGTTGCCGCCAAACGCCGGACGCGTCTGTTGCAGCACGCCCGTCTCCGTATCCATCGAAAGCACGGTGCAGTCGGCCGTAAGGCCCGTCCGCAGGCGCACGGCAACGCCAGGCGCCAGCTCGCGGCCAAAAGCGGTCGCACCGTACAGAATGGCTTCGGGCTTGCGCTCGGTTACCAAATCGCAGATGAGGCGAGCATAGACCTCCGCGTCGTTCTGACGCAGGCGCTCGTCACGACAGACCAGAACTTCGTCCGCACCGGCGCAAACCAGATGCTCCAGGTCCTCAAGCGAGCCCTCGGGGCCCATGCCGACCAGCGCCACCAGGCGACAGCCGCGTGCATCGGCAAGCTCGCGGCCCTTGCCCATGAGCTCGTAGGCCACCGGGGCCACGTCATCGTGCTCGTCGGTCTGAACGAATACCCAAATGTCTCGATACGCATCGAGGTCAACCGCGCCGGCGGCCTCGTCGCGCTCGATCGAAATGGCGTTGACGGGACAGGCGTCGACGCACCCGCCGCACAAGATGCAGCCGTCGGTCACATGGGCGCAGCGGTTGGGGCGCTCGCCCTCCACCACAATGCCACCCGAGGCACAGGCGCGAACGCAGCGGCCACAGCCAACGCATGCCTCGCTATCGATTATCAGTCCGCTCATCTAAGCCATCCCCTCGATAATCTTGGCAAGCTTTGCCGCCTGTTCGACCGGCGTGCCCTCGATGGCCTCGCACGTTTGGTCACGGTCGAGCACAAACGAGCGCACGACCTGCGTCGGCGATCCGGTAAGGCCGCAGCGCAAAGGGTCGGCATGCACATCGGCAGCACTGACCACCCGCACATCCGCATCTTCGGCCGCGCGAATGCCGGCGATGCTCGGCATGCGCAGCTGGCCGATCTCCTTGGCGGTCGTCATCGCGCACGGCATCTCCAGATAGACCGTCTCCTCGCCGGCGTCACAGCCGTGGACAAGCGCCAGCGAGCCGCACGTCGTAAAGCCCGCGCTCTGTACGCAGCTCACATCGGTCACGCAGGGAATCTCGAAGGCGCCGGCCAGTTCGGGGCCAATCTGGGCAGTATCGCCATCCACCGCCATCTTGCCGCAGATGAGCAGGTCGAAGTCCTCGTCGAGCGCCTCGATGCCGCATTTGAGAGCATAGGTGGTCGCCAACGTGTCCGCGCCCGCAAAAGCACGGTCGGTGAGCAGCAATGCATCGTCGGCGCCGCGGGCGATGCAGTCGCGCAGTAGCAATTCGGTTGCAGGGATACCCATCGATACCACCGTCACGTGCACATCCATGCCAAAGCCGATAAAGTCGTCCTTGAGCGCCAACGCACATTCGAGGGCACTTGCATCGAAGGGATTAATGACCGCCTGCTTGCCATCGCGCACGATGGTATTGGTTTTGGGGTCCATCTTGACCTCGGTGCTTCCCGGCACCGCCTTGACGCACACCACCATATGGAAATCACTCATCTTCACGCGCCCCCTTTCTGGACGAGTTCATCCAAGAGCTTCTCCGAAAACAGGTTGCCACGACCCAGCTGCCCGGCAGGATCGAGCTGCAGCTTGAGTCGAGCCGATTCGACCATGGCCTCGTGGCCGTACATCGTCTCCAAAAAGCCCGCTTTGATCTTGCCGACGCCGTGCTCGGCAGAGACGGCGCCGCCCATAGCCGTTACCTCCGCAGCCCACTGGGCAAACAGCTCACCGCCGCGACGGTAGTCCCGCGCATCGCGCGGCAGGATATTCACATGCAGATGGTTGTTGCCGATATGTCCCCAGGCGGCAGACTCAAGCCCGCTTTCGGCCAGCGTGCGGCGATAGAGGGCAACGACATCGGCCAGGCGCGCATTGGGCACCGACATATCCGACCCCAGCTTGGTAATGGTGGGGTCGGTGCGGCGACGCTCGTCGATGAGCATGTTGACGCTCTCGGGAACGGCGTGGCGGAAGAACCGCTGGCATTCGCGATCGACCTCGGTGCGTGCAACCCAGGTCGCGTCGTCGCGGCCGCCCGCAAGCTCCAAAACCCATCCCAGGTGGTACAGCTCCTCGGTCGCTTGCGCCTCGTCGTCGCAGTCGAGTTCCACGTAAACACAGACCTTTGCCTCATCGTCGAGTGCCGGCAGCGAGACAAACGCGGTCGACTGCTCGCGCTGGCGGCGAAGGATATCCAAGGCGCCGGCATCGAAATACTCAATAGCGGCGGCATGGGACAGCACGGGGCGCACGGAATCGGTAAAGGAAACCGCCTTGTCCTCGCTGTCGAAAAAGCAGCTCACGCCCCATACGACCGAAGGTGCCGCCTGCAGGGCGATCTCGAGCTCGGTAATGACGCCGAGTGTGCCGCACGCACCGATGAAAAGATCGATGGCGTCCATATCGTCCGAAACGAAATAACCCGACGCGTTTTTGGTCTTGGGCATGGTATAGCCAGGAAGATCCAGCTCGAGCGCGCGGCCTTCCGCTGTCACGAGCGACAAGTGGCGTGCGTCAGCGTGCGCCTGACCTCGATGAAGCTCAAGCAGGTCGCCGTCCGCCAGTGCCACGTGAAGCCCCGTAACGTGCGGGCGCATGGGGCCGTAGGCGTAACTGCGGGCACCGGAGGCATTGCACGCCGCCATGCCGCCCAGGCAGGCAGATGCCTCGGTGGGATCGGTGGGGAAGAACTGCTCAGGAGCTGCCTGGAACTCCTCATAGGCCTCAAGCGATACCTGATCCCAGTCAGCGGTCGGCAATGCCTTCTTACCCAGTTGCTTGCGCAACTCCGAAAGCACGACGCCCGGCTCCACGCGCAGCAGAAAACGGCCTCGCTCGTCGCGGCGAAGACCCAGGTAGCGATTCATACGAGAAGTGTTGAGGATATGCCCGCCGTGAGGCACGGCGCCGGCAGCCAGACCGGTCCGAGCACCCTGGACCGTTATTGGAACATGCTCGGCATGGAGCTTTCGCAGAATGGCGCGGACTTCGTCCTCCGTTGTCGGAAACGAGATGCTCGACGCCTCGCCCGATGTGCGAGATTCATCGCGACCATATTCTTCGAACTCGTCGCCGAAGGGTTTGATGGCTGCAGACACGCGAACTCCCCCTTTAGTTAACTACAGTGTTTGCAGGGAGATGTTACCGCATCGTTTCGTCGACGTGACTGAGACCGTCTCCATAATTGGCGAATTTTACGTTTGCGCAATTCGGCGAGCGGCGGCGTTTTCTCGGCAGGCGCTCTATTTAACGCGCTCCTTTCCATCGCAGCCACGCACACAATTGGCGCTCGAAAAAACTTGAGATATTTTTTAGCGTCTCTCACCTGCGGCGATGTAAACCCGTCAAGCATTTGGTCAGAAATTGGTCAAGTTGTGGCTGATACGGTCGGCATCGACAGCCAAAACCAATAGAAGGTTTGGCCCAAAAACAGGGAGGTTCCCATGGCATATTACTGGCCCCAGTACGGCATCGCCATCGAAGTTGACGATGACCCATATCTTCTGCCCTTCGATGAGGAGGCATTTCCCGATGCGGCTGTCTATCACGTCACCACCGACGTGATTTGCGATCCCGAATCGTTTTCGGCACTCGCCCACCACATCGCCCACATCCACGACATCAAACTCGACCCAAACTTCGACGAGCTCATCTACTCGCGACGCCTCATGCTCCACATGCTCTTTGGCGCCGATCCGTCCACGTTCGCGCGCGTCTATACCACTAAGGATGCCGCATGAGCGTAAGGAAGCAGTCGAGCCCCCTAGGGTCAAAACATCGAAAAAGGCTCGGCGCCGTCTGTTTGGCCATCGCCTGCGCCCTTATCGCCGTCGGCCTTTACGCTTGGCAGTCAAAGCCTGTCGCCGAGACGGGTGCCTCGGTCACAGCGGCAGAGGGTAAGTCGCGTCAGGAAATCCAGGACGAGCTCGATGCCATCGTCCGCGACAACATGATGACGATCTCGGTCGCACCGGTCGCCCAGCTACAAAAAGGCGGCAAGCTGCGCATCAACGTGCAAAACGTCCAGGATAACAAGTTTCCCCAGCGTTTCCGCGTGATCCAAAACGACGAGACCATCTATGAATCGGGCGTGGTCGAGACCGGCAAGACCGTTGAGACCTGCCCTGCAGGCGACATCAAAGAAGGCGAGGCGTATATCGAGATTCAAGCGCTCGACGCCAAGACCTACGACGTCCATGGCAATCCCACGCGCGTCAAGGTGCGAGTTGCGCAGACAGAAGACTAGACCTGCCACCTGTTATGAAAATGCGCACCCGTGCCGCTTTCGTCTAACCCTCACGGAAACGGTCCGTGACGAATAGAAAGGAACGATTATGGACATCACCAGGAACTTGAATGGGGCCAGGGTGCTCGTCGTGGGCGCAGGGCTGGCGCTCGCACTCGCAATGGGCGCCGCGCCGACCACCGCCCTGGCGGAGGGACGCACTGGAACCACCAACGTGACCATCAGGACCCAAATCGACAACATCAAGTTCAAAGCCCCGACCGTCATTCCGTTCGTCGCTAAGGCAGACGGCACGCTCCAGGGCCCTTCCGAGAATACAGCCACCATCGACAATCTTTCGGCCTATGGCATCCACGTTACCAACATGAAGATTGCCGCCCAGAAGTCCTGGAGCATCGTCGCCGACGCCAAGACGGGGACCGCCCAGAACTCCATCGATTTTAAGGTCGGCCCAGACAAGGCACTCCAAGACGCCCACGCCGCGACGCAGGAAGCGGGCCTCGACCTTTCCAAAAATGCATCCTTCGACATGGGCTACCAGGGCATCGCCGATGGTACGGACAAGATTAAGCTTAAGACGAGCGGCACTGTCGCCCGCGTCACGCGAGACATCTTCCATGTGACCGGCACGGGCGACCAGGTCGCAACCATTACGTGGACGGTCGAGCCCGGTGCGCACACGGCCTAAGGCAATTGTCCTTGCCGTCATCATCGGCGTTGCAACGTTTGCCCCGATCGCCGCCTTTGCCCAACAAGAGCAGGCGCAGGCTGCCACGCAGGTAACTGTCGATCTATCGGAACTCGAACGCAGTGGCCAACATGAACCCCTCGCGCAAACGAGCGACACGCGACAGCTCCTGGCAGCAGGAATCGCCACGGCAGGCGCTAGCGCCATCGGCCTTGGCCTGCACATCAAACGCAGCCGGTAGCCACACGAATCGAGACCGTCCAGCATAGGTAAGGAGAACCCATGGCATCAAAGAACCTTTTGCCCGTTGCCGCGCTCTGTAGTGCGCTTGCCACCGGCATGCCCGTTGCCGCTCTAGCGACACCCGCCGTGGACGCCCCCTTACCTGCTGTCAACTGTCTCGCCACAAACCAGATGAGCACCATCGCGCGCCAACGCTTCTCGCTTGCGCAGGCAAGCATTTCGGCCTCGGGGTGCCTCCGTCGCTGCACGAACAGCTCGATAGTCGTGGATACCGAGCACTCGAGCACAGCGGACGGCCCCCTAACGGGATGCGTTATCTGCACATGGCGCGCAGCTGCAACTGATGCCGATGGCGATTCCTGCGACGTGGAGCTGTGCCTCGACATCACCCTGTCCGATGACTCGGCGGACGGGGCAACAGTCGCCTTCGACAGCACGTTTTTCGAAAACGGAGGGGGTGTATGCCTGGGCTGCGTCCCCTCGAGCGCCGATGGCACGCAGCCCGCTATCTCATTCACCGCATCGCTGAAAATGACCAAGGCGGGCACCGACGCCACGGCAAATGGCGAGATCGCTCTAATGTTCTACGCGAGCGGCACAGAAAGCCAGGAGATTCGGGGCAAACAGCGGACCGGATCGCTCAGCCTGACGCGAGGGGCAGATCCCGGTCCTGTCGATATCAGTACCGAAACGCAAGATGTGCATCACGTCCTTGTCGATCCGGCGCTCCTCGAGATGGAATGGAGCGGAGTAGGAGCGGTCGGACTCGCCCCCTCGACAGGTGACATCGCAAGCGACTCCAGCGAGAGCAGCGGTGAAATAGCGCCTGGGGACAATGGCGCACCAGGCGGCATAACACCGCCATCGAGCGGTCCTTCAGCCACTTTCAGCGAGCCAAGCGAAACAGCCACCGCAGTGGGCGGCACGCAAGCTGGCGAAAACTTGGGGTGTCCCATGCCGGCAGACATCGACGAGGGCAATTGTTGCATGATGGTCGCGCTCGACCGCACGGAAACCGTCGACGCCGCGAGCATTGAGGTCACCGCTGCCGATAAGCCCGTCCGCAAAGCAGCCATTATCGCATTCCCTAAAACCGTCGAAGTTGTTTTTCTGCCATCGGGCGAGGTCGTAGCCCCCACCTTGCTCACCTTGCTTGGGGCAAAGGGCACGGCCAACCAAATCGACAACCTCACGGTCGCCGACCCTGCGACCACCGCAAAACTGCACCTGTATGCCGTAACCTCGGACGGAGGCAAAACCGAGGAATTCGACGGTGAGAATCTCCTGAATAACCGGATACTCCATAAAATGGAAGACGTCTCGTATCAAATTGAGCTCGTGGGATTTGACCGAGCTCGAGATGCCGATATCATCGCCGCGGCCATTGAGTCCCCGCAGCGACTCATGACGCTGTGCTTCGATTACAGCCCCTATGTCGTGATGGGAGGCTGAGGATCGGGCACCAAATGCCGTCATTAATACCACTTATATAACGTATAGGATGAGGCATGACGCACCCTGCAGCCCGTTCTGCTACGATTGCCAGGTTGGCATCAATATGGGAGGGTTCATGCCGGGTTTGGGAACGGTCATCAACGTCGCACTTTTGATTGCGGGCGGACTGCTGGGCCTTATAGGCGGACGCTTTATCACACCCCGCATCCAAGACACGCTCATGAAGGCGTCGGGGCTGTGCGTTTTGTTTATCGGACTGGGCGGCACCATGCAAAAGATGCTCGTCATTGACGGGAAAGCGCTGGAGACCACCGGCACCACCATGCTCATCGTCTCGTTTGCCCTCGGCTCGCTCATCGGCGAGGCCGTTAACCTGGAAGCCGGCATCGAAAACCTGGGCGAATGGCTCAAGCGCAAAACCGGCAGCGAGGGAGACAACGAGTTCACCAATGCCTTTGTCTCGACATCGCTGACCGTCTGCATCGGTGCCATGGCTATCGTGGGATCAATCCAAGACGGCTTGCTCGGCGACTGGTCCACGCTTGCCCTCAAGGGCGCGTTGGACTGCATCATCGTCTGCACCATGACGGCTTCGCTCGGCCGCGGCTGCATCTTCTCCGCCCTGCCCGTTGCCGTATTCCAGGGAACGATTACGCTGTTTGCCGGCGCGCTCTCCCCCATCATGACCGCCGCCGCCCTCGACAGTCTATCGCTCGTGGGCTCTATACTCATCTTCTGCGTCGGCGTCAACCTCATCCGTCCTCAGACCTTCCGCACGGCCAATATGCTCCCCTCCGTTGTCATAGCCGTCATCTACGCCCTCCTGTTCTAAATCTATCTACGTAGCGGTATCTCGAACACCTGTTTGATGCTGTGCTATGATATGAGGTCACCGAAGCTGCGTTAGGAGAGGAGAAACGGTGGCCGACCAGGACATCAAGATGCTCATCGAGCGCATTATGGCCGAGGCCCGGACCCATCAGTCTGCTCGCTTCTCAAACGAAGTCTATGCTGACGAGCCGATTCTCAAAACCGGTCGTCAGATGCAGAACTTCCTTCCTGACCAGTACCGCAAAATGCGTGAGATATCGCGTTGGCAAGAAGACCCCAAGGGTGGCGCGGGACGTTGGCTTTCGGAAGCCGAGCTTTTCTACCGCCAAGGCCTGCTGATGGCCGACTTTGAGGACGACTGTCCCTACAACGGCACATTCAAGTCGTACTTTCCCACCTATAACGCCATGAGCGATCGGCAGCTGCGCGGCTATTTTACCTGGCGCACCCAAGTGCGCCGCGGAACCGTCGAGGAAACGTCTACGTCCTTTGCCTTTCTGTATCTCTATGAGCTGATCTGCGGCATTGGCGTAGATGACCCACTCGATGGTTTTAACAAAATCAAGGCCTTTTGGGATGCCTATCGCGCCTTCGAGCCCGGCATCGACCGGTTCGCACGCGTGTGGCTGCAGGACTACGCCGTGTTCCACGGACTCGACCCCAAGCTGCTTCGCGACTCTAAAACCGTCATGTTCGATAACGCCCTTATCGAGCTGCGGCGTGCGGCGCGAGACCTTGCGCCCGCGCCAACGCCGTCAGACCTGGCGCCTGCGCGTCGCAAGACCTCCGAGCCCACGCTCCCCCTTCCGCCCGACGAGGCAGGCGAGGAGCGACTCATGACCGCTATAAACGCCCTCTCCACGTACAACCTGAATAACTCACGGCTCGACCGTTCCCACCATCGCGACCTGCGCCACGTGGCATGCGCCGTGTATGTCCGTATGGCGCGCTACTATGACACGCACCGAAAGACCGGCATCGTAGCGAGCTTGTTTGGGGAGGAGACGGCCATGCCCTACACCATGTTTGCCTCGGCCGTGTTCTTTGCGCCCGAGCGCCACGAGGACTGCGAATATCGCCTGGACCCCATTCACATCTATCGCTGCCAAAATGGCTTTTGGGAATGCATGCGCATCCACGGCAGCAGACAAAAAAGTAGCAAGCTCGGTGAGATGATGCGCGCCTGCGACCAACGCCTGCGCCTGGCCCTAGACCCCACCCATCCCCTAAAGGAGGAGAAGGTCCCCAAATATCTGGCCAAGATCATCGATGACGAGATCGTGGCATGGCTTTCGTGGGACGCCGCGCACCAGCCTGTCAAGATCGATATCGATTTGAGTCAGCTGGGGCACATTCGGAGCGCCGCCGCGCAAACGCGTGAAGCGCTTTTGATTGATGAGGAGCGCGAGGATGATGTGCCTATGGAAGCCGAGGCGACGCTTATCGAGCAACCGAACACCGAGTCTACGCCCAGCATGTCCGCCGGACCTGGCGAGATGGCCACACGGCAAGACGAACCCGACGAGCCGACTGTCTCCACCGAAGAGTTTGGCGTCGTGGCACCGCTCCTCGCACCGACGCCCGTGTTCGCAGCTGCTGCGCCCGCTGACGCCACGAACGAACTCGCGCCTGCCGCAGACGCCTATCTCCGCGCGTTGCTCGAGCAGAACACGGCCCAGACGGCATTGGCGGTGGCACAGTCGGGCAAAAGCGAGGACATGCTCGTCGATACCATCAACGAGGCGCTCTTTGACCTGGTGGGTGACACCGTTATCGAGTTTGGAGCGGCAGGACCGCAGATTATCGAGGACTACGAAGCAGACGTGAGAGGATACCTAGACCATGAGTGATACCACATCCGCAGCACCCCGTGTGCCCAAGCGCGTCGCCGCCGTCATTCTCAACTCGCTCAAGGGCGGCGTTGTCCCGCGCATCGGCCTTCCTTACATCACCGTAGGGCGCGAGGTCGAAATCCGCGCCCTGCTCACCGATCTGAGTCTCATCGCCGACGGCGGCGCGAGCTTCCGCTTTCTGGTCGGTCGTTACGGCGCCGGCAAGAGCTTTTTGCTCCAGACCATCCGCACGCACGCCATGGGCGAGGGATTCGTCGTCGCCGATGCCGACCTATCCCCTGAGCGCCGCCTGCAGGGCGGCCAGGGACAGGGCCTTGCCACCTACCGTGAGCTCATCCGCAACATATCGACTAAAACGCGCCCCGAGGGCGGTGCGCTCAACCTTATCCTGGATCGCTGGGTCGCCTCGTGTGCCGATGCCGACGAGTCTGCCGTCAATGCCCAACTGGCCCCACTCGAGGAAATGGTCCACGGCTTCGACTTCGCCCGCATGCTCCGCCGCTACCGCGCGGCCGTATCCGAGGGCGACGAAGAAGCTATGAGCCGCGTGACCAAATGGATTCGCGGCGAGTACCGCACCAAGAGTGAGGCACGCGCCGAGCTGGGCTCCTCGACCATCATCAGCGATGACGACTGGTACGACTACGTTAAGCTCATTGCGCGCTTTTTGGTCTGCAGCGGCTACAAGGGCATGCTGGTGCTCATCGACGAGCTCGTGAATCTGTATAAGATTCCCAACGCCATCACGCGCCAATACAACTACGAGAAGATCCTGACCATGTACAACGACACGCTCCAGGGCAAGGCGCAGTACCTGGGCATGATCATGGGCGGCACGCCAACCTCCATCGAAGACCGCCGCCGTGGCGTGTTCTCCTACGAGGCCCTGCGAAGTCGACTCGCTCAGGGCCGCTTTGCACGCGAGGACCTTAAGGACATGCTCGCGCCCATCATCCGCCTGCAGCCACTCACCTACGAGGAGTTGCTGGTGCTGATCGAAAAACTCATGCAGATCCATGCCGGATACTTTGGCTGGACGCCCACGCTTACCGAGAACGACTTGGTAGACTTTCTCAAGATTGAGTTTGGCCGCGTGGGAGCCGATACGCACCTGACGCCGCGTGAGGTCATCCGTGACTTTATCGAGCTGCTCGATATCCTGTGCCAGAACCCCGATGCAAACGTGGCCGAGTTGCTGCAAAGCGTCGGCGGCGACGCGCTGGCACCGGCAGCCGCAACAGGCGACACCGGCACCGCAGACGGCGACCGCAACTTCGCCGAATTCACCATCTAACCTGCCAAAAAGGGACAGGTCTATTTTGGCAGCTTTTATCTGCACAAACGTTGAGACAGCAATGCAGCAAACCATTGCCAACCGCATTGAGAGGTTCGTATTTGAGGGGAGGCCCCGTGAACGCCTTTGACCGATATGCTCCGTTTATCCAAGACTTCATCTACTCCCACGATTGGGAGAGTCTGCGCTCTATCCAGGTTGCGGCGGCAGATGCCATCTTTAACACACAAGACAATGTGCTCCTAACGGCATCCACAGCTTCCGGCAAAACCGAGGCAGCCTTCTTTCCC
The DNA here is from genome assembly GCA_947507155.1 of uncultured Collinsella sp. GTDB lineage: Bacteria > Actinomycetota > Coriobacteriia > Coriobacteriales > Coriobacteriaceae > Collinsella. The sequence goes on along the minus strand of CANNOC010000017.1, from coordinate 22,663 downwards.
ATCCTGACCGAGTTTTGGGAGAACCCGCCCGCGAGCGTGGGCGCCCTCTACATCGGCCCCCTCAAAGCGCTCATCAATGATCAGTTCGTCCGCCTCAACGACCTCTGCGAAGAGGCCGATATCCCTGTCTGGCACTGGCATGGCGATGTCTCGCAGTCGCACAAGGCTAAGCTCATTAAAAAACCGAGCGGTATCCTGCAGATTACACCCGAGTCACTCGAAGCGCTTTTAATCCATAAGCACATGGCGATCCCGCGCATGTTTTGCGACCTGCGCTACGTGGTCATCGATGAGGTCCACTCGCTCATGCGCGGCGACCGTGGCGGGCAAACGCTCTGCCTTATCGAGCGACTCTCGCGCATGGCCGGCGTGCAGCCTCGCCGCATTGGCCTTTCGGCTACCATCGGCGACCCCGAGCGCACGGGCGCTTTTCTCTCACAGGGAACGGGGCGCGACTGCATTATCCCCCGTTTTGAGGAACCGCGTCGCGTGTGGCGCATCTCCATGGAGCACTTCTACAACTCGGGCCCCCAGGCGCAGCAGCGGGGATTCATGGGTACAGGTCCTCAAGAGGCCGAAGTGCTTGCGTGCGAGCGCATCGATGCGGCGGCATCCGCGGCACTGCCCGCCGGCGCCCAAGACATGCGTCACAGCGGACAGCTCACACAAGAGGAGCGCCGTCAACGTCGTGAGCGGGCACAGGGCAAGGCCGCTCCCAAGGACCGCCAAGCTTCCTCGGCCCCCGAGGGCGAAGTCGACATCCCCCAAGCACCCGAACAGGCATTACTCAACCCCACCGATACAGCACCAGACAACGCCGACCCCGGTATGGGATATATCTTTGAGCACACGCGCGGCCGAAAGTGCTTGGTCTTTGCCAACTCGCGCGAGGAGGCAGAGGCCGTATGCTCCATGCTGCGTAGCTACTGCGAGAGCCGGCACGAGCCCGACCGCTTTCTCATCCACCACGGCAATCTTTCGGCATCGTTGCGCGAGACGGCAGAAGAGCTTATGCGCGATGAGGAGCAGGCACAGACAACCGTCACCACCTCTACGCTGGAACTCGGTATCGATATCGGCCGTCTGGAGCGTGCGTTTCAGATCGATGCGCCATTTACCGTCAGCTCCTTTTTGCAGCGAATGGGCCGCACGGGACGCCGCGATCTTCCACCCGAGATGTGGTTCGTCATGCGCGAGGAAGAGCCCGAGCCGCGCACGATGATGCCCGAGACCATTCCGTGGAAGCTCCTGCAGGGCATCGCGCTCGTACAGCTCTATCGCGAGGAAAAGTGGGTCGAGCCGCCTGAGCTCGATCGACTCCCCTACAGTCTGCTCTATCACCAGACCATGTCGACGCTTGCCAGCACCGGCGAACTCACGCCGGCAGAGCTTGCCCAGCGCGTACTCACGCTCAGTTATTTCCATCGAGTCTCGGCCGATGACTATCGCGTGTTGCTGCGTCACCTCATCAAGATCGACCATATCCAGGTCACCGAGGGCGGTGGGCTCATTGTGGGCCTCGCGGGCGAACGCATCATTAACAACTTTAAGTTCTACGCCGTGTTCCAGGAAAACGAGGAGTTCACCGTCCGCAGCGAGTCGGCCGAGTTGGGCACAATCGTCAATCCGCCACCGCCCGGTGAGCGCATCGCCATCGCCGGACACTGCTGGATTGTCGAGGAAGTGGACTGGAAGCGCCACACCGTCTTTGCCACGCAGGTCAAGGGCCGGGTGCCGGCCTACTTTGGCGACTGCCCCGGCGACATCAATACACACGTACTCGAGCGCATGCGCAAGGCGCTCAACGAGCGCGCAGTATATCTGTACCTTATGGGTAACGCACGGGCACGCCTTGCACAGGCTCGTCATACCGCCGAGATTTCGGGTGCGGGAACCAAGCCGCTCATCAACCTGGGCGGCGACACCTGGGTGCTCTTCCCCTGGCTGGGCAGCTACGCCTTTTTGGCGCTCGAGCGCATGCTCAAGATTAAATGTGCCGCGGAGCTGGGCCTTCGCGGACTCGACCCATCACGCCCGTACTTTATGCAGTTTAAGATGAAGGCCGACGAGGAGACGTTCTTTGAGGTGCTCGCCGCCGAGGCCGAGAAGGACTTCGATCCCATCGAGCTCGTCTATCCCGGCGAGGTGCCTTATTTTGACCGCTACGACGAGTTTGTTCCCGAAGAGCTCGTGCGCAAGGGCTTTGCCGAAGGCGTGCTCGACATCGAGGGCATGAAGCAGCGCGTTCTCGGCTGGGGCGACCACGCCTAAGACCAGTCCTTTTTGGGACGGGGCTTGTTGAGCTACTTTGGGCATGACCATGAAGTAGCTAAAAGAGCCCCACCACAAACAGACTGGTCGCAGGGAGACGTACTAGTCGTGGAGAGCAGTGCCGAGGAAGTCGGCGTCGAAGGGCACGGCTTCGGCAAAGGCATAGTCGCCGTCGCTGGCGATGAGCAGGTAGTTTTCCTCGCCGCCGAACTCCGTATCGCCACATGGGACCACCCAGGCGTGGGCGAACACCTCGAGTGCCGTGGCGGCGCAGTCGCGCAGGAACGTCACATCGCTCCCCTCGTTTGCGCTCACGATATTGGCAACGTAGACGCCACCGGCATTTAGGCTGCCTCGCACTAAACGCAACGCCCCAACCGTCGCCAGCTCGCGTACAGGTTCGGCGCCGCCAAAGCAATCGCTCACGACCACGTCGTAGCGACGATGGCCCACGCTCGTCACGCCCAGATACGAGCGAGCCTCAGCGGTAATCACCCGCAAGCGGTCGCCCGCCGCGCGCTCCAGCTCGTCTAGGTAGAACCAGCGGCGCGCCAGGCGCGTAATCTCGGCATCGTACTCAATGACGTCCATGCGCAAGTTCTCGTGCGACATCAGCGCAAACTTGGGATAGGCAAACCCGCCGCCACCTAGCATAAGCATACGGTTGATACCGTGACCATAGGCGTCGCGCATCGCATCCTCGGCCTCAAACACATCGTCAAATGCACGATAGTACGCAAAGACCGGCTCCGCCCAACGATCGCCAACATAGCTCGCGCTTTGGTAGACGCCGCCCTGCACGAGCACACGGACCTCGTCACCGCTCTCATCGCGCATGCGTTTCACACGCGCCAACCCATTGCGAGTTCGCGCAACCTGCAGACAGGCAGCACGAACAGCGACGGCGGCCGCGCCAAGCGCCGCGGCTCCCAGAGCAACGCCGGCAACGACGCCAGCAGAAACACTCGGCTTGTTCATTTAGAGCTCCTTTTGCAGATAGAGTCCATGGTCGTAAAAACCCAAATGGCGATAGTACTCGCGCGTGCCAATCGCGCTGATCACGTTGATACGCGCATAACCCGCATCCCGGGCAATCTCGCACGCACGCTCAACGAGCAAACGCCCCAACCCGTGATGCTGCGCCGCCTGGCCTTGGTCGCCCACGCGTGCCGCCATGCCATACACGTGTACCTCGCGAATCATCGCCTCGTCCGGCGTCGTCGGCAACTCGTCCGCATGCGCGGCAACAAACGAATGGTCAGGCAGCGACAGGCGCAAAAAGCCCGCGATCTTGCCCTGCGATGTCACCCACTGCAAAAAGCGCTCGTGCGTCACCGGCGTCTCGTACGCCACCTCCTCGTCAAGAGATAGCTCATCCAAGTCGGCACCAGCCGTGCTGATCTCGCGATAGCGAATCTCGCGCACCGTCGCACCATCCCACCGAGCAGCCAGGCGGTTCTCAACGAGCTGACGCAGGTTGGGTTTCTTGTTGCCCACCATGATGTCGTCGGAGCTAAAGTCGCGGATCATGCGGCTGATGCGGCAGAACGCCGGCGTCACCACGATATCGTCGGCCAGCACATCGAGCAGCTCTTCCTCGGTATAGGGACGCCACTCGCCGCGCTCATAGCAGCCCACCAGACGCGAACCCTCAATGAGCGCACACGGGTAGACCTTGACCTCGTCGGGCATAAAGGCCCCCACGGTCATAAAGCGCTCGTAGTCGCGCTTGTCCCCCTCGGGTGTGGCGCCCAGCAAGTTGAGCATAAAATGCGCGTGAATCTTAAAGCCAAACAGGCGCACAAGCGAAAACGCCCGCTCGATCTGCGCCACCGAAATGCGCCGCTCGTTGATATCGAGCAGGTGCTGGTCGAGGCTCTGGATGCCCATCTGGATCTTGGTGCAGCCCAGGCGGCGGATAAGCGTGAGGGCCTTCGGCGTTACGGCATCGGGGCGCGTCTCGATAACGAGTCCCACCACGCGATGCTTCGCCGTCTCGTTGATGCGCTGTTGACGTTCAAGCTCCTCCATCGTTGCCGTCTGCCACTCGGCGACTTCGCCCCACGGCGTACCGGGGCCGTACAGACGACGCACCGCACGGTTGTAGCCGCCCACGGCAGCATCCACGCGCCCCTGGTCGTCGGCAACGCCGGCAGCAAGCTCGACCTCGTCTGTCGCAATGCCGGCTGCCCGATAGCGCTCGCGACGCTCCGCTACCACCGGCGGCAGTGCATCGGCGGGAGCGTCATCGAGCAGGCGCCCCGCCTCGGCACGACTGATGCCCGGACGCGCCAACATGGGGTTTGCCGCCACGCCGGCGACGGCATCGTCATTGAGCGCACGGAAAAGCTCCGACATAAACCACGTCTGATACCCTTCCGGATAGTCGCTCCAGGTGCCACCGAGCACGATGAGCTCTATCTTATCGGTCGCATGCCCCATCTGCGAAAGCGCCGTCAAACGGGCGCTCACCTGCAGATATGGATCGAAGCAGTTTTGCTCTGCACGGGCGCACGCCGGCTCGGCGTGCAGATAGCTTTTGGGCATGCGCAGGTCGTTGGGGCAAAACAGGCAATCGCCCGAGCACGGCCACGGCTTGGTGATGACGGTAATGGTCGCTACGCCCGAAGCCGTGCGACGAGGCTTCATGCGTAGCACCTGCAGCAGTTGACGCTCTAGCTCGGCGTCGACATTCCATACCGTCCAACGAGCCGGCTCCTCGCGCTTCACCCGCTGGTAGAACGGCAGCAGACGGCGCTTGGCCAAATCGCGTTTGTCGGCACCCTCACGGCGCGCCTCGGCATGTATCAGTTTGACGAGCGCTTTGTCATCCACGGTCTCGCCGCGACGCAGAGCCTCGAGTATGTTCAAGATAATCTGTTCCATGCCCCCATTGTAAAGGCAAAGGCGCCGGAGCCGATCTCGGCTTCGGCGCCTTCATCAAACAGCGCGTCTATATCTTCGCCTAGGCTTTCGTCTGCCTCAATACTCCGAATCAAAAGACATGTCGCCCGAACCGACCTCAAAACGATACGTGGCAGACTTGTCACCGTTATCGAATTCAAGATTCAAAATGGTCTCGCCGTCGTAGCCAAGCGGAAGGAAATCGCTCTCGAAGTCGCCGCTGCCCAAGGTGAGGCTCGCCTTAAAGCCCGTCGAGTTCGGAACCGTCATCTCCACATCGCCCGAGCCCACACTCACGTCCATCGACTTCGTGGGGGCCGGGTAAAGCTCGAACGTCACATCGCCCGAACCGACCTCGGCATTCAGGGTATCGGTCACGGTGCCCGTAAACTCAACGTCTCCCGAGTCCAGAGTCAGGTTGAGGTCATGACACGCAATGCCCGCGACCGTCAGATCACCCGATCCTACATTCGCTGTAATGCCCACCATGTTATCGGCAACTTTGCGCGGCAGTTCGACGGTAACCGTGCGGTCAATGGCGCGCTCGTCATCGCAATCGAACTGGCGAATCTTGAGCGTAGAGCCCTTGATTTCGGCCAGGTTCTGGGTTGCCGCATCGAAGGCAACGGTCCCCGTTGCCACGCGACCGCTTTCAATCACGCGCACTGGCCCGCCGGAGACGTGTTTGACCTCGACCGTGCCCGACGTCACGTCCAAGTCAAGCGATGTGAACGCGTCGGCATCAAACGTTTCGCTCGAAAGCTGTTGAGGCCGAGCGGAATAGTTACCGCTATTCAAGGAATCGTCCTCGTCAAACGCATCGTCCATACCAGACAAGCCGGATACAACATCGTTGAGATCCCACGGTCCATCAAAATGAATCAAAGTCCGCGAAGTGCCAAAGACAAGCCCGATGATGAGCACAAACGCTCCGATGCCAATGCCCAAGCGCCTCTTAGACTCATGCGAGAGCTTCATCATTCATCACCTTCTTTGGCACTCGACTCAGCGGTGGTCGCGGCAGCCATGTCAGCGTCAACCGCTGTGAAAACGTCCTCCCCCTTAGTCCTAGCGACCGCCGGCGCCGGACCAACCTGGATATCCCCGCGCGCCCAATCGCCATCGAGCGCACGCGCCACCCAGTGATAGATGGGGATCGTAAAGAAGATCAGCGCGGCAAAGGGACCGGCACCAAACAGGAACATCAGCAAAAAGAACAGCAGCCAGCACACGGCCCAATACGGGAACGACTGGAACGGGCCCTTCACCGGAGTCGAGCCAACCGCGGTGCCACTCGTCGCCTGCGCCGTAGCGGCATTGGCGGCCTGCGCACTCCAGCTTGCCGCTTGCGCCGCCTTGGCCGCAGCATCACTCGCCTGCGTTGCCGCCTCGGTAGCGCGCGCCGCCGCCTCATGGGTGCGAGCACGCTCTGCCGCCTCGGCCTCGCGCTGACGGGCGCGGTCCTCGTTCTCAAACTCGATATCGTCCTCGATCTCGTCGCTCGGATTGAGCAGCTCGTCCAGGCTAACGCCATAGAGTTTGGCGAGCGAGATCAGGTTCTCGGTATCGGGCGAGCTCTCCGCGCGCTCCCATTTACTGACCGCCTGGCGCGACAGTCCCAGCTTTCGTGCCAGCCCTTCTTGGCTAAAACCCTTGCTGCGACGAAGGTCGGCGAGCCGCTGCGCAGTTTCTACATTCATGGTTCCTCCTATGTGATGCCAGCCGTGCCGCCGGACCGTTTTTGTTCTTAAGGCGCCTTGCACAGTTAAAAATCTATCCGCCACCGCCAAAAGCATGCCACCTATTCTAGTGAGATTTTTGACAACCGGCGGTTGCGGGCACATATGAGCTGCGGAAATGTGTCCAAACAAAGCAATGACCCACGGCTCGGTTGTCCCCGTTGCGGCGTTAACGGTAGTATGGTCGTACTGTTTATTCCGCACCGCCAACGGAGGGAGTCCCGCGCCGTGAACCGCGATTTCGCCTCATCGCTCATCCAGCTCAACAATACGTTCTATCGCGAGCACTCCGCCTCCTTCTCCGATACGCGCCAGGCCCCGTGGCCCGGCTGGGTACGTACCATGGATATCGCGCTCGAACAGCTCGACGTCGCCACAATCGAGCATCCCGTCCGCGTCTTCGATCTCGCCTGCGGCAACATGCGATTCGAGAACTTTGCCGCCGGCGGCGCACTTGCCGCCAAGGGCGTCGACGGCGCAAACCCCTCGGCAGACGCCAGCTGCCCGTTTGAGTTCTATGGTGTCGACTCGTGTCAAGATTTGGCTATCGATGCACATGGCCACGCCCTGCGCATTCCCAACCTGCACTTCCAGGAACTCGACGCGCTCGATGCCCTCATGAAGCTCAACCCCGCCGAGACGCCCGATGTCCTTTTCGACGCACCGCTCGCCGACATCTCGGTCTGCTTTGGCTTTATGCACCACGTGCCGTCATGCGAGTATCGTGTACGCGTGCTCGACGCCCTGGTGCGCCAGACGCGCCCGGGCGGCATCATCGCTATCAGTTTTTGGGAGTTTATGAACGACGAGCGCATGGCGCGCAAGGCCGTTCGCGCCGAAGCCCGCGCCGAGCTCACCCCGCCGTTTGAGGGTTACGATTCCGCGCAGTTTGAAGCCGGCGACCACCTTATTGGCTGGCAAAACGACCGTCACGCCTACCGTTATTGCCATCACTTTGACGATCAGCAGATCACCGACCTGGTGCGCGGCGTCCGTACGTTCTACAAGAGCGGCGAGGTCCCCGTGCGCGAGCTTGAGCGCTTCCATGCTGACGGTCGCAGCGGCGATCTCAACCGCTATGTGATTCTCAAGCGCCTGTAGGCACCGACGACTCGCCGTCGAGCCGCACCGCGTCTTTCGGGCAAACTATGCCCGCCCCTTTTTCAACCCATTGATGGAACGCGCAGCCATGCGTTCCATACTTATGACCAAGGAGCCTCATGGGAGCCGTCCACGTTCGCACGCCTAAGAACTTTGTGCTCGAGGAGCGCCTGGAGCGCTACGCCGATGCAATTGAGACGAACCCCGAGGCCTATGCCGGAGATTGGCGCGAGGCCTGTGCGCCAGTTGGCAGCAAGCCCTTCGAACACCTTCACCTGGACCTTGGTTGTGGCAAGGGAACGTACCTTGTAGAGCGCGCGACCCACGAGCCAAACACCCTCTTTATCGGTATGGACCAGGAGCCCATCTGCATCGCCTATGCCGCGCAGAAAATCTGCGAGCAGGAGCTATCAAACGTACTCGTCCTGCCCCGAGGCGCCGCATCGCTGCCGCAGCTGTTTGCCGCAGGCGAGCTCGATGCCATTACCATTAACTTTCCCACGCCGCAGCCCAAGGCCAAGTACGCCAAAAAACGACTCGTCCATGTCGACCATCTGATGCTCTACCGCCCGCTCTTTTCAGCCGGCGCCACCGTCACGCTGCGCACCGACAGCAAGCCGTTGCGCGATTACGCCCTGGGGCAGTTTGCCGCGGCAGGCTACGACACGCTTTGGGTAAGTGACGACGTCCGCCGCGACCATCCCGAGCATCCCGAGACCGAATATGAATGCCGCACGCGCGAGATGGGTGCCGCCGTCTATGGCATCTGCGCCACACCCGGCGAGAAGCCTACCGAAGAGCAACTCGCAGCAGGCCGAGAGCAGGAGCAAAGCCTTGCCTGTTACCTGCCCGAAAACCTCGATGAGCTCACCTACGTGCCTCTCGGCATGGAAGAGGCCGTCGAGAACTTTAAAAACCGTGCCCGCAAAGGCAAGAAGCGCCTGCCGCAAGAGCACTAACTTCACGCGCCCATTTCCTGCATTTTCTCGCGCGCTGCCGCCCCGCGCCGCCGCTACGCCATAATAGTTGGCGGACAATCGCGAGAGAAAGCAAACACATGGCACAGACCACGACAGATACCGCCGCCAGCACCGTCTCCGGCGCCGGCGCCGCCAGCTCATTCTCGGGCGGCACGGGAACCGAAGCCGAGTTTGGCTCGCTCGGCGCGCTCTCCCCCACCTGGTGGGAGCCCGAGGATGGCAGTGAGCCCGAGCCATGGCTCACGCCCGACCAGGCCTTCGAGCGTTTCTTTGAATGGACGAGCGATCGCGGTATTGAACTGTGGGATCACCAAGAAGAGGCCCTCATGGACCTGGCTGCCGGCGATCACGTCATCTTAGGCACACCGACCGGATCGGGTAAATCGCTCGTCGCGCTGGGTATGCTCTTTATGGGCATGGCGCGGGGTAAGCGTTGTTATTACACGGCCCCCATCAAGGCCCTGGTCAGCGAAAAGTTCTTCGACCTTGTGCAGGTGCTCGGCCGCGATAACGTCGGCATGATCACCGGCGACACGCATATCAACACCAAGGCACCCGTCATCTGCTGCACGGCCGAAATCCTTGCCAACGATGCGCTGCGCGAGGGTGAGGACGCCGATGTGGGCTGCGTGGCCATGGATGAGTTCCACTACTTTGCCGACCCCGATCGCGGTTGGGCCTGGCAGGTGCCGTTGCTCACCCTGCCCCGCACGCAGTTTATGCTCATGAGCGCCACGCTCGGCGATGTCACTGCCATCGCCGCCTCACTCGAGGAGCACACCGGCGCTGCTTGCGACTTGGTTGTCGACGCCCCGCGTCCTGTTCCGCTGAGCTACGACTATGTGACGACCTCCCTCGAGGGCACCGTCGAGCTCGCCATGCGCCGCGGCGAGGCCCCGCTCTATATCGTGCACTTTAGCCAGGATGCCGCCCTTGCGACGGCACAGTCGCTCGCCAATTTTGGCATCGCTAGCAAGGAGCAGCGCGAGGCCATTAAGGAAGCTGCCAAAGGCACGAGCTTCTCCACGGCCTTTGGCAAGATTCTTAAACGTCTGCTTGGATGCGGCGTCGGCGTGCACCATGCTGGCATGTTGCCGCGCTATCGCCTGCTGGTCGAGCGCTTGGCACAGCAGGGCCTGCTGCCCGTCATCTGCGGTACCGATACGCTCGGCGTCGGTATCAACGTACCCATCCACACCGTGGTCCTCACCGCGCTCACCAAGTTCGATGGCTACAAGATGCGTCGCCTGCGCGCCCGTGAGTTCCATCAGATTGCCGGTCGCGCCGGCCGCTCGGGCTTCGATACCGAGGGCATGGTGATTGCCGAGGCCCCGGAGCACGAGATCGAGAATGCCAAACTTATGGCCAAAGCGGGCGACGACCCCAAAAAGCTCCGTAAGATTAAAAAGAAAAAGGCCCCCGAGGGCTTTGTCACCTGGAACAAGCAGACCTTTGAGCGCCTGATCGAGACGCAGCCCGAAACGCTCAAGCCGCGCCTTCGCATCACACACTCCATGGTGATTAGCGTGGTCGAGCAGGGCGGCGATGCGCGAGCCCGCGTGCACGACCTCATCGAGACAAGCCTGCAAACGCCCGAGGAAAAGGCCAAGCTCGAGGTTCGCGCCGACGAAATCTTCGCCACGCTCATCGATTCCGGCGTCGTCGTTCGCACCGAGGTGCCGCCCGCACCCGACGCCCCGGCTGACGCCGCACCAGGCATCGACTATGCGCTGACGGTCGATCTGCCCGAGGACTTCGCGCTCGATCAGCCGCTCTCGCCGTTCTTGCTTGCCGCGTTGGAGCTGCTCGATCCCGAGAGCGAGACCTATACCATGGATCTGATCTCGATGGTCGAGGCAACGCTCGAGGATCCCAAGCAGGTGCTGCGCGCACAGGAGCGCGCAGCACGCGATCGCGCTATGGCCGAGATGAAGGCCGACGGCATCGAATATGAGGAGCGTCTGGAGCGCATTCAAGACGTCACGTACGAAAAGCCGCTCGAGGATTTGCTCGACGCCGCTTTTGACAAGTACTGTCAGGAAGTACCCTGGGCAAACGACTATCAGCTCTCTCCCAAGAGCGTTCTGCGCGATATGCTGGAAAGCGCGAGCGATTTTAAGGGCTACATTCAAAAGCTCGGCATCGCCCGCTCCGAGGGTATTTTGCTGCGCTACCTGGCAGAGGCCTACCGTTCGCTCGACCGCACCGTGCCCATCGAGAAACGCGACGAGCGCCTGCGCGACATTATCTCGTGGCTGGGCTTTGTGGTGCGCTCGGTGGACTCGAGCCTGGTGGACGAGTGGGAGAACGCCGGCAACCCGGCGGCCCTCGATGCCGCGCCGCCACAGGGCATTGACGAGGTCGTGGCGGACCGCCGCGGCTGCACGCTGTTGGTGCGCAATGCGCTCTTCCGCCGCGTGACCCTTGCCGCCCGCGAGCACGTTCGCAACCTGGGCGAGCTCGACGACGGCTGGGGCATGAGCGAAATTCGCTGGCAAAAGGCGCTCGATGCCTACCACGAGCAGCACGAGGAAATCCTCACCGACGGAGATGCCCGCAGCGCCGCGATGTTTTCCATCGACGAGTCCGACGAGAAGACCGCGCACGTATGGCACGTGCACCAGATCTTTGCCGACGAGGATGGCGACCACGACTTTGGCATCATGGGCGATGTCGATCTGGACGCCACGCAAGACGGCGGCGAGGTCATCTTCAAAAACTACCGCGTTGGCTTTATCGAGGACCTGCTCGAGGACTAGCCGAACATACTGGAGCGAAACAAGCGGGGCCGTTGGCAATATCGCCAGCGGCCCCGCTTTTGCGCTATCTGCTATGCCTTACTCGGCATCCTCGACCTCATACGAATCCGCCTCGGCTGGCTCATCGTTTGTCTCTGGCGCAGCCCCGCGTGCCTCGTCAAAGGCGGCCTTCATGGTCTTGTTGCCCCATGTGAGCTTGCGAATGGTAAGATCGTCGGCCTTCTTGTTGGCAAGGCGCAGATTGTTCTCGGAGGACAGCAACGCCTCCTTGGTTTTCTGCAGATGGCTAATCGTCTTGTCGATCTCATCGATTGCCGTTTGGAACTTGCGGCTCGCGATCTCGTAGTTGCGGCCGAAATCGTTCTTGAACTTTTCCATCTTGGCCTCGAAGTTCGTGACGTCGATATTCTGCTGTTTGTACTCCGCCAGCTCCTGCTTATAGCGCAGCGAACCCATGGCGGCGTTGCGAAGAAGTGTAATCATGGGAATGAAAAACTGTGGGCGAATCACGTACATCTTCTCGTAGCGATAGCTCACGTCCACGATTCCCGCGTTATAGAGCTCGCTCTCAGGCTCGAGTAGCGTGCAGAGCACCGCGTACTCACAGCCTTTCTGGCGACGATCGTGATCGAGCTTCTTAAAGAAGTCCTCGTTTTTGTGCTTGGTCGCAGTCTCGTCGTTCTCGTTTTTCATCTCGAACATAATCGAAATGACCTCGTTGCCGCTCGCATCGCACTCGCGGAAGATAAAGTCGCCCTTGGTACCCTCGGACGCATCGTTGTCTTTCTCGAAGTACGCGTTGGGAAACGCCGTCATGCGCAGACGGTTAAACTCGGTCTCGCAGTGCTGCTCGAGCGACTCGCCCACCATCTTGGTGGACAGGCGCACCTTCATGTCCTTAAGGCGCTCAATCTCTTCATCCTTGTAGCGAATCAGGTCATCGCTCGCGCGCTTGGCCTGCGCAAGCTCGAGCTCGTGTGCCGCCTTGGCCTGTTCCTCGCGAGAATCGCGCACCGCCAGCTCGCTCGTCAGCTTGGCACGTGCCTCATCGCGCTCTCGCTCCGCCGCGGCGACCGCCTCCGACAGGTTCATTTTTGCCATCAGTTCCTGCTCGCGCAACTGGGCACGCAGACCCTCGGCCTCTTGCTCAGATTGTGCCTTTGCGGCGGAAAACTTCTCCTGTACCGTCGCGCGGTAGTCAGCAAGCGCGCGCTCGGCCTCGCTGCGAGCGGTATCAAGCTCACGCTGCGACTCGGCCGCGGCGGCGGCAAGCGCCATCTCCTGGGCCTTGTCCGCCGCGGCAAGCCTGGCCTGCAGCTCGGCAATCTGAGCATCACGTGCAGCCAAATCGTTTTGAGCAGCATTGCGGGCCGCCGACTCGACGAGCTTGGCTTCGTCATCTTTGCGCTCTAGTTGCGCACGCAAATTGTCGATTTCTCGCTGAAGCTCGGCGTTTTCCTTTTGAGCATCGGCACGGGCCTCAACCGCCGCGCGCTGACTTGCGCTCTCGCGCTCTGTGGCAGCGCCCTCGAGCTTGGCGCGCAGCTCGGCAAGCTCAGCGTCGCGCTTGGCAACCTCTTGTGCCAGCTTCTGCTCCGCGGCGTTCTTCTGCTCGACAAGTTGAGCGTTGCGCTGAGACTCTGCCTTTTGCAAGGCAGCCGTCGAACGCGAGCGCTCAAGCTCCAGCGCCTGCTCGCCCTCGCGCTGGACTGCCTTCACACGCTCGTCCAGGTCGCGCGAAAACTCGGCATCGCGCACTTGTTTGACGATATCCGCATAGCCGGACGCATCGACCTTAAAAACTTCGCCGCAATGCGGGCACTTGATCTCGTTCATAGCAGCTCCTCGATGGACGCAAATTTCAACCGCCTACACTCTACCGCGCCGCACGGACAAAAAGGCGCCGCCGCCAGAATGGCAACGGCGCCAGAACCACCACAAAGGTGCCTGTCCCCTTTGTGGTGGCATGGGTCACTACAGGTCGCGATAGTCGACCAGGCGAAGATCAGGTTGAGACCCGAGCCAAGCGCGCAGCTCAGGGTCGATCAGCGCGTCGACTTCCTTGGTACGATCGGTCGTAAGCGAGCTGTTCTCGAGGATAAACCGATCGAGATAGCCCGGGTGGCACACAAAGACGACCGTCTCGCCGTCGGACATCTCGCGAACCGCCTGCATAATCGAGTCCTTGGGTTCGTAGCCCGGCTCCATCGAATGCATCACCATGCGCAGATCAGTATTTCCGCAACGCACCACCGCCGTGGGGTCGAAGCTCGCCTTTTGCTCCTTAAGGCCCAGCTCCTGGGCAACCGCCGAGATCGCTCGGTTAAGGTTTTCGCTCATGACGGCATGGGCCTCAAAGTAATCGGGCTCGCGGCCCACAATCTCGACAAAGCGGTCGTGCTGTGCGCGGATCTCGATGCAGGCCTCGTCGAAGTCTATCAGCTCCTCACCGCGCTTAAAATGCTCACGGAAGGTACGGCTGCTATGGAACTCGCCGCTCTCGTTGAGCATGCTCGGGATGAGCGCCGGATCGGCGCACGGCTTGCCCAGGCACACGTTGGTATGCTGGCCCACTGCAATATCGGCATCCGCCACGAGCGACCACCCACGCTCGGCCTCGGGCATATTAGGCATAAGGCCCGCCGAGCGCACCAAGCCCTCGTTGACGCTGCGAGCAATCCCTAAGTCAACGGCATACGAATACCCGATATCATCGGCACGAATAAGCAATTGCTTCATAACGACTCCAATCTATGTGAAAACCACCACAAAGGTGCACTGTGTCCCCCTTATGGTGGTTCTGGCGCTCTATAACCCAAAGAAGCCGAGGATTTGATCACGGCTTACGGGCATGTACTCGTTGGCGTCGAGGCCGACATCGTAGCGAAAGATAGGGCGCTCGCGATCGCGGTTGCGTGCGTTGGTGCGGTCTCCCCTGCTGTGGATATGCCCATGCAGCATGATGGCACCACGCGCCTTGCCATTCCAGCTGAGCATGGGGTAGTGGCTCATAACCAGACGATGGCCCTTGGCATAGCCGGGAGCAATCTCCAAGTAATCGCGCACGTCTTCCCATATATGCGGCGCGTCCGGATCTTCCCAGTCGCCGTCATGGTTGCCACGGATGAGCGTCACATTCTTGCATTCGATACGCTCGCGCAGGCGCACCGCCTCCGCCAAGGGCAAGCGATAGGTAAAGTCACCCAGAATATAGAGACGGTCGTCCGCAGCAACGCGCTCATTGATGGCATCGATGACCTTACGATTCATCTCCTCGACCGAACCAAACGGTCGATCCATGTCGTGCAAGATATTCGTATCGCCCAGGTGCAGGTCGGCGGTAAACCACATCATCGTCCATGTCCTCATTTCGCAACGCGTCAAACTCGTGCTAAGTATACAGACACAGCGATGCGGCGGTTAGCCAAAGAGCCCGCCGAACAGGCCGCGACGGCGTTTGTCTTTCTTTTTCGAAGCGTCACCCTGAGTTTTCTTGTCCTGCCGCATCTTACGGTCCTGTTCCAGCTCATCGTCGTCGAGTAGCAGATCCCACTCAAACGAACCATCCGTCAAATCGAACAGGTCATCGTCGTCAAACATGGCAGCCTCCCTTACCGATTAGCGAGCATCCACCACATAGAGTCCAACGCGCACCTGATGCCACGGGCTGCGCTCGGGGGCAACCTGTTGCACGCGGGCCTCAAATACGTCCTCGTGGCCGTAATACATCATCAAGGACAGTGGGCCGACCTCGTTTCCCGGAACATAGCCGAGCTTGGTGTTGCCGTAATAGATCGCAACCGCCTCAGGGTCATGGGGATTATCGCGCTCGGCACACAGCGTCAGCTTATCGCCCGCTTTAAGATCGCCCAGGACCAAGGCGCCATCGGCATACTGAAATCCCGCAATGTGAAATGACAGAAGAACACGTGAAGGCTCGTACATGGCAACTCCTCTAACGGCCGGATAAACCGGCGCTTAACCTTACTGAGAAGTTTACGGACCCGTGCGGACACAAATTCATCCTGTCTGCGTCTTTTCGACGGTTTGTCCCTACGCCATCTGATTCTAATGCACAAACATGCGCACGAACTTGTGCTTCCAGCTTGCGTAAGGAGCATAGCGGAATGGCACATCCAGCCACGTTGCCTTGTTCACGATGCTCTTCTTGTGGCTAAACGTATCGAAGCTCTCGCGGCCATGGTACTGTCCCATACCGCTCGCTCCCATGCCGCCAAAGCCCATATGGCTCGTAGCCAAGTGCATGATCGTGTCGTTGACACAGCCGCCACCAAAAGGCACGTAACGCACAAAACGCTGCTGAACTGCGCGATCCTGGCTAAAGATATACAGGGCCAGCGGCGTCGGACGATCTGTGATAAACGCTTCGGCCTCGTCTAAGCTCTCAAACGCCAGCACCGGTAAGATCGGGCCGAAAATCTCCTCCTGCATCACGGCGTCATCGGGGGTCACGCCGTCTAGGATCGTCGGCTCAATCTTGAGCGACGACTCGCGCGCCATGCCTCCCAGCACGACCTTATCGGGGTCGATCAACCCACGCACGCGGGCAAAATGCTTGGCGTTGACGATATGCCCGTAGTCCTCGTTATCGAGCGGGTGCTCGCCAAACATGCGACGGACCTCCTCCTTGATGAGGCCCAGCAGTTCATCGTGCACGCGCGTATCGACCAGCAGGTAGTCGGGCGCCACGCAGGTCTGCCCCACGTTGAGCCATTTACCAAAGGCGATACGCCGTGCCGCGACCTTCAAGTTTGCCGTCGCATCCACGATGCAGGGGCTCTTTCCGCCCAGCTCAAGCGTCACGGGTGTAAGGTTTTTGCTTGCGCGCTCCATGACGAGCTTGCCGACCGGAACGCTACCGGTAAAGAAGATCTTGTCCCAGCACTCGTCGAGCAGCGCTTCGTTTTCGGCGCGCCCGCCCTCGACAACCGTCACCAAGCACGGATCAAATGCTTCTTCACAGATTTGCTTGAGCACCGCGCTCGATGCCGGAGCATAGGCGCTCGGCTTGATGACCACGGTATTGCCCGCGGCAAGGGCCCCGGCAAGCGGCTCGAGCGTCAGCAAAAACGGGTAGTTCCAGGGCGCCATGATGAGCGTGACGCCATAGGGCACGGCTTGCGTTTTGCACACACTCACGGCGTTGGCAAGGTCACACGGACGCAGGCGCGGACGACTCCATCGAGCCACATGCGCAATCTGATGACGAATCTCAGAAAGCGACGTGCCGATCTCGCACATATATGCCTCGTCATGCGACTTTCCCAAATCGGTCTTGAGCGCATGGGCAATATCGGCCTCGTGCGCCCGTACCGCCTCGCGCAGGCGCACAAGCGCGCGACGTCGAGCATCGACATCAAACGTAGCGTGCGTCTTAAAGTAAGTGCGCTGATCGCCGACGATGCACGCAATTTCCTCGGTGTTCATGGACCCTCCTAGTTCTCGTCCTCAAACATACCACCCGCGACGACCTCGTACATACGCTCGAGCTCCAAACGGTCCATTAGGAGTGGAACGGGGTACAGGGGATTGGCCTCGGCATCGGCATGCACCGCCATTTCGGGAATGTCAGAGCGGCGAATGCCCGTGACATATTTGGGAATGTCCAAGGCGGCGTTCATTCGATCGACCCAATCGATAAAGGCCTCGGCCGCCAGGCTGTCCTGCGCGTTAGCCGGCGCGATACCGGCCATGCGGGCGAGATCGGCGAGCTTAGGAGCAGCAGTTTCGCCATAGGCGCGAAGCATATGCGGCAGGATGATGGCGTTGGCCAAGCCGTGCGGAATCCCGTAACGCCCGCCCAGGCTGTGTGCGATGGCATGAACGTATCCAACATAGGAGCGCGTAAAGGCAACACCCGCCTTATACGCCGCCGAAAGCATGTTGCGACGCGCACGCATGTCGTCGCCATGTTCATAGGCCTCGAGCAAATTGTCGTGGATGAGCTGCACCGCCTGTCGCGCCATCTTGCGCGTATAGGGCGTAGTGCTTCGCCCGATAAAGGCCTCGACGGCATGCGTCAGGGCGTCCATGCCCGTCTGCCCCGTAATGGAGGCGGGCAGGCCGCGCGTAAGCTCGGGGTCGTGCACCGCAAGGCGCGGGATAAGCACAAAGTCGTTAATGGGGTACTTGTAGTGCGTCTCGTCATCGGTAATTACCGCTGCAAGTGTGACCTCGCTTCCCGTGCCTGCCGTGGTGGGAACGGCGATGAGCAGCGGCAGGCGACGATGAATCCGCAGCAGCCCGCGCATCTTGTTGATGGGCTTGTTTGGCTGCGCGATGCGTGCTCCCACGCCCTTGGCACAGTCCATGGCCGAGCCACCGCCAAAGCCGATAATGGCCCGGCAGTCGTTCTCGCGATACAGCGCCGCCGCTTCCTCCACGTTTGAGACCGTGGGGTTCGCACGCGTTTCGGCATAGACCGTAACGCCAATTCCCCTGGATGCGAGCGCCGTCTCGAGCGGCGCCGTGAGCCCCAGACGGGCAATGCCGAGATCCGTTACCATAAGAACCCGCTGTATCGAGCGCTTTTGAAGCACCGCGGGCATATCCTCGGCATGCTCCAAAATGCGTGGCTCGGTATAGGGCAGCACCGGCAATGCGATGCGAAAAACCGTTTGATACGTTCGGCACCAGGCGCGGCGGGCTAGATGCATAAAGGAAACTCCTTCATTTGTTGATTCGTCAACATTTGCTCGACCGATTGTACTCAGCGGCGGTCAAAGACGGCCTGCCAATCGTTAATCAATCAACATCTTCATATCTCAAAATTGTTTTATTAAAAATCATTCCTAATAGGCTTCACTTTCAGTCTCATTTATGGATAATAGAACTCGTCAAGACGCACGTCCGGAGAGGGCCCTTATGGGACCGGGCGAGCGCACCATCGCCATCGATCGAAAGGATCGAATCATGAAGTTTGTTTGCCCCGTTTGCGGTTATGTGGAAGAGTTCGACGGCGACCAGCTGCCCGAGGACTTCAAGTGCCCCCAGTGCGGCGTTCCCGGTTCTCGTTTCCTGAAGCAGGAGGAGGGCCAGCTCGAGTGGGCTGCCGAGCACGTCGTGGGCGTCGCCAAGATGGAGGGCGTCTCCAAGGACATCGTTGCCGACCTGCGCGCCAACTTTGAGGGCGAGTGCTCTGAGGTCGGTATGTACCTGGCCATGGCTCGCGTCGCTCATCGCGAGGGCTACCCCGAGATCGGCCTGTACTGGGAGAAGGCTGCCCACGAGGAGGCCGAGCATGCCGCCAAGTTCGCTGAGCTCCTGGGCGAGGTCGTGACCGACTCCACCAAGAAGAACCTCGAGATGCGCGTTGAGGCCGAGAACGGCGCCACCGCCGGCAAGACCGATCTCGCCAAGCGCGCCAAGGCCGCTGGCCTCGATGCCATCCATGACACCGTGCACGAGATGGCTCGCGACGAGGCCCGCCACGGCAAGGCTTTCGCCGGCCTGCTCAAGCGCTACTTTGGCTAAGCCAACCGCCTGAGACATAACCTCTAGCTCGATGAGGCCCGGACCGTATTGGTTCGGGCCTTTTTCGTGGGCTTATTGCAGCTGTTCTTGAAGAACGATGAGCGACTGAGGGCTCAGGTCGTCGTATTGAATGAGGACGCGAGATGGAGCGCTCTTAGTCGATGCCCGATCACCCGTCCACAGGCAATCGGCGATGTTGACATAGGAAATACGAGCGTCAGCAAGAGCCTTCGCGAAACTCTTCCCCGCTCCGTCCTCGGACAGGGCAACGGTGCAGTAAAGGCCCGCGTCCGCATGTTCAATCGAGACCTCCCCTGCCGGAAACACCTTCCGCACAAGCGCCATCAGGCCATCACGCGCCTCGCGAGCACGAACGCGCACGCGGTTCACATGCCGCTCGTAATCACCCGATTCCAGCAAACGAGCCAAAGCGACCTGGTCAACAGAACTCACCGACGAGGCGTAAAAACCAAGGTTGCGCCTAAACCGTTCCATCAGCTCATCGGGCAACACCATGTACGCTAGACGCAATGCCGATGAAAGGCTCTTCGAAAACGTGTTGGTGTAGATAACCGACTGGGCGGCATCGATTGACGCGAGCGCGGGAATCGGCTTGCCGGCAAGGCGAAACTCACAATCAAAGTCATCTTCGATGAGATATCGACCCGGCCGTTCGGCAGCCCAGCTCAGCAGCGCATACCGGCGCGCGATGCTCGTCACCAGGCCGGTCGGATACTGATGGGACGGCATCAGGTGAAGGACATCGGTCCCGCTTTTCTGCAGAGTGCTCAAGTCCACGCCCTCATCATCCAACGGGATATGTCGAACTTTGCAGCCCATAGCCTGATAGATGCGCGTCAGGCGCAAATAGCCCGGGTCCTCAACGGCATACACCTTGTCCGCGCCAAGCAGCTGAACCAACATGGTATCGAGCAGCTGGGCGCCCGCACCGATAACGATGTTGTCGGGGTCGACATTCATACCCCTTGTCCCGCGCAGATGGTGAGCAATTGCGCGTCGTAGCCGAGCGGTGCCCTGCGCTGGCGCGGGCGAGAAGATTTCGCGCTCGTCTTCGGATGCCAGCGTCGCCCGCAGTGCGCTTTGCCAAAGCCGCGCCGCCTCCAAAGCGGAAGGAGAGAGCGCATCGAATCGCTCGACCTGTCCGTCGGCATCATGCGCGCTAGGGCCCACAGAGACGACATCTCGGTCGATGTTCCCCGTAGCCAAAGGCAAAACCGGTGCATCCGGAAGCTCGCAAGCGTAGTAGCCACGCCGCGGCTTTGAGCAAATATAACCCTCGGCAAGTAACTGGCTATATGCATTCTCGATGGTAATGACACTGATTCCCAGATGACTGGCAAAGGCGCGCTTAGACGGAAGATGCTCCCCCGCCGCAATGCGTCCAGCTACAATATCATCTCGAATTTGCTGGTAAACATACTCATAGAGCGATGCTTCGCCGCGTTTTTCCAAATTGTAGTCAAGCATGAGCATATCACCTGACCATATCGAACCGTTCAATCTGGTATTAGTCTGACCTTGTTATTATCTCGAAAACTGAGTATTTTGCCATACCCAGCTCCCCGATAGGATGTTCCGTCAAGCAATGCACATGCCAATCAAGGGAGCAACCATGGCAGAACAGACCAGCAAGGCCGATCGCGTCAAACTCAATCGCGAGCTCGCGCAGATGCTCAAGGGCGGCGTCATCATGGACGTCACCACGCCTGAGCAGGCACGCATCGCCGAGGAGGCGGGCGCCTGCGCCGTCATGGCACTCGAGCGCATTCCGGCCGACATCCGCGCCGCAGGCGGCGTCACGCGCATGAGCGACCCCAAGATGATCAAGGGCATCCAAGAGTCCGTCTCCATCCCTGTTATGGCCAAGTGCCGCATCGGTCACATTGTCGAGGCGCAGGTCCTGCAGGCCATCGAGATCGATTACATCGACGAGTCCGAAGTTCTCTCCCCTGCCGATGACGTCTATCACATCGACAAGACCCAGTTTGACGTGCCGTTTGTCTGTGGTGCCCGCGATCTGGGCGAGGCGCTGCGCCGTGTTACCGAAGGCGCCACGATGATTCGCACCAAGGGCGAACCGGGCACGGGCGACGTCGTCCAGGCTGTGCGCCACATGCGCAAGATCCAAAAGCAGATCCGCGACGTTGTTGCTCTGCGCGACGACGAGCTCTTTGAGACAGCCAAGCAACTGCAGGTTCCGGTCGAGCTGGTACGCGAGGTTCATGCCACGGGCAAGCTTCCCGTGGTGAACTTTGCCGCCGGCGGCGTAGCGACCCCCGCCGACGCCGCGCTGATGATGCAGCTGGGCGCCGAGGGTGTCTTTGTCGGCTCGGGCATCTTTAAGAGTGGCGACCCCGCCAAGCGCGCCGCCGCCATCGTTAAGGCTGTGGCAAACTTCACCGACGCCAAGCTCATTGCCGAGCTTTCGGAGGACCTGGGCGAGGCCATGGTGGGCATCAACGCCGACGAGATCGAGATTATCATGGAGGAGCGCGGGCGCTAGTCCGGCAGAAAGGGTCGCATATGAGCGATTATGTAGACCAGACGGTCGCCGTGCTGGCGGTCCAAGGCGCTTTTGCCGAGCACGAGGCAAGACTATCCGAGCTGGGCGTACACTGTATTGAGCTGAGGCAGGCGGCCGATTTGCAGCAGAACTTTGACCGCCTGGTCCTCCCCGGCGGCGAGTCCACCGTTCAGGGCAAGCTACTTGCCGAACTCGGTATGCTCGAGGGGCTTCGCACCCGCATTGTTGAAGGCATGCCTGTCCTTGGCACCTGCGCCGGCCTGATTCTACTGGCTCACGACCTTGCCGCCCATGACGATAAAGGGGCGCCGCGCCTGGCAACCATGGATGTACTCGTTGAGCGTAATGCCTATGGCAGACAGCTCGGCAGCTTTCACACCAAGGGGCAGGTAGACGGCATCGACGGTGAAGTGCCATTAACATTTATCCGTGCGCCCCGCATCGTCGAGGTGCACGGCAATACCAAGGCCCTAGCCGAAGTCGATGGCCGTATCGTCGCCGCCCGTCAAGACAATCAGCTTGGTGTCACCTTCCACCCCGAGCTCGACGACGACACCCGCCTCCACGAGCTCTTCCTCCAAATGTAGGCAGAAAACAAACGAGCGTGGATTTTCGAACGCATAGCAAATGAGAGTGGATAATCTCCCACTTTGAGCTCGAATGCAGACTCAAACCGGGAGATTATCCACTCTCATTTGCTATGTAGTCATTTAAGAACGTCCCCAATGACTACTTCGACAACGCCGATGTTTTGGTATCGACAGCGAAAACCCGCCAGAGCGAGGGAGGCCCTTTTGGGGCGAGATGACGCCATAGGTTGAGCATAAGTCAGACACTATGACCCAATCCGAGGGCACGGAAACGACAGGA
>CANNOC010000016.1 GCA_947507155.1 uncultured Collinsella sp. | reverse complement strand
GTCGCGCCCTTGAAGTTGAACGTCAGATTGTCCAAATGCGGCCCGCGCAGCGTCGGTCCGTTACGGCGTTTGGTAAAACGCCGTAACTAAAAACGATTGCCGCGGAAGCCGCCGCCGTTGCGGCCGCCACGATCGCCACCGCGACCGCCGCGGTCGTTACCACGGTTGCCACCAAAGCCGCCACGGTTGCCACCGCGGTCGCCATAGCCACCACGGTTGCCGCCAAAGCCGCCGCGACCGCCACGGTCGCCGCCGCGGTCACCAAAGCCGCCGCGGCCACCGCGACCGCCACGGTCGCCACCACGGCCACCGCGATCGCCAAAGCCGCCGCGCCCGCCACGGTCGCCGCCACGGCCGCCACGGTCGTCACGGCCGCCGCGAGGACCGCGGTCCTCGTCCAGGCCCATGGCGACGAGCGGAGCGATGACCTTATCGAGGGCGGCCATCAGCTCGGTGGCCTCCTCGTAAGAAAGCTCGGGCAGGAGCTTCTCCTTCTTGTTGGCAAGCTCGACCAGGCCCTCAGCGGCATCCTCGGCAGCGAAGACGACGATCTTGCGCATATCGCCCTCGGCATCGTCGATGCGGCCGACCAGATCGGCAGCCTCGGCCTCGGCCATCAGGCCATCGAGCTCACGAAGGCGCATGCCCAGCAGGTCGGACATTTCCTTCTGCTCCATCTTGGGCTTGAGGTCAAGAAGCTTGATGGCGCGCTCGATGTTCGCCATGCGCTCGGCCTTGGCCTCCTCCTCCTTAGAAATAGCAAAGCGACGGCTACGCAGCAGGCGGGCGGCCTTCTGCATCTTGTCCATCAGCTCTTCGTCATCGTAATCAACGGCGGCCTCGACAACATCGGCCTCCTCCTCGGCGGAAACCTCGTCAGCAGCCTCAACCTCGGCAGCTTCGGTCTCCACGGTCTCGACTGCCTCGACCTCGGCAGCCATGGTCTCGTTCTCGGTCTCGTTCATGATCTCTTCGTTCTCAGACATGAGACTCCTTCTTGGCCCTCTCGGGCATCATCGCCCCATTCGCGGGGCCCGTCGCGCACTCTTTGCGCTTTAAACATTCATGCCTCTCGGCAAAACGTCCATTAGTTTATGGTGTCGCCATCCAATCTAGCTGCAGAATCTATATGCACACATTAATGCGACATGTGCGACTCGCGACGAGCGTACACCAGCGACGTCGCGAACCCAACCACGGCAATTGCAGCTGCCACACGCACGGCAGCTGCAAATCCAATTGCCTGGGCAACGTCCGTCGCAGCGCCAGCGACACCGGCAGTCGCCGCAGAACTCGAGAGCAGGCCGATAAACAGCGACGGGCCAAACGATGCGGCAATCATGTTCCACGTGTTGAGCAATGCCGTTCCGTGAGGATGCTCAGCGGCGGGCAGCGTCTCCAAGCCGGCCGTTTGCGAGGGGCTCAGCACCAAACCGACTCCGGCATACACCACAACGGTCAGCGCCACGACGACGCCGATGTTCATGCTTGCCGCCGTCATCGAGATGGCAGTCTGCCCCACGGCAATCAGGGTAAAGCCGACCGGCAGCAGCGGCCATGCGCCACGGGCGTCCATCACGCGTCCGCCCACAATCGAGGTCACGGCGTTGCAGGCAATCGCCGGCAAAATGAGCAAGCCCGCAACAAGTGCGGTCATTCTGTATGCGCCCTCAAAATAGAGCGGCAACAAAACGCTCATCGAGAACGTCGTCATCATCGATACCACCACAAGCAAGCACGCAGGCCAAAAACGAACACTCGCCATGGGACGCACGTTAAGCACCGGATGCTCAAGCTTGAGCTGACGGGCCGCAAACAGGCCGAGCAGCACAACGGCGGCGAAAAGCGCCACGACACCGGCAATCAAATTGGCCGAGAACTCGCCCACGGAATACACAAATGCCGTAATGCCGGCCGCGAGCAAAACAACCGACAGAATATCAAGCGTGGTGTTCGAGCGCTCTCCGACATTCTGAACAAGCTTAACGCCTGCCGCAGCGACCGCAATGCCGCCCACCAGCGGCACTACGAATACCGCCCTCCAGCCAAATAACGTGCACATAAGACCGCTGATCACGGGTCCAAACGCCGGTCCTAGCGTAATGCAGGCGCCGCCCAGGCTCAGATACAGACCGAGCTTCTCGCGCGGGGCACAAGACAGCACCACATTCATCATGAGCGGAAACAAAATGCCCGATCCCGCAGCCTGCAAAATACGGCTTGGCAGCAAAACGCTAAACGACGGAGCGACCAGGCACAGGACTTCGCCGGCGACCATGCATCCGCATGCGAAAAACAGCAGCTTGCGCGTCGAGAAACGGCCGGACAGAAAGGCCATGATGGCCGTAAAGATCGACGTCACGATCATGTAGCCCGAAACGAGCCACTGCGCCGTGGTGGCACTCACCGAAAAGGCCGCCATAATGTCGTGCAACGCCACGTTAATGATGTTCTCGTTAAACGCGGCGACAAAGGCTGCGATATACATTACGACGAGAAGCGCCGCAGTGCCCGATGGCGTTACTCTAACTTGTTGCTGAGATTTGCTCCCCATGCATTTCCTTCCTCTTGGAACGACAGTCGCATCGCCCCAGAGGAACAGTCCAGGGCGAAAAATGAGCCCTAGACTTACGCCAGACGCCGTACACGACGAGTCTGGCAACATGGTCCAACGTCGAAAGATTGTAACGCGGACGCGCAGCTTTCCTTCCGCGCTATTATTAAAAGTCCACGAAAGCATAAGACATGAGGAGCCCGCCATGATTAAGCCCATCATGAAATCCGAGTTCTTTTTGCGTCTGCCTTCCGAAGACGCGGGACCCGACGATGCCGCGACCGGGCAGGATCTCCTAGATACACTCCACGAGCATGAGCGCGAGTGCGTGGGCCTCGCCGCCAACATGATCGGCGTGCGCAAACGCATCATCTGCGTAAAGGACGGCAACAGGACGCTCCTGATGTACAATCCTCAAATTCTTGAGCAGGTCAATGCCTATCAGACGAGCGAAGGGTGCCTCTCGCTGATCGGCGAGCGTCCCTGTACCCGCTATCGCCGCATTAAGGTTGAGTATTTGGACGAGAACTTCGTCCGCCGCATCAAAAACTTCTCGGGCTACACCGCCGAGATCATCCAGCACGAAATCGACCACTGCAACGGAATTGTTATTTAGTTCCACTGATTCAAGAAAGCTCCCTGCAGCCAAGCAACTGCAGGGAGCTTTCGATTGTATAGAGCCTCTATCCCTTAGCTTTGACGGTAATGATCGAAGAAGTCGGCGAGGTCTTCGAGCGACTCTTTGAGCACTTCCATGCGCGGCAGGTACACGATGCGGAAGTGGTCGGGCTCAGCCCAGTTGAAGCCGCCGCCGCGCGTGATCAGGATCTTCTTCTCGTGCAGCAGGTCGAGGGCGAACTGCTCGTCATCGGTGATGTTGAACTTCTTCACATCCATCTTGGGGAAGATGTAGAACGCCGCACGCGGCTTAACCACCGAGATGCCGTCAATCTTGTTGAGCGCCTCATACACAAAGTTGCGCTGCTCGTAGACACGGCCGCCGGGACGGATGTAGTCGTTAACGGACTGATGGCCACCGAGTGCCGTCTGGACGATCGACTGAGCCGGCACGTTGGAGCACAGGCGCATGTTAGAGAGCATGTTGATGCCCATGATGAAATCGCTCATACAGCGCTGGTTGCCCGAAAGCACCATCCAGCCAATACGATAGCCCGCAATCATGTGCGACTTGGAAAGGCCGCTAAAGGTGACGCAGGGCAGATCGGGAGCGAGCGAGGCAATCGAGACGTGCTCGTAGCCGTCCATGCACAGACGGTCGTAGATCTCATCGGCAAAGATCATGAGCTGGTGCCTGCGCGCAACCTCGACGATGCCCTCGAGCACCTCGCGCGGGTAGACCGAGCCCGTGGGGTTGTTGGGGTTGATGATGACGAGGGCCTTGGTCGCGCTCGTGATCTTGGACTCCATATCCTGCAGATCGGGATACCAATCGGCCTGCTCATCGCACAGATAGTGCACGGGATGGCCGCCGGCAAGGGTTGCGCACGCCGTCCAAAGCGGATAGTCGGGGCTGGGGATCAGAATCTCGTCGCCATTGTCGAGCAGCGCGTTCATCGAAAGCTGAATGAGCTCGGACACGCCGTTGCCCGTGTAGATGTGCTCCATCTGAACGTTGGGCAGGCCCTTGATCTGCGAGTACTGCATAATCGCCTTGCGCGCAGAGAACAGACCGCGCGAGTTGGAATAGCCTTCGCAGTCGGGCAGCTGCTGGCGCATGTCCTTGATGACCTCGTCGGGCGTGCGGAAACCGAAGGGCGCCGGGTTGCCGATATTGAGCTTGAGGATGCGCTCGCCCTCGTCCTCCATACGGGCGGCCTCGTCGACGACGGGACCGCGCACATCATACAGGACGTTATCAAGCTTGGTGGATTTAGAAAAAGTACGCATGGTGGTGCTCCTTGGAATTTGAGCTGAGGGATGGGGTTCGGGCTTGGAAACGTTACGGGGCGATGATGCCTCGCCTTGATCGGCGTCACCGGCAAGCAGCCAGGTAACATCGACCTCCAAAATGCAGGCGAGCAGCTCTGCCACATCGCGCCGCGGAATCGTCTTGCCGCTCACATATTGGCTCATCTGACTCTTGCCGAGTTTTTTGCCGAGCATCTCCGATGCGCGGATTACGTCCGACTGGCGAACGTCGCGATCGGACATAGTCTGTCGCAGGCGATCGCTAAACGTCTCTTGGGCCACTAGAACCTCCTTGCTGGCAAAGTTCAATTTATAGAACACGAATTGAACCAGAGTTCAATTTAGGCAGCAGTATAACGCGGCGCATTATCCGAAAGTTCAATTTCACAATAAAATGTACCGAACCCCGAGGATTGTCCCAAAGTGGACAACGGATACGCGCTTTTATAGATATTCAAGGAGTCGAGCAGCGGCAAGCGAAACGTCAGCGGTGCGGTATATTGCGTTGATCTGCCGATGAGGATGTCCCTCGAGTGGGCGCACGGCAACATCGAACTGGCAGCGGCGCAAGATGAGCGCCGGAAGAATGCTCACGCCCAGGCCGTCCTCGACCATAGCCATAATCGCATAGTCATCCCAGGTCGACAGCTTAGAACGCACCGTCAGGCCCGCGCGACGAAACAGCGGCGTAATCTCGTCATCGGTGCCGCGTTCCAGCAGAATAAACTGCTCGTTGGCCAAATCGGCAAGGGAAACGACCTCCGCGGTGGCAAGCGAGGAGTCCGCTGGCACCACGGCCATCAGCTCGTCTTGCACCAACGGCCGCGACGCTATGCCGGCGCCGCGTGGTTCGCGCGGAATAAAGCCCAGGTCGCAGCGGCCTTCCGCCACCCATTGCTCAATCTCGGAGTAATCACCCATCAGCAACTCGTAATCGACGTCCGGGTGATCGGCGCGAAAGTGCGCAATCACCGGCGGCAGCACGTGGGTCGCCACACTCGAAAACGTACCGATGCAGATTTTGCCGCGCATGAGCCCACGCATCTCATCCACCCGTCGCTGCAAGCGAGTGAATTCCTCACAGAGCGCCTCGACCGCCGGCATAACCTGCCGCCCGTCGGCAGAAAGCACCACGCCCTCGCGGCTGCGATCAAGCACCTTAAAACCCCAGTCTGCCTCAAGGTCGCCCACCATGCGGCTCACGCCCGACTGCGAGTAGCTCAGGCGCTCGGCAGCACGCGTAAAGCTTCCGGCGCGCACGGTCTCCAGCAGCACCTGCATCTTTTGAATATTCGTTTCCACGACACGCCTCCACCTTTGCATGAGTTTTTGTCATGTTTGCCATGCATTATATTCGCTTTTCTTCTAAAGCCAGTTCACCCATAGTGAACATGCTCGGATATAGAGGGGATGTCAGCGCATGAACAACGGACTGTTTACGTACCTAGCAGCATTGCTATTGTTTGGCTCCAACGGCATCATCGCCGCTGCCATCGCGCTACCGAGCTCCGATATCGTGCTGCTGCGCACGTTTTTGGGCGCCCTCTCGCTTGTCACCGTCCTCGCCATCACCCAACGCCATAAGTTGCAGGCGCCATCTCGCCCCCGCGAAACCGCAGCCCTCCTCCTCTCGGGAGCCGCGCTGGGCGCCAGCTGGATTTTTCTGTTCCGCGCCTACCAGACGATCGGCGTCGGCGCATCCTCGCTGCTGTACTACTGCGGCCCCATCATTGTCATGGCGCTCTCCCCGCTCATCTTTGGCGAAAAGCTGACCGGCGGCAAAATCGCCGGCTTTATCGCCGTTGCTTGCGGTGCCTTTCTCATTGCAGCGCAAGGTCTAGGCGGCAATATGCCCATTGCGGGTATCGTCTGCGGCATCGCCTCGGCATTTTGCTATGCGCTGATGGTCATCGCTAGCAAGGGTGCGCCACACATCGAAGGCCTCGAAAACTCCACGCTCCAGGTGAGTGCCGCCTTTGTGACCGCGCTGGTCCTCACGCTCATCACGCAGGGCGCCCCCTCATTCCTGTCCGCCGGCGTCGCCGCCAGTATTGATTGGCACGCCGTCGCCATGCTCGGCATTGTCAACACCGGTATCGGTTGCCTACTCTACTTTAGTGCTGTCGCCAAGCTGCCCGTCCAGACCGTCGCGGTCGTCGGCTACCTTGAGCCGCTTTCGGCCGTCGTGTTCTCGGCCGTCCTTTTGGGCGAAGCCATAACACCGGTCCGCCTGATGGGCGCCGCGCTGATCATCGGCGGCGCGATCTTTTGCGAAGTCGCCGGCAAACGCGCAAACACCAAGGCTGGCATCGCCCAGACAGCACGTGCTTAATAGCCCCTGCTCTGAAATACCACCTGCGTATATGAATAATCCCCAGATGGGGATTATTGTCTAAAACACCCCGATGTGCCAAACTGCTCTTATATGTATAAAGATGGCATAAAGGTCTACCGCTCTTTGCAGAGGCCAGATGTCCAAGGGAGTCAACGTGGCACAGAACAAGCTGGAGGCAAGCCTCCAAGACCAGCGTAGTCAAGGCGGGCATGGAGCCATTCCCCTCTCCGCTGGCATGCTGCTCGTAACGCTCGGCGTCGTCTACGGTGACATCGGCACGAGCCCCATGTACACCATGAAATCAATCGTCGCCAACAACGGCGGCATCGGCACCGTCAGCGAAGATATGATCCTTGGCGCGCTTTCGCTCGTCATCTGGACCATGACGCTCGTGACCACGGTCAAGTACGTGGTTATCGCCATGAAGGCCGACAACCACAACGAAGGCGGCATCTTCGCCCTGTTCAGCCTCGTGCGCAAGGTGGCGCCATGGCTGATTCTGCCCGCCATGATCGGCGGCGCGGCGCTGCTCGCCGACGGCATCCTCACCCCCGCCGTCACGGTTACCACGGCCATCGAGGGCTTGCGCACCATCGAGTGGGGCCACGCGCTTTTGGGCGACGGGCAAACCAACGTCATCATTATTACCATCATCATTGTCTGCGGTCTGTTTGCCAT
Organism: uncultured Collinsella sp.; assembly: GCA_947507155.1. Lineage (GTDB taxonomy): Bacteria > Actinomycetota > Coriobacteriia > Coriobacteriales > Coriobacteriaceae > Collinsella. Next base: position 59,649 of record CANNOC010000016.1, on the reverse strand, counting down.
GCAGCGCGCCGGCACCTCGTCAATCGGCAAGCTGTTCGGCCCGCTTATGACGCTATGGTTCCTGTTCCTGGCGGGCGCCGGCCTGTTCAACATGCTCGGCAACCTGTCCATCCTACGCGCGCTCAACCCCATCCGCGGCATCCTGTTCTTGTTCTCGCCCATCAACCACTCAGGCATCATGGTGCTTGGCTTCGTCTTCCTTTCGACGACCGGCGCCGAGGCGCTCTATTCGGACATGGGTCACGTGGGCAAGGCTAACATTTACGCATCCTGGCCGTTCGTAAAGGCGGCCCTCATCCTTAACTATCTGGGTCAGGGCGCTTGGCTGCTCGCCAACAACTCCAATCCCCAGATGCTCGCGATGGATATCGTCAACCCGTTCTATATGATGCTCCCCGAACCCCTGCGCCCCTTTGCCATCGTGCTTTCGGCCGTGGCGGCCATCATCGCCTCGCAGGCGCTCATCACCGGCTCGTTCTCGCTGGTATCCGAGGCAACGCGCCTCAACCTTATGCCGCACCTGCGCATCCACTACCCCAGCGACACCAAGGGCCAGCTCTATATTCCGCTCGTCAACAACATCATGTTGGTCGGCTGCATCTTCATCGTGCTGCTGTTCCAAAACTCCGAGCGCATGGAGAGCGCCTACGGCCTCGCCATTACCGTGACCATGCTCATGACCACGACGCTTTTGACGAGCTACATCGCCGGCATCCTCAAGCACAAGCTGGGCGCCTGCGTCTTCGCCCTGCTCTTTGGTGCCATTGAGCTGTGCTTCTTCGCTTCGTGCCTCACCATGTTCTTTGACGGCGGCTACGTCATGATCTTCCTGGCCGCATTGCTGTTCGGCCTTATGTACGTGTGGCGCCGCGGCACCGCCATCGAGCGCACGCAGACGATACTGCTGCCCGTCTCCAAGTACATCGACCAGCTCAATCGCCTGCGCAATGACGAGACCTACCCCGTGCTCGCCGACAATCTGGTGTTCCTTACCAACAGCCCCGACCCGCTCACGCTCGACCGCGACGTGCTCTACTCCATCTTGGATAAGCATCCCAAGCGCGCCAAGGCATATTGGTTCATCAACGTACACGTTACCGACGAGCCCTATACGCACGAGTATTCCGTTGAGACCTTTGGCACGGACTTCCTGTTCCGCGTGCGCTTGGACCTGGGCTTTAAGGTCAATCAGCGCATCAACGCCTACCTGCGCCAAATCGTTGGCGACCTGATGGCATCGGGTGAGTTGCCGCCGCAACATCACACCTATTCCATCTACGAGACACGCGGCAACGTAGGCGACTTCCGTTTTTGCATGCTGCGCAAGATGCTTGCTCCCGAGACGGACATCAACCGCAACGACCATCGCGTCATGGCCATCAAGTACGCCGTCCGCCGCGCCTGCGGAAGCCCGGCACGTTGGTACGGTCTCGAGAACTCGGCCATCATCATCGAGTACGTGCCGCTGTTTGCCCGCATGCGCCCGGCCGTTAAGCTCGTGCGTGCCCAGGTGCCGCTCGAGGTTCAGATCGAAGAAGCCGAGGAAATGGAAGTCGATATCTTCTCGGACGACTTGGTCAACGGCAACGAGGCCGGTAGGGACATGAACGTCGATCCCACCGAGCTGCTCGAGAGCGTCGCCGATACGCCCGAACAGCAACAGCTCGACGGCCTCGAGAACGAACAACTCAACGACGCCAACTTCTAGCGACGTCACAAATCAACGACAGCGGCCCTGCACCTCACGAGAGACGCAGGGCCGCTTTGCATTGCAGTAAAGCTATCGGCTACGAACGGCGCGGCTCGGGAACCACGAGCCTATCGGGGCTCGCGCCCTCGGCATCCATCAGGCTCACGTAGCGAATCGACGGATCCCCATACATCGCGTAGTAATAATTGCCCGTGCGCGCGCTAAAGCATCCGGTGTAGATAGTCTTCTCGAACTTGCCATCGCCCATCCTGGACGCCCCCTCAATCATCACCACGCCCTCGAGCGAGCGGAACATGCGAACGACGTTTTCGGTCTCGCTCTCCTTTTGCGGGTAATTGGCATTGAGGTACGCCGCCTTTACAAAACGGCTCGGCGAATAGCAATCGCCCGGAATGCCGCGCATGCCGGCACCGGCTCCATAGGGCTTAAGCTCGGCGCCACGCCACGTCGCCGTTTGCGGAAAATCGCTTGTGGCGGTGATATAGGTGCGCAGGTTTTCCATGTGCCACGGGAAGGTCGGCTGGTTGGCAAGGGTGTCGACCGGATCGTCGTATACATGAAGGCCGTCAGCCATCATCTCGACCACGATGCTGCGCTGGCTGTCGCCGATAATCCAATGGAGCAGCGACACGCCCAGCCCCTCTCCGGCAGATTTGGCGACAATCACCGTATCGCGCAGCGCGGCCTCGACCTCGTCGACCGTCGAGAACGTCGCTGCCACCCACAGGGGAAACTCATAGGCCGCGATATTGGTCTTGCCGTCGACAGGGTCCTCGGCATACTCGGCATAACCCGGGAAATTGAGACCCGCCACGGCGAGGCCCGCATCGTTGCCGCAATCGAAGAACATAGGGTAGTTCCTGTAATCGATGCACATACCGATCACCGCGTGCGCCGCTGTCGCGTCGTCGATAAACGAATACGGAATGTGAAACCCGCGCGGCATCACGCGAACCTGTTGGCCGTAGTCAAAGCTCCAGTCGAGATTGCGGCCCAGATACATGTGGCCAGAATTATCGGTAAATCGAATGCTCGTGCACATGGCGCCTCCTAGCTTTACGTTCTTTCTTTCTAAGCTTATTGTCACCAATCAAAGAGGCGCTAAACACAAAAGCCCGGACATGACAACAACGTCATGCCCGGGCCAAAAGAGACGAAGTGCGGTGCTGTAGTCACCCTAGACAAGTTTACCTTGGCAGTGGTCGATCATATGCTGGATCATCTGTGCCTCAAAGCCCGCGTAGTCGCGGCGGCACTCCTTCATCTTGCCGTCGACGATCTGGTCAAAGGCAACCTTGCACTTGATATAGCGCGTGGACTTGGTGACCTCCTCGTGCGTCAGGCAACTCTCCTCCATCTTGCTGGCGCCCAGGCCAAACACCAGACGGGGGTTGTAGAGCACGTGGGGCTCGCCGGCGTCGTCCAGATAGACGCAAACCTTCTTGGTAACGCCAATCTGGTTAGCGGCAAGGCAGCCGGCATCGTCGAGCGACTTGATGGTATCGATCAGGTCCTGTGCGACCGACTCGTCCTCGACGGTCGCAACCTCGCAACGCTGGGACAGGATAGCCTCGTCGTGGCAAAGCTCTTTAATCATACGTTCCTCCATAGGGGTCGTTGTAACCGCTTAAGTATACGGTACCCACACATTTTCATGCGAAAAATACCGTCCGTCTGCTACGAAGCGCCGAACATCAACATGCGAGGAACAACAGCGTCGTAAAGGGGCTATAGTGGGAGCGTTCGTGTCAATCGGCCTAAACTCGGGGCCGAACAAGGAAAGGGTATGCATGGACGAACTATTTCACGTCAGCGAGCGCAAGTCCACAATCGGGACCGAACTCCGCGCTGGACTGACAACATTCCTGGCGATGGCCTACATCATCGCCGTCAACCCTGCGGTGCTCTCGGGCGCCGGCATCGATGCGGGAGCGCTCGCCTGCGCCACCTGCCTGGGCGCCGGCATCATGACCATCTGCATGGGCATCTTCGCCAACCGCCCGCTCGCCTGCGCGTCGGGCTTAGGCGTCAACGCGATGATTGCTGGAATCACCACCACCGTCTGCGGCGGTGACTGGCACGTGGCCATGAGCGTCATCTTCCTTGAGGGCGTCGTCATCTTGCTGCTCGTGCTTTGTGGCCTACGCGAGGCCATCATGGACGCCATCCCGGTTGTCCTGCGTCACGCCATCTCGGTGGGTCTGGGCCTGTTCATCGCCATGATTGGCCTGTGCGATGCCGGCATTATCACCGCTGGCGCCGGTACACTCGTCGGTCTGGGCGACATCACCTCCCCCACCTTTATCGTCGGCATCATCTCCATCGTCGTGACGGTCGCCCTCGCCTGCCGCAACGTCCCCGGCTCGCTGCTCATCGGCATCGTCGTCGCCGTCATCGCCGGTATCCCCCTAGGTGTGACCCAGGCTCCGACCGGTATTATCGCCCCGCTCGACTTCTCGAGCATCGGTGGCCCCATCGCCGACGCCGGCGGCGTGCCCGCCATCGTCAAGGTCCTTACCGACCCCGCGCTCCTCGTCATCTCGTTCTCGCTGCTCATGAGTGACTTCTTCGACACCATGGGCACCGCGATGGCCGTGGCCAAGCAGGGCGAGTTCCTCACCGACGACGGCAACGTCGAGAATATCAAGGAGATCCTAATCGTCGACTCCGCCGCCGCCGCTGTGGGCGGTTTCATGGGTGTCTCCTCCATCACCACCTTCGTCGAGTCCACTTCCGGCGCCGCCGACGGTGGCCGCACGGGTCTCACCTCCGTCACCACCGGCGTGCTGTTCATTCTCGCCGCGTTCTTCTCCCCCATCGTCACCATCGTTTCCAGCGCCGCCACCTGCGGTGCTCTGGTCTACGTCGGCTACCTCATGATGAGTGAGGCCTCCGAGATCGACTGGTCCGACGTGTCGCAGGGTTTCCCGGCGTTCATGATTGTCGCCGGCGTGCCCTTCACCTACTCCATCTCTGCCGGAATCGGCCTGGGCTTTATCGCCTACGTGATCGTCGCGCTCTTTAAGGGCGAGGCCTCCAAGATCAAGCCGCTCATGTGGATCGCAGCCCTTGCCTTCCTCGTCTACTTCTTTGTAGCGTAACGGCAAAGCTGCCAAAGCAGAACACCAAAGCGCGGAGTCGCATCGAGCGGCTCCGCGCTTTGCTTTTAAAGCCAGGCAACGCACAGACGCGCGATGTATTGCTTCCCAAGTTTTGGACATTTTGCCCTCCAAACGGCACTACCACCGGCTACATCCTGCAGATATGCTGGGCGTAATCGCATAGGCCCTATGAGGATGGGAGCAACCATGGCCGCCTTGTTCACGACCCCCAAGCGCAATGACAAAACCTCTGGAGCCCATTTTGTCGAGCCCGACGTGCGCCGTCGCACGCTGCTCACACACGGCAGCTGGCGCCGCGTGACGCGCCGCATCGTCTGCGGCCTGGCCTGCGCGCTTACGGTGAGCTCGCTGCTCATGCCGAGCGTCTCGCTCGCGGCCAAGTGGGTCAACGTCGGCGGCACTCAGTACAACACTGCAGCAGGCGACGAGGCCGGCACCTGGGCCTGGGACGGCGCCGACGACATGAAGCTCAACGGCTATAACGCCGGCGCGATCGAGGCAGCGGGCAAGCTCAACGTGAGCTACGAGGGCAACAACATCGTCACTAACGGCGATGGCCGCGGCATCAAGGTTAAGGATGGCGCGAACGAGAACGCCGAGCTTAATATTCAGGGCGACGCGTCCAGCACGCTCAACGTGACATCTTTTCGTGACGCCATCACTTCCGTCGGCAGCATCAACATCGACGGCGCTGGCACTGTCAACGCCACGAGCACCGAGCACGATGCCATCGATGCCGGGGGCGATGTCACCATCAAGGGCTCGGGAAACGTTAACGCCACGGGCGATTCGGATGGCATCAGGGCCGACGGCAACATCACGATCGACAACAGCGGAACCGTCACCGCCAAGGCCACCGAGGATCAGGGTATCGATGCTAACGAGAACCTCATCATAAAGGGCGGCGGCAAGGTAGAGGCAAGCTCTATCAAAGACAATGCGATTTGGGCCGACGGCAACATCGAGATCTCGGGTGGCAGCCAGGTCAAGGCAAGCTCCGAGGAAGACGCCGCCATCGACGGTAAAAACAGCCTCACGGTCACGAACGCTTCCCTCAACGCAAGTGGCGTTGGGTATGGCATCTATGTCTACAAGGGCATCACGTTCGATGGCGCAACCGTAACGGTCCGTGCAAGTGCAGGGAACGATGAAGCCAGCGCCCTCTTCACCGACGAGGACGACATCGTCATCAAGAACGGCTCGATCGTGGATGCGTTCGCAGAAGGCCAGTTCTCGACCGCAATCTCCACCAGAAACTACTACCCCAACGAAGCGGGTGGTCACATCTACATTAGTGACTCCGTTGTCAAGGCTATAGCCCGCTATGTCGAGTCCGGTAGCGACGGCCCCGATCACTACAGCAACGACCAAAGCGGCGCGGTCATTCCCGAGCATAGGGGCGTGAACATCGGCATCTTTGCCCGGACCAAGGAGGGCATCACGCCCGCGACCATCTCGATTGTCCGCAGTAAGGTCACAGCTGAGGGAGACACGGCGGCAATCTTCGCCCTTGCCGTGAGCGCGGACGGCGAGACAATCGGCACCATCGAGATCGAAGGCGCTCCCATCCAGACGCCCACAGGCGGCAAGATCATTGGCTATCGCAACAAGGAAGAACTCGATGACGGCATCTTCTACGTGGTGGGTCAAACCATCGGCACGGGCGACGCTGTGATCGACTCCCCCTATAACGAAGCTGTCGCCAAGAGCACGGTCATCGCGCCTCCCGAGGAGATCAAACCCGAGGAGAAGCCAGGCGAGACCAAGCCCGAGGGTTCCAAGTCCGAGGGCACGAAGACGACCAAGACCGTTGCAGTTGCAGCCACGGGAGCCAAGATCGCCGGCAAACTCGCAGCAACCGGCGACGCCTCGAGCGCAGCCATCGTGGCAGCCGCCCTTGCGGGAACAGCCGCCATCGCCGCGGGCGCCGTGGTGAGCCGCAAGCGCTCGTAAACACTTTTTCGCACGGGACGGGTGGATCGCGGCCCTTGCCTTCCTCGTCTACTTCTTCGTAGCGTAAGGGCAAGGCTGCAAAAGCTGAACAATAAAGCGCGGAGTCGCCATGCGGCCCCGCGCTTTTCTTTTAGCGCCGGTCCCTGCGCCGGCGTGCGGCCTATTTCTCCCCCATTTTGGCCATTTTGCCCTCCAAACGGCACTACCGCCGGCAACATCCAGCAGATACGCTGAATCTAGTCGTATAGGCCCTATGAGAACGGGAGCAACCATGGCAGCCTTGTTCACGACCCCCAAACGCAATGACACTACCGCCGGAACCCATGTTGCCGAACCCGACGTTCGCCGTCGCATAGGACTCGCGCACGGCAGCTGGCGCCGCGTGACGCGCCGCATCGTCGCGGGCGCCGTGTGCGCGCTCACGGTGAGCTCGCTGCTCATGCCGAGCGTCTCGCTCGCAGCGGAATGGGTCAAGGTCGGCGGCAACAAGTACAACACCGCGGCGAGCGACGAGGCCGGTACCTGGTCGTGGGACGGCGCCGACGACTTGAAGCTCAACAACTATAACGGCGGCGAGATCCAGGCCGCAGGCAAGCTCAACGTGAATTACTCGGGAACCAACATCGCCACTGCCGAATGGATCGAAAGCATCAACGTTTCTCATGGCACTAACGAGAATGCCGAGCTCAATATCCAAGGCGACGAGGGCGGCACGCTCAGCGTGACATCTACTGAGGACGCTATCCTCACCACGGGTAATATCAACATCGACGGAGCCGGATCCGTCAACGCCACGAGCACTGGGTTTGATGCCATCAATGCCGGAGGTGATCTCGCTATCAAAGGTTCGGGCAACGTCAACGCCACAGGTGCATCGGATGGCATCAGGGCAAACGGCAATATCACGATTGACGACAGCGGAGCCGTCACCGCCAGGGCTACCAAGGACAAGGGTATTGGAGCCGACAAGAACCTCACCATCAAGGGTGGCGGGACGGTCGAGGCAAGCTCAGCCGATGGTGAGGCCCTTTGGAGCGGCGGCAATATCAACATCTCGGACGGCAGCCAGGTCAAGGCAAGCTCCGAGAAAGACGCTGTCGTCGAGGCCAAGGGCAGCCTCGCAGCCACAAACGTCTCCCTCAACGTAAACGGTGTTGAATATGGCGTCTATGCCCACAAGGGCATCACCCTCGATCATGCAAACGTGACGGTCCGTGCAAGTAAAGGCAGATACGGTGGCGCCAACGCCCTCTTCACCTACCAGGACGACATCGTCGTCAAGAACGGCTCCACCGTGGACGCGTTTGCGGAAGGCGAGGTTTCGGCTGCATTCTCCACCAGAAACGATCGGCCCAACGAGAAGGGCGGCCACATCTACATCAGCGACTCCGTTGTCAAGGCCATAGCCCGCTATGTCGAGAACGGCGACGGCCCCATCCCCTACAGCGAAAACCAAGATGGCGAGACGAGGCGCGAACCCCAAGGCGAGAACATCGGCATCATCGCCCAGACCAGCGAGGGCGTCACACCCGCAGTCATCTCGATCATCCGCAGCAAGGTAACGGCCGAAGGAGATACAGCGGCAATCTTTGCCCGTGCCATGAGCGCTGACGGCAAGACAATCGGCACCATCAAGATTGAGAACGCCGCTATCCAGACGCCCGAAGGCGGCAAGGTCATTGACTATCGCAAGCTCCGTGACGGCATCTACGAGGCAGGCCAAGCCATCGGCACGGGCGACGCCACGGTCGACTCCCTCTATATCAAAGCAGTCGCCAAAAGTACGACCATCGCACCTCCCGAGGTAGCCAAGCCGGAAGACCCCAAGCCCGACGAGACCAAGCCCGCAGAAAGCAAGCCCGCGGAGTCCAAGCAGAACCCCAAGCCTGAGGGCTCAAAGCCGACCAAGGCCGTTGCGGCTTCAACCACGAAAGCCAAGACTACCGGCGTGCTCGCGGCAACCGGCGACACCTCGGGTGCGGCCATCGTGGCAACCGTTCTTGCGGGAACAGCCGCTATCGCCGCAGGCACCATGGCGAGCCGTAAGCGTTCTTAGACGCCTCTGCGCACATGGCAGCTCTCGCGAAGGCCCCGAGCCCCAGCACCGTTTAACAACGCCACCGCCGAGCTCCCCTCCGGCGGTGGCGTTTTCCATATGCGTCCGCAGGGGATGCACGAGATTGTCTTTGGTCTAGCCCAACCGGCATACGCTGGCGTGCGACAATTGGGGCTGCCGATATCACAACACTGAGAGAAGCCCGTCATGGAAGCGCATCAAAAGCAGATAACCGTCTATTCGAATCATGCGGAAAGCGCACCTGCCATCTACCTCCCCGTAGTCATGGGCAACGGCGGCGAGGTCTATGACCGTTGCCGAGAGCTCGACTGTCCGCCATTCGCCCTCGTCACCATTGGCGGGCTCGATTGGAATCGCGAGCTGAGCCCCTGGGCATGCGACGGGACCGTACGCGATGCCGAGCCTTTCGGCGGCCAAGCTGCCGATTTTCTTGATGAGCTGCTGAATCAGATAATCCCCCAGGTCGAGTCGTCGCTTCCTCAGCCGCCCACCTGGCGCGGCATTGCCGGTTACTCGCTCGCGGGCCTCTTCGCACTCTGGTCCCTCTGGCAAACCGACGCCTTTGACCGCGCCGCGAGCGCATCGGGGTCGCTATGGTTTCCCGACTTTGTCGACCGTGCCAGCACGGCCCCTTTTGCCGGCAGCCCGCAAGCCGTCTACCTGTCACTCGGCAAAAAGGAAACCAAGACGCCCAACCGCATGATGCGGCATGTACTCGACGACACACGCGCGATGGAAGCGTTGCTCGTCGAGCGCGGCATTCCAACAACGCTGGAGCTCAACCCCGGCAATCACTTTGCCCAAACCGACTTACGCATGGCCCGCGGCATCCACTGGATACTGACACATTAAAAATGGTGCCCACACGCATATACGCATGGGCACCATATCTTGTTTTAGCTGAACGCAGCTGCTACTCAGCAGCCTCCTCAAGCTCGGAGACATCAAACTCAAAGTCGTTACCCGGCAGGATGGCGTTGAGCACAATGCCCACCAGTGAGCCCACGGCAATGCCGGACAGCGAAATGGTCACGCCGCCCAGCTCCAACACGATGGCGCCGGCGGTGCTGTACGCGATGCCGAGCGAAAGCACGAGCACCAGCGCGGCAACCAGCACGTTGCGGTTGTTCTGGAAATCGACCTGGTTCTCGATGAGGTTGCGGACGCCCACAGCGCTGATCATGCCGTAGAGCACGAGCGACACACCGCCGATCACACACGCCGGCATGGCCGCAATGACAGCCGCGAACTTGGGGCAGAACGAAAGCACGATGGCGCAACACGCGGCAATTCGAATTACGCGCGGGTCGAACACGCGCGTCAGGGCGAGCACGCCGGTGTTCTCACCATACGTAGTGTTGGCCGGAGCGCCAAAGAGCGAAGCCAGAATCGTGGCAAGGCCGTCGCCGAGCAGCGTGCGATGCAGACCGGGATCGGCAATGTAGTTGCGCTCGCAAGTCGAACCGATAGCAGAGATATCGCCGATATGCTCGATCATGGTCGCGAAGGCCAGCGGCATGATGGTGATGATGGCCGTCGTGGCAAGACCGCTATCGAACTGCGGCCCAAAGAGCGCAAACACGGTGTTATCCCACACGATGGGCAAACCAACCCAGGGAGCGGTTGCGACGCCAGAAAAGTCGACCTCACCGAGCGCGGCGGCAACGACATAGCTCACCGCAACGCCCAGCAGGATCGGCACAATCTTGACCATGCCGCGGCCCCAGATGTTGCAGATGACGATCACTGCCACGGCGATAACGGCGACGAGCCAATTGGTCTGGCAGTTGGCAATGGCGGAGCTTGCCAGGATCAGACCGATGGAAATGACGATGGGGCCCGTCACCACCGGCGGGAAGAAGCGCATGACGCGCTTGGCACCAAACGCACGGAAGAGCGCCGCCAGCACCGGGTAGAGCAATCCGGCGCAGGCAACGCCCAGACAAGCGTAAGGCAATAACTCGGCCTCGCCGTTGGGCGCGATGGCGGCATAACCGGCAATAAAGGCAAACGATGAGCCCAAAAATGCCGGCACCTTACCGCGCGACAGGAAGTGAAACAGCAGCGTGCCCAAGCCGGCAAACAAAAGCGTCGCCGAAACCGAGAGACCGGTGAGCACGGGTACCAGCACGGCGGCGCCAAACATGGCAAACAGGTGCTGCAGGCCGAGCAGGAACATGCGCGGGCGGCCGAGCGACGATGCATCGTAGATGGCATCGGTGACGGCGGGCGTCGAGGATTGGGGCATGGATGTCCTTTCGAATGGAAGGGCGATCGAGCATATCGGATAACCTGCCCGAACGATACGATCCGAACCATTGTACGCGATACGCTATGTCTCGCACGCGCCGTCACCTGCGAACGTTACCGCTATTTCCAAACGCGCTCGGCAATACGCTTGACCAGCGCGATCTTTGCCCATTGCTCGTCCTCGGTCAGCTTGTTGCCAATCTCGCAGCTGGCAAAGCCGCACTGGGGCGACAGATACAGGTTCTCGAGCGGAACATACTTTGCAGCCTCGTGAATACGCTCGACGATGGCATCCTCGTCCTCAAGCTCAGCGGCCTTGGTGGTCACCAGGCCCAACACGACCTTCTTGCCGGGAGCAACGTACTTGAGCGGCTCAAAACCACCGGCGCGCGGCGTATCGAACTCCAGATAGAACGCATCGACGTCCTCGCGCATAAACAGGTACGGCGCGATGGGGTCGTAGCCACCCTCAAAAGCATAGGTGGAGTGGTAGTTGCCGCGGCATACGTGCGTGTTGATAACCAAATCGTCGGGCTTGCCCGCGATGGCGGCATTGTTGAGTGCCACACCCAGCTCGCTTACCTTTTGCAGATCGACCGGGCTCATGTCGGTTTTGGCGACAAAATCGGCATCGCAGTAGATGCCCCAGGTGCAGTCATCAAACTGGATGTTGCGGCAGCCCGCGGCATACAGGTCGGCAATTACCGTGCGATAAGCGGCTGCAATGGCGTCGACAAGTTCCTCATCGGTCTTATAGACAGCGCGCAGGCTCTCCTGCTGGCCGTCGCAGCGATCGAGCGTGACCTCAGAGAACGTCTGGATAGGCGCCGGGATGGTCTGGCGTGCAACGTGGCCCTCGCCCTCAAGTGCCTTGACAAACTTAAAGTGCTCGACGAAGGGGTGGTTCTCGCCGCTGATGGGGCCGGTCACCACGGCGGTATCGGCCGTGGTCTCCTCGTCATGGAACATATAGCCCGTACGCGAGGTACGGCGTTCAATGCCGTTGAGCCCCCACATAAAGTCGAGGTGCCAGTAGCTGCGGCGGAACTCGCCGTCGGTAATCACCTGCAGACCAGCGGCCTTTTGCTTTGCCACCAGGTCGCGAATGGCCTCATCCTCGACGGCCTTAAGGCCGTCGTCATCGAGCGTACCCGCGGCATAGGCGGCACGGGCGTCCTTTACAGCCTGCGGACGAAGAAAGCTGCCGACGATATCGGCGCGAAACGGCGCGTTCGGTTGAATCAAAGTGCTCATAGATATCTCCCTTTGCATTGGTTGCTTTACTGGGACAGAGTATGAGCGCTCATATGGCCATCGTAAAATATACGTTTATAACAGTTTGATATAGATGTTTCCTATATCAGCCTGGACTGCCATAAAGAGATTTGACCCGTGCAGAATGTAGCAGCCTAGATATGCTGACGAATCGCGTCGATATAGGCTTGGCCGTAGCGTGTGAGCGTCGTGTTCTTGCGCGTAATGATGCCGATCTCCATGTACTCGTCCACATCGAGCGGAATCGAGATAATACCGGGGCCGTTAAGTTCATGGCTGATCACACCCGAACACACCGTGTAACCGTTAAGGCCCATAGCCAGGTTGAACAGCGTCGCACGGTCGCGCACGCGGATATTCTTGCGGCGCTCAAACGTCGAGGTCAGTTCCTCGGAATAGTAGAACGAGTTATAGCTGCCCTGCTCATAGGACAGGAACGGGTAGTCTTCCAAGTCCTCGAGCGTCACGCTGGCACGGTCCGCCAGTGGATGGTCGGCGCATACAAAGACATGTGGCGTGGCGCAGAAGAGTCCCTCGAATACGAGCTCGTTGGCGGCGAGCATGCGCTCGATAACCTCGCGGTTATGCTCGGATAAGTACAGGATGCCCAGTTCGCTTTTCATATGTGCGACGTCCTCGATAATCTCGTGGGTTTGCTCCTCGCGCAGGGTAAAGTCGTAGCGCGCGGCATCGAACTCACGGATCACATCGACAAACGCATTAACGGCAAAGGAATAATGCTGGCAGCTCACACTAAAGTGCGGCACCTGCTCGGACGCGCCCTTGTACTTGCCTTCGAGCAGATCGGCCTGGTCGAGCACCTGTCGCGCGTAGCCCAAGAAGGTCTCGCCCTCCTCGGACACAATGACGCCCTTGTTGGTGCGCTCAAAGATGTGCACACCCATCTCGTTTTCGAGATCGCGAATCGATGCGGTAATCGAAGGCTGCGACACAAAGAGCCGGCGCGAGGCCTCGGTGATGCTGCCGCATTCGGCAACTTTGACGACATACCTGAGCTGCTGAAGCTTCATGGCTTTCTCCCTAGACGTTCGTGATGCCAAGACCCGCCGCGTCCATCTGACGCATAAACGGCGGCATCTCCCCCGTCGCGGCACAGGCGGCAATCTGATGCAGAGCCCCGGCGACCGCATCGTCTGCCGCAGCGCCGATATGCCAGCGCGCGGCAGCCGTGACGGCCTCGTTGGCATTGGCGACTGCAACGGAGTTGGGAACGGCATCGATCATGGGCAAATCGTTATCGGAATCGCCAAATACGGCCACCTCATCGGGCGTCAGGCCCAAAGCGCGCGCCAGCTCCAGCGCAGCGCAGCCCTTGTCCCAACCGGCCGGAAGGATGTCAAACAGGCGCACACGGTTGTTGGGAAACACAAGCGAGAGTTCCGGCACCTCAGCAGCAACGCGCTCGCGTAGCTCCGCGAGCTCCTCACGTGAACGGGCACTCCAGATATTCGCCTTAAACACCGGCGTCTCATCGACGACGGGACGGCACGGGGCCTCTTCGCCTTTGAGCCACGCGTTGCCGCCCGACTCCATGGTGCGACGCACGCGCTCGGGATCGCTCGTCACGCAATAGGCATCGTTGTCCCAAAAATCATCACCCAGGCTGTAGACCTTCAGGTACGTATCGTCGGTCTCTTGCTCCAAGTAGTCAGCCAAACGCATAAGGGCGGCGTTGCCGGTCGCATGCGAGGCTACCGCCTCGCCGTCCACAAACACGACCTGTCCGTTACAGAACGCGCCAGTCGAAAAGCACTCGGAACGATTTTTGAACATCCAACCCATCGCGGACGGCTGGCGACCCGAAACCGGGCCAAAGTGCAGACCCGCCGCCTGCATGGCATGAATGCCCTCGATGGCGTAGTCGCTGGCGCCGTCATGCCCGGCTGGAATCAGCGTATCGTCCATATCGGTCAGCACAAGTTTAATCATAAGGCCCCCATTCGTATCGGTCCTACCTATTGTAACGACCTGCCAAAATAAACCTGTCCCTTTTTGGCAGGTGCGCTAGTATAGGGAACAACAGATTCGATGCGGGAGTGCCGGCGGTGCAAACCACAAGGCTGAGAGGGCATGGGGCCCAATCCTTTGAACCTGTCAGTTAATGCTGGCGTAGGGAGCATGCCGCCTTTACAGGGGCGCTGTCTATGCACAGCGCCCCTTTTCTATGCCAAGGAGGCATGTGCAGTGATTGATTCGGAACAGCTTAAGCAACATATGGTCAAGGCCGTGGAGGAGATTCGCGCCACCAATCCGATGGCCGGCTCCATCACCAACACGGTGACGATCGACTTTGTCGCCAATGCGCAGCTCGCCGTGGGCGGTTCGGCCGCCATGGTCTATCTGCCCGACGAGGGCGAGGCACTCGTTGCCGGCGGCGGCGCCATCTATCTCAATATGGGCACGCTCTTCCCCATCTACGAGCAGACGATTCCCCGCGCGGCCAAGGCGGCACACGACGCCGGCAAGCCCTGGGTGCTCGATCCGGTGGGCCTGGGCATCGGTAGCCTGCGCACCCAGTTGGTAAACGAGCTCAAGCAGTACAAGCCCGCCATCGTGCGCGGCAATGCCTCCGAGATCATTGCGCTCGCCGGCCTGTGGGGTCTTGAGGGCGAGGCGGCCGATCTGAGCCGCGTACGCGGCGTCGATACCACCGACACGGTCGACGCCGCCCGCGATGCCGCCGTGGCGCTCGCCCGCTACACCGGCGGCGCCGTGGTCGTCTCGGGCGAAGTCGACCTGATTACCGACGGCACGACCGTGGCCAAGTCCCACGGCGGCAGCCCGCTCATGTCCAAGATCACCGGCTGCGGCTGCTCGCAGGGCGGCGTGCTGGCCGTGTACGCCTGCGCCGCCGACCCGTTTACGGCAGCCGTCTGCGGCACCGCCGTCTACAACGTTGCCGGCACGCGTGCCGCCGCCGTCGCCGATGCCCCGGCAAGCTTTAAGGTCGCCTTTATCGACGAGCTCTACCGCGCAACCGCCCAGGATATTGCCGACAACCAGCTCGAGCTCGAGGAGGCATAGGCCATGTCCGAGCCTGCAACCAATACCGGCATGAACACGCTCGTCGCCGTGGCCATCGCCCCGTGCGGCACCGGCGATGAACTCTCCGCCGAGGTCGCCGAGGTCGTGCGTGTTATTCGCGAGAGCGGCCTTCCCAACCGCACCACCTCGATGTTCACCGAGATCGAGGGCGACTGGGACGAGGTCATGCAGGTCGTGCGCGACGCAACCTTTGTGTTGGCGAGCAAGGGCATCCGCACCGAAGTCGTGCTCAAGGCCGATATTCGACCCGGATTTACCGACACCATGACCGGCAAACTCGAGCGCATGGAAGCACAGATCAAGAAACAGGAGGAAGCACGATGAGCATCCGCGACAACCTTGATATCTCGGCCTATCTGGTACTCGGCCCCGAAAATACGCTCGGTCGCCCCGTGGGCGATGTAGTGGCCCAGGCACTCGACGCAGGCTTTACCTGCATCCAGGTGCGCTCCAAGGTGGCAAGTGCCCGCGAGATCATCGCGCTGACTGGCGACGCCGCGCAGGCAATCGCACAGGCCGGCAAGACCGGTCAGGTCGCCCTGCTGATCGACGACCGCCTGGACTGCGTACTCGCCGCGCGCGAACAGGGCATCGCTGTCGACGGCGTGCATGTAGGCCAGAGCGATATTCCCGTCGAGGTCTGCCGCAAACTTTTGGGCCCCGACGCCATCGTGGGCCTTTCGGCCCGCTGCGAGGAGATGCTCGAGTACGTCAAAACCGCCGACATGAGCCTAGTCGACTACCTGGGCATCGGCCCGCTCCACGAGACCGAGACCAAGCGCGACTGCGGACGCGCGGCCGACGGCTCTATCATCACCAAGAGCTTTGAGGACCTGGCCGCACTCCACGCGGCAAGCCCCGTGCCCATCGTGGTGGGCGGCGGCGTCAAGACGGCCGACTTGCCGCAGCTCAAGGCCACCGGCGTCGATGGCTTCTTTGTGGTGAGCGCCGTCTGCAGTGCCGACGACCCCTACGCCGCGGCCAAGGAGCTCGTCGATACCTGGCGGCAGGCATAGGCATAAGCCGAGCAGCCGATTCGCGGCCTCATATCTTCAGCGATGGAAAGCGCATCCCAGTTTGGACCTCCATTCCGGGATGCGCTTCCCGCCGAGATGGCGGCAGCAGCCTCTACCCTGCCAGATATGTCTCCAGTGCCGGCAAGGTTGCCTCCGCATCGCGGCGGCCGATCTGATAGATGCGTTCGAGTTCATCGGGCTCGCGGCACAGCGACGGCACTTTCACCGATTCGCTCGGCCGCACCACAAAGATTTCGCCGGCAGCCTCACGACGTGCCAAGTCATCGAGCGTGGCATTGTAGACCTCATGCCGATGCTCAAGCGCTGCGACAAACTCCGGATAGTGACGGAACGCGCGACGCAGCATGGGCATCACGCTGTTGGGCTGCTTCACAAAGCCCGCCGGCTGCGTGAGCACCACGATATTGCGGTCATACCCCTGCGCAAACAGCCATGCACTGGGAATAGAATCAGCCACGCCACCATCCAGATACTTATGCCCGTCAATAGCAACGGGACGCGTCGCCACGGGAATCGCCGACGATGCCCGGATCCACTCGATATCCCGCTCGTCGCCATAAGGCAGGTCATGGTAGACGGCCTTGCCCGTCTCGATATCGGTGCACACGCACGTAAACCGCATGGGACAGGCGCGATACGCCTCCAAGTCAATGGGATCGCGCTCGATAGGCACCTCGTGATAGGCAAAATCGGCATTGAACATATCGCCGGTCCGCAGCCAGCTTGCTACACCCGCATAGCGCTTATCGGCACAATAGGCCTTGTTATAGCGAATGGCACGGCCGATCTGGCGCGATTTAAAATTGTAGCCAAACGCCGCGCCCGCCGAGACGCCCACCATATGGTCGCAGGTCAAACCGTGCTCCATCCAAACGTCGAGCACGCCCGCCGTATACATACCGCGGTAGCCGCCTCCCTCGAGCGCGAGCCCCACCGTGCGCGTCATAGTTGGCTGTGCCATGCGACCATCTCCATCCCCACAAATTCAAACGGAACAAGTATACCCGTCAACATATACCGCCCCAGTCGCATTTTTATCGAACATCGCATCATCGCGCTGCCGTTTGTCGAATAATAGCCACCCACAGCATGTGCACCCCTATATAATTTTGTACTGTTGTTTATTACTGTTGTTTATACTACTCAGCAGTTATCAACAGCGAACATTAGCCGGCAAAGTAACCCAACAACGCAGCAAGGCGGGGGCCTGGATACACGCAAAACGCTGAGCAACGACGCGTGTACACGACGAGCTCGCCCGACGCAATCCGCCCCGACTTCAGAAAGCCGCTTAGAACATGGATACTGTCAGCAATTACACCGAAACGCTCGAAAAGACCGTCCGTGACCTTCTCGAGCGTCAGGAGGATCTGATCAGGACCGCCTTTACCGACCAGCTTACCGGGCTTGGCAACCGTGGCGGCTTTGCCCGTTCCCTCGAGGAGCTCTGGGAGCAGGACACCCCCGTTACCATGGCGTTCATCGATATCGACAATCTCAAGCACTGCAACGACGTCTTTGGGCATGACGAGGGCAACCGCTATATCTTGCAGGTAAGCCTTTATCTCAAGCTGTATATGAAGGTAGACGAGGCGGCATTTCGTCTGGGAGGCGACGAGTTTGCCATCCTATCTACGATTGCGACCGAGGACGACCTCGCCGAACGTCTGGAACACTGCCGAACGATCCTGCTCAAAAACAACGATTCCGAGATGCCCCACTCGTTTAGCTACGGAGTGGCACACGCCGACCCCGCCCTGGGCGAAGCCTCCAATCGCATGACACTCGATGCCGACCATCGCATGTACGACTACAAGCTACGTCATGCTATGCACCTCGATCGGCGCAATATCACGCAAGTCCACGCCGACGACTTCGAAATAAGCGATCGCATTTTTGACGCCTTTTCGATGCTCAACGAGGGCCGTTATTTCTTTATCGAGAACTTGGACAAGGACCGCACCCTTTGGTCGCAAGGTGCCTTGCGCGATCTCGGTCTTCCTTCGGAGCACATAGACAGCTGCCGCGATTTCTGGAAGACGCGCGTCCATCCCGATGACCTCGAGGCCTACGCCAACGACATCAACCAGATCTTTAACGGCTCCAAACACCGCCGCGTCATGCAGTACCGCATGCGCAATGCCGCGGGTGACTACGTTCTCTGCCGTGCTCGCGGGTTTCGCATCGACGGCGACGGAAATGTCCCCTCGCTCTATGTCGGCGAACTCGTCAACCACTCGCTTGCCGAAACCGTCGACGCCGCCACAGGCCTCGGAACGCAGCGCATGCTGGTCAACGCTATCGATGCCTGCCGTCGCGACCGCTGCGAGACGGGGCTTATAGCGGTGCGCATTCGTGGCACGGCGAATCTCAACGAGCTCTACGGGGCCGAGGCTGTCGACAACATGCTTGCCGAATACGCAGGCCGCATGCTGTCGATCACCCGCGGCAGAAGCCGGGTCTTCCGTTCACGAAGCGTCCAGTTCGTCGCGCTCAGCAACGATTTGGACCATGAGGCATTCGAGCAACTGACCCGCCACCTTAAAGAGGCTGTTTTCGCTCCTGTTCAAATCGCGGGCGACACCATTACTCCCGTCTGCCTTGTCGTCCCGGCCTTTTACGAGCAGTTAACCCATCAAGCGACCGCCGTTTTAGGCGAACTCGACCGTCGCCTTCGCACGGCCGGCGGGCTTGTTCCCAACGACAGCCTCCCCATACCCGAGGCGGAGCGCAAAAGCGCCATCGCCGAACGTATCGACTCGCTCACGGGCCTCTATCGACCCAGCGAGTTTATGCGGCGCGCCAACGCATTTCTCGAGGCAAGGCGCGACGACACCTGGTGCATCGCCACCGTCGACATGGGTCACATGCGCCTGTTTAATGAATGGCACGGCCAGGCCGAGGGCGACCGCGTACTCGCCGATGTGGGCACGGTCCTCAAGGACATCGAGAATGCCGATATGGGCGTCGCAGGGTACTGGGGCCAAGATGACTTTTGCGTACTCATCCCCTTTAAGCACATCACCGTCCATCAAATCTACAACCGCGTTCGCGAGGCAGTAGCCAGGCATGATGACGGCGTAGGTTTTTGGCCGTCCATGGGCATTTACCCCATCGACTCCAATGAGGAGATCACCATCGATGCGCAGGCAAAGGCCATGTTTACCAATCGACGCGCCAAAAACGACTTCAAGGAGCGCATTGCTATTTTCCGCCCCGAAGAATATGAACACGAGATTGCGTTCCACCGCACGCTGACCGAGTTCCAGTACGCGCTCTCAAATGGCCGCATCACGTACTACCTGCAGCCCCAGGTCGATATGGAAACCGGCGAGATCATTGGCGCCGAGGCACTTACGCGCTGGATTGACAAGGACGGCTCTCTCATTTCGCCCGCAACGTTTATTCCCGCACTCGAGGAAAGCGGCTTTGTGGTGACGCTCGACAAGTACATTTGGCAGGGTGTCGCCATATGGCTTCGCGAGTGTCTCGATCGCGGTCTTCGCGTGGTTCCGGTCTCGCTTAATGTGTCTCGCGTGGACATTCTTGCCTGCGACGTTGCCGAGCATATGGGATCGCTCGCCGCCCAATACAACCTGCCGCCCGAGCTCATGCGCATCGAGATCACCGAGACGGCTTATACGGGAGAGTCCGAAGCCGTGGACAAACTGACAGCCGACTTGCACACCCGCGGCTTCTCGACCTATATGGACGATTTTGGCACCGGTCAGTCCACGCTCGCGATGCTCAAGAACGTCAACGTCGACGTCATCAAGCTCGACCGCACCTTTGTGCCCACCGACCGCGATCAAGGCCGCAGCGCGCAGATCGTGTCATCGATGCTCGAGATGGCGCAGTCGCTCCATCTGCCCATTGTAATCGAAGGCGTCGAGACAGATGAGCAGGCGAACATGCTACGCCACATGGGCGCCCGCTACGCTCAGGGCTTCCTCTACTACCGCCCCATGCAGGCGAAGGATTTTGAGGCATTGCTCGATGGCGGCAATAACAACTGATACGCTCGCGCGCAAAACGCCACCGTCGAAGGGGGTATCTGTCTCCATTAGCTAACTTATATCCCCAATTCAAACCAAATTGGGGATATGATACAAACCGTCGTTCCGCCCAAGGAGGTTATCCATCATGAACGAGTCATACCGCATGGGCGAACAATCGATTATTGCCTATCTTCAGCGACTTGCGAATGGCGTATCGACCGCCGAACTCGATGTTGCCGCGCTGCCTGCTGAGCTACGCGCCGTTGGTGAGCAGCTGCAAAAGACGCATGCCATCCTGCAACAAGAGCGCCAGCTGCTTGAGCGCAACGCCTATATCGATCCTCTCACCAACTTGGGCAACCGCAACGGATTCGACCGTCACGTCGAGCAACTCTGGCACAAAGGCGACCCCTTCACCTGCGCCTATATTGACATCGACCATCTCAAGCATTGCAATGATAGGTTCGGCCACGCCGAAGGCAATCGCTATATTCTGAGCATCTGCCGCACGCTCTCCGAAACCATGGAACACGATGAGATGCTGTTCCGTATCGGTGGAGACGAGTTTGTGCTTATCTCGCCCTCCGCAAACGAGACTGAACTCGAGCAGCGCTTGGAGCAGGTACGTTCCGGGCTGATCGAGGCGAGCTCGGGCGGCAAGGCGCCCATGATCGGCAGCTTTAGCTTTGGCTGCTCGCACGTCGATCCACTTGCTGGCGACACGCGTCGCCAGATGACGATGGATGCCGATCGCAAGATGTATCGCTATAAGCTTATGCATCGCGTGCAGCAGCCGAAAGACAATGACGCGCCGCAGCACCCAATTGCCGAGCAGCTTCCGTGCAACGACCGCGTATTCCAAGCGATCTCTATGAGCTCCGAGACGCGCTATCCGTTTATCCTCAATCTCGATACGGGCGAATCGCAATGGTCGGTCAACGCCGTGCGCGATTTTGACCTGCCCTCCCAGCACCCTTTTAACTCACTCGACATGTGGCTCGCCCGCGTTCATCCCGAGGACCGCGACAACGTACGCGCCGAGCTCGACATGGTGATAAACGGCACGTGGCACTTCCACTACATGCAGTATCGCGTAATGGATGCCACCGGAAAATACGTGCTTTGCGACTGCACGGGCTACCGCTTGGATGGAACCGATACCGAGCCCAGCATGTATGTGGGCATTATCATCAACCGAAGCTTGGCAGATACGACCGACTCAGTAACGGGCCTGGGCGATGTCCACGCACTGGTCAACGCTATTGGAGAGATGCGCCACGTGCCGCACGAGGCAGGTTTTATTGCCATTAAGGTCGACGATATCGCCGAAGTCAATGCCCGCTTTGGATTCGATGCAGGCGACCGCGTGCTCGCCGAAAGCGCCGCCTGCCTCATGGATTGTTCGCGCGGCAAGGGCCGCCTGTTCCGCTCAACGGGGCCGATGTTCGTGGCACTCTTCGATGAGCTCGGCCCCGAGGCAATCGACGAGATCGCAAGCGACATCGAACGGTTCCTGGGTACTCCCGTGCTCATCGGCTCGCTTGAATATCAGCCGCCCATTCGCGTGGCCACGCTCCATCTGGACGGCGTCGACCGTCAGCCCGTTTCCATTTTGAACGAGCTCAAAGCGTTGCTCGGGAAAGCCGTGCAGGTGCCAGGTACCAAACTGGATTAGCGCCGCGCCCGCGCCGCCTCCCCCATCGTGCGATAATCCTCTGCAGAAGTCACCAAAAGCAGAGGGAGTTTGTGATGAAGGTTCTTTTGGTCAATGGCAGCCCCAAGGCGAACGGCAACACCGCCCGCGCACTCGCCGAGGTCGCAGAGCAACTTAATGCGGAAGGCATTGATACCGAGGTGTTTCAGCTGGGCGCCAAGCCCATTCGCGATTGCATCGGTTGCGGCCAGTGTGGCAAACTTGGCGGTCGCTGCATCTTTGACGACGACGTGGTGAACGAGCTCATCGCTGCCGCCGAGCAGGCAGATGGCTTTGTCTTTGGCTCACCCGTCTACTATGCGCACCCCAGCGGACGTATCCTTTCGGCCCTCGATCGCGCCTTCTATGCAGGCGGGCACGCCTTTGAACACAAGCCCGGCGCCGCGGTCGCCGTCGCCCGTCGTGGCGGCACGTCGACCACGTTCGATGTGCTCAACAAGTACTTCACCATTAAGCAAATGCCCGTAGTTGCCTCAACCTACTGGAACAACGTGTTTGGCCGCGTGCCCGGCGACGCCGATGGGGATGCCGAGGGCCTTGCCACCATGCGAAACATCGGCAAAAACATGGCCTGGCTCCTACGTTGCATCGAGGCAGGACAGGCCGCCGGTATCAACGCACCCGAAGCTGATCGCGCAACGACCAACTTCATTCGATAGAGCGGCGGGGCCATGAATATTCAAATCTTCGGGACTAAGAAGTCCTTCGATACCAAGAAGGCGCAGCGCTATTTTAAGGAGCGCCGCATTAAGGTGCAGTTTATTGACCTTAAGGAAAAGGAGATGAGCAAGGGCGAGCTCACGAGCGTGATGCAGGCGGTCGGCGGTATCGACAAACTGCTCAACCCCAAAGCCAAGAACGAGGAGACGCTCGCGCTCATCCAGCACCTCACCCCTAGCCAGCGCTTCGACAAGCTGCTCGAGAACCAGCAGGTTCTAGCCGAGCCCATCGTGCGCAACGGCAAAAAGGCCACCGTCGGTTATTGCCCCGATGTATGGGGAGCCTGGGAGTAGCTTGTGTTATTTGCCGGCGCATGGGTATAAGAGCAGGCGTTTGGCATAAGATTCAACTGTAAGCCATGTCTAACAAAGGAGGGCACATGCCCAACAAACCCGTGAAGATCATCATGCTTACCGGATACCTCGGTGCCGGCAAGACCACGCTGCTCAACCACATCCTCGCTAACGACGGCGGCATCCGCGCCGCCGTGATCGTCAACGATATCGGCGAGATCAACGTCGACGCCAGCCTTATCGCCGACGGCGGCCTTTCCGAGACCGACGACCTCATCCCGCTCACCAACGGCTGCATCTGCTGCACGCTTTCGGATGACCTGGCCAACCAGCTGCAGGGCATCGCCGATTCGGGCGACTTCGACTACATCATCATCGAGGCATCGGGTATTTGCGAGCCTATCCCCATCGCCTACACCATCTCGAGCTTCTGCGACGAGGCCAAGGTGGGCGGCGAGCCCAAGCTCGCGCTCGACAACATCGTGGCCGTGGTCGACTGTGCCCGCATGTACGACGAGTTCAACGGCGGTCGCGACCTACTGGCCGAGGATATCGACGAGGACGACATCGAGAGCCTGCTCATCCAGCAGATCGAGTTCTGCTCCACGCTGATCCTCAACAAGACCGATACCGTGACGCCCGAGCAGATCGCCGAGCTTAAGGCCATCGTGCGCAGCCTGCAGAAGGACGCCGTGATCGTCGAGGCTCAAAACGGCGAGGTCCCCATGGAGGAGCTGCTCGACACCGACCGCTTCGACTTTATGCGCGCCTACAACTCCGCCGCCTGGATCGAGGCCATGGAGCATCCCGAGGAGCACGACGACCCCGAGGTGCTCGAGTACGACATCGAGACCTTTGTGTACTCGCGCCGCAAGCCGTTTGACCTGCAGAAGTTCACCGATTTTGTTGAGCAGGAGTGGCCCGACGAGGTCATCCGCGTCAAGGGTCCGCTGTGGCAGACCGGCAATCCGGACATGTGCTACATGTTTGAGCAGGCCGGCCACCAGATGCGCCTGATGGAGAACGGCCTGTTTGTCGACTCGGCGCCCGAGGGTGAGAAGCAGAAGATTATCGACGAGAACCCCGAGATCATGCAGATTTGGGACGACGAGACGGGCGACCGCATGACGAGCCTGTGCATCATCGGCCGTCACATGGACAAGGATGCACTCATCGCCTCCCTCGATGCCTGCCTGACCGACTGGCACCGCGCCTAGGTTTATCCAAGCGGGCATTTTTCCGCCTACGTAACCGCCAAACCACCACGAAGGTGCCCTTCGTGGTGGTTTTTCGTTCTGAGCCAAGGAGATTCATGTTCAATATCGTGCTGTATGCGCCCGAGATTCCGGCCAATACGGGCAATATCGGCCGTACCTGCGTGGTCACCGGCGCCCGCCTGCATCTGGTGGAGCCGCTGGGCTTTTCGCTCGACGACAAGACGGTACGTCGCGCCGGCCTGGGCTACTGGCAAAACTTGGATGTGACGACCTATGCCGACTGGGAGGATTTCCTTGCGCGCAACGGCCTCTCCCCCGCCGATGGCCGCCTGCATCTGCTGACCAAAAAGGCACGCCGCACCTATGCGCAAAGCACCTACCGCGACGGTGACTATTTGGTCTTTGGCAGCGAGAGCTCGGGCATTCCCGAGCCACTGCTTGCCGCGGCGCCCGAGCGCTGCGAGCGCATCCCGATGCTGCGCGATTGCGACTCACTCGATAACGCCGAGGCTTGGGAAGCTCACGAGGAATCGCTCGGGCATACCGAGGACAGCCACGAGGCCATCCTTCAGCAGGATATCTGCGGCAACTTCGTCAACCCGGAGGACTACCGCATCAGCGCACTCAACCTCTCCAACAGCGCCGCCATCGTCCTCTACGAGGCCCTGCGCCAAACAGGCTTTCCGGGAATGTGACAAAGGGACTGACCCTTTGTCACATTCGGTTATAGGTAGCGGCCGGTGATGCTTGCGGAGCAAGCAGCGATATCCGCCGGCGTACCGGCGCAGACGATTTGCCCGCCGGCATCGCCACCGCCCGGGCCCATATCGATCACGTAATCGGCGTTACGGATAAGGTCGAGGTCATGCTCGATCACGATAACTGTGACGCCCTTGGCAACAAGGTCATATCCGTGCCACAGCACGCGATCGCGAAGGCACTCGCCCAACCCCGAGTGTGGTCGCAACGTTCAATGACGTCCGCGCCCGACCTACACCGATTTACACCAAACGCCGCCAAGGCCCTCAGTCACCAAAGAACGCGGCCGGCTATCCTTCTGCGGAGCAAATCTCAACCCCACCGCTCACGGAGGCAGTCTCCACACCGACAAGTCTTGCAATACGCTCCTGTTTTTCAATGATGAACCGCTTATGGTAGAAGATGTTGGCATATTGCAAAACACGATTCATCTGTGAGACATCAAACAAGGCGTCAACAACGCCGCCAAACACGGGAATGGCCTTGCCGAGAGATTTTTGAGTGATATTCCTGCCAATTTGTTCGAGTACGTTTTTGAAAACACTATTCTCGAGCGACTTCTTGCCGGCATTCTCGAGTGCCTTACGCGCAGCGACATTAGCAAGGGCGCGAATCTGCGTGACAAGCATAGCCGCACCGCCCCGTGCCGCCATTGCCGTCCAGCCTTTCTTGACCGTCTGCTTCACACCCTCCATCTCGGCTACAAGCATCACTTTACCGATTGCGACAGCCATGCCATCAGCAGAGCCTGCAGACGGAGCCATCGCGTTTGAAAACACATCGCCCGCAATGACCATTTCAGCCGGATCCTCTTTAACGTTAAATCCGTACATCATGGCAACCGACTGCACAGCGCGATAATAGAGAAACATGCTGAATACGATATTGAAGGGCAGGCCGGCAAACCCCGGAGCACCCGTCACCGCACCCTCGGTCGCCGCAAGCAGCAAGTGTCTACCGTTCTCACCTGCCGCAATCCTCGCGACGTCAAAACTGCGAAGCATGAATAACTCGTCAATCGAACGGATAGTAACGTCTTCAAGAGTGGTGTTTGCGGCCTCAACAATCTGCGCCTCAGTAACGCTGTACTTGGCAGCCTGCTCCTCGATAGCCTTGAAACCATCGACAACCTGCTTCATAACCTGTGCATATAGCTCTTGTTGTTGAATCTCACTTGTAAGCTCATCGACCGCATCTCCAACGGCGGTGCGAAGATTCTCAGGTATCTTTAACCCAGCCATATCGGTCAGCTGTTTAAGCTTTGAAGGCGCCACCATCTTTTCGTATTGCTCGGTCAATACCTCAAGCTCGGCAAGCTCTCGATTGGTCAGTAACGGATCGGGCAACACCCAATCACCGTTATCGTCAACGAGCGTCGATGACAGGCCGAGTTGCTCTTGTCGCTTTGCACTGTAGCGTTCATTCGCCGCGGCTGCAGTTGCAGAAGCAATCCCATTTGCAAAGTCAGTAATACCTTTAAGCGCATTATCCGCCAACGGGCTAGCGGCGTCCGCCAATTCACTCGATCTCTTTTGGGTCTCCTTGACCACATCCATAATGGCGTTTTGCGCGCCATTTAATGCTCCAAACATTATGTTCTCCAGCGAAGAAGAACCGACACCCGGCTTCCGCTGCTTTTCGGGCTCTGCCTCACCAAACTGTTGTCGTTTATCAGACACACTATTCACCCTTACTTAAACGTAACGTTAATATCGACATCGTCACCGCATAGGGCTTTGACCTGCTTTTCGATCAATCCGCTGGCTCTATCATCAGATTCTTTGAGCATATCGCTCTCTTCAACCTTCTTGGTCTGCTCTTTCTTCGCCTGTTTCAACAAACCGTTCAGATCGTCCGTACTTACTTGATTCCAGTTCAGAAAACCATTGTCCTCAACATATTTCTTCAGTGTATTGGGGTCTGTTGAGAAAGAGGTAATTTCCGAGTGAGGCAATGTAACCTTTACGCTCTTGACCTCTGAGTTCTCGTCGTTCATATCAACCCGCTTGATTTCAATCTTCATTTTATCGGCATCGATCCCGATGTCAGCCTTGCCGTCAATCGTTGCGACATATCGCTTAGACGTAAAGGGGTTTTCCCATCCAAGCGGATTCCCCGCTTCATCGATTGAGAGCAGCTGCGTGAAGTTATATTCGTACGTCACAAGCTTTACGACCGGCGCGATCTCCTCGCGAATCGAATCATCGGTGATCGTTGTAGGATTACGTGTCAAATACATCCAGATACACCCGGCAGTCGCCACGGCCGTAACAGCCAGCAAACCGCCAAAGATTAGCTTTTGCGTTATTGTTGTAAACAAGTTTGTTTTTGTCATCCTGCTTCGCCTTTCTTTTATGGGCCTGACTTCTCCATCATCTTCCATCGTGTACATGACGGCACGGATCATTCTGTCAACGGCTTAATGCAAAACGCGACCGTTCGGAGAAAACGGTCGCGCATTCTTTCCAATTCCCGCGAATTATTCCTTGACGCTGTAGCTCGATACAGTTGGTGCAACCCTTGAAGCGTCAACCTCACTCATTACCTCAAACTTCACCTTCTCGCCAGGCGCCCAGGCGGATGTATCTGCGTAGCATTCTTCCGCCCTTACACCATCGGCATCGTAAAGGGCAACATTTAGAAAAACGTTTTCGAACGATATGTCAGAGGTGTTTTCGACGATTGCAGTGTACGTATAGAGGCCGTAGCCGTCATCACTTTTCTCAAAGGTCGCCGATGAGAGCAGGCCGTTGATAGCTTCATCATTATGCGTCTTCTCCTCCACGGTCCTACCGTTCTTGATTAGCTCGTCAAACGCATCTCGATACTCGTCATCGACCGTCAAGTCATACCGATCAACCAGTTTCTTAAGCTGTGCAGATCGTGCGTCATAGGCCTTTTCCCATTCGTCGTAGTACTTGGGATCCGATTCCGCATACTTCTTGACAACATCAAGCTGATTATCAAGCAGATTGAGATAGGCAATGACGTCTTCTTGCATCTTAGTGTCTTTAAATGACGCCTTTTTGAGTTCTTTGTCGTTATCGATCTCGGTTTTAATTGCCTCTTTTCGAACTTTATTAGAGCCCAGATCAGCATCCTCTCCCAGTGATTCAAGGTAATCCGACCGCTTTTGATAGCCTTGAGCAATCACGGCCATTGCGCGTTCATCGGCATAATCAGGCCCATCGTTTTTCTTCTCAACCTGTGAACAGCCGCTCAGCAGAAGTGCCCCACAGAACACCGTCGCAAATAGCGAGATCGCCACAGCCATCCCATAATGCCTTTTCATCTTGTCCTCCTTTAAATACAAAACACGATATCTAGCCCCCCTCGTCAAATAGCAGACGAATTGGCGACGCGGTGGCACTATTTGACTCAAGGGCGTGAACTGGATAAGCATCGAGGGAAGGAGTGGGCCCTGTGCAATAAATTCCCTCATCAAAATGTCTAGCTAAAGAGGACGGGCAGACGGCGAACGGTCATATCCGTTCGCGTCCGCCCGTCTCCAACGATCAAACGTCGATGCGCTAACGTTCAAAAGCATTGCGGCCTCTTGCCTCGTAACCTCACCTCCTTCGAATGATTTGATGACATCGCGGTAGCTATCCGGACGTTCGAGCGTCGGTCTCCCAAATCTCACACCCCGCAGACGCGCCGACGCGATACCCTCCGCCTGGCGCTGCTTTATGTTTTCGCGCTCCACCTGAGCCACGTAGCTCAAAACCTGAAGCACTAGGTCGGCAATAAAAGTCCCCGTAATCCCATTGGGCTGTTCGCGTGTATCAAGTAATGGCATATCGAGCACCACGATGGCAACGCGTTTGCCCATCGTTATGCGACGCCATTCATCGAGAACTTCACGGTAGTCGCGGCCTAATCGGTCGATACTCTTAATCACCAGAACGTCCCCTTCGCGCAGACGACGAAGAAGACGCTGGTACTGAGGACGTCTGAAGTCCTTTCCGCTCGCTTTGTCAGCGTAGATCAAATTCGTTTGGACCGGAAACCGCTCCAGCGCATCCAGTTGGCGATCCAGGTTCTGATCTGCTGACGAAACTCGAGCATACCCATAGATACTGTTTTTCATGATTGCCCCTATCAGCCGCACGATGGCAGCATCAGCTCATTTGAGAGCCCACTCACAATAGGGCGTGCAAATTTCGCGAATGGGTTGAACCCATTTTCGAGCTACAACGTAAGTTATTCAAGCATCACTTCGATAACGCGCGATGCCAACCAGATGCTTTGAACTGAAAATAATCACTTTTAACTGAAATTAACTAGAATAAAATGAAGTTAACCCGAGACGCTAAAGGAGGGCATTGTGAAATATCTCGAGAACCCGTTTACCCCCAGTTTTGGTGAGGTTCCTGCCCATCTCGCTGGCAGACAACAGATTATTCGGGATTTGGACCGTGCCTTCTTGAGCCAGCGCAGGCGCCCAGAATTGACCTCTATCTTCTCAGGCGCGCGTGGAACCGGTAAAACCGCTCTCATGTCGTCGCTCGCGACAAGGGCGGAATCCCACGGCTGGATAGCCGTAAAGACGACCGCGCTCCCGGGAATGCTTGAGGAAATCGAGTTCGGGACGAAACGTGCCGCAGCCCATCTCATCGACTCGTCCAACCACTTCGAAGTCACCGGTCTCGGAATTGCACCGCTCGGCAGCATCGAAGTCAATCGCGTTCACGATGCCTCAACCTGGCGTTATCGCATGAGCGACATCATCGACCAGCTCAACGAGGCGGGCACCGGTCTGCTCGTCACGGTTGACGAGGCGGACCCGACACTCGACGAGATGATTCAACTCGTAGCGACGTATCAGCACTTTGTGACCGATGGAAAACGCGTCGCGCTGCTCATGGCGGGACTTCCCAACAACGTCTCGACGTTGCTGAACCACAAGACGGTCTCATTCCTTCGCCGCGCCCAACAATATCATCTGGGTCGCATTGCCGACTATGACGTGCGCGAGGCCTTGATTCGCACAATTCAGGAAAACGATCGCCTGGCAGATGCTGAGGGAATCGATAGAGCCGTTCACTCGATCTCTGGTTTTCCCTTCCTATTGCAGCTCGTAGGCTACCGTGCCTGGGATCTCACAAGCGATTCGAAGGAAATCTCGTCACGCGACTTTGACCTGGGAATCAAAATCGCGCGCGACGAGATGGACGACCGAATCCTCGCGGCAACCTATCGGGAACTCACTGCAGAGGACAAGCGATTCCTCATCGCCATGCTCGATGACGAGGAAGAGTCCACCACCGCTGACCTTGTCGAGCGCCTTAAGCGTTCGCCGCAGCAGGTCTCCCGCTACCGACGCCGCATGATAGACGCCGGCGTCATCGGAGAACGCGGGCGCGGTATCGTCGCTTTTGAATTGCCGTTTTTCCGCGACTATCTCGCCGCTCAGTGCGTGAAATAGGCATCAATGAGGCAAAGGGGCTGTCCCTTTGCCTCATTGTCTATAGGTAGCAACCGGTAATGCTCTTGGAGCAGGCCGCGATGTCGCCCGGCGTACCGGCGCAGACGATTTGCCCGCCCGCGTCGCCACCGCCCGGACCCATGTCGATCGCGTAATCGGCATTGCGGATAAGGTCGAGATCGTGTTCGATCACGATAACCGTGGCGCCCTTGGCAACAAGGCCATCAAACACACTCAGCAACACCTGAACATCGAGCGGATGCAGGCCAATCGTGGGCTCGTCAAATACGAATACGGCATCATCCTGCACGCGACCCATCTCGCTCGCGAGCTTAAGACGTTGAGCCTCGCCGCCCGAGAGCGCCGGCGTGGGCTCACCAAGCGTGAGATAGCCCAAGCCCAGGTCGTGCAAGGTCTGTAAACGCACCTGAACTTTCTTGAGCCCCACCGTGGCGTCGAGCGCCTCATCCACACTCATGTCCATGAGCTGCGGCAACGTAAGTAGGCTCCCGTCCTTGCCCTCGCGATGGATAAGCGAGGCCGCGTCTGCATAACGTGAGCCACGGCATGCTGGGCAGACGATCTCGACATCGGGCAAAAACTGCACGTCGAGCGATATCGAGCCCGTGCCGTCACACGTAGGGCAGCGCAAGGCGCCGGTGTTGTAGCTAAAGGCGCCCGCCTTGTAGCCGGCTGCCTTGGCCTCAGGCGTACGGGCGAAGGCGCGGCGCAGCTCATCATGGATGTCGGCATAGGTCGCTACCGTCGAGCGCACGTTGGCGCCGATAGGCGTAGCGTCAATCAGGTTTGCGCGTGCGATACCCTCGGCATCGACCCAGCGCACATGTTTTGGCAGGCGCTCGCCAGCTGCCTGCGCCTTAAGCGCCGGGATAAGCGTCTCGAGCACCAACGTCGTCTTGCCCGAACCCGAAACGCCCGTCACCGCAACGAGACGGCCGCGCGGAATATCGACTTCGAGCGGTTTGACGGTATGGATGGCCTCGGTTGCCATGCGGATGTGGCCCTGATCGAACATTTCGTCTTCAGTCACCTGCGGACGCAAGCGCTTGGACTCTGCACGCAAAAACGGAGCGATGCGGCTGCCCTGCGATTGTTCGACCTCGTCCACCGTGCCAGCGGCAATCACATTACCGCCGCCCGCTCCGGCAACGGGGCCCATCTCGACCAGATAATCAGCCTCCGCCAGCACGCGCGTGTCGTGGTCGACAACAACCACGGTGTTGCCGTCATCCACCAGATCGCGCATCACGCCTACCAAGCCGTCGACATTGGCAGGATGCAAGCCGATCGAAGGCTCGTCCAGCACATAAAGCACGCCCGTCGATCGATTGCGCACCACGCGGGCGAGCTGCACACGCTGACGCTCGCCCGTAGAGAGCGTGGCACCGGCGCGATCGAGTGAAAGGTAATCGAGACCCAGGTCGACCAGACGACGGGCCGCGCTCAAAAACGAATCGCAGATATCCGTCGCCATGGGCTGCATCTCGGCCGGCAAGGATGCGGGCACCCCGCGCACCCACTCAATCGCCTCGCCCAATGTCATGGCCGCCGCCTGTGCCAGATTGATACCGCATACCTGGGGCTGGCGTGCGGCCTCGGAGAGACGCGTACCGCCACAGTCATGGCATGGCCCCTCGCGCAGAAAGCGCGCAACACGCTTGAGCCCCTTATCGTCCTTAACCTTGGCGAGCGCATTCTCGACGGTATAGACGGCGTTGTAATAGGTAAAGTCGAGCGGCGTGGCGCCCTCGCCGTTTTTGGGAACGTAGAGAATGTGCTTTTTAACCGCCGGGCCGTGGAACACGATGTCGCGCTCTTGAGGCGTGAGCTGGTTAAACGGCACGTCGGTGCGCACGCCCATCTCACCTGCCACCTGCTTCATCAGATCCCACATGAGCGTACCCCAGGGAAGCACCGCGCCCTCGTTGATAGTCTTTGACTCGTCGGGCACCAGGCTCGCTTCGTCCACCTCGCGCATGACACCAGTGCCGCCACAGGTGGGGCATGCACCGCCGCTATTGAAAGCCAAATCCTCGGCACTCGGCGCATAGAACTCGCGACCGCATGTCGAACACGTGAGCGACAGGCCCGCAGCCACGTTAAGGCTCGGCTCCACGCGTGCCCCGCAATGCGGGCACACGTGATGGGCGCAACGGCTAAAGAGCAGACGCAGGCTGTTGTTGAGCTCGGTCATGGTGCCAAAAGTGGACCGCACGCCCGGCACGCTGGGGCGCTGATGCAATGCGAGCGCGGCCGGCACGTGCAGTACCTCGTCCACCTGGGCGTGTTCGGCCTGCGTCAGACGGCGGCGGGTATAAGTGCTGAGCGCCTCCAGGTAGCGGCGCGAGCCCTCGGCATAAAGAACTCCCAGCGCCAGCGAACTCTTACCCGAACCCGACACGCCGGCAATACCCACCAGCTTTCCCAGCGGAATATCGATATCGATGTCCTTGAGGTTATGGACGCGCGCGCCACGTACCTCGATAGCCTGCGGGCTCATCTTCTGTTCCGTCACCTTTATCACCCTACTCATGCCATAAAACTCGATCGCGGATGTACTCGCCCAGCATGGGCACGGTAAACCGGACGAGACCGTATCCGGCAGCCTCGATAACGCGCTCGCGAATCAGGCTTGTGCGATATTTACTCGCCCAGCTTTGGGTGCGGTCGCAACGCTCAATGATGTCCGCCATGCGCGCCGGCTTGCCCCCGTCAGCCGCCATGGCCTCGATAAAAAGGCGCTGCGGACTGCGCAGCCCGTAATACAGGGGCGCGTCAACCGCTTCATAGAACTCGGAGACGGCATCGGCGTAGCCAGCCTCGACATCGCACACTTCAATGACCTGCGAGCTACGCCGGACAGCAGACCGCCACATGTAATAGCCCACCAGCTGGATCATATAAGGGTGACCCATACTCTTATGCGCCGCAAGGTCCGCCGTCTCCACATCGATGCAAAGACCGGCACTCTCGACCGTCTGGATATATGAATCGCGCACCCTGGGCAAAGAGATCGCCCCCAATGTACGCTGCTGGGCACGCCGCAAAAACGTCACGCTCGGCTCTTCGAGCAGATCGTCAACCATACTGGGTAAGCCGGCAAAAACAAGCGCAAGACCGCGCTGGTCGCTATCGGACAAGCCCGTGGCATCCTGGTCTCCGAGCACCTGCTGATAGAGAACGGCAAGAGCCGCCAGTTCCTCGATTGACGCAGACTGTGCCTCGTCAATCGCAAACAGTATGCCCTTGCCTGGACCGAGCTTCTTGAGGCGCTCGTTGACCAGCCCTCGTAACGTTTCGCCCTTTGCTCGCGCCGCCTCGACCGACATCCGGCCAAACGACGGACCGAATTCCATTGACGTCACAACGGGCCTATTCGAGCGAAGCGCGTCGGCCAAGCGGTCGCATAAGCCAAGCGAAGCGGAATCGGAGACAACCGCCCATCCGCGCTCGCTGGCCAGACGTTGCAGCTCCCGCAGGAGAACCGTCTTGCCGCAGCCGCGGTTTCCCGTAATAAGCATGAGCCTGCCCGGCGCTCCAGCGCCGTTATCGAGCCCTTCCTCGAAATCTTCGATGACCGACTCGCGACCGATGAGTATCGGAGGCCGCTTACCAGCCGTGGGCTTAAAGGGATTTGGATTCATGTCGGCCTCCTCGGATTGGCAAACCCTGGTAATAGTTATACCAACTTGCACCGAGTTACACCAATAGCATACGACAAAGGAACTGACCCTCTATCACCTATGGCCGAAAAACTCGGCGTCTGCTGCTCGCCAGGGGCGAAAGGTGTCGGGATCGATCTTTACGTGCGCCGCGGCGGGTACGTCGTACCATTTGACCGTGTAACCGGCGCCGTGAGAGCAAAAGACCGAATCGGGCGTGTTGGGCAGATCGGCCTCGGGCTCATAGGCGGCCGTCTCGATTACGCGCTCGGCATCATGGCAAGCCGCATAACCGGCGAACTCCAGGTACAGATGCCCGCGACCGCTCGTGTAGGCAGCCACCTCCAGCGCATAATCCTGCACTTCGGATGCCGGCACGCGACCCACAAGCTTTGCCCGGTCTCCCGCCATCGCCGGTGGCTCGTACTCGGCACCCATGCGCGTGGCATCCGAGAGCGCCCGGCCCACGCACTCCCCCGGTACCTCGAGCTCAAAGCGATACCACGGCTCCAACAGCACCGCCGCGCCGGCCTCACGCGCCTGCATGAGTCCCTGGCGAATCGCGCGGTACGTGGCCTGGCGAAAATCGCCGCCCTCGGTGTGTTTGGCATGCGCGCGGCCACCCGTGAGTGTAATGCGCACATCGGTGATGGGCGAGCCGGTCAGCACGCCCAGATGATCGCGCTCCATGGCGTTGGTGAGTGCCAAACGCTGCCAGTTAAGATCGAGCTCGTCGGTCGAGGTCACGGTGCCAAACTGCACGCCCGAACCCGCTGGCAACGGCTCCAGGCGCAAATGCACCTCGGCATAGTGGCGCAGTGGCTCAAAGTGGCCCACGCCCTCGACCGGCTGCGAAATAGTCTCCTTATAGAGAATGCCGCCAGACTCAAACGCAACCGAAAGGCCAAAACGATCGGCCAACACCCGCTGCACGACCTCGAGTTGCACAGCGCCCATCAACTGCAAATGAATCTGCTCTAGATGCGTATTCCAGCTTACGCCGAGCATGGGATCTTCGTCCGCCAGCTCAGTCAACGCTTTGAACACCGCATGGACATCGTGTTCGCCCGGAAGCACCGTATAGGTGAGGACCGGCGCAATGACGGGCGCATCGCCCGCGGGCTCCGCGCCCAGGGCGTCCCCTGGGCGAACATGCGCAAGACCCGTCACAGCACAAATACCGCCAGCAGCAACTTCTTGGGCAAGCTCATACTTTTCGCCGTTATAGATGCGTACCTGATCGACCTTCTGCTCCCATGCCTCGGCGCCGGAACGTCCGTCAATCATCTGCTTGGCATGCAGCGTGCCGCCGGTCACTTTAACCCAAGCCAAGCGCTCGCCGCGATCCCCGCGGCTGACACGATAGACGCGCGCGGCAAACTCCGGAAGCCATGCCTGTTCACGCATCAGCGCGCATATGCCGTCCAGCAGCTCGTCCACGCCTTGGTCCTTGAGCGCCGACCCGGCAAAGCAGGGAAAGAGTTTGCGCTCGGCAACCATGCGCGACAGCGTTGCGACAGAAAGCTCGCCCGCCTCAAGAAACTCCTCGAGCGCTTCTTCGTCTAACGCGGCAGCGTCCTCCTGAACGGCCCCGCCCGCCAGCAGTTCGCTGGCATCCAAGCAGCCCTCGGAGAGACGTTGCCCAAGTTGTGCCAGCAAAACATCGCGGCCGGGATTCTCCAAATCGATTTTATTGACATAGATGAACGTCGGGATGTCATAGCGCGCAAGCAGGCGCCACAGGGTTTCGGTATGACCCTGTACGCCATCGTTGGCACCCACAACCAAAATCGCGTAGTCGAGCGCGCGCAGCGTGCGCTCCGCCTCGGCAGAAAAATCGACATGCCCCGGCGCATCCACGAGCATGACGTGGGTATCGCCATGGTCGAGCACGGCCTGCGACGAGAAGATCGTAATGCCACGCTCACGCTCGATCGCGTTCGTGTCCAGATGCGAATCGCCATCGTCCACGCGGCCGCGCTTGCGAATGCGACCCGCGTTGAACAACATGGCCTCGGCCAGCGTGGTCTTGCCGGCATCGACATGCGCCAAGATTCCAACGACCGCTTGCTTCGACATGGCTCTCCTCTTATTGCAAGCCCATCGCACGCGGCAACGGGCATCCTCGTTCCACACTGGATGATACAATGTACGGGCCGGCGGGCGAAGCGAGCCCTATCCCCCGACCGAGCTCATCGCCCCGCGTTGCCGCGCAGCGATTTTCGTAGGTTCGCGCCTTGCGAAAGCCGGCTTTCAAAACAGCGTAGTAATCGAAAATGGCCCCACCCGGGGCCATTTTTGGTAAAACGCTGGTATGTGGCTCGGCCTTTATGCCTCGCGCAGCCAATCAAACGCGACGCGCGGCGTACCGTCCGACACATATACGATACCGGCGCGCTTAAACCCGGCCTTGGCGATGGCTCCCTGCATGGGCAGGTTGTCCTGATGCGTGTCGATGCGCAGGTGATCGGCGCGTTCCTTGGCAAAGGCAAACATCGCAGCCGCGATACCGTGCGCGGTGCCATCGGACGCCACACGGTGCAGCACAGCATACGGGGCGTCGCTGCGCCACTGGCCGCCCTCGATCACATCGTAGGAACTGTCCGGCCCCGGCAGAAAGGCAAACGTCGCCACCACGCGACCGTCGACTTCGCACACGTAACTGCCGCCAGCGGCAATATCGGCAGCCAGTTGCTCGGCCGAAGGCGTGCCCTCGGGCCACTGCGTGGCGTTGCCATGCGCGCGCATAAAGGCGCGGGCGGCGTCATAGATAGCCATGACGGCGGGAATGTCGGTATCGAGGGTTTTTCTGATCATCACGCGGCGACCTCACGTTTATTGGTATCACTTTGATTGAGCAATGATACCAACGTTTGGAGAGAGGCGCGAAGCAGATGGGGAGCAAAAAGCGAGCCGCCTGGTCAAAGGCCAAAAGCGAGTTTTTGGGCGCTGCCACCGGCGGCGATATGAGCGACCTGTTTGCGCGCGAGGATGAGCGCCGCGACGCCCTGGATGCCGAGCGCGATGAAGCCTGGCGCTACAAGTCGTGCGAGCGCAAAAACCGTTACGACACGCGCGCCGAGGCCGAGGCCGTTATGGCCGACTGCGAAAACCGCGGGCGGCGCGGTTTGGCCTGCTACAAATGCGAATACTGCGGCGGCTGGCACCTGACGTCGCACCCTTGGAAATAGACCCCGCATCGGCACGGCACTGACGGAGCGCCAACCATCGCACGCAAGCTACGGGCGCGGCGGCACCAACACATCGTAACGAACGGCCTTGCCCGCAAGTTGATAGCTCGGCTTAACGCCGGCAAGCAGTGGCCCCTTCACCGGCCGCTTGATAACCACCTTGCGCGGGTGCACCGCAAGCGCAGCTTCGACCAGCGACTCCTCATCGGCGCACGGCTGTTCCAGATGGTGCAAGAGTTGGAACTTCTTTTTGACCGCCGCGCTCTTGGTGCGCCCGGGAAACATGGGGTCCAGATACACCACGTCGGGAGCGGCAAGCTCGCCCTGACCGATCAGCTCAGCTACATGGCGAAGGCCGGCAATGCTGTCCTCGCCCGCATGTAAGCGCATGCGTAACACGGCAGCCGCAAGCGCCGGATCATCTGCCGCGCGATCCAGGGCATCCTTGAGGAGCGCCGCGATCACGCAATCCTGCTCATACAGGTCGACGGCAAAGCCCGCGGCCGCCAGCAGCAGCGAATCCTCGCCAAAGCCTGCCGTGGCGTCAATCGCCCATGGGCTCTCGATGCCTTTTGCGCGCGCAGCCTTTACCAGCAGCTCTTGCTGCAGACGGCCTTGCTTGAGTCGTGGCAGCATGCGGGCAAAATCGGCTCGCAGCTCCATCGAGCCGTCGGTGAGCGTGAGGCCCTCGGGCTTCCCGGTCAGCTCAAGCCCCGCGGCCCGAGCAACAGAAAAGGGATCGACGACGCCCATGGACACTCCTTAATAAACAAACGAATACGCGGGGCGCCGTTTATGCCAGCACCCAACCGTCCGCTATTGTCCCACATGCGACATGGCCCACAGCATCCCAATGCAAAGCACCGCCATCAACCCCGTGCACACGGCAGCGATCACAGAATCGCTCATGCGCCTTCCCAGCGACCGCGGCTCTCGTACTTGCTCTGCTCCGTACATCATGACTCCTCCTTGAGACCAGCTCCTTGTTACGGCCTCATCATCGCAGCGCTGCACATGAGCTGCCATCGATTTGGCTTACGTCCAGCTTTCCTTTTTGAAAGGTTGGGTTGGGCCGCGCGGGCTCAAAGCGCTTTCAGGCGCATGCATCGCTGCGTTGAACTACAATGTGCTTCACCATATGTGCAGTACATTGGGTGCGCCAAGTTGGCGTACTCGTATCGAAAGGACCAGCCATGAGCTTCACTCGCAAGACTCTCAAAATCCTTGCTCTCATCTACTTTGTTTTGGGCATCGCCAGCCTCGTCACCGCCGGCGTCGGTATCGCCACGGGCGGTCTCGATTCCACGTACGGTTCGTACGCCACGCTCACAGCGGTCGTGCTTATCGCCAAGGGTCTCGTCGACCTTGCCGCAGGCGTCGCCGGTATCAAGGGCGCCAACAAGCCTTCGCAGGTGGACGGCGCGTTTAAGCTCGGTATTGTTGCCGCGGTCGCCACGCTTGCCCAAGCGGCGCTCACACTTCCCGCGTTTGGCGGCGACGCCATCAACTTTGGCGCCTTTGTCATCGTGGTGTACGACCTGTTCTTTGTTCAGCAGGCGCACGCCGTTAAGGCCGAGAACAAGGACCGCCTGTAAGCGCCCGTTTCTCATAACCTCTGCAGCCAAGCAACTAAAAAGGGCCGATCGCGCATCTCCGCGGTCGGCCCTTTACGTTTGCCCAGATAAAACCTGCCAAAACAAACCTGTCCCTTTTTGGCAGGTTGTTAGCTGTGGCGGTACTCGGCGATGATGAAGTCGATGTCGGTTTGAAGGGTATCCAGGTTTGCCAGGCGCTCTTTGTCGGCAGGGCGTGTGCGGTAGTAGTACGGCGTCATCTGGAACACCGCCTCGATGTCTGCCTGGGTCTGGAGCGTAATGTTCGCAGACACCCGCTGCGTTCCGACCAACTCGAGCTCGGTGGTCTTCGGCAGCTTCTCATCGTTAAGGTACGGCGTATCGTAGAGCACCTCCTTGAGCCCAAAGAGATGACGGGCACCCGGCACCACGGTATAGAGTGAGCCCTCTGGAGCCAGCACGCGGGCAAATTCGCGCTCGTTAAAGGGAGCGAAGAGCTCGGTCACCATATCGAAGGTGCCATCGGCCACGGGGATGTCCTTCATGTTGGCCACGAAGTAGGTCGCATCGCCGCGCTTGGCGGCAAGGCGCACCATCTCTTTGCCCAGGTCAAAGCCGTAAGCATCCACGCCCGGCACCGCACCCATGGCGCTGGTGTAGTAGCCCTCGCCACAGCAAATATCGAGCAACGTCATGGGGCAGTTCGTAGACGCGGCACGTCCAGACACCCGCTCGCGCACCAGCTCGACCATCGCATCGCGCAACGGCGCATAGTAACCGCGGTTCAGAAAGTCGCGACGGCTGCGTGCCTGCGACTTGGGATCGCCCATGGAGTCGCCGCTCTTGGACGAGCGCAGGAGATATAGATAGCCCTCGCGCGCACGGTCAAACCGGTG
Source organism: uncultured Collinsella sp. (assembly GCA_947507155.1). Lineage (GTDB taxonomy): Bacteria > Actinomycetota > Coriobacteriia > Coriobacteriales > Coriobacteriaceae > Collinsella. The sequence continues at coordinate 19,685 of CANNOC010000016.1, read as the reverse complement.
CCCACCCGCGCATGCAGCACCGCGTTCGTCATCCACCAGCGGCTCATGGCAAACGGGACACAACAACATGGCAACTCCTTAGCGCGAACAACACAACGCCCACCATTGTCGCACGCCTTCCCCGCCTAGTCATTGGGGACGTTCTTGAATGAGTAATCGTTTTAGAACGTCCCCAATGACTAGGCGATTAGGGGTATCATCGTCTGCGCAAATAAGCACAAAAGAGCATGTTAGAGATTGAGAGCGTATGGCTGACACCGTATCTAAGCACATTGACATGACCACCGGATCGCTGTGGCGCAATGTTCCCCTGTTCGCCTTCCCTGTGGCCGCCACGAGCATCTTGGAGCAACTGTCGAACCTCATCGCCACGGTCATCATCGGTAACTTCTCGGGCGACCAGGGAACCCTCGCCATGGCGGCGGTCGGCTCCAATGTTCCGCTTACCAGTCTTATGCTCAACCTGTTTATTGGCATGTCGCTTGGCTCCAACGTGGTCATCGCCAACGCTATCGGCCGCAACGATCAGAACATGGTCAAACGCGCCGTCCATACCTCGATTCTTATGGCACTTGTGGGCTTTGTCGTCATCGCACTGGGCGAGATCTTTGCCGAGCCCATGCTCGCCGCGCTCAACGTTCCCGCCGAAACCATGCCGCTCGCTTCGCTCTACCTACGCGTCTTTTTGCTCAGCATGCCCTCGATCTTGCTTTACAACTTTGAGGCCGCGATCTTCCGCTCCGTCGGCATCACCCGCATGCCGCTGCAGGCGCTTGCCGTGTCCACCGTCCTCAACATTGGCCTGGACCTCATCTTTGTCCCCGTACTCCACTGGGGCGTCGCGGGCGTCGCCATCGCCACCGCCATCGCCTACACCGTCAGCGCCGCTACGCTCTTTATCCGCCTGCTCAAGACCGACTCCGTCGTCCGCGTCACCCCGCGCGACCTGGCTATCGACCCCGTCGCCCTCAAGCGCATCGTCAAGATCGGCCTGCCCGCCGGCATCCAGAGCGCCGTCTTTGCCGTCGCCAACATCATCATCCAGTCTGCTATCAACAGCCTGGGCACCGAGGTCATGGCGGCATCGAGCGCCGCTATGAGCTTGGAGTACGTATGCTACAACCTGCTCAACAGCTTTAGCCAGGCTTGCACCACCTTTGTGGGACAAAACCACGGTGCCCGCCAGATCGACCGCTGCACCAAAACGCTCAAGGTCTGCCTGGTCGAAGGCGGTATCGTTGCACTCACCACGATCATCGTTATTGTCGGCCTGGGGCGCGAGATCTTGTCGCTGTTCAACAGCGATCCCAACATCGTCTCGATCGGCTATATCCGCGTGTGTTCGATCTTCCCGGCGTACGCCTTTAGCATGTTCTACGAAAACATGTCCGGCTACCTACGCGGCTTTGGTATCTCGCTCACGCCCGCCCTCATCACCATGATCTGCGTCTGCGGCATCCGCTTCTATTGGGTGTTCTGCGTGTTCCCGCACTTCCGCACCTTTGCGAACATCATGATGGTCTACCCCATCAGCCTGGGCACCACGGCGTTCTTTATGGTCGTGGCGGTACTACTTTGCCACCCGGCACGCACCTATCGCGCCACCCAAGCCAAAGCGACAGCCCGCTAAACACCGCGCTCAACGCCACGCCAGTCATTAATTGACAATATGCGAGCTCATATAGTCGATAAAGCGCCTCGTGGCGATGGGCATGGTGTCCCAGCTGCGCCAGGCGGCCACCACGTCGCGCGAGGGGGCATGCACGATGGGACGCACGCGAATATCGGTCTGCATGCCCTCGACGGTACGGCGATACAGCATGCTCACGCCTAGGCCCTCCTCCACCATCGCCATGATGGTGTAGTCGTCGGTCACCTCACTCGTCACATGCGGCGACAACCCATGCGCCGCAAATGCATCGAGCACCAGACTCTGTTCGCCCTCATCCAGCAGCACAAACGGCTCGGACGCCAGGTCGGCAAGTGTCACCTTTTCCTTTGCCGTCAGCGGATGCGCGGCCGGCAACAATGCCACCAACTCGTCGTGATAGACCACGCGCTTCTCGAGCCCAGCGGTAAACCCGCGTGCCGTAAAGCAAAAATCAACCACGCCATCGTGCACCCACTGGGCGTTGCGCGTGTAATCGCCCTGCTTGAGGGTAAAGCGTACGCCCGGGTGCAGCGCCCCAAAGTCGCGGATCACACGCGGCAACACGGTTCGGCTCACGTTGGTAAACGTCGCGATGCGAATATCAGTCGAGGAGAGCCCCAGCAGCTCCTGACGCTTGCCCTCGAGCTCGGCCTCGGCGGTCACGATCTGGCGCAGGTATGGCAGATATTGTTTACCGTCGCGTGTAAGCGACACACCCTGCTTTCCGCGCTCGATAAGCGTGGTGCCTAACTCGCGCTCGAGCGCCTTGACGGCCTGGCTCACCGCACTTTGCGTATAGCCCAGCTCATCGGCCGCGCCCTTAAGACTTCCGCGATCGACCACCATACAAACAATCTGATACCGCGATGTCATCGTGCCTCCACATCGATGTAGGCGTAAAACGTTTTGCCAGGGCTTTTTCTGCCAACATTAGCATTTCTTAATCATACTGAAGATACATTCGCTTTACTACATCTACATCTGGGAGCAGAATCCTTTTTACGAAACCGTTCTGCAACAAAAGGAGTCCCATGGATCGCAAAAAAGCAATTGCGCTCTCATTTTCCGTTCCCGTCGCATGGGGCTTTTCGTATCCCCTCATGAAGATCGGCATGGACAGCATGAACGCCACGAGCATCGTTGCGCTGCGCTGCATCATCGCCTTTGCGGCCTGCCTACTGCTCTTCCACAGGCGCGCGTTCCGTATCAACCGCGATCTTATGGTCCGCGCCGCCATCATCGGCGCCATTATGGCAACCGAGCTCACCTGCATGTGCCTGGGCTCCAGCCTCACCTCTGCCTCCACCGCCGGCTTTTTGCAGAGCCTGACGGTCGTGATCGTGCCGTTTGCCAACGCCGCCCTGCTGCGTCGCGCCCCCGAACGCAAAGTGCTCGTCGGCACCGCCATCGTCACCTGCGGCATGCTGCTGCTCTCGGGCGCCGACTTTACTAGCCTGAATCCCGGCGCGATCATCATGCTGCTCTCGGCCTTTATCTATGCCGGCCATATCATTGTGGCGAAGCGCTTTGTCGAAGATGTCGACCCGCTGGCCCTGGGCGTTTGGCAGCTGGGCTTCGGCGGCTTATTCTCGGGCATCGCCGCATTCACCTTTGGCGGTTTCACGCTTCCCGGCACGCCGGGCGAGGTCGCGGTCGTCGTCGCACTCGCACTCATCTGCTCTGCCTATGGCTTTATCACCCAGACGCTCGTGCAGCCCCACGTGCCCGCCGAGACCACCGGCTTCGCTTTCTCACTCGAGCCGGTCTGCTCTGCCGTCTTCTCGTTCTTCCTGGTCGGCGAGGTCCTGAGCCCCATCGCCTTCTTTGGCGCCGCCCTCATCCTCACCGGCGTCATGGTGGCAACCGTCGAGCTTCCGCGCCTTCGCGCGCATGGACAGGCTCGTATGGCAGGAGCGCCCGAGCGCGTCTCGTAATCCCCACTCCTTATGCAGCCGCGGCATAAAGGCAACCGGTGCGCCTTTACAATAGATGCCAACAGAGCATCTGCCATAAAGGAGCCCCATGGACACCGCAACCCGCGACCGCAACATAGCAACTTGGTTGGGCGATGCGCCGCAGCCGGTACATGACACTACGAACCAGCTGCTCGAGCGCATCGCCCTTTTGCGTGCCGAGCAAACCATCTACCCGGCACAAGACGACATCCTCAATGCCCTCGCCTACACGCCGGCCGACCAGGTCAAGGTTGTCATCTTGGGTCAAGACCCCTATCACGGACCCAACCAGGCAATGGGGCTGTCGTTCTCGGTCCCCGCGACGCAAACCAAGTTGCCGCCGAGCCTGCGCAACATCTATAAGGAGCTCAAAGCCGATTTGGGCTGCCCCATTCCCGCCACGGGAGACCTAACCCCATGGGCACAACAGGGCGTCCTGCTCCTCAACACTACGCTCACCGTGCGCGAGCATGCCGCGAACTCGCACGCCAAGCTGGGCTGGAGCACGCTCACCGACTACGTTATCGAACGCTGCTGCCAGCTGCCCCAGCCGGTCGTCTTTTTGGCATGGGGCCGCTTTGCCCAGCAGATGGTCGAAGGCAAGCTCGCCGCAATCGGCGCGGGCAAGGCAACCGGCAAGTTCTGCCTGGCCTCTACGCACCCCTCGCCGCTTTCGGCCAACCGTGCCACGGCAGAACTCCCCGCTTTTATGGGGTCGCGCCCCTTCTCCGCTGCCAATCGGCTACTCGAACAGCACGGCTCGACCCCCGTCAACTGGACTTGCCTCAGCTAAAAATCGATACATCAAAAACGCGCCCGACGGCTTTCCATCGGGCGCGTTTCCTATTCGGGCCAAATAAATTGTGTGCGGCCGGCCTCGCCGCCATCGATCAGCAGGCTCTGCCCGGTCATAAACCGGTTGGTCACGCCCACAAAGTAGATCCACTCGGCGATCTCTTGGGCGGTGGCCCAGCGTTTAAGCGGCGTGAGCTCCATAATCTGGTTCCACAGGTGTTCGTCTTCCATCACGCAACGGTTGAGCGGCGTGATAACGCCGCCCGGGTCCACACTGTTGGCGATGGCCTGCGGTGCCAGGCGGTTTGCAAGGTTCTTGGTGTAGGCGATAACGCCGCCCTTGCTGGCAGCATAGGCGGGAAACTCCGATCCCGTATGTCCGCTCGCCGACCCCACATTGACCACGGATTTGATAGCCAGTGTCGGCTTGGCGGCAAGCCCCTCCCCCACAAAGGCGTAGTGCTCGGTCACGTTGATGGTGCCACGCAGGTTGGCAGCAATATCGTCGGCCGAATCCTGCGTACCGGCAACGTTCACGATTACCTGGGGTTCAAGATCGCCTGGAAACGAGTCCGGCTCGCGTACATCAACGATCAGATGGCGGTAGCGCTCGTGTTCGATCGCCGCCGGCAGCAGATCAAAGCCCACAACCTCGTGGCCCTCGTCCAAAAAGCGCTGCACGCACGCGGCTCCGATACCGCCCGAAGCGCCTGTGATCAAAACCCGCATACTTGCTCTTTAGGCGGTTGCGTGGCGCTCGAGGTACTCGGAACCCACATTCTCGCGCTCCCAGCCGCGCACGACCTTGTAGCCCACGGGGCTCAGGAAGACCTCGCACAGCAGCTCGGCGACAGCGCCGGTCAGCGAGCACATAAGGACCTGCACCCAGGTCCAACCAAAGAACGTGTGGCTCACCACAATGGCAAAGACCAGGTTGTCGATAAACTGGCCAACACCCGTGGACACATAGGAGCGGAAGGCGAAGCTCGCAAAATTATTCTTTTTGAGCATGCGGCCGAGCGACTGGTTGAGCGTGGAGTTAACCACGGCAGAGACGAGCATTGCCAGCGAAGAGCCCAGCACCACGTACCAGGTGCCACCGATGGTAGCGTTAAGGGCAGTGTTGACCTCGATCATGCCGGTGTCGTAGTAGGCGCCCCACATACCGGGCGTGAGCGAGCATGCCCAAAAGCACAGGCTCACGGCCAGGTTGACCAGCAGCGCGAGGATAGAGATTTTGATGGATGCCTTGGCGCCAAAGCGCTTGCAGATCATGTCCTGGCACAAAAACGAGACCCAGCTCACCACAAAGCCGCAATCGAGTGCCAGATACGGCAGGCTGATAAGCTCTTTGTTGGCCAGCAGGTTCATCATGATGACGCTCACGAAAAACAGCGAAACCGTTGCCGCGGGAATGCTCCGCAACAGGACCTTGTAGTCCTCCATGACCTTCTTGATCATTATGTACTCCTTTGGTTTTAGGTTTAACGAGCAGGATATCGGACCCGAACTGCTCGGACGCCCCGGTCTTGAGACGACGGTGGGTATAATAGCCGCTCACACGGCATAAGGCAAGCAAACGGCGCGGCAGCCCCGCAGGGCCACCGCGCCGATGCGTTAAAAGGCTACGTTGCCAAACTCCGACAGGATAAGGTCGGGGTTGTGGTCGGTTGCCCAGTCCACGTTCCACGGGCTCGTGAACAGCAGCAGCTTGCCGCCGCGCATATCCTCGACGCGCAGGGTGTCGCGCGTGAGCGAAAGGCCCGGGATATCGATGGTATCGGGGTCGTTCTGGATCCAGCGGATGTCCGTATAGGGCAGCGGCTGGCGACGAACCTCAACACGGTACTCGGCCTTGAGACGGCGCTCGAGCACCTCAAACTGCAGCACGCCGACCACGCCCACGATGACGCTCTCCATGCCGGCACCCAGCTCGCGGAAGATCTGGATGGCGCCCTCCTGGGCAAGCTCCTCCATGCCCTTGACGAACTGCTTGCGCTTGAGCGTGTCGACCTGCGTAATGCGAGCGAACATCTCGGGGGCAAACGTCGGGATCTGCGGATACTGCACGTGGCGCTTGCCGGAGCACACGGTGTCGCCGATGCTAAAGATACCCGGATCGAACAGGCCCACGATATCGCCCGCATACGCCTCGTCCACGATGGCGCGGTCATCGGCCATCATCGACGTGCCCGTGGCAAGCTTGAGCTTGCGGTTGCCCTGCACGTGGAAGGCGTCCATGCCGCGCTCGAACTTGCCCGAGCAAATGCGCACAAAGGCGATGCGGTCGCGGTGGTTCTTGTCCATGTTGGCCTGGATCTTAAACACAAAGCCGCTAAAGTCGTCGCGGCAGGGATCGACTGGCTCGCTGGTGAGCGTATCGGTATAGGCGCGCGGCGTCGGGGCCAGACGCAGGAACTCCTTGAGGAAGGGCTCCACGCCAAAGTTGGTAAGCGCCGAGCCAAAGAACGCCGGGCTCAGCTTGCCGCAGGCCACGGCATCCAAATCGAGCTCGTCGCCGGCACCATCGAGCAGCTCGATGTCGTCCATCAGGTTCTTATGGTTCTCCTCGCCGATGAGCTCGTCCATGGAAGGATCGCCCAGCTCGGCCTCGACCTCGGCGACTTTCTTGGTGGCGTTGGCGTGGCCGTCGCCCTCAAAGGCAATGACGCGACGAGTTTGACGATCGAACACGCCACGGAAGTTGCGACCGCTGCCGATCGGCCAGTTCATGGGATACGTATTGATGCCCAGGACATTCTCGATCTCTTCCATGAGCTCAAACGGATCGCGAGCCTCGTGGTCGAGCTTGTTCACAAAGGTGAAGATGGGAATATGGCGCAGCGTACAGACCTTAAAGAGCTTTTTGGTCTGGGCCTCGACGCCCTTGGCGCCGTCGATGACCATGACCGCGGCGTCGGCGGCCATAAGCGTACGGTAGGTATCCTCCGAGAAGTCCTGGTGGCCGGGGGTATCGAGGATGTTGACGCAGGCGCCGTTATAGGTGAACTGCAGGACCGAGGAGGTAACGGAAATACCGCGCTCCTTCTCGATGTCCATCCAGTCCGAGACGGCATGCTTGGCCGAGCTCTTGCCCTTGACCGAGCCGGCGGTCTGAATGCTGCCGGTATAGAGCAGCAGCTTCTCGGTAAGCGTGGTCTTACCGGCATCCGGGTGGCTGATGATCGCGAATGTGCGGCGCGACGAGATTTCATCCGACAGGCTTGCCATGCGGATCCTTTCTTGCATTGAGTGCATTACGTCGTTGTAACCGCACTATTGTAGCCGCGAAATCTCGCTCTTGGGCGCCTATCAGGACAAATTCATCAGTTGAGGTCTAGGCAGATGGTTGCCGGCGGCGTTCTACGGCAGATTGTCTCAATCTGTAACGGTAAGACGGGTTTCGAGCCTCCACCTGTTACAGATTGAGACAAACGGACAGGCCCGCCGGCACAATCTCAATCTGTAACATCTGGTCGCGCAAATCGACTCTTACTGTTACAGATTGAGACAAATAGGCAGGCGAGCAAATAACATCTCGATCTGTAACAGCAGGCGACCCAAAACGGACCCAGGTGTTACAGATTGAGATTGTTTCGGAGCAAGCGCAGCGCCGGCGGGCTATTCCACATTTGCCTCTTGCATAACTGTGCATAGTGTATATATACTGTGCTTACCGGTTATATACACGTGTAGCCCAACAGCTAAGGAGCCGCTGTGGACATTATCCTATCCAATTCGAGCGACAAGCCCATCTACGAGCAGATATCCTCGCAGGTCAAAGCTCAAATCCTTTCGGGCACGCTCGCCGCGGGAGCCAAACTCCCCAGCATCCGCGCACTCGCGAGCGACCTGGGCGTGAGCGTCATCACCACCAAGCGCGCCTACGCCGATCTGGAGCAGCTCGGGTTTATCTGTACCGTGCAGGGCAAGGGCTGCTTTGTTGCCGACGGCAACCAAGAACTCTTGCGTGAAAACCAGCTCTGCCATATCGAAGAGCTGCTTACGCAGGCGGCAGAACAAGCCGAAGCCCTGGGCGTCACGCGCGACAAACTGCACGAGATGCTCGACCTGGTAGCCCCCGAAACCATGCAGTAGCCATCTGCAAGAAAGGCTATACCATGCAAAACTTGTTAGAACTCAAAGGCGTCTCACGCCGCGTGAGCGACCGTTTTTCGCTGCGTGATGTCACGTTCGCCGTGGAGCCCGGCCAGATTGTTGGCTTTGTGGGCGCTAACGGTGCCGGCAAGACAACGACCATTCGCGCCGCGCTCGGGCTTATCAAGCTCGATGCCGGCGAGGTGCGCCTGTTTGGGCAGCGCTGTGGCGCCGACGCGCCCGATGAGACGCAGCGCTGCCTGCGCTCCCGCGTCGGTCTCGTCCTGGACACATGCCCCTTCCCTTCAACGCTCAAGGTGGGCCAGATCGAGGCACTCGTAGGCCCGGCGTACCCCACGTGGGACCGCAAAACGTTCGCCGGATTCATCGACCGATTTGGCCTCGATCCCAAGACAAAGGTCAAGGACCTCTCCCGCGGCATGGGCATGAAACTGCAGCTTGCCTGTGCACTCAGCTATAATGCCAAGCTACTCCTTTTGGACGAAGCCACCGCGGGCCTCGATCCCATGGCGCGCGAGGAATTGCTCGATGAGCTGCTTGCTTTTGTCGCCGACGGTCAGCACAGCGTGCTGCTCTCGAGCCACATTACGTCCGACCTCGATCGCGCCGCCGACCGCGTCATCTGCATCGATAACGGCTCGATTGTGTTTGACCTGCCGCGCGAGGACATTACCGACCGAGCCGGCATCGCCCACTGCACCCAAGCGCAGGCCGTCGAGCTTATGGCTTGCGTCGAAGGCGCCCGTGCCGCCCACCACGCCTATAGCGTGGACGTGCTCGTGCCCAACCGTCGCGAAACGCTCGAGGCCTTTCCCGAGATTCCCTGCGATCGGGCAACCATTGACGACTATCTTCGCCTCACGCTGAAAGGGGCTTCGAAATGAAACGCGCCTTTATGTCCGAGCTCGCCATCGCTCGCACGCTCATCCCGAGCATTGCGGGCGTCGGCCTGTTCATCTTCGTCGTGCTAACCCTTGCCAACGCATCGGACGGCGATTCCGGCATGAGCGCCGGCGCCTGCGCGGTCAGCGCCATGTCGCCCATCATAATCATGAACTCACTGGCTGGCTACGATAACCAAAACGGCTGGGAGCGCTATCGGGCAACGCTGCCGTTCTCGCGCAAAGACATCATCTGCGCACGCTACCTGTGCATTATTGCTTTCTCGGCCGTCATGGCATGCGCCGCCGTGCTTTTGAACATCATCGCCCTTCCGTTCTTCGATCACACGGGCATTCCCTCGACGGGACAGACCGTCTTTGAGATCACAATAGCCTCCGCCGCATCGATGCTCATCTCCCTCATGATGGTGTTTTTGGCACAGCCGCTGTTCTTTCGATTTGGACACATGGAGGCGCTGCGCCTTTCCGTCGGCCTGTTTGCCCTGATGGGCTGCGGTACCATGGCAATGCTGAGCTCTTCCAACCCCATCAGCAACTGGCTCATGTCGATTGCCGGAGCGAATCCCGATCCTGCCGTTCTGGGCTGTTTGTGCGCAGGAATTGCCGTACTGACCCTCGTGCTATGCGCAATCAGCTGCGCCGTCAGCACCAAGGTCTATCGGGCACGCGACCTGTAGCCACGCGAGTCTCGATCAACGAAGAACGCGATCGCCGCTCCTCCCCGCAAATCCGTGGCAAACGGCATGTCCCCGGCGTGTGCCACCGTGCTACTTGCGCAGCGGCTTGGGCAGCGGAATGCCGGCGGCGATAACGGCGGCGATGATCATACAGACGATGCCTTTGAGCGGGAAGCACATGAGCAGCAGGCCCACGACCATGACCGGCTGACGCATAACGGCGCCCATCGTCGATGCCGTGCAGACGGCGACGCAAAAGACCGGATCGGCACCGGTAAGAATGGCCAAGCCGTAGCCCAGGCTCACACCCGAGAAGATAACCGGGAAGAAGTGGCCGCCGCGCCAACCAAGGTTGATGAGGGCGGGGGTCAGCATGGCCTTAACAAGACCGGTCGCGATAAGCACACCGGCGGAAATGGTCAGATAGGTTTCCATGAGCACATCGGCCTGGGTCTCGCCGGCAAACATGGTGTAGGGCAGGACCGTGCCACAGATGGCGAGCGCCAGACCGGCTAGCATGGCCTTGACGACAGGACGCTCCCCTATTGCATGGGACAGTGCCTCGCTTGCATGCTCGGAGACAAAGTACAGCCAACCGCATACGGTGCCGACCAACGCCAGCGGAATGAGCCAGGTAAGCTCCAGGTTGCCCACCTGGGAGGACTCGAACCTGGGCATGCCCATGCCGCCGCCCACAAGCTGGCCAAGCAGCAGGTAGGTGCCCAGACCGCCGGCAATCGCAATGCCGTAGACCACCGTCTTTTGCGCCTTGGGCAGCTTGATGGTGATCTCGCCGGACGCGGACTCATCGTCGGCGCTGCCGGCAAGCGGCGCCACAAAGCCAAAGACGGGCGCGGTAAAGAGCGCCGTCAGGGCAGCCTGGGTGCCCAGCAACGTAAGCTCTCTAAACTCGGCGCCAAAGCGACGCATGCGGTCGCCGACCCAGCTGCACAGACCAGCGATAACGCCGGTCAGGCCGGCCTCCGGTCCAATGCTTCCGCCAAACAGCAGCGGCAGCAATGCCGCGAGCGAAAGCTTGCCCAGGTTGTCGTACGGGTAGCGCCCGTCTTGCTTAACCTTAGCCATCACCTGGTTGAGGTCATCGGTCTTGGTGCCCGTCATCTTTTCGTACAGACCGATTAACAGGCCGCCCAGCAGGCAGACAAAAAACGGGTACGGCAGAAAGCCAAACGGACCGCTGGCAAGCTCGGGCGAAGCGACGCCCAGCGCGTGCGGAATCTCGGTCCATAGATAGTCGATACCGTGCTCCATCGCAAAAAAGAACAGCCAGACCGCGGCACCTGCGAACGCACCGGTCACGGCAACGCTAACTAAAAACAGCGCGCGGTTTGTGGGTTTGGCAAGGTTATCCATCGGGTCCTCCCGCGGTCAAAGTCAACATAGATACGTTTTATTGTAAGACGGGCACAGCGCGGACGGGCCAACCATCCACGCCGCGAACGGCACCGTTGAGCGCCGCACGTGTAAGTCCAAGGCTTAGCTGCCGATAATTGACGCAATCTCGCGCAAATCGTCGGCAAAGTAGATGCCGTGCTGGCGCCTCGGGCTCGAAAGCCCCTTATCAATCATGTGCCCGAGCAGCGCCTTGAGGTCGTTGTAGTAACCGTCCAGGTTATACAGGATGCACGGAGCACTCAGGTGCCCCAACGACACCGCGGACATGACCTCGGCAATCTCCTCGAGCGTGCCCGTCCCACCGGGAAAGGCGACGAACGCATCGCCGAGCTCAATCATCTTGGCCTTGCGCTCCGCCATATCACTCGTCACGATGAGGTCGTCGATACCGTCATGTTGAAACTCGGCCTCGATAAAAAAACTCGGCTCAACACCCGTCACGTGTCCACCCGCCTCGAGTACGCTATCGGCGAGTGCACCCATCAGGCCTGACTTGGACCCGCCGTATACCAGCGCGTGTCCGTTGGCGCCAATCCAGTTGCCCAGCTCCTGCACCGCGGGCAGAAACGCCGGGTCATTACCGACGCTGGCACCCAGATACACGGTGATATTCATATTCAGTCCCCCTCATCGTGACGCACGGCGCCCGTTCTAGCGCTGGCGTCGACGATACTCGCGCACGCGACGCGAAAGATCGGCGAGCTCGTCGCGATCGAGCTCTTCCAAATGCTCCAGATCATCCATAAAGCGCGCCATAGTGTCCTTTTGGCGCAGCTTGATGAGCGTATTGCAGTAGTTCACCGCCACGCCCGTGAGCATGGCGATGTAGAAAATGCTGATAACGCTCAAGACGACGGTAATAGCGCGGGCAACCGGCGTTTCGGCTGGGATATCGCCAAAGCCGATCGTCGAGACCGTCTCAAAGCTAAACCACAGGCCATCGCCAAACGTAAGGGTCGTGGGCTCGGACAGCCAGACGGCCGTCGAGCACAGCAGGTAAAAGATAAGAAACAGGCCCGTGATGCGCGCAAAGCCAGCCTGGCGCAACACGTCGGCAAGCGTCCTTAACCTGTTCATCGCGACCCCTTTTCCAGACGCCCAATCACGTTCGCTCGGTATTGTCCCACAACCGGCAGTTAGGGACGTTCCCTTTTGTGCCGGCAGAAAGGGACTGTCCCCAACTGCCGGGCGGGAGCGTTTAGCGGTACAGCTGCCGACTGGGCAGGCTGAGCTGGTATCCTTATGCGGTATTGTCTCGATTCGTTAGGATTGCACGTGAGAGCTGCCGTCGCCCTTCGTTCAGTTATATATCGCGCTCTGGCCATTGTGCTTGCCGCACTTACCGTGCTGAATTCCATCGCGCCTGTCCAGGCCTATGCCGCCAACACCGACCAACAGGTCAAGACGGTCCGCGTTGGCTGGCTCGTCAACAACAAAGGCTTCCAGGAGGGCACGCCGGGCGAGCGCCTTTCGGGCTGGGGTTATGACTACCTGCAGACGCTGTCATACTACACGCCGGGCTGGCAGTACGAATACGTCTCCGGCACTTTCACCGAGCTTATGGACATGCTCGAGGTGGGCGACATCGACCTCATGCCCAACATCTCCTACTCCGAGGAACGCGCCCAAAAGTTGCTCTTTTCCTCGAACCCCGAGGGCACCGAGCGCTACTACATCTACGCCAAGCCCAATCGCGACGACCTGGCCAAGGGTGACCCCCAAGCGCTCCAAGGCCTTACCATCGGCTACAACCCCGGCGCTATGCAAACCTTCGTCGGCCAGCAGTGGCTCGCCAACGAAGGCATCACCTGTACCTATAAAGAAATCAGCACCGGCGGCGCCCTCTTTGAGGCGCTTGCAGACGGCGAGGTCGACGCCGTCATTATGAACGACACTATCTCGTCGCCCGATGCGTCGCCCATGTTCTACGTTGGCTCGAGTGACTACTATTTTGCCGTTCCCAAAAGCCGCCCCGATCTGATGAACGACATCAATGCCGCCATGACGGCAATCGCCCGCGTCAACCCACGCTATAACGACGAAGTCAAATCTAGCTACTCGACCCAAAACAGCGGCTCATCATCGCTCACCGGCCCCGAGCGCTCCTGGCTCAAAGCAAACGACAACACCATCACGATCGGCTATCTTAAAAACAAACTCCCCTACTGCACGCAAAATGACGACGGCGAAATGGAAGGATCGCTCGCCTCGCTTGCAACGACGTTGCACGACAAGTTTGGCATTACGGTTGCAACAGTAGCGTTCTCGGACAATAAGCAAATGACCAAAGCCCTTTCCAAAGGGACCATCGATGTCGCCCTACCGTTGTTTCGCGACTACTGGCTTGCCGAGCAGGCAGGGGTCATCCTGTCAAACCCGATGGGAACGGTTTCCCTAACCGCCATTCACAGCAGCAGCAACCTGAACAGTGACCTTAAGAACATCGCTTGCACAGCAAACGCGATCGTCAACCGTCTTGAGCTCGAAAACCTATTCCCCGACGCAAAGGTAACCGAATATCCGAATGACAACGAGGCGCTCGAAGCCTTCAATAATGGGAAGGCACGTTGCATCATTGTCCCCAGTACGCGTCTGGAAACCATCCGCGACACCTACGACATCGAGGATTTCAAAACACAGGAGCTCACCGACACGGCACAGCTATCGTGTTTGATTCCGCGCGGCAAGCCCGTGCTGTTGGGAATCATTAATAAGGGCATCGTCAATGCTGGCGAATCGCTCTCTGCAAGCAGTTATTCCCCCACATCGTACTCGGCGCAAGAATCGGATGCGTTCCGACTTCTCTACCGCAACCGCATCGTCATTGTGGCAGTCGTCATCTGCATTTTGCTCACCGGCATCGTCATCCTTGTCTGGTCGCTTCAACGTGCGCAGAAAGAACAGCAGAAAGCCGACGCCGCCAACGCCGCCAAGACGGCATTCCTCACGCGTATGAGCCACGACATCCGCACGCCACTCAACGGCATCCTGGGTCTTATCGAGATCGAGGAATTGAAGGAAGGCGATATCCAGGTCGCCCGCGAAAGCCGCGCCAAGGCTCGTGTTGCCGCCAATCACCTGCTCTCGCTGATTAACGACATCCTCGAGATGGGCAAAATCGAAGACCGCAAGATAACACTGGAACATGCGCCTTTTAACCTCAAAGAGCTCTGTGACGATACGCTGGTGCTGTGCAAGCTCCGCGCATCCGATAACGGCATCACAATGCAGGACGATAGTCTGCCGTACGCCACGGGGCCATACATGATCGGCAGTCCCACCCATATCCGACAGATCATGATCAACCTGTTAGACAACAGCATTAAGTACAACAAGCACGGCGGCTCCGTCACTTTTAGCTCAAAGACCAAGCCACTCGATGATGGGCGCGCGCTCTTTTGCTTTAGCGTTTCGGATACCGGCATTGGCATGGCTCCCGAGTTTTTAAAGCATATCTATGAGCCGTTTGCCCAAGAAGGTAACGATGCGCGCAGCAAGTTCCAAGGAACCGGCATGGGCATGCCAATCGTCAAGTCACTAATTGAACTGATGGGCGGTACGATTGAGATTTCGAGTGAAGTTGGCGTGGGGAGTACGTTCAACGTCCAGATTCCGCTCGATATCGACAAGAACCCTCGGGCAAGAGAGCGTGCGGACGGCCAGGCAAACAGCTGCTCGCTTGCCGACATGAACGTCCTTTTGGCAGAAGATAACGAGCTCAATGCCGAGATTGCCCAGGCGCTGCTCGAAAGCGAGGGCATCGTCGTAACTCGCGCCGCCGACGGCAACGAAGCGGTCGACCTATACGTTGGCCGTCCCGCGGGTAGCTTCGATGCGATTCTAATGGACATCATGATGCCGGGCATGGACGGCTACGAGGCAACCCGCGCGATTCGTCTGAGCGAGAAGGTCGATGCAGCCGATATCCCCATCATCGCGCTCACCGCCAACGCCTTTGCCGAGGACGCCCAAGCGGCACACGATGCCGGTATGAACGCCCATCTGCCCAAACCGCTCGACTTTAACAAGCTCAAAAACATGCTCGCTCGCATCAAGACAAACGGATCCGTTTCGCTATAGTTTGTGCTCAACAACCATACGCAGCAGAAAGGAAGCCAACGATGTTTAGGCCCTTACGTCGAAAGAAACGTGCCATCACTGACGAGGAAGCGCGCGAGTTGCTCGCCACCTGCAAGCGCGGCGTCTTTGCCGTCAACGGCGACGATGGCTACCCTTATGCCATTCCCGTCAACTACTTCTTCGACGCCGAGCACGACAAGATTTATTTCCATGGTGCCAAAGCCGGCCACAAGGTCGACGCACTCAAGCGCGATGACAAGGTCTGCTTTACCGTTTACGGCAACGAGTGGTACCAGGACGGTGACTGGGCTCCCTACGTTATGAGTACCGTGGTCTTTGGCCGCTGTCGCCTGGCAAATGACACTCCCGCGTTTATCGAGGATAAAGTCCGCCAGCTCGCGCTTAAGTACTACCCTTCTGCCGAGGAAGTCGAAGAGGAAATCGCCAAAGACATCAAGGGCGTCCAACTCTACGAGATTACGATTGAGCATCTCTGCGGTAAGCAGATTCAAGAAAAGTAAGCTCCAAAAGCAGGTCTGCGCCCAATGGTTACAGACGTTTTACCATGCGGAACCTTCCAGCCGGCCTGGCAGAAGGCCCCGCATGCAGTGCTCACTTACCGTGCATTAAAAACGTAGCGGTCCAGGCGGTCGCACGCTTCCTTTACGCGCGAAAGCGGCAGCGCCAGATTCACGCGAATGTGGCAGGGTCCGTGAAACGGACGGCCGTCCTGATACCCCACGCCCACGCGCGCCCCCTCGTCGAGCAACCACTGAATATCGCAGCCATGCTCGCGGCACCACTCGGTGCAGTCCAGAAACACCATGTACGTGCCCTGCGGACGTGAATAGCCCACGCCCTCAAAATGCTCGTCCACGTAATTGCAGAAGTACTCGATATTGCCGGCAAGCACCTGGTTGAGCTCGTCCACCCACTCGTAGCCCTGCGGCTGGTAGGCACCGATAAGCGCATGCATGGAGAGGACATTCATCTCGTTGTAGTGGGTCTTGTTGGACACGGCGCACACGCGGTCGCGCAGCGTCTCGTTGTAGATGATGTGGTAGCTGCCGACCAGACCCGCCAGGTTGAACGTCTTGCTGGGCGCGTAGAGGGCAACCGTGCGCATGCGAGCATCCTCGCTCACCGACTGCGTCGGGATATGCCTGTGTCCCGGCAGGATGATATCGGACCAAATCTCGTCCGAGATCACCACGCAATCGTGCTGGCGATAAATGTCCATGGCGCGCTCTATCTCGTCACGCTCCCATACGCGGCCGCAGGGATTGTGCGGAGAGCAGAACACCGCAGCATGAATGTGGTTTTGGGCGAGCTTGTGCTCCATGTCCTCAAAGTCCATGCGCCACACGCCCTGGTTGTCGAGTTTAAGCGGGCTGTGGACAATACGATAGCCCGCGGCTTCGATAGACTTGGTAAAGCCGATGTAGGTGGGGCTGTGGACCAGCACCGCATCGCCCGGCTGAACATACGCACGCAGCGTCGACACGACACCGCCCAGCACGCCATTTTCGTAGCCGATATGCTCAGGGCGCAGGCCCTCGACGTCATTGCGGCGGCTCTGCCATTCGATGATGCGGTCGAAATATTCGGGGCGCGGATTGAAATAGCCGAACATGGGGTGCTGGACACGCTGAATGATGTGCTCCTGGACCGTGGGTACCGTGGCGAAGTTCATGTCCGCCACCCACATGGGAATGCGGTCGAAGCCCTCGTCGGGTGCGTTCGGAGCCATACCGGGGATTTCACCCCAAGAGTCAACGGCGATGGCGTCCATGCCGTGGCGGTCGATAAGCGAGCTAAAGTCGTATTTCATGCTGAGCTCCCGTGCAAAGTGATTGTTTTGGTAGGCGTTATTGTCCACCAGCACGGGCGGTTTTGGAGCGGGGTTAGGCGTTGTTTTTGACGGATACGGACGGATGGTTAGTCCCGCGCGTCGTTGATGGCGGTTACCGTCAACCTGGCGCCGTCGACCGTAAACGATATGTCAAGCCCGGCGTAAGCCAAATGGTAAACGCGGTTTGGCTCGTGTTTGCTGCCCGCGCGGCGCGGATCTTGGCGAAGGACCTCGACCAAACCAGGGAGCTTTGCGGGCGGGACCTTGTCTTGCAGCGCTTGTGGGAACTCGGCGTCGAGCTCTTGCCACGGAGTACCCTCAATCCAGCCGCCGGTCGCATCCGGGTGACAGTCCGCAAACGGAATGTAGGGCTTAATGTCGTAGATGGGCGTGCCGTCACGCAGGTCGGCCCCCAGCACATGGATGATGGGACCATTGTCGGTGAGCTCGACGCGATCGAGCTTGACGCAGGTAAGACCGATGGGATTAGGGCGAAACGGACTGCGCGTGGCAAACACGCCCACGCGCTCGGCTCCACCCAGACGCGGCGGGCGCACAGTTTTCGACCACTTGGCATTGGTGCCGGACCTGTCCTGCGTCTTGGCATCGGTAGCTATGTCCTTAGCCGTGCCGCCGGGCGTTCCGTTTTCGAAGCGCCACAGCAGCCACAGGTGAGAGAAGGAGTCTAGACCCTCAACCGCTGCATTGGAGGCAAATTCCGGCTCAAACACGATGCGTCCCTGCAGATGAGGCGCCAAAAAGCTGTTGCGCGGAATGCCGAACTTCTGCGGCAGGTCGGTATGTATGTGTGCGATAGGTTCCATGCCGGTCATTGTACGGCATGGAGGTGTGGGACGTTGCGCGCAATTCTTCGCCGCGGTCCCCGTCGTGCAACCAACGGTTGCTTGGAAGGGCACCTGCTGCCGCGTATGCTTAAGCCATCAACCAGCAGAAAGGAGCCGCTATGGCCTTTGCAGAAAAGCTCATTGCTGTCCGTCGCGCCCATCACCTTACCCAGGAGCAGCTCGCCACCAAGCTCTTCGTCACACGCCAAGCCGTCAGCCGTTGGGAACGCGGCGAGGTCACACCGGGCATCGACATGATGAAGCTCATCGCCGCCGTAACCGACGAGCCCCTGTCTCACCTGCTCGAAATGCCCGAGCACTATTGCCAGAGCTGCGGCATGATACTCACGCCCGACGACTGCGGTACCGATGCTGCGGGCGCCGCGACCGATCATTACTGCAAGTGGTGCTACGACCACGGCCAGTACACCTACGAGACCACCATGGAGACGATGATCGAGGACTGTGCCCCGCGGCTGGCACAAAACACCGGCATGTCGCTCGACGAAGCCGTCTCGCTCATGGGCGCCGTCCTGCCGCAACTGGAGCGCTGGCGCGCCGTGCAAGAAAACGAGGAGCGCTACGGTGCCGAGGCGCGGGCGCGCTATGGCGATGAGGCTATCGATGCGGCAAACGAGGCGCTGCTGGACATGGATCCTCAGACATGGAACGACATGAAGGAACTTGAACGCGCTATTCTGGGTCAGCTCTCGATTGCCATGGGCGACGGCGATGCGGATGGAAGCGAGGCTCGCAAGCTCGTCGCGATGCATCGTCGTTGGATTGGTCTCAACTGGGGGCGCGAACCCCAGAACGAAGCGTACCTGGGTCTCGCCCACGGCTATCTTGCCGACCAGCGCTTTGTTGACTACTACGACAAGCCCTGCGGCACCGGAGCCACGGCGTTTCTGGTCCAGGCGATCGAGTCGTCGTTGACGCGCGCATAGACCGCGGTGGCTTTGGGTATTTCAATCAAAACCGCAACCGATTGGAGACCTATGGCTACTAATCATGAGCTCGCGCTCTACGTTATGACCGGCTGCCCGTATTGCATAAAGGTCAAGCGTTTCCTTGCCGATAACGGCGTGACCATTCCCGAGCGCAATATCTCGACCGATACCGATGCCGAGCAGACACTCATCGCCGTCGGCGGAAAACGCCAGGTTCCCTGCCTGTTCATCGACGGCAAGCCGCTCTACGAATCGAGCGACATCATCGCGTGGGCGCAGGAGAACCTGCTCTAGCGTTCTATTGCGGTCGGCTGGCCCCAACCCATACGACCCAAACATGTACACCAGCATCCAAAATCGACATTTTTCGACATCTTTGGATGCTGGTGTACAGTTTTTTTGCAGGGGTAGTCATTGGGGACGTTCTTAAATGACTAGTTGTT
>CANNOC010000015.1 GCA_947507155.1 uncultured Collinsella sp. | reverse complement strand
CGGAGGGGCCCCGGGGGCGGGAATCTGGCACTCCATATTTTGTTCACAAATGAATCATAGGGCCCTGGAATCCGACAGGGCCTAACCGACGATCATATATCTCAGACAGACCGTATGACCTCGGTGTTCATGCTGCCTGATGTAGACGTATCGGTTATATACCCAAACCAGAACTGAATAGCGCCTAGGAGATGGATTGCTTAGGTTCCCTTATAGAGCCTTTACGCGGCAAAGGACCCCGCCAGACAGCGCTGGAGCCCCATTGGTGTGCAACCCCAAGCTGAAAAACGCGAAACGCGAGAAAAGATTGATTTGTGATCTAAATTGGCAGATCCATCTAGGAAATACGCAACCAGCCAAAGGAGCGTTCCTGAGTGCGGACTATAAAGAACGAGTCCCGAAACGAGGCGCAACGCAGTGACGAATACGCTGGGGTAACTTGGAGAGTAATTGACCTCTGGTGAAAACTCCGCTTGAAAGTTGAGGGACCAGCTATGTGTAGCTAGCCCCTCAACCTGGCAAATGGCGCGTGCAAAATCTATTTCTTCAATTTCAGCTCTTCCTTCAATTCCCGAACAGCCGTTTCGGCATAGTCGGGCACGTTAATGGTGTCCGCGGGCAACGCCCAGATAAACTTCTCCGGGAACGCCATGTCCCTCACATATTCCCAATCTGTAGCATCCCCCGCCTCCGTGTACTCAACAATAACCAAGCGCAAAATATCGGAATCAGACAAGGCTTTTTGCCAGAAGTCTGGCGAAACTTCGAACCGGCATTTATATTCGCATTCTGCGACCAAATCCGATTCATCGTATTGAAAATCAGCCACCTGTTGCACCTGAGCGCAAATATGATTTTCACCGCATCCCAAAAACGCACTCGCCAGTATCCATGCGTCATCTTTTTCGCCACACCCATGTGTATCGACACGAACATGCACCACTATCGACTCGGGACCGTCGCCAACGTTTCCGCAAGTCTCAGAGGAAAGAATCCTTGTCCTATTGATTGCCATAACCTTTACTCCCCAAACCTATAGTCGTTGATATCCAACGTAGAGCAGTTCTCGCTTATTGCTCGGACTGTTTGCACGGGGATTCCGTCTTCGACATGAGCGGAGACGCTAAACGAAAGCTGCACGTCGGCACCGCCCAGCATGTTTAGCTGACTCACTACTTCGTCCATGATGGTCTGAATGTTGCGATTGACACGAGTGTTGTCGAGCTTTGCCGTCATATGGAAGGATGTCTTTTGCCTCGCGGGCTGCACCACCACTGGCGTTGTGTCGACAACCGTGGTCCTGCCAGTTCCGTCCGTCACCGTCTCGCTCGTCGTAGGACCAAACGCAATTCCATGCCCGCCGCCATCGGAGCTCTGCTCAGCCTCCGCAGCCGCAGCGCGAGCAGCAGCCTCTTCCTCTTCAATCTGCCTTGTTGCTACGGCCGGTTTTACCAGCAGGTCACTCTCGTTGATAAACGTCTTCTGCTCACCAAACGTCAGCTCCATATAGCGATCGTCCGAGAAGCCAGCAGCAAGGCCAAAGTATTCCTTTGAGCCCAGGCCCCTTTGAATCGCGTCCTCGAGCACGCCATAGCACGACAGCCTGGGAAGATAGCAATAAGAGCACAGGAACTCCCACAGACGCTTAATCTGGATGTGGTCCGCGTCCTTCCAGAGCACTCGATCGAGCTCCATCTTAAGCAGGGCGGGTGCCCAGGTCTTGATGGCCGCCTCATCGGAAACAAGCTTGCGCGCCATCTTGGCAACGATATTTTCGCCGCCGCCCTCAACGTGTTCTGCTTCCCAAACGATATCCATCGAGTTGCTGAAAAGGTCAACACGCGGATAAATAAGCCAACTATAGGCCTCCTGGATCTTTATCTCGAGCGATTCATCGGCACGTCTCACACTCTGGTCAGTCTCGCGCGTCTGTGCCACATCAAGGTTCAGCGACTCGCGATCTTTCTTGATGGAATCCCAAGCAAGGTATTGTTTCGCCTCACTTAGGAGTTGTGCATAGTAAGATGCGTCCGCAGCGGCGAACACAACCATATTCTTGTACGTACGCGGAGACGTACCGCGATTTGAGAGTATCTCCGATGCCAAGGTGAGTGCCGCGGAATCAGCCGTTTTTCCACGGTGATTGGCAGACGGCGTCAGCACCACCAGGCGCAGCGTCTGGTCATCCGGAACGTCAAGCGAGCTTGCGGGACATACATGAATGCCTGAGAAAGGATCAACCTTGCGCAGCCTCTTTAGGCGACTCTCGACTTCATAGAGCGCTTCGGAGTCCTTGACTTGCTGGGCGCGGTCATCGGCAACCTTGCGCAACGTGGGGCGCGTATCGTACCAAAAACGGTTTCCGTTGACGTCGCTATACAGGAAAGACGAAGATGTCTGCAGCGTGCCCAGGGCATCGTTGAATACGGAGATGTTCTCGCCAGGCTGAACCGTGCCCAAGCGAATATGCGCGCGCTCGATACCGCGGACGGATTGGCCGCCCACGTCGGGAGCACTGCCGAGCATGATGGTACGCGCGACGCGACGCGAAGCCAAAAGATTGCCGTAACGAGTGTTGTTGCCGTCATTGCGATACGGAACGGACTGCTTGCCGTCGATCTCGGAATCAACAACTGCATTCCAGTTGTCATCAAGATAGCGTGTGAGCTCATCGCGCACGCCAGGCACATCGAGGGGGAACGACCCCGGCATAATCATCGGCGAAGGATCCTGGTTCATCCACAGCTCGTGGATAACCGACGCCATTAAGCGCAACACGCCACGGGTACGTTGAAACTTTTCGAGCGTTGCCCAGTCCTCGTAGAGACGGTCGAACACTTCAGGGTGAATCGGATAGCAGGAAACCATGCGATCGCGATATTCAAGCTCGCGCGACTCCACCGGGAAGTCCGCAGTATTTTCGTTGTACATCTTGCTAAATGTCGCGCACACTTCATCGCGAGCGGCATCATCCTTGCAGTCAAGGAAAAGCCTGCGGCGCACAACCTCGAATCCTTCGTTTGCCGCCACGGGCTTCCAAATAGCTTCCATGCGCCCAAAGGTATGCTCAATCTGCTCCAAAGCTCGCTGGCCCGCCTCGCCACCGATCTCGTTGTCAGATTCGGGAATAGAGGCTACGACCAGGCTGCGCTTCGAAGCGCGTGCTGCCTCGGTGAGCTCCTGAATAAAGGTGATGAAGTTGTCGAAGCTGCCGGCGTTAAGTCCATCGACGCCATAAATCTTCTTGGCATAGGCAACGAGCTCGTCCATAAGGACAAGGCAGCAGCCGCAATCGTCGAATAATTCAGTCAGAGCAGCAGATCCCGGCGAGACGCCCTTCTTATCAGCATCTTTCACATAGTCATAGAGCTCGGGCCTGCCAGCGGATTCTGCAAGCTGGTATGCCATATGACCCCAAAGCGTGTTGACCATAATGCCAGGCATGGTAGCCGGACGCATAGCTTTTGCCGAATTGATAGAGGTGCCCACGAGCACAGCAACATGCACCTCAGGGACTTCGGCAACGCCCGCCTCCTCGAGCACGGAAGCGATATTAGCGATTTGCCCCAAACGCGAACGGCTGCGCATCATATGGTAAAGCGCAAGCATGCTGTGCGTTTTGCCGCCACCAAACGCGGTCTTAAGCTGAATAACGGGCTCGCCGTCGAGACCAGCCACGCGGCGCAACGACTGCACGAGCAGGCCCTTCATGCCCTCGGTCACATACGTTCGATTGAAAAATTCGACCGGGTCGCGGTACTCCAACTCGCCCTTGCCGCGCGCCACCTGGGCAAGGTCGGCAGCAAACTCGGCATTCCTATAGCGCCCCTCAGCAACATCCATATGGGGTTCCATGACATCGCGCCAACTAGGCAGGCCACGAACGGCCTTGGTTTGCTCGAGTGATTTCCTGCGAGGTGCCGGGGCATCCACGCCAGCATCAACATTTGTTGTCACTGCCGTCGAGCCGTCGGCGCTGCCATAGCGAACCTCGCGAAGCATTGCGTTGAGTTGCGCCGTGGTATCCTGATCAATCTGCTCAGCCAAACGACTCATGGTATCGAGCGCACGCCATGCGTCGCTGTCCGAGATACCTCCCATACCGCGATGCGCAACCTTGTTGCGAACGCCCTTGAGCTCCATGACGTAGTTCTTGCAATCCTGAGGCAACCTAAGGCGAAACACATCGCGCCAGTTGATGTCAATGAGCAGCAAGCACAGGGCAATATCGAGCGAGTCGGCAAGAGTGGCATAGTCACCCGATGCTGGCAGGTTGCGCTTTTGGTCATCGTAGAGCTTGTTGAGCACACCGACCTGCCAAAAATCATTGCCGTATGCCTGGGTAAGCTCGCGCATCACATAAGGATCAAGGGCCTCGAGCAAAAGGTCAAAGCCCTTATTGAGAAGATCGCAGTTATTAGCGTTGTTCTCCATGGTTTATCTCCTTGGGACTTAATCGAAAAGCGAGTCTTGCATGGGACGCTCGACAGCAAGCTGCGCAGCCTTTGACTGAATCTCGGGCCATGCCGTAACAAGCGAGTTGTACGCGAAGGCCTCCTGCTGCCAGTTGCGCTTGTCCGCAATGGTAAAGAGGCGATACGCCAGCGCCTTGGCACCATCCGCACGGCCACCGAGCGTCTGGCTAACGATCTTGGCGCAAGCCGTAACACCGCCCTCCTCGAGCGCATGCGTAAGCTGCTGGGTCGTAAGCCAAGTAGGCGCCTTAAAGTCAACGCGCTCCGACACCTCGCTACGATCGAGCAAGTGCACATTTCCCTTAACGGAAGCAAGGAGCCCTTGGGCTGCCAGCCCTTCGATGGAAACGTTCTTAGCGCGAGCAAGCACGTCGGCTTCTCCAAACTTAATGGTGTCAAAGGCTTTCTGCGTATAAAGATCGACGCAGAAGCGGCTCTCGCGATCGAGCTCGCCATCCTGGTCGCTAAAGTACGCATCCACCTCTTGGTTGATAAGCTGCAGCGCCGCACGCACCGTCATGGGGCTGCCGTCGGCCTCGAGCACCTGCGAGAAGCGCGAGTACACCCCGATACCCGGGCCGATGGCAGACTGCGCAAGATCCACCGGCGCGATGTTTGAGGATCGCAGCTCGTCGAGTGCCGCATGCAGTTCGCGCTTGAGCGCCATTACGAAGTCGCGCCGCGTCCCCATGGGCGCGCCCTCGGGGCGCTTGCGGCACACGAGCACAATGGAGGATGCGAGGGCGTTAGTGCCAGACGCAATCATGCGCGAAGCCATTTCAGTGCGCATCGGCCAGGTGCCTGTGATTGAGAACCCCGCGCGGATGATGGCGGAGAGCATCGTCTCCCAGCCGGTCGACGCCGTGGACTCCACGTCGTTTGATGTCTCGGTCTCGCTCTGCTTGAAGGCGTAGTAGATGGTCACGGGTACGTCCTCGCGGGCGTACTTGTTCACCTGTTTGAAGGTGCTGAACATACCCTCCTCGAAGAACTCGCGCGCACCGTCCTTGCCGCGGCCCTCGCGGTAGGGCGTGGCAACCAGCTCCTCGTGCTTGGGCACGAGCATGGTGCTGAAGAGCTTGGGGTAAGTGTGCCTAAGCGATTGGCGCAGCCACACGTAGAAGAAGTCCGAGAGGTCAGCGTAGCCGATGTTGTCGTAGTAAGGAGGATCCGTCGACACGAGGATGCCGCGCATGCCGTTGTCGCTTTGGGCATCGAGCTGTTTTGCGGTTCCGCTGTGGTCTCTTGCAAAATTAAAAGATCCAGCAACGAGCGATTTGATTTCATTATTAACCAGTACCTTCCAAGAACCAGAGCTCTCGCTGAAAGCGTTGGCTTCAGCAAAGTCCCAAACCATGGGGATTGCCTGACGTGCAAATAGCTGCCGGGGGCACTGGGCGACAGGCTCCCAACGATTTAGCGCATTGCCAAGGTCAGCGAGCTTGTCGACAACAAACGCCAGATACACACCGACGGCTTCGCCATAGGCGCGGGCGCCGGTGCCGCCGTCTGCCAGGCCCACGCCGTCGTCGGCAAGACCGGCAGCGACGGCGTCCGCCTCCGCCTTCCTCTGGACCTCGCCGACGAGTGCCGAGAACGTCGTCAGTGCCGTCAGCTGGCGATTTGTGAAGAGTTTATCGAACTCGTCAAGTCCATAGGGCACACATGAACCACCCGTGAAGTGCGTCGCCAACTTGCCCGTAGGGTAGTCCTCTGGCTTCTCGACCTGGGAGGCCTCAATCTGGGCTGAATCTGGCGCAATGTAAATGCGTCCACGCTTACCTTCGGCAACAACAGCCATAAGCTTTGCGCCCATTCGACCAGCTTTGGACTCTTCCTTAACGTACTTGAGATCTATGGGTGTACCACAGTGCACGCAGGTCGCACCACGTCGGTTCACTGTGCCATCTTGTGTTGCCTTTCCGGGCTCAACCTTAAAATGAACTTCACCGCCTTCGCAATGAGGCTCGACGTGCCATTCCTTTCCCTTTTTCTTGGACAAGTCGAACGAACGCACGAGAATCGCCTCGTGTCCACACGCGGGATTGGGGCACTTAACCGTGCGCGCCCAGAGCCACGCAATGACGGTGGCCTCGCCGCCACCCTGCTCGGCCGGGACCTGCACCTTAGGGTACAGGTCACCGATACGATGCTGAGCCTCTTCCTTCATCCAGGCGCCATAGTACTTAACGTCGGCAGCCAGGCCAGCGTTGCCGCTCCAACCTCCGTTGGTCAGCTTGCCGCGGGCCTCAGGGTTAACGGCAGGATTGTTCGCAAACAACGGCGGAATCTCAATCATTGCTTTATTGATGGTAACGGCCACCGGGTTGAGGTCCTGCGCATAGGCCTTAAGGCCCAGACGCTGGGCTTCCAGCGGAATGGCGCCTCCACCTGCAAAAGGATCCAACAGGGGCGGCAAGTCGTCGCCCATCGACCTTTTAATCTCAGCCTTGGCGGCATTAAGCACACGATCGTTATTGGAGTTTTCCCACACCACGAGCTCGCGCAGGATGCCGAACAGGCGCTCGCGCTCGGCAGCCTGCTCCTCCACGGTGGGGAACTCCTCGGGATGCGCCGACGGGTCGTCCACCAGCGACGACCAGATGACGGCGCGTGCCGCGGCCAGCGGGCGACGGGCCCACCAGAGATGCAGCGTCGAGGGATGCCCATGGCGGATGGACTTCTCACGCGCAGACGCCGCATTGATATCGTCGAGCGGCAGAGCCACCTCGATGAGCTTCTTCTTTACTGCCATTCCTGCTCCCTCTCTAGTATCACGTCGCCTGCCTCCTTGAGACGCGCGATGTCGTAATTCGTGCTTGCCGCGGCATAATCCGGCGGACTTGTAAACGGATGTGCGATGTAAGAAGTTCGGGTCGTGTTTCCATCGACCTCGACCAGTGCAAGCACAAAGGCATCTGGCCTGTTGAGCGCACACATCACTTCGTTGTGCGAGACGGTGACCGTAGTGGCGCCCGCGGTGCGACCCTTGACCTCGATCATTCGCAGTGCCGGCCCCTTGGCATAAAGCTCATCGGGCACCACGGATTCGATGTCGTAGCCGCAGTTATCTGCGCTTCGATCCCGCGGCGTAAATCCCAGCTCCCGCTCGATAGCCATGACGGCACGCATGCCGGCAAGCTCTACCTCGCGCCTGCCTGCCGCACTGGATTCGGTGGTAGCATGCGAGTCGTGGGGCAGCATGCCAACTGGAATCACAAGCGCGCCGCCCAGCACCCTCGGAGTCGCGGGAGTGATGGTCTTTTCGCGCTGCAGCTCCGCCAAGCGCATTTGTCTACGGTCGCGCAGATCGTCGGCGCGACGACGAGCATTCAGAGAGCTCAGGCGTGTCTTCTTGCCTTGTTTTTCTTTCTCCTCCAGCTCCCACGCGCGACCATCCCAATAATTGGCCTCGTCGGTAAGACGCGCGTCAACGGCTCGCTCGATCTTCTCGACCTGCGGAATACGACGATTGCGTACCTCTTTGAGGCTCACAGGGAGGATCTCGCGAATGGCGAAATCCATGGCAAGCGCATCAATGTCGCCGGTAAGCCACTCCTGCTCAGAAGCGATAGTGTGCGCGGCAGATACCTCGGACGGACGAGGACCGCGATAGTCCAAATAGGGCGCATAGCCCGCATCACGGGCTTCGCCCGCAGCGTCAACTTCAACGAACCTAAACTCTTTGGATACCGTACGTTTGGTGCCGTCGGCCAGCGTCGTGTCGTCCTGGACGGAGTTCTCGATATAGAGCAAGAGCCTCGGCTTGTCTCCAAAATCTCTATCGTCCACGAGCACACAGCCCCGCTTAAGCGCCGAGCCCATTTGGCCAATCAGCACCTTCACCGTTGCATCCAAAAGCGCCTCACCGGGGCATACCAACTCCGCGGGAACGAGTCCAGGACCCTCTTTAGATTCTTTGTCAAAGCAAATACGCTCATAGGAGGCAAGCACGTGGCCGCATTCGCCGTCCATGCTCATCGAGCGAACCGAGAACGGCACCTCGAGCACCTCGAACCTGCCAGGCTCGCGAGATGCCACGCGTCCTCCCAAGCGCTTCATTGCCGCCATGAAAAATGCCTGGATAAAGTGCGGCTCGAGCTTGCGAGCCTCCATGCGTTCCATGTCCTCGCGAATAGCGCTTACGCCGCGAGCGTCCATGACGTCATCGGTAAGCGCATACTCTTTGAGAAGCCGTTTAATGGAGCTCGTGTCGAGCGATGCATCGACCACCTGGTTGAGCCGCGCCCGTACCTCGGGGTCATCGCCATAGCGAATCGCATCGAGGAGCAAGTCACGGAGCGTCTTGCCTTCAAAGGTAACCCTGCCCAAGATGTCGAAAACCTTGCCGCCCAGTGCGGCACGTTCCACCTCGAGCTTGCTGAACAGGCGTTGGAATACTTCTCCCTCGCGCGTCTGCGTGGAGACAAGGTTCCACAGATGACATACTTCGGTTTGACCGATGCGGTGAATACGACCGAAGCGCTGCTCGAGTCGATTGGGATTCCACGGCAGGTCGTAGTTGATCATAAGGTGCGCACGCTGTAGGTTAATGCCCTCGCCGGCGGCATCCGTGGCAACAAGGATGCGCGAGTTCGCATCCTGCTTGAACATTTCCTCGGCACGATGGCGCTCGTCGCGCGTCATACCGCCCTTAATGGTGAGCACGGCAGTACGGTCACCCAGGAGGGAGCCAATCTTCCCTGCAAGGTAGTTCAGTGTGTCCTTGTGTTCGGTAAAGATGATCAGTTTCTCACGTCGACCGTCCATGCCAAACATATTGGAATCGTCTTGTAGCAGTCGCGAAAGCTCCTCCCACTTACGGTCCTCGCCACTAATGCGAACATCGTTTGCCTTGCGCTCGAGCGTGCGTAAAATCGCGATCTCGGCATCGAGCTCAGCCGCAGTCGCCGCCGCAGAAGCGGTGTCTACGACGTCATCTTCCATTTGTTCGTACTCTTCGGAGTCGTAATCGTCCTCGTCAAAATCTCTGGAATCGATGCCCCATTTATCTGTATAGGCGACCTTGCCGCTCGCAACGCTTTTTGCCTCGGCGAGCTTGGACTCAAGCCGTATGCGACGACGCTGAAGCGACTGGTAGATGGCCTCGGGACTCGACGCAAGACGACGCTGCAAGATAGTCAAAGCAAAGCCGACGCTGTTCTTATGCTTGCCACCCAAGCGCTCCGCACGGTTAAACTCCTCGGTGACGTAATGAGCCACCGAGTCATAGAGCTCCTGCTCGGCAGGAGATAGGTCGTATTCGACTGTGTAGGCGCAGCGTTCGGGGAATAGCGGGCGCCCATCGAACTTGAGCAGCTCCTCTTTCACGAGGCGACGCATCACATCGGAAACATCGCAGTCAAGCGAAGGTGCGGGCGGAAGGCCCTGAGCCTGGCCGGCAGTGGAGCGCGCCGCAGGATTCTTAACGCGGTTGCCTCCCGCAAACCGGTCCTTGTCCACAAGCGCCATAAAGTAGCGGAAGTCAGCAGGCTTGCCGTTGTGGGGCGTAGCCGTCAGAAGCAACAAGTTTTCGGCTGTGTCGCCCAAGAGCTGACCGAGCTTATAGCGTTTGGTCGGCTTGAACTCGCCGCCAAAGTTTGTCGCGCTCATCTTGTGGGCCTCGTCGCATACAACGAGATCCCACGAAGTTGCCCTTAGCTTCTTTTGGATCTCGTCGTTGCGAGCCAGCTTATCTAGGCGGCCGATACAAAAATCGACCTCATCGAAGGGGTTTCCGGTGGCAGAAGACTCCAGAACATCATTTGTAAGCAAGCGGAATCTGAGCCCAAACTTTTGCCATAGCTCATCTTGCCACTGTTCCACAAGATTACCGGGGGCCACGATAAGGCAACGCCTAAGATCGCCGCGAGCAATCATTTCTTTTATTAGGAGGCCTGTCATGATGGTCTTGCCTGCACCGGGGTCGTCCGCCAGCACATAACGCAGCGGCAAGCGCGGCAGCATTTCCTTGTAGACGGCCGAGATCTGGTGCGGCAGCGGCTCGATAGACGACGTACGAATAGCCAGATAGGGATCGAACAGATGAGCCAAGCCTATGCGATACGCTTCGGACACGAGTCGCAGGTCATCGGGGTCGGCATCGAACGCCCAGGCGCTGGACTTTTCGATGATGTATTTATCCTCGTCTGTATCGAAGAGAGGTTGGTCACCCAGTACGCCCTGGTCCGTCTTGTAGATTACGTTTAAGATGGAATCGCCATGCCATTCGACAGCCTTAATGGTCACGGGCGAATCCCCCACGATACCGCGAACGCGCGTACCGGGCGTTATCTCTGCTAGCTTTGCCATCACGCGCCCCGCTTTACGAGAAGCGAAAATGCGTGTCGCAAGGTAACGCTAGGATTGTCTATCGAAGGAAGACACTCGCTGGCGAGCGCCCTTCCCCCGAAGAGTTTTCGTCTGAATGGCCACGAAAAATCTCCTGGGTTTTATTGATACCGGGGTGAACGATAAATCACCCTTGTTGCAGCTCTATCTATTGTCTTTCAATCAGCTTGCCGTGTCATGGGGTTTTCTGCAAAAGGAATCGTTTTTACCTCGCGCGGTTTGTTGCTCAACAATGCTGCGAATAGCGTGAATGCCTTGTGATCACTCCCGCGTCACCAGCGCCCATTAGCACGCTTACAGACGCTTTGGCACCTAATGCCCGTTGTGCGATGCATGAACTTTACTCAAACGCCTACACTTGAGCATTACAGGTCAATTACGCCACCAGGCAAGCGAGGCTAACATGCGATCCGAAAACGAACAGATTCATTACCGAGCAAAGTTCAGGCTTTCGCCCTATTCGACCACCACGCCCTCAATCGTCGATGCGTATCGCCAGATCTACACCTGGGTGCGCGACAAAGAGCAGCGCAAGCGCCATGAGCAGAGCGCCTTTGAGTTTTTATCAAGCAATAAAGACGTTGCCTCCGACTTTGTATTTGGAAACCTCAGCTATCCCGTTGGCTATTCTGGAGGCATGACCACAGGCAGCCGTGTGAGCATTTGCACTCGTGCAGCCTTTAACGACAAGCGAGGCAAGATTCCCGTCGCTTGGGCCTTTGAATATGACGAGCCCGACAGTCATTATTCGTATCGTCACTGGCACACTTGCATTGGCCTTGAAACGGCCGATGACAACTCCTGCCTAGTCAATATTAAAGTCACCTATGCGACACTGCCCGAATATGTGGGCTGGCCACTGCCAGAACCGGACCTCAATATTCCCCGCATCGCAAAGGTTCTGTTTTCGCTTCCCAATCATCAGGCGTGCGTTGGAGAGACTGTCGTCAACACATCGTGCACGCGCCTGACGTTTGAGAACTTTGACGCCGAGTTCTCCGACAACCTTCTGAGCAGCCAGCGCGAGCTCCCTCTGATTCTAATAACCAGCGATGATACCGGTCGATATCCCGTCAAAGATCCCGGCAAGCTCGCCAATAACCTTATGGGCCTAGCCAACGTGTTTGCCGCCGACGAATCCGATGGTCGGCTCAAATCAAAGCTGTTCAATCTTTTTCTCTACGATACACCTGCCTATCGATACAATTGCCCCAAGTCGTCACTTCGTATTTACCAACCGAGCATCAATCTGTCTGACGAAGAAGACGCACGTCGACACCTCTGCATCAGGCGCGATAGGCTGAGCGAGTACGGCAACCAGACATCCACGATACTTAACCGGAGCCTGGGGCGCTCGTTCTTGCGCGGCAGGGGCGATATTGTAGACACGAGCGATATTGCCTGGTACAAATCGCGCCAATCAATCGGGGCGCTACGCAGCCGCATGGCAGAGATGAAACGCCAC
This sequence comes from uncultured Collinsella sp., assembly GCA_947507155.1. GTDB lineage: Bacteria > Actinomycetota > Coriobacteriia > Coriobacteriales > Coriobacteriaceae > Collinsella. The sequence continues at coordinate 56,015 of CANNOC010000015.1, read as the reverse complement.
GCAGAGAATGAAACCGTAGCCGAGGCAAAACGCACCGAAGCGCTTGCCGCCTCGTACAGCCAAGAGGCCATGGACAACCTTAAAGAGTTGTTGTCACAAGAGACTGCCGACAGGCAGCTCTGGGAAGGGCTGGCCAACGATTACGCCGACAGCAACGCCGCGTATGAGCAGCGTATTGAGCAACTGGAAAACAGCCTGCTCGAGCTGGATGAATCCGAGAACACGATCTCCAACTTAAAGTATCGACTCCAAGAGGCGCTGGAGCGAGCCGACCGCTCGGAAAAGCAGGTAGCCGCACTCAGGACGGAAGCATGCTTTGTCGAGGGGCTCGAGGCATTTCCGCGCACCCTTGAGGACGAGCTTAGATTTGCCGCGAACCTCTGGCCCTCGCGCATTTTCGTTTTGCCCGAGGCATACGACTCGGCACGCCGCTATGATTTTGCCGATCTTGACGAGGAATGGCGGATCCTTAAATCCGTAGCGACCGTTATGTGGCAACTCAAGTTTGGGGAGCGCCCGACGACCGGAGACCTCTATAGCGAGTTTAGAAATCAGACCTCGTTTGACGCCGCGCCGACCGAGACCAAGCTGACTAAAAACGACACCGAGCTCATGCGGCTCCGCCAACGCACCTACAACGGTAAGCAGGTTTGCATCTTGCCGCACATTAAGGGCAACGGTCGCAACCGCCGCGACCCATTCCGTCTGCACTTTTGTTTTGATGACGAGGCACAGTTAATCGTAATAGGCCACTGCGGAAGTCATTTGCCAACATCAGGAACTGCCAGGCAGTAAGGCGCCGCACCAGCATGGGCGGACGGTGCCGCCTACCTCCCCTCCGCTTTCAGCTTCAGCAGCAGGTCACCCAGCTCGGGACACTTGTTGGAAAGGCGCGTCTGGGGTCGCTCGCCCATCCCCCACCGCTGGCGGATCTCCTGGGCGTGCGGACTCACGCGGTAGTCCCCGTCCATCATCTGCTTGAGCAACTTGGCGGTTACGCGCGCATCGGCCAGAGCGCTGTGGGCGTGTCCCGTCGACTCGTCGAACTCGATGCCAAACCACGTCGCCGCGTCGCCCAGCGAGACGCGCCCGTGGCTGCCCACGTCCATGATTGAGGTGTAAAACGCCTGCAGGTCGGCCCAGTCCGTAGGAAACGCGGAAAGGTCGATGCGCTTTGCCTGGCACTCGGTCAAAAGCTGTCGACGATCCGCCCCGCTCCAGCAAACTATCTGGGCGGAGTAGCGACCGATCCAATCGCCGAGCCTTTTGATCACCACATAGAGCGGATCGGCCATCGCGGTGTCCACGGCCGATATCCCTGTAAGCTCGCGGACGGAGAACGCAACGCCTTCGGTAAATTCCGTCTGCACAAACTGCGAGAACTCGCCCATAACGTTGCCGTGGTAATCGAGCTTGACGGCGCCGACCTCGATAATCTCGTTGCGCAGTCCACGGCGCTGGCGCTGTTTTGGCACCGGCGCAAACTCATAGTCCAGCACAATCTGGCGCGCAAAGTTTGTCGTATCGATAGCCGAGATACCCGGCGTCTTTTCAGCTGACACGGTTAGGGCCTTTCTCCATTGCTGGCCGCTTACTACACAGGCGGCTACATTGCCGTAAGGATAGACGCCCGCGCGGACACAAACACAGGACGGGCCCTCACATCTCGGCAAACGAAATCAGCTTGGTATCTCCCCTGTTCGCCGCAGCTTCCTGACATCCCTGCGTAAAGCCGCTTTTTGAGAATAGTGCATAGCTTTTTCGTTGCCGTCTAAAGAGCTCGCTTCGGTGCACGAGCTTTTGCAGCACGTCTTCGCCCACCGGTTCATTGCGCCATTTGCACTCCGCAAACAGCGCAGTGCCCTCGCCATCGTCAACAATCAAGTCGATTTCTTCCTGCGTATGCGTGCGATTATCCGTCCCCCACCAGCGCCCGACGCTCGCCGGAACCACATCGAGCTGGCCCGCCCGCGCGAGTTCGTAAACGTATTGCCTGCATATAAGCTCAAAGACCGTGCCCATGTAATCCGATACGTGCGGCTCAATGCGCTTATACGCCATCTCGGCCATATCGTTTTGAATCAGCCCGATGTTCTGCGGCACAAACTTGTACCAGAACCTAAACATCTGGTCGCTCAGCAGATACACGGCTCGCTTATTGCTCGTCTCGTTTAGGGGCAGCTCGCGCTCGACAATCCCAAGCGACGCCAGCTTATCCACATAGCTCTTTACGTTGCTCGCAGGGATTCCCGTGGAGCTCGCAATCTCCGAGATCTTCGAGCGCCCCTGGGCAATTGCCTGCACGATCGCATCATATTGCTCGGGATTGCGGCACTCTTGCAACAGCAGGTTACTCGGCTCCTCAAAGAGATAGCCCGTAGGAGTAAGAAAAAGACGTTTGATGTTGTCCTTGAGCGGTGCGGCGGGATCGACTTTCTCGATATATGCAGGAATGCCGCCCGTCATGCCATAGCAAACCGCAGCGTCTTCGCGACCCATGCTCTGCCACAGGTCGAGGGTCGTCGTAAAATCGAGCGGCATGATCTTAAACTGGGCTGTACGCCTACCGTATAGTGGGCTCTCGTAGCCCAACACCTGCTCTTCCATAAACGAAAGCGACGACCCGCACAGGATAAGCATGAGCTTGGTCTCTTTGTACAAGTGGTCGATCTTGTCTTGCAGCAACGAGCTGATCTCGGGATTCGATTGGGCGAGATAGGGGTACTCGTCAATCACGACAATCAAACGTTCCGTGCGAGCCATGGTGGCCAATGCATCGAACGCCTCGTCAAAACTACGAAACGACACACCTGCAGCACCAACCGAACCCGCAAGTATCGCCTGGCTAAAGCCGTGCAGGTTTGCCCCCGCATTGGTACGACGAGCTTGAAAGTAAATAGCCTTCTTGCCTTGGATGAACTCTGTGATAAGGCGCGTTTTGCCCACACGACGACGGCCATAAATCACAGGCATCTCAAAGGAGTCCGTGCCATACAGTCGATTGAGCTCGGACATTTCCGCTGTTCTTCCGATAAACATAGGGCCATCCTCCTTTTACGTTATAGCTAGCTATATTATACCTTCCTATAATATAGCTAGCTATAACGTAATTCGACAAGCGGCGCACGCAAAAGGGGCGGTTGAAGTGCGGCTTGGCGCCGCATGACGTCGGCGGACGAGGCGATGCGTCCGCCGACGAATAGCACCGAATTGGTTACTTCTTGCTCTCGGGCAAGACCAGATCCACGGCAGCGTCCTTGGCGGCATCGATGTGCTGGGCCACGACCGGCGTCTGCGGAAGGATCAGGTTAAGGACAATGGCCATGATGGCGGTGGGGGTTACGGCATTGGAGCCGATGACGGTGGACACCCAGGTGGGCATACCCTCGCCGGCAAGGCAACCGCTGGCCATCCAGATACCCAGGCCAAAGACGACCGAGGTGCCGACGATGGTGGTAGTGCGCTGCGTCAGGCCCTCGCGGGTGAACATGCGCACGCCGTTCATGGTGATGGTGCCAAAGACACCGACGGTCGCGCCGCCGATGACGGGCTGCGGGATAGCGGAAAGGACGGCAGAGAGCTGCGGGAACAGACCGGCGATGGCAAAGACGGCCGCGATGGTCACAAAGACCCACTTGTTAACGACCTTGTTGGAGCAGATGATGCCCACGTTCTGGCCAAGGGCGCTGGTGGGAAGACCGCCCAGCAGGCCGCCAACCATAGAGGTAAGGCCCTGAGACACGATAGCGCCGGAGAGCTCGCGCTCGGTGGGCATACGGTCGATAGAGCCCAGGCAGGCGGCGGAGACGTCACCGATAACCTGGATGGCAACCATGGGGAACACGACGGCGAGGGTAATGCAGACCTCGGGATCAAACTCGAGCGCGTAGGGCATGAGCTTGGGAAGGGCGAAGACCTGAGCGGTGGCGACGCTCGAGAAATCGATCATGCCAAAGGGGATCGAAACGATCATGCCAACGATCATGCCAAAGAACACGGATCCCAGCTTGAGCGTACCCTTGCCAAAGTTGGCGAGCGCAAAGACCACGGCGAAGGTGATAAGAGCGACGCACCAGGCCTGCGGGGTGCCCCACAGCGGCGTGCCCATACCGCCGGCCATATACTTGACGGCCGTGGGATACAGCGAAACGCCGATGGAGAAGATGACCGTACCGGTCACGACGGGCGGGAACAGCCACTTGATCTTGCTGTAGGCCAGACCAAAGAGGGCCGCGACGGCACCGCCGACAATCTCGCCGCCCAGCAGCGCACCAAAGCTAAAGCCTGAGGCACCCATGGCCTGCAGGGCCGGAAGGAACGCGAACGAGACGCCCATGACGATGGGCAGGCCGCCGCCGATGCGACGGAAGGGAGCGAAGGCTTGAAGGGCCGTGTCGAGTGCCGAAAGAATGAGCGCAACCTGAATGATGTCGGTGCTCTGCTGGCTATTAAAGCCGTAGACGCCGGCCATGATGACCGCTGGGGTAATGATGCCGGCAAACGATGCCAGTACGTGCTGAAGGGCACACGGGATCATTTCCTTAACGGGAGGCATGCCTTCGCGAGTGAACAAGGCTTCAGTGCCGTTCGTAACCGTCTCCTGGGCCATTTGACCACCAATCCTAGAAGTAGTTGTTTTCGCATCTAGCGTCCTATTGTGACGCAGTGCGGGGCTGAGGTTGTGCCTTCGTTGCATATCGTATTGAAGATTTTTCTCATTCTCAATAATAATTTTTTGTTATCAGACTATTCTTCAGCTGAAATGAAACGTTTCAGCAGGTAACGAAAGTGCCTAGTCAAAATAACATCTAACTTTTCTTTTGGTCGACCGTTTACCGCCGCATTCCTATCGCCCGTCTATATTACGCGATGTACCTGCGAATATGCGACTCAATAGATACCGTGTTACCATGAGAAAAAATTGTTATGAACATTTCCGATTTCACCCAAAGGAGTTGCCCGTGAACGAGACCGTACGTCGCTTTTTGCCGATGGTCGATTTCCTGGAGCAGATACTCGGCAAAAACAGCGAAATCGTGCTGCACGATTTCTCGGATCCCGACCACGCCATCGTCGATATTCGCAACGGTATCGTGAGCGGCCGCAAGATTGGCGGACCCGCCACCGATCTCGTGCTCAAGATTATGCACGACCCCAAGTATCGCGACCTGCCGTTTATTACGGGCTACGAGGGGCGCGGCGCCGGTGGCAAGACGCTGGAATCCGCAACGTACTTTATCCGCGAGGACGACAAGATCGTCGGCATGCTGTGCGTCAACACCGATCTTTCGGCCGTGCGCAACATTAATGCCATGGCCCAGCAGCTTATGGCCTGCTTCGACGCCGCGCCGGTCCGCACGGAGCCCTCCCCCATCGAGGTCGAAAGTCTTTCGGAGTCCACACAGGAGCTCATCGACCGCAGTATTTCCGAGCTGCTCGAAAGCCGCGGGCAGGATGTCGCCTCGCTCGGCCAGGCCGACCGCGTCGATGTTATCCGCCACCTTAACGGCAACGGCGTATTTATGCTCAAGGGTGCCGTTGCCTGCGCCGCCGCCGCGCTTGGCATCTCTGAGCCCAGCGTCTACCGCTATCTGCAAAAGGTCCGCAAGGAGGGCTGACCCACTGATCCCTTGGGGACGGAGGAAAACGGATCATTTTTGCCCGAGAGGCTGCTGAAGACTTTGTCCTGCTTAGGCTGCGGGCATCGCCCATCGCGACGGCGCCACTATACTTTTGAGTATCTGAGCATTTTGAAAGGCAGGATATGACCGCAACCGCCAGTCGAACCACCAACCGCAGACCCGAGCTCTTGGCCCCCGCCGGAGGCCCGGAGCCCTTTGCCGCCGCGCTCGCTGCCGGGGCAGACGCCATCTACTGTGGCATGGGCAGCTTTAACGCCCGCCGCAAGGCAACCAACTTTACCGATGAGGCCTTTGAGCAGGCCTGCCGCGCCGCGCACCTGGCCGGCTCGCGCGTCTACGTCACGGTCAACATCGTCATCAAGCAGTCCGAGATGAGCGATGCGCTGCAGCTCATCCATCGCTGCTCCACGCTGGGCGCCGATGCCTTCATTATCCAGGACTGGGGCTTGTTCTTTGAGGTCAAGCGCACCATGCCCGGCATCGAGACGCACATCTCGACCCAGGCGAACATCCACGATGACCGTGGGACCATCTGGTGCCGCGAGCAGGGCGCCGACCGCGTGACCCTCTCGCGCGAGCTCTCCATTGACGAGATCGCCGCCATCCACGACGCCGCGCCCGACGTTGACCTGGAGGTTTTTAGCCACGGCGCCATCTGCTTTTGTTACTCGGGCCTGTGCCTGCTGTCGAGCTTTGCCATGGCGGGCCGCTCGGCCAACCGCGGCATGTGCGCTCAGCCCTGTCGCCTGCCCTACGAGCTGATTGACGAGAACGGCCGCTCGCTCTCCCCTGCCGGTCGCGAGCGCGCTCTATGCCCGCGCGATACCAATACCTCGCAGCTCGTTCGTCGTCTGTATGACGCCGGCGCCGCATCGCTCAAGCTCGAGGGCCGCATGAAGGCCCCCGATTACGTGTATTCCATCGTCGACGTGTATCGTCATCAGATTGATGACATGCTGGCCGATGTTTCGACCTCTAAGGATGAAGAGGCCGCCCGCCAGCGCCAGCTCAAACGCTGCTTTAACCGCGACTTTACGCACGCCTATCAAGACGGTACCTCGGGTGACGAGATGATGAGCTACGAGCGCTCCAACAACCGCGGCCAGATCGTGGGCACGGTGCTCGGCAGCCGCCTGGCCAACCGCGATGTGCGCGGCCTCAAGCCCGACGACCGCCGTCGCCGCGCCGCCATCGCCCGCATTGAGCTGTTTGAGCCCGTGGGCAAGGGCGACCTGCTGGAGCTTCGTCATGACGACGAGTTTGACCAGTTCCTGACCACCATCGCCGCCGATGATGCCGCCGCCGGCGACGTCATCGAGTGCCGCGTGCCCCGCAGCATGCCCGAGGGTTGCCGCGTGCGCGTGATTCGCAGCCAGCGCGCCATCGACGCCGCCGGGGCTGCGCTCAAGCGCGACGTGCTGCGCCGCCGCGCCGTAGACGTGTCCGTTGCGGCGCGTCTGGGCGAGCCGTTTACCGTGACGCTCACCTGCTGCGACGACCCCACGCTCACCGCCACCGCTACCGGCTTTACCGTCGAGGCCGCCAAGACCCGCGCCGTCGAGGCGTCCGATCTGGTTGAGCATGTGGGCCGCATGGGCTCCTCGCCCTTTGAGGCTGCGAGCTTTGATGTGGCGCTCGATGAAGGCTGCGGCATGGGCTTTTCCGCCGTGCACAAGGTGCGTGCCGCCGCTTGCAAGACGCTGGAAGAGGCCATTCTGGCGCCGCACGAGGAGCGCGCGAAAACGCTCGAGTTGCCGGCGATTGTAACCAGTGATTCCCGCCCCGCGCCCGAGCATTACCGCGACGAGCCGCAGATCTGCGCCACCGTCACCTCGCTCGAGGCCGCCGAGGCAGCCCGCGCGGAGGGTGCAACGCGCATCTACATGACCACCGACGCGCTCGAGGCCGCCGGTGTCTCCCCCGCCGATGCGTTTGAGCAGGGCATCGTACCCGTACTCGACGAGGTCTGCCGTGCCGTTGACCACGTACGCGTCGACCCCTGGATCAATGCCGGAGCCACGGTCGCTATAGGCAACATCTCTGAGCTCGCGCTGGCCGCCCAGGTTGGCGCCACGGCGGAGGTCCGCTCTTGCCTGCCGGTGCACAATACGCCTTGCATGGAGGCACTTGCCGAGCGCGGAACCGGCGCTTTTTGGCTCTCGCCCGAGATCACGCTCGACGAGATTATCTCGCTCGGCACCTCCGCGCCCGCAGCCCTGGGCATCACCGTGTTCGGCCGCCCGCGCGTTATGACGAGCGAGCACTGCATCCTGCAGGTGGCCAACGGTTGTATCCACGATTGCGCCAATTGCCGCCTGCGCGCCCGCAAGCTGTCGCTCAAGAATATCGACGGTAAGGTCATGCCGGTGCGTACCGACATCCACGGCCGCTCGCGCCTGTACGATGCCTACCCCATCGACCTCACACCGCAGGTACCACAGCTGCTCGACGCCGGCGTCCGTCGTCTCATGGTGGACGGCACACTGCTCGAAGCCGAAGAGGTGGGCCGTGCCGTCGCTCGTGTCCGCCGCGCCATTGAGGCAGCGCAGGCAGGTCGCAAGCCCGCCGCCCGCCTGCGCGGCGCCACCTCGGGCTGCATGTTTGTGGGAATTAGCTAACCGAAAGGCTTTCACGTGAACAAAGAACCTCAAGTCCTCTACTGCGACGCCTGGCTCATGGCCATCGATAAGCCCGCCGGCATGATCGTCCACGGCGACGGCACCGGCGAGCGCACACTTACCGACTACGCCAGCGACCTTTTGCTGGCGATGGGCGACGGCTTTGCCGCGACCGACATGCAGCCGCTCAACCGCCTGGACCGCAACACCACCGGTGTGGTGCTGTTCTCGCTCGACAAACAGACACAGCCCGCCTTTGACCAGATGGTCATCGACCACGCTTTCGAAAAGCACTACCTGGCGCTCGCCGAGGGCAAGATCGACTGGAACGAAAAGCTCATCGACAAGCCCATCGCCCGCGACCGCCACGACAGCCGCAAGATGCGCGTCGGCGCCAGCGGCAAGCCGTCTCAGACGCGCGTCAAGGTGCTCAAGCGCCTTAAGAGCCGCCGAGGCCTGCCCGCGCGTTCCTATATCGATGTCGAGCTGCTCACCGGCCGCAAACATCAGATCCGTGTGCATCTGGCCAGCGAGCATCACCCCTTGGTCGGTGACGACCTGTACGGCACGCCGCGCCCCTGTGGATTGATGCTCCACGCTCACAGTGTGTCCTTCACGCATCCCGTTACCGGCGAGCACGTCCACATCGAAGCCCCCTGCCCCTGGGAGCCCTAAAACCTGCCAAAAAGGGACAGGTTTATTTTGGCAGGTTTTATCTGGTCAAACGTCAAAACCACCACGATAGCTCAGCCGCGGCGCCAAAACGTCTCGATCTGTAACAGTTAGAGCCCATTTTCCGGTCTATCCGTTACAGAGAGAGACATTCGAATCTCCCTCAAGGGAAAATCTCAATCTGTAACAGTAACTCGGCAAAATCCGTCCCAGCTGTTACAGATCGAGACAAAGGGACGGCAAGGTTCGGAAGTATCTCAATCTGTAACATCTAGCCCACTTTTAACGGTCCAGTTGTTACAGACTTAGACAAACCGGCAGACAACGAAAGCGGCAACGCCCGTGATGGACGTTGCCGCTTTTCTATTGAGAAAACTACTCGGTTTTCGTTACTAACCACCGCAATGGGGACAGGCACCTTCGTGGTGGTTTTGGCCTTAGCCCCCTGCTGTTAGACCGTGATGACGTTGTCCGTTGCCCGGTACTTGGCGGGAACCTCGCCCGCAGTAATAATCGTTGCGTCGCGGAAGTCCGCGAACTTGACGGGCGCCACCATGCCAAATTTACTGGCGTCCGAGATTACGAAGCGTTTGGCCGTATGGCGCATCGAGATACGCTTTACTTGCGCCTCCTCGATATCGGGTGCCGTGAAGCCCTGCTCGGCGGCAATGCCGTTAGAACCCCAAAAGCCACAATTGAAGTTGTAGCGGTCTAGGGTTGCCAAGGCATCGGGGCCAACGAGCGCCTCGGTCTCGGGTTTGAGCTCGCCGCCCAGCACCACGGTACGCATGCCGCGCAGGGCGAGATGCTGAGCATGGAGCACGGAGTCAGTCACATAGGTGACATCTTCAAGGTGTGGAAGATGCTCGATGAGCTTGAGCGTCGTCGAGCCCGAGTCGATGTATACAAAGCTCTCGGGCTCCACAAGCGCCGCCGCACGGGCGCAGATACGCTCCTTGTCGTCGTTATGGAGGTCGCTGCGCTCGTTGAGCGTTAGGTCACGCGTCACGTGCGCGCGCTCAAGACTCGTCGCTCCGCCGTGGACCTTGGCGATGCGGTGTGCGCGATCGAGCGTCTGCAGGTCGCGCCGAATGGTGGACGCCGTCACGCCCAAGGCCTCAGCAAGCTCTGGCACAGTAACCGAGCCAGCCTGCTGCACCATCGACACAATCGCATTGAGCCTATCTTCCACTAGCATCGTTTACTCCTCCTCGGGGTACACGACTCCCCAGTCGGCGCGAAGCTTGGTCATAAGTTCCATAACATCAGAAGCATAATCCAGCAGTTCGCGCTTGGAGTCGTCGCCGGCAACGGCCTTCTCGAGGTCGGCCATCTCGTAGCACAGAGCGTAAGCCTCGGTGCCGGCGTGGACCTCCTCGCGGTGGCCGTCCGCAGTCCACACGATGGTCGCATGATCGGCACGCGGGTACTCGTTGACCTCGATATAGCACTTGTCAAAGCTGATGACCGAGCGCTTGGGCTGCTTGGAGTGAAGCGTAAGGCTCACAACACCCAGCTGTTGCTCTGCATTACGGCAGACGATGCCGCCCGCAACGTCGACACCGGTCTCACAGGTGTTACCCAGCGAAACGACCTCAGCGGGCTGGCTTGCCATAATGAGGCGCATAACGGAAAGCGCATAGACGCCAATGTCGAGCATAGCGCCGCCGGCGAGGTTGCGGTTATAGAAACGGTTGGTCAGATCGCCGTACTCCTTATAGCTGCCAAAGTTGAGTTGGGCGAGGTTCATGCGGCCAAACTCGCCGGCATCCATGCGGCGGCGCAGCTCTTGATACAGGGGCATGTGGAACACCGTAGTGGCGTCCATAAGGACCACGTTATGCTCGTCGGCAATGGCACGTGCCTCGTCGAGCTCGGCAGAGTTGAGGGTAATGGCCTTCTCGCAGAGCACGTGCTTGCCAGCTGCCAGAGCGGCGCGAAGATAGGCGATATGCTTGTTATGCGGAGTGGTGATATAGACTGCGTCAATGTTCGGATCGGCATAGAGGTCCTCGACCGTTTCATAGACCTTCCCGATGCCATACTGCTCGGCAAAAGCTTGAGCCTTTGACAGCGTGCGGTTGGCGACGCCCGCAAGCTTGCGGCCAGCAAGAGCGAGAGACTGGGCCATCTGGTTGGCGATAACGCCGCACCCGATCACAGCCCAACGAAGCTCGGGTGCCGTAAAGATATCATCGGGGAACGGCTTGTTCTGGACCGAAGCGAACGCTGCCTTTGCGGCTGCCGCAGCGTCGAGCGGAGCCTGTTTGGAATCTGCCATATGTGCCTCCTGCGTCGTGAAAAGTCTTTCATTTCTGACAGCTCTATATTCGCACAAATGCGCGCGTATATGCACGTATATGCGTATTTAGGTGCTTAACGGTCATCATATAGCCATAATTTGCACATGTTTGCGCGGTTACACGCAATGTCACGCAATGACATGCGCGTAAATGCGCATGCAACGATCCTTGTTAAACATAAAGGGACGGAACACCAAAGCCCTAAAAGACAGAGTAGGTCGTTTTACTCCACACCTATAGAAGCATCAGGCATCAAAGGACCGTACCAAACTGCCGGCACATAGGGACGTTCCCAACGACCACTCATTTAAGTCTGTCCCCAATGACTGCCAAACAACGACCACTCATTTAAGCCCGTCCCCAATGAGTACCCAATGAGTAATGATCCGTTTTCCTCCGTCCCCAAGGGATCAAAAAAGGCCCGGGTGCCGTAGCATCCGGGCCTTTGCTAGCAACTTGATGTTGCGGGCAGCTTAGAACTTGTGGCCGCACTTCTTGCAGACGCGCAGCTTGTTCTTGCCGTCCTTCTCGTGACCGACGCGGGTAACCTTACCGCACTCGGGGCAAACGAGATTGACGTTGGAGGCGTCGATGGGAGCCTCCTGCGAAACGATGCCGCCCTGCTGGTTGGCAGCGTTGGGCTTGACGGCCTTCTTGACGACCGAAACGCCCTCGACAACGACCTTGTTCTCGGCGGGGAGAGCACGCAGGACAACGCCCTGCTTGCCGCGATCCTTACCAGAGAGAACCTGGACCTTATCGCCCTTCTTGATATACATATATCTCCCCTAACTACAGGGTCTCGGGAGCGAGCGAGACGATCTTCATGTACTTCTTGTCACGAAGCTCGCGAGCGACGGGCCCGAAGATACGGGTGCCGACGGGCGAACCATCGTTGTTGATGACAACGCAGGCGTTCTCATCAAAGCGAATGTAGGAGCCATCCTTGCGGCGGATCTCCTTAACGGTGCGAACGACGACGCAACGGACAACGTCCTTCTTCTTGACGTTGGCGCCAGGGGTAGCCTCCTGGACAGCACCGATGAACACATCGCCGATGCCTGCATAACGACGCTTGGAACCGCCAAGCACCTTGATGCAGCGAATCTTGCGAGCGCCGGAGTTGTCGGCGACGTTCAGCATGGTTTGCATCTGAATCATGGTAGATGTTCCTCCGAACTAAGAACCGAAGAGAGGTGCGCAGCCTTTATGCGGCCCGTGGTATGCAAGCCAGGCATACGCACATCTTCGGAAACGTACAAGTCGTAAGAGCGACTGCTTATTTAGCGCGCTCGACGACCTCGATGAGGCGCCAACGCTTCATCTTGGACATAGGACGGGTCTCCATAACGCGGACGGTGTCGCCCACGCCAGCCGTGCACTCCTCGTCGTGAGCGTGCAGCTTCTTGGAGCTGGTCATCATCTTGCCGTACTTGGGGTGACGCTTACGCTCGGTGATGGTGACAACAATGGTCTTGGCACCGGAGACGGAGGTAACGACACCCGTACGGACCTTACGCGAGTTACGCGAATCAGTCATGTTCTCTCCTTAGGTCCTACTCGGCGACAGCGGACTTCTCCGCTGCGATCTCGCGGGCGCGCTGCTCCGTGAGGACGCGAGCGATGTCCTTCTTCACGGTGTTGACGCGAGCGGTGTTGTCCAGCTGGCTGGTGGCCATCTGGAAACGAAGGTTAAAGAGCTCGGCGCGCATTTCCTTCAGCTTCTCAACGAGCTGAGCGTCCGAGAGCTCACGAATCTCTGCGGGCTTCATTAGTTCTCCTCCTTGGCGGCGGCGGCGTCCTCAGCAGCCCACTTGGCCTCGAGAGCGGCCTCCTCAGCCATCTCCTTCTCGATGCGCTGCTCAGCGTTCTTGGCAGCAACAATCTTGGTCTTGATGGGAAGCTTGTGCTGTGCAAGACGCAGAGCCTCGCGAGCGACCTCCTCGGGCACGCCCTTGACCTCGAACATGATACGGCCGGGCTTGACGACGGCCACCCACTCCTCGGGGTTACCCTTACCAGAACCCATGCGAGTCTCGGCAGGCTTCTTGGTGATGGGCTTATCGGGGAAGATCGTGATGTAGACACGACCGCCACGCTTCATGTAGCGGGTCATGGCAATACGAGCGGCCTCGATCTGACGGTTGGTGATCCAATGGGCCTCGAGAGCCTGGATACCAAACTCGCCGAAATGCAGCTCGGTATTACCCTTGGCCTGGCCCTTCATGGAGCCACGCTGCACCTTGCGGTGAAGAATACGCTTAGGGGCAAGCACTACTGACCCCTCCTCTCGGAGTTACGACGACGAGGACGGGAAGAGCCCTCGAGTGCAGGGTTGGGAACGGGCTGACCCGGGAGCTTCTCGCCCAGGTAGATCCAGACCTTCACGCCGCAGGCACCCATGGTGGTGCTGGCGACAGCCGTGCCGTAGTCGATCTTGGCACGGAGGGTGTGCAGAGGCACGCGACCCTCGCGGTACCACTCACGACGGCCCATCTCGGCACCGCCGAGACGACCGGAGCACTGGATACGGATGCCCTTGGCGCCGGCCTTGCGGGCGGACTGGACAGCCTTGCGCATAGCGCGACGGAAGGCAACGCGGCCCTCGAGCTGCTCAGCGATGGACTGAGCAACGAGGTTGGCGTCGAGCTCGGGGCGCTTGATCTCGACAACGTCGACGGAGAGCTGGCCCTTGGAGACGCCAGCAACCTTCTCGAGCTCGGTGCGGAGGGTATCGATCTCGGCACCCTTCTTACCGATGACAACGCCGGGGCGAGCGGTGAGGATGATGACCTTCACCTTGTCGCCAGCGCGCTCGATCTCGACGCGGGAGACAGCTGCGCGGGAAAGACGCTTCTCGAGGTACTTGCGGATCTCGAGATCGTTACCGAGGGTCTTAGCGTAATCCTTCTCTGCGAACCAGCGGGAGCGCCAGTTCTCGGTGATGCCAAGACGGAAGCCGGTGGGGTAGACTTTCTGACCCATACAGCTTTACGCCTCCTTTCGAGGAGCAACGACGACGGTGATGTGGGAAGTACGCTTCAGAATGCGAGAAGCGGAACCCTTGGCGCGGGGACGGATGCGCTTAAGCGTCGGACCCTCGTCAACATAGGCAGCGGCGACAACCAGGTTGTCGGCACGCAGACCGTTGTTGTTCTCGGCGTTCGCAACGGCGGAACGGAGAACCTTCTCGACATCCACGGCGACGGCGCGGTCGCAGAAGTGGAGGATGTCGAAGGCCTGAGCGACAGGCTTGCGGCGGATCAGATCGACCACCAGGCGGGCCTTGCTGGGGGAAACACGCACGTACTTAGCGACGGCGCGAACCTCGGTGGCCTCAGTTTCAATAGACTTAGTTGCCATTTACGGTTAACCCCCTATTTGGCCTTGTGGCCACGGAACGTACGAGTCGGCGCGAACTCGCCGAGCTTGTGACCAACCATGGACTCGGTAACATACACGGGCACATGCTTGCGGCCGTCGTGGACGGCGATGGTGTGACCAACCATCTCGGGGAAGATGGTGGACGCGCGGGACCAGGTCTTCACGACGTCCTTCTTGCCAGCCTCGTTCATCGCGGTGATACGCGAGAGAAGGCGAGTCTCCACGAACGGGCCCTTTTTGAGACTTCTGCTCATAAGTGCTTTCTCCTAAAACTCGGTATCCGAAATTACTTCTTACGACGACGAATGATGTGCTGGTTCGAGACCTTCTTCTTCTTGCGCGTACGAAGGCCCTTCGTCGGCTTACCCCAGGGGGTAACAGAGGGACGACCAGAGGTGTGGTTCTTGCCCTCGCCACCGCCGTGCGGGTGGTCGACAGGGTTCATGACGGTACCGCGGACGGTCGGGCGCACGTTCAAGTGACGCTTACGGCCGGCCTTGCCGATGACGATGTTGGCGTGATCGGCGTTGCCGACCTCACCGACGGTGGCGCGGCAGGTAACGAGGATGCGGCGCATCTCGGAGGAAGGCATACGGACGATAGCGTACTTGCCCTCCTTACCCATCAGCTGGCAGGAGTTACCGGCGGAACGGGCGATAGCGGCGCCCTTGCCCGGCTGGAACTCGACGGCGTGGATGAGCGTACCGACGGGGATGTCGGCGAGGGGCAGAGCGTTGCCCGGCTTGATGTCGGCGTCAGAACCGGACATGACGGTCTGACCGACCTCGAGGCCCTTGGGGGCCAGGATGTAGCGCTTCTCACCGTCAGCGTAGTGCAGCAGAGCGATGCGAGCGGAACGGTTCGGATCGTACTCGATCGTGGCAACCTTGGCGGGCACGCCGTCCTTGTTGCGCTTGAAGTCGATCACGCGGTAACGACGCTTCACGCCGCCGCCCTGGTGGCGGGTGGTGATGCGGCCGTTGTTGTTACGACCGGCCTTCTTGGGCAGGGGCTCGAGAAGAGACTTCTCGGGCTTGGTGCAGGTAATCTCGGAGAAGTCGGAGATCGTCTGCCAACGCCTACCAGCGGAGGTCGGCTTAAGGTGCTTTACAGCCATTACAATCCCTTTCAATAGGAATCCGTTAGCCATCGCAGACAGGGATTCGAGGTTCTGCCTCGGGTGCGATGACACCGGACGTATACACGGTTCCGGGCGTGTCCATTTTATACGCCCAAAACCTTGAGCTCTCGCCTCCCCTATTTGGGAGGCATGAGCTCACTCAACAGCAGCGAGTCTTAGGCCTGGTTGCCAAAGACCTCGATGGTGTCGCCCTCGGCCAGCGTGACGATGGCCTTCTTCCAAGAACGGGTCTTGCCGGCGACATAGCGCACGCGCTTGGTCTTGGGCTTGACCGTCATGGTGTTCACGCGAACGACCTTGACGCCGAAGATCTCCTCGACAGCGTCCTTGATCTGATACTTGTTAGCATCCTTGGCGACCTCGAACGTGTACTTGTTCTGCTCCATGCCGGAGAAGGAACGCTCGGACACGATCGGACGGATGATGATCTCGTGGGCGGTCATTTATGCAAGCACCTCCCCGAAGTGAGCGGCGATGTCGGCGGGCATCAGCACAGCGTTGTTGTTGACGAGATCATAAGTGTTGGCCTCGTCGGCAGTGATGATGAACGTCTTGGGAATGTTGCGGAACGACAGGTAGGCGTTGACGTCCTCATCGCGAACGATGATGGTCAGACGCTTGCCCTCAAGGCCGAGAGCCTTGAGCATGGCAACGGCAGCCTTGGTGGAAGGCTTCTCGAAGCCGTAGTCGTCGACGAGCACGAGCTCGCCATCGGCCAGCTTGGCGGACAGCGCGGAGCGCATAGCCAGCTTGACCTCCTTGTTGTTCATACGCTTAGCGTAGGAACGGGGCTTGGGGGCGAAGACAACGCCACCGTGACGCCACTGGGCAGCACGGATGGAACCCTGGCGGGCACGGCCGGTGCCCTTCTGGCGCCAAGGCTTCTTGCCGCCACCGGAAACCTCAGAGCGGCCCTTAGCGGACTGGGTACCCTGACGCCAAGAGGCCATCTGGCACTTGACGATGTGGTGCATAACGTGGATGTTCGGCTCGATGCCGTACACCTCAGCGGCGAGCTCGGCCTCGGTGACCTTCTTGCCCTCGCTGTTCTTTACTTCAAACTTTGCCATTTAAGTGTTCTCCTTGGTATGACGCTGGGCTAAATGGGCTGGGCCCTTAGGCCATACGGATGGCAACGAGACCATTCTTGGCACCCGGGACAGCGCCCTTGACCAAGATGAGGTTCTGCTCGGCATCGATGCGGACAACGGAAAGGTTCTTGACGGTAACGCGCTCGTTACCCATGTGACCGGCCATCTTGACGCCCTTCAGGACGCGCGCAGGATAGGCGCACTGACCGATAGAACCGGGGTGACGCTGGAAGTGAGAACCATGCGTCATAGGACCGCGGCGCTGACCCCAGCGCTTGATGCGACCCTGGAAGCCCTTACCCTTGGAGGTACCGATAACGTCGACCTTCTCGACATCAGCGAAATCAGCGACGGTGACGACCTCGCCGACCTTGTGCTCCTCGCCGTTCTCGACGCGGACCTCACGAAGGAAGCGGACAGGCTCGACGCCGGCCTTGGCGAAGTGACCAGCCATGGGCTTGTTCACGTTCTTGGCCTTGATGTCGCCGAAACCGATCTGGACGGCGTCATAGCCGTCGGTTGCCTGAGTTTTAACCTGCGAGACAGCGCAGGGGCCAGCCTGGATGACCGTGACGGGAACGACGTTGTCGTCCTCGTCCCAAACCTGGGTCATGCCAATCTTGCGGCCGAGAATCATGCTGATCAAGATATGATCCCAACTCTCGCGTGGTCTTGGGACAATGCGTACACCACCGAGCGTACGCCCCTAGAGGACCACTACTTACACGACGTGCTCCCCAGTCTTGTATTGCGTCCGGACTACCTGACAACCCTATTAAGCAGGCATTTTGTCCAGCCAGAATACTCCCCTGGTTACACACAGCTGTTTAGTATACACGGGTGCGGGCGTATCCATCGAGATTCATATTTCACTCACATTGTTTACGCAGGTAAAGTGCGTGGATGGCTCCTGGGCACGGCGGAGGGCCGGAGAAATATATTAAGGTCCCTGCTCTACAGTCCTGCGCAAGACGGAGAGCACATTAAGTGCTCTCCTTTGCGTGCGGAACTCGCGATGACCTTAATATATTTCTCCGGCCCTCCGCCGTGCTCGGGAGACGACACGTTGATGTCTGCTTAACCCTGCTCGCTCAGCTAATTACTTTGTTGGGGGTCCGCTATTTGCTGGAGAGTGAACTTGCATTGCATTGGCTCGCCCTCTGCTTGTGACTTTTCCTCGTCGAAATCGAAGATCATGATGGCGCAGTTGGGGAGTTTTGTTGGGAGCTCGAAGCCCTCTGGGGCTGCAGCCTTGATGAATTGGCGGCTGGCGCTGCCGTGGCTTACTGCTAGGAGGGTTTCGATGCCCTCGGCGCCTATGAGATTGGTGAGGGTGTCTACCATGCGCTCTTGCAGCGCGCGGCTTCCTTCTCCTCCGAAGGGGACCAAGTCCTCGCCTGGATCCCAGACGTCGGTGGGTAGAGCGTCGTGCGGGCCTTCTTCGAAGGAGCCGTAGCAGCGCTCGATGATGCCTTCGCAGGGCTCGACTGCTGCATCCGGACCCAGGAGTTCGCATGCGACGAGCTGAGCTGTGTCCATGGCTCGACCTAAGGGCGAAGAAACCACTTTGTCGGGGACGACGCTGTGGGCCTTGAGCCATGCGGCCGCCATTCCCGCTTGTTTGCGGCCCAGGTCGGTCAACGGTGAATCACAGCGACCCTGGACGAGCTTTTTAACGTTGAATTCCGTCTGACCGTGACGGAGTAGATACAGCTTCTTCATGCTCTCCCCTTCTGCATCAATAGCTTGCGTGGCTCAATCCTATTCGTGGGTATGCCCTACGTAGTCTTCGTCGATCGTAATCTTGGCAATCGACTTGGGGTATTCCGATTCGACCCTCTGGGCCAGCGCGTGTTTGAGCTCATCGGCACTCATCTGCAGATCCGAGGGACGCACGCAGTCAAAGATCACGTTGGTGTGCGTGGGACCCGGCACGCAGCGCAGATCGTGAATCGAAAGGCGGCTATCAATCTCGTGGGCCATAGCGTTGATGCGCAGGCGCATGCTCGCCACATTTGAATCGTCGGTCACGATGGGATCGTAATGGAGCGTGACGATCATGCCGTCCTCGTCCCTAAACGACTGCTCGATGTTATCGAGCGTGTCGTGACTTTCCAGCGGGCTGGCCTCGGCCGCCATCTCGGCGTGAGCGCTTGCGAACTTCCTGCCCGGGCCATAGTCGTGGACCATCAAATCGTGAACGCCCAAAACGCCGGGATAACTCATGATCTTGTCTCGAATGTGCTTGACCAGCTTAGGATCGGGCGCCTGGCCCAAAAGCGGGCTCACCGTATCCTGGATGAGCTCAAAGCCGCTCCAGCCAATATAGGCGCCAACGGCAAGTCCAACCCAGGCATCAAGATTGATATGCGTCACCTGGGAAACAATCGCGCACGCCAGCACGGCACCCGTGGCCAGGACATCGTTCTTTGAGTCTTGAGCCGTCGCATGCAGCGTATCGGACTCAATACGGTCACCGAGCTTTTGGTTGAGGGCCGCCATCCACAGCTTTACAACCATCGAAAGCGCCAGGACTGCCACCAGGGCAAGCGAGAACTCGACAGGTTCGGGGTGGATGATACGCTCAAACGAAGACTTAACCAGTTCGAGTCCGATCAGCAGCACGAGCGCCGCCACGACCAGACCCGAGAGATACTCGTAGCGGCCATGGCCGTAAGGATGTTCGGGGTCTGCCGGCTTGCTCGCCAGTTTAAAGCCCAGCACGCTCACGATGTTTGAGCTTGCGTCGGATAAGTTGTTCATAGCATCCGCCACAATCGAAACCGATCCCGACAGCACGCCAATTGCACCCTTCGCAGCGCAAAGTGCCACATTGGCGAGAATGCACACCACGCCCGTCAACGTGCCCACGCGCGCACGGTCGCCCTGCGCACGACGAACGATCCACTCGACCATCTATATCTGCCCCCAACAGTTTTACTCATACACCCGTTTGTCGAATAGCTCAGTAGTGTAGACCCTTTATCCCATCGGCACAAAAAAGGCCGCAACCCTTAGGGCTGCGGCCTTGCAAATCGCACTATCGAGCAAAAAGCTTAGAGCTTGATGTCGATGTCGACGCCAGCGGGGAGGTCGAGACGCATAAGCGAATCAACGGTGCCCGAGGTGGGGTCGAGGATGTCGATGAGACGCTTGTGGGTGCGCATCTCGAACTGCTCACGGGAGTCCTTGTTCACGTGCGGCGAGCGGATAACCGTGTACAGGTTGCGCTCGGTGGGCAGGGGGACAGGACCGGAAACGCGAGCGCCGGTCTTCTGAGCGGTCTCAACGATGAGCTTCGCGGACTGATCGACGACCTCGTGATCATAGCCCTTGAGGCGAATGCGGATCTTCTGGGTAGCCAACTTAAACCTCCAAAGAGTGCGAGAAGTGTTCTCGCAGGATTACGTAACAGGGAGCTCGAACTTAGGCGTTCTTGCTCATGACCTCGTCCACGATGGACTTGGGCGCGGGCTCATAAGAGTCGAACTGCATCGTGTAGGATGCACGGCCCTGGGTCTGGGAGCGAAGGTCGGTAGCGTAACCGAACATCTCGCCCAGCGGCACCTTGGCACGGATGAGCTTGCTGTTCTTGCGATCCTCCATGCCCTCGATCTTGCCGCGGCGACCGGAGAGGTTGCCCATAACGTCGCCCATGTACTGCTCGGGGGTCTCGACCTCGACAGCCATGATCGGCTCGAGCAGCTGCGGATCGGACTTCCTGAGGGCGTCCTTGATAGCCATGGAACCGGCGATCTTGAAGGCGGCCTCGGAGGAGTCGACCTCGTGGTAAGAACCGTCGAACAGGGTGACCTTAACGTCGAGGACCGGGAAGCCGGCGATAACACCGGTGTTCAGGGCCTCCTGGATGCCCTTGTCGATGGACGGGATGTACTCCTTGGGCACGACGCCGCCGACGATAGCGTTGACGAACTCGTAGCCGAAGCCCTCCTCCATCTTCTCGAGCTTGATGACGGCGTGGCCGTACTGGCCGCGACCGCCGGACTGACGGACGAACTTGCCCTCAGCCTTCTCGACGTCGTGACCAGCGGTCTCGCGGTAGGCAACCTGGGGCTTACCAACGTTAGCGTCAACCTTGAACTCGCGGAGCAGACGGTCGACGATGATCTCGAGGTGCAGCTCGCCCATGCCGGCGATGATGGTCTGGCCGGTCTCGTGGTTGGTGGACACCTGGAAGGTCGGGTCCTCCTCGGCGAGCTTGGTCAGAGCCAGGGACATCTTGTCCTGCTCGGCCTTGGTCTTGGGCTCGATGGCAACGTCGATAACGGGCTTAGCGAACTCGATCTTCTCGAGGACGATCTCCTTGCCCTCTTCGCACAGGGTGTCACCGGTGGTGGAGTTCTTGAAGCCAACGCAAGCGACGATGTCGCCGGCGGCAGCGTCGTCACGGTCGATACGCTCGGCAGCGTTCATCTCGAGGATGCGACCGAGGCGCTCGCGCTGACCATTGGAAGCGTTGACCACGTAGGAACCGGACTCGGCGCGGCCGGAGTAAACGCGGACATAGGTGAGCTTACCGACGAACGGGTCGGTCATGATCTTGAAGACCAGGCCGGAGAAGGGCTCATCGAAGGAAGGATGACGCTGAATCTCCTCGCCGGTGTCCGGATCGGTACCGGTGACGGCCTCGACGTCGAGCGGGCTGGGCAGGTAGTCGACGACAGCGTCGAGCAGCTCCTGAACGCCCTTGTTCTTGTAGGCGGAACCCACGAAGACGAGGTTGAGCTCGTTGGCCAGAACGCCCTTGCGCAGAGCAGCCTTGAGCTCCTCGACGGTGAAGTCCTCCTCCATGAGGATCTTCTCCATGAGCTCGTCGTCAAAGCTGGCAGCAGCGTCGAGGAGCTCCTCGCGCTTGGTGGCAGCGATGTCGGCGAACTCAGCCGGGATCTCGTCCATCGGCTCGGGGTAGGTCATGCCCTTGTCGTCGGCCTTGAAGTCCCAAGCAGTCATGGTGACCAGGTCGATGACGCCCCAGAAGTTGTCCTCGGCGCCCATCGGGACCTGAGCGGCCACGGCGTTGGCGTCGAGACGATCCTTCATGGTCTCGATAGCGTTGAAGAAGTCAGCGCCCACGCGGTCATACTTGTTGATGAAGGCGATGCGGGGGACGTTGAAGGTAGAAGCCTGACGCCAAACGGTCTCAGACTGGGGCTGTACGCCGGCAACGGCGTCGAAGACGGCGACAGCGCCATCGAGGACGCGCAGGCAGCGCTCAACCTCGGCGGTGAAGTCAACGTGGCCCGGGGTGTCGATGATCTGGATGCGGTAGTCGGTACCGTCCTTCTTCCAGAAGCACGTGGTAGCAGCGGAGGTAATTGTTACGCCGCGCTCCTGCTCCTGAACCATCCAGTCCATGGTGGCAGCGCCCTCATGGACCTCACCGATCTTGTGGGTCTTACCGGTGTAGTAAAGAATACGCTCGGTCGTGGTGGTCTTACCGGCATCGATGTGAGCCATGATGCCGATGTTACGGGTATCGGAAAGCTTGTACTTAGGCTTAGCCATGTTAGTTCCTTACCTTAACTTACCAACGATAGTGAGAGAACGCGCGGTTGGCCTCGGCCATCTTGAAGACGTCCTCACGCTTCTTGACGGAAGCGCCCAGGCCGTTGGAAGCGTCGAGGATCTCGTTGGCGAGACGCTCGGCCATGGTCTTCTCCTTGCGAGCGCGGGAGAAGTTGACGATCCAGCGGATACCCAGAGCGGTGGAACGACGGGAGTTGACCTCCATCGGGACCTGATAGGTAGCGCCACCGACACGCTTGGGCTTAACCTCGAGCGTGGGCTTGACGTTGTCCATAGCCTTCTTGAAGGTAGCGAGAGCGTCGCCACCCTCGGACTTCTCGGCAACGATCTCGAAAGCGGTGTAAACGATGCGCTCAGCGGTGGCCTTCTTGCCGTCAAGAAGGACCTTGTTGATGAGCTGGGTCACCAGGCGGTTGTTGTAAACGGCGTCAGGCTGAACCTCACGACGATTAGCTGCTGCACGACGCGGCATGTGAAATCTCCTTAAGTGTCTACCGTGCGGCGCTTAGGCGGCACACGGCGAAAGTATCAAAACGTTATCTGGCTTATTTGGCCTTGGGGCGCTTAGCACCGTACTTGGAACGGGCCTGCATACGGTTCTGGACCGGAGCAGCGTCGTAGGCGCCACGGATGACGTGATAACGGACACCAGGGAGGTCACGGACACGACCGCCGCGGACGAGCACGATGGAGTGCTCCTGCAGGTTGTGGCCCTCACCCGGGATGTAAGCAGTAACTTCGATGCCGTTGACAAGGCGAACACGGGCAACCTTACGAAGAGCCGAGTTCGGCTTCTTGGGGCTCGTGGTGAAGACGCGGGTGCACACGCCGCGCTTCTGGGAGTTGTGCTGCAGAGCAGCGTTCTTGGACTTCTTGGGCACGGAACGACGGCCCTGGCGAACCAGCTGGTTAATAGTAGGCAAAGCGTACTCCTTCTCGAATGATTCCAGCTTTCTGTAAAGTGCAACGGCTTGAATCGAGGGGTCAGCATCCCCCTACGAAACACGCAGTTCGTTAGGATACGTGGCGTTAGCTGTGCCGTCAACAGACCACGCCGCCGGGCGTATCCCAAAATAGGCACATTTCCGCAAACCCTACACAAAAGGAATCTTCTTCTGTGCGCGGGGGCGGATCCCCGGCCCGGGCGGCCCAGGTTTTAAGTTTGCTGCTCTACAGTCCTGGCTCGCACGGAGGCCACATTAAGTGGCCTCCGGCTCGTGCGGAACTCGCGACAAACTTAACCCCCGCGCCGCCCGGGCCGGGAATCCGACGTGCTCGGCGGGGCAACGCCACCTGCCAAAAAGGGACAGGTTTATTTTGGTCGGTTTTATCTGGGAAAATGTCGCGCTCCAGCGGTGATCTGCTCTCACCTGTCGCATGGAAATCGGCGGCGCTTTCGAAAGTATGCGGTAAATTCTGGACCTGCCGAGCACGCCGAGGTTTTGCGATAACAAACCCGCAGGTAGAGCGCTTGAGCATATGCGGTGTGTTCGGCCTATCGGGATTTTGCCGCATACTTCCGAAATTCAGACGAATATCCCTTGCTCCAACAGCCCATTTAACGCAAAAGAGGCCGCTTCCCCTAGTAGGAAGCGGCCCCAAATCTTACGAATAGACAATGGTAAAGGGTTCCGACGTTTCGGCGTCCCCTGTTGAAGTGCAGCGTGTGCCCTCAAGCGTTACTGAGACCACTTGGTCGACATCAATCAACTTCGTTGGCACCCAAATGTTCTCCCCGCTATTGCGTGCCATCGAAACATAGAAATTGTACGCCCCTGCGTCGTCATCTTCGATAATCTGCTCCGATCCATCCTTGTAGCTGACGGTCAGTTTATGATCAACTGCTTCATAGCCCAGATCATCGATGTGCGTCTGGATGGAAAACGGGCTAATCTCAAGAGACGAGTCATCGGAGCGGAGTTCCTTTATATCGACGTGCGCTCCGACGTTAAACTCTGGCGTCGATACCTCGATCACCTTCGCATCCTCACCTTTGCCCTCCGTCCAGCTGATATTCCAGGTGACCGCATGTCCCAAATCTCGCTCGCGATCCCACGAGGCAAAGTACATCGTGCCATTAATGACCGTGTCGCTTGATGTGTCCTTATCAATTGTGCAGCGTGTGTCAGCCCATTCCTCGCCGAAGTTCATGCTGGGCGTGCCGATTCCTTGTTCTTCTTCACCATAGAGAACAAGTTCGCCTGTCTCTGCTGCCGGCTTGTAGTAGTTAACGCCATTTGGATTGGACAACGTAAACGTCACGGCTCCGCAGCCGTTTTGGTCAATAGCCATCTCATGGATATCAAGCGTATAGCCGTTACCCTCGACGGACAGATTAACCTCCTGGACTGCACCCTCCAGGCTTTGGGGCGCGATGCCATCACCAAACTCTCTGGTGTAGGTATATTTAGTCCCCGATGAGCCACCGTTGGTCCAGGTAATGGAATCCCCATTGCCGTGGTTTCCCCAGGCTGAGGCAAAATAGCTGGAATTGACAACGGCGTAGGCGACCCCTCCGGTCGCCAACACTCCGGCAAGACATCCGATTACGGCAACATACAGAGGTTTCGCGTGACCCTTTCGACGAAGCGGCTTTCCAGCCGCAGCATCAATAACACGGTCGGCAAGATCGCTATCGGCTTGGATGGACTCGAAGGCCTGCTTGATTTGATTGGATTTCACGGTCGCCCTCCTCTAGGATGAATTTGAGCTTCGATCGACCACGAGCTAAACGCGTTCGAACGGTCGCGGCTGGCACATGCAGTAACTCGGCAATCTCTGAGGTCGAAAAGCCCAGATAGTAATAGAGCACGATGGGAACACGGAATCGCTCCGGAAGTCGCATAACGTCTGACAGGACCGCCTTGGTCTCCTCCTGCGCCGTCGAAAGCGAATCGGCCAGGTTCTCAATATCCTCCACACGCCTCCATGGCTTTCGAAAGAGCGATTTGCATTCATTGATCGTGACCCGGATAAGCCAGCGGCGAAGATGCTCCCAACTCTCAAATTGCGTATCGCTTTTGAGCAGCTTAAGAAAGACATCTTGGGCAACATCATCGGCATCGGCGCGATCGCGCAGATACGTCAATGCGATTCGAAACACGACATCTCGGTGATCTTCGACCGCCTGTCTAAATGTTTGTTCTTCCATAATCACCTCCCGGTGACGGTACTGATTCTTGATGAGGTCCTCACCATAGATACGCTCTGGCCGGACGAAATGTTTCAAATTCAAGCAGGAAAACCCACCAAAATAAACCTGTCCCTTTTTGGCAAAAGGAACCCCCTTCTGTGCGCGGGGGCAGATTCCCGGAACGGGCCGCCCGCTGTTTAAGTTTGCTGCTCTACAGTCCTGCGCAAGACGGAAAGCACATTAAGTGCTTTCCTTTGCGTGCGGAACTCGCGACAAACTTAAACAGCGGGCGGCCCGTTCCGGGAATCCGACGTGCTCGTCGGGGCAACGTTCCTCACCAAAAAAGACCCGCTCCCCTGTTGGGAAGCGGGTCTTTGGAAGAACGGTTAACGTACTAGGAAATTACTCCTCGTCGTTGTCCTTGGCCTCTTCGGCGTCGTCGGTGTCCACGAGCTGGTTGAGCAGCTCGTCGAGGGAAGCCATGTCCTCGTTGATCGCGCCGTTGGCAGGAGCCTTCTTGTCGTCGATCGGGGCGCCCAGGAGCTCCTCGTCGGCGTCGGCATGATGCGTCGGAGCGGAGGTACCCAGCAGAATATCGTCCGGACCGTCGGGGCTAAAGACCATCTGCAGCAGCTGCGAGAGGTCTTCCTCGTCGGCAACGTCGTCGTTGTTCTCGAGGATGTAGAGCAGGTCGTGGGCCTCCAGGCCGTCACGGAGCTCCTCGATCGCCTTGGCACCGATACCATCGATGCGCAGCAGATCCTCCTCGGACTTGCCGACCAGGTCGCCGACCGTCTCGATGCCGACCTCGCTGAACTTGTTGGTCCAGCGCTGCGACACGCCCAGGTCGTCGAACAGGTACAGGCGAGCCTTCTCGGCGGAGATGGTATGGCCGTTGCGGGTGAACGAACCGTCAGCACCACCGAACTCGTCGTAGCCGGCCCAGTCGAGCTGCTGCGGGAGCTGCTCGTCCAGGTCCTTGAGCTCCACCGGAGCCCACTCGGGCAGCGACTTGGCGTTGGGCGAAGCCGGGCCGTCGATGTCGACATAGCCGTCGGCCGTGCGATACGTCAGCTTGGCGTTGGCGTACGGCTTGAGGCCGGTACCAGCCGGGATCTTCTTACCGACGATGACGTTGGACTTAAGGTCGAGCAGGTGGTCGACCTTGCCCTCGATGGCAGCCTCGGTAAGGACGCCGGCGGTACGGATGAACGAAGCGCTCGACAGCCAGGAATCGATGTTGGACGCGACCTTGAGCGTACCCAGGATGACGGGCTCGGCCACGGGAGCCTGACCGCCCAGACGGGCAACGCGCTCGACCTCGTCGGCGAACTCGTAGCGGTCGACGTACTGACCAAGCAGGTACTTGGAGTCACCGGGGTTGGTGATCTGAACGCGACGCAGCATCTGACGTGCGAGCACCTCGATGTGCTTGTCGTTCAGGTC
The DNA here is from genome assembly GCA_947507155.1 of uncultured Collinsella sp. GTDB lineage: Bacteria > Actinomycetota > Coriobacteriia > Coriobacteriales > Coriobacteriaceae > Collinsella. The sequence continues at coordinate 29,038 of CANNOC010000015.1, read as the reverse complement.
GACGCCCTGGCTGGTGTAGACGTCCTTGACGCTCTCGACGAAAGTGTGCATCGTCGACTCGATGTCGGTCAGCTTGCGCAGGTTGCGGAAGTTGACGAAGCCCTTGGTGATCTGGTCGCCGGCGCGAACCTCGCAGCCGTCCTCGATCTCGGGCATAAAGCGCACCGAAGCGGGGACGCGACGCTCGTCGAGGACACGGGTGTGGTCCTCGGAGTCGGTGAGCGTCAGCACGTACTCGGACTTCTCGGGCTTAATCGAGAGGTGACCGGAGTACGGAGCCAGCTCGGCCTCGCGACCCAGGATCTTCTCGTTGACGTTGCCGACGATATCGAACATACGGCTGACCGTAGGCAGACCCTGCGTAATATCGTCGACGCCAGCGACGCCGCCGGAGTGAATGGTACGCATCGTAAGCTGCGTACCGGGCTCGCCGATGGACTGGGCGGCAATAATGCCGACCGCGGTACCGATGGCGACCGGACGACGGGTGGAAAGATCCCAGCCGTAGCACTTCTGGCACACGCCGTACTTGGAGCGGCAGGTGAGCAGCGCGCGAAGCTTGACCTTCTTGAGGCCCGCATCGACCATCTTCTGGATGTCGGCGACCTTCTCGATGTAGCCGTCCTGCTCAAAGAGCACGGTGCCATCGGGAGCCACGACGTCCTCAATGAAGCAACGGCCGACGAGGTCGGTGTTGAGGTCGGTGGTGCCGGGGATGATGAGGTTGTAGGTGACGCCCTCGTGCGTACCGCAGTCCTCCTCGCGGACGATGACGTCCTGGGCCACGTCGACCAGACGACGGGTCAGGTAACCAGAGTCCGAGGTGTGGGATGCGGTATCGACCAGGCCCTTACGGGCGCCGTAGGTCGAAATGAAGTACTCGAGCGGCAACAGGCCCTCGCGGAAGTTCGCCTTAATGGGAAGGTCGATCGTCTCGCCGGACATGTCTGCCATCAGGCCACGCATGCCGCCGAGCTGACGCAGCTGGGTCTTAGAACCACGGGCGCCGGAGTCGGCCATCATATAGAGCGGGTTCTCCTCGTCGAACAAGTCGAGCATGAGCGCTGCAACCTTGTCGGTACAAGCGGTCCACTCGTTAACGACTTCGATGTGGCGCTCCGTCTCGTTGATGAAGCCCTCCTCGAAGTACTCGTTGATCTGGTCGACGTTGGCCTGGGCGCGATCGAGCAGCTCCTGCTTCTCGGCAGGGATGAGAGCGTCCCACACCGAGATGGTGAGGCCGGCGCGGGTAGCGTAGTGGAAGCCGGAGTACTTGATGGCGTCGAGGATCGGGCCGACCTTGGCCTCGGGGTAACGATCGCAGCAGTCGGCAACCAGCTTGGCCACATCGCCCTTGACCATCTTGTAGTTCATGAACTCATAGTCTTCGGGCAGGCACTGGCGGTTGAAGATGATGCGGCCGATAGAGGTCTCGAAGCGCGCGGTCTTGTTGCCGGTGACGTCGTAGTCGACGAACTCGTTCTTGCCGTTCTTGACGCGGAAGATACGGGTGCCGTCCTCGTTGATGACGTTGGCATCGGCAGCGGACACGCGAACCTGGATCTTGGCCTGCATGTCGACCTCGGAACGGCAGTCATAGGCGTGCAGCGCGTCGTCGAAGCTGGCGAACACGTGGTTCTCGCCCGGCAGACCCTCGCGGACCTGGGTGAGGTAGTACACACCAATGATCATGTCCTGCGAAGGGATGTTAACCGGCTTGCCGGATGCCGGCGAGCGCAGGTTGTTCGCAGAGAGCATGAGCACGCGAGCCTCGGCCTGAGCCTGGCTGGACAGCGGCACGTGGACAGACATCTGGTCGCCGTCGAAGTCGGCGTTGAAGGGCGAGCAGACCAGCGGATGCAGGTGGATAGCCTTGCCCTCGACCAGCACCGGCTCAAAGGCCTGGATGGACAGACGGTGCAGGGTCGGTGCACGGTTGAGCAGCACGACGCGGCCGTCGATGACCTCTTCGAGGATATCCCACACAAAGGTGGCACCGCGGTCGATAGCGCGCTTGGCGCCCTTGATGTTCTCGACCTTGCCAAGCTCGACCAGGCGCTTCATGACGAAGGGCTTGAAGAGCTCCAGCGCCATGGTCTTGGGCAGACCGCACTGGTGCAGCAGCAGCTTGGGGTCGGTAACGATTACCGAACGGCCGGAGTAGTCGACACGCTTGCCCAGCAGGTTCTGACGGAAACGACCCTGCTTGCCCTTGAGGGCCTCAGCGAGCGACTTGAGCGGGCGACCGCCACGGCCAGAGACCGGGCGACCACGACGGCCGTTGTCGAACAGGGCGTCCACGGACTCCTGGAGCATGCGCTTCTCGTTGTTCACGATGATCGCAGGGGCGTCCAGGTCGAGCAGGCGCTTGAGTCGGTTGTTACGGTTGATCACGCGACGGTACAGGTCGTTGAGGTCGGACGCGGCGAAGCGGCCGCCGTCGAGCTGGACCATCGGGCGCAGATCGGGCGGAATGACCGGGATGACATCCAGGATCATGTTCGCGGGGCTGTTGCCGCCCTTCAGGAAGGCGTCAACGACCTCGAGGCGCTTGACGGCCTTCTCGCGCTTCTGCTTCTGGGAGTCCTCGTCGGCGATGATGGCCTTGAGCTTCTCGGCCTCGGAGGGGAGGTCGATGGCAGCGAGCAGGTCGCGAACGGCCTCGGCACCCATACCACCCTTGAAGTACATGGAGTAGTAACGGGTCATCTCGCGGAACAGCGGCTCATCGGAGATGAGGTCGCGCTCGGTGAGCTTCATGAAGGCGTTGAAGGCGTCCGTGCGGAGCTGCTTATCGTCCTTGCACTCTTCCTCGATGTCGACGATGCCAGAGGCGATCTCCTCGGGGGTCAGCGGCTCCTCGTCGGAGAACTCGTCAAAGTTCTCGGGGTTGCCCTGCTCCTTGAGGGACTCGATCTGGCGGGCGCACTCGGCATCGATCTCTTCCAGATCGGCGGCGAGCTCCTCGCGCAGGTCGTCAGCGTCGGCCTCGCGAGCCTCGTAGTCGACCTCGGTGATGATGTAGCTGGCAAAGTACAGAACCTTCTCGAGGTCCTTGGACTTGATGTCGAGCATACGGCTCATCGGGAAGCTCGTGGGGCTCTTGAAGTACCAGATGTGGGACACGGGAGCGGCGAGCTCGATGTGACCCATGCGCTCGCGACGAACCTTGGCCGAGGTGACCTCGACGCCGCAGCGCTCGCAGACGATGCCCTTAAAGCGGATGCCCTTGTACTTGCCGCAGGAGCACTCCCAGTCCTTGGCGGGACCGAAGATCTTCTCGCAGAACAGGCCGTCCTTCTCGGGCTTGAGGGTACGGTAATTGATGGTCTCCGGCTTCTTGACCTCACCGTGCGACCAGGAACGGATCTGGTCGGCGGAGGCAAGGGAGATCTTTACCGAGTCAAAATCAGTAGCTTCGAAATCTGCCACAGTCAACTACTCCTTATCAGTGGTCGTGGCGGCGACAGCCTCGGGTGCCTCGGCGGTCTCGGCATCCTGGGCCTCGACGTCGGTGTCAACGCCGGCGAGCGCAGCCAGGTCGTCGAGAGCAGAGGTCTCCTCGGCGGTCACAGGGGCGGAGGCGTCCTCGTCGGCATCGTGCATGGGCTCGATGTCCAGTGCGAGGGAACGGATCTCCTTGACGAGAACCTTGAAGGACTCGGGGATACCCGGAACCGGGACGTTCTCGCCCTTGACGATGGACTCGTAGGTCTTGACGCGGCCCACGGTATCGTCTGACTTGACGGTCAGGATCTCCTGCAGGACGTTGGCAGCACCGTATGCGTACAGTGCCCAAACTTCCATCTCGCCGAAGCGCTGGCCGCCGAACTGAGCCTTGCCGCCCAGCGGTTGCTGGGTAACCAGGCTGTAAGGGCCGGTCGAACGGGCGTGGATCTTGTCGTCGACCATGTGGCCGAGCTTGAGGATGTAGGACGTACCCACGGTAATGGGCTCGCGGAACTCCTCGCCGGTGCGGCCGTCGAACAGGCGGGTCTTGCCGCGCTCGTCAAGCTGGGTGACAAACTCGGGGCGCATGTGATCGCCAAAGGCAGCGGTGGCCTTGTTGAGCATGTTCTTGTTGGCGCGACGGATGACCTCGGCGATCTCGTCCTCCTTGGCGCCGTCGAAGACGGGCGTCGAGACGAAGAACGGACCGGGGACATACTTGTCGGAGTCGGCATCCTCGGTATCCCAACCGCAGGCAGCAGCCCAGCCAAGGTGGCACTCGAGCAGCTGACCGACGTTCATACGCGAAGGAACGCCCAGCGGGTTGAGGATAACGTCGATCGGGGTACCGTCAGCCATGTAGGGCATGTCCTCGACCGGCAGAACGTTACAGATAACGCCCTTGTTGCCGTGGCGACCGGCGATCTTATCGCCCTGCTGGATCTTACGACGCTGGGCGACGTAGACGCGCACCTGCTCGTTGACGCCGGGGGCCAGGTCGTCGCCGTTCTCGCGGCTAAAGCGGACGACGTCGATGACGCGGCCATAAGCGCCGTGAGGCATCTTAAGGGAGGTGTCGCGAACATCGTGAGCCTTGGCACCGAAGATGGCGCGCAGCAGGCGCTCCTCGGCGGTCAGAGCGCTCTCGCCCTTAGGCGTGACCTTGCCGACCAGGATGTCGCCAGGGCCGACCTCGGCGCCGATGCGGATGATGCCGTCCTCGTCGAGGTTGGCAAGCATGTCCTCGGAGAGGTTCGGGATCTCGCGAGTGATCTCCTCGGGGCCGAGCTTGGTGTCGCGGGCGTCGATCTCGTGACGGGTGATATTGATGGTCGTCAGCAGGTCCTCGGCCACCAGGCGCTCGGACACGACGATACCGTCCTCGTAGTTGAAGCCTTCCCACGGCATGTATGCCACGGTGAGGTTCTGGCCCAGTGCGAGCTCGCCATGATCGGTCGAAGGACCGTCGGCCAGAGGCTCGCCCTGCTCAACGGTGTCACCGACGCGCACGAGCGGACGGTGGTTGATGCAGGTGGACTGGTTGGAGCGCTGGTACTTGGCCAGGTGATACTCGTCCATGCCGCCGGCATGCTTGACGATAATCTTGGAGGCGTCGGCATAGATGACTTCGCCGGCGTTCTTGGCCAGGGTAACCTCGCCAGAGTCCAGGGCGGCGCGACGCTCCATGCCGGTACCGACATAGGGAGCGGCGGGGTGAACCAGCGGCACGGCCTGACGCTGCATGTTGGCGCCCATGAGCGTACGCTTGGCGTCGTCGTGCTCGAGGAACGGAATCAGCGTGGCTGCGACGGAGAGCATCTGACGCGGCGAGACGTCCATGTAGTCGACGTCCTCGACAGGCACGTCGGCGGGAGCGCCGAAGGAGCCGTCGAAGTCGCGGGTACGGGCGATCACGGTATGCGGACGGACGATCTTGCCCTCGGCATCGGTCGTGATGAACTCGTTGGTCTTGGGATCGAGCGGCGTGTTGGCCGGCGCGATGACGTGCTTCTCTTCCTCGTCAGCGGTCATCCAGTCGATCTGATCGGTGGCAACGCCGTTCTCGACACGACGGAACGGGGCCTCGATGAAGCCATACTCGTTGACGCGGGCGTAGAGGGCGAGCGAGCCGATCAGGCCGATGTTGGGGCCTTCGGGGGTCTCGATCGGGCACATGCGGCTGTAGTGCGAGTTGTGAACGTCGCGGACGGCCGTCGGCACGTTGGTGCGGCGGCTGGAACCCGACTTGTGGCCGGCAAGGCCGCCAGGGCCGAGTGCGGACAGACGGCGCTTGTGAGTCAGGCCGGTCAGGGGGTTCGCCTGGTCCATGAACTGCGAGAGCTGCGAGGAACCGAAGAACTCCTTGATAGAGGCCACGATCGGACGGATGTTGATGAGCGACTGCGGGGTGATCTCGTCGATGTCCTGGGAGCTCATGCGCTCACGGACGACGCGCTCCATACGGCTCATGCCGATACGGAACTGGTTGGCGACGAGCTCGCCGACGGTGCGGATGCGGCGGTTGCCAAAGTGGTCGATGTCGTCGACCTTGAAGCCCTGCTCGCCGGCAGCGAGGGACAGCAGGTAGCGCAGCGTAGCGACGATATCCTCGTCGGTGAGCACCGTGACCTCTTCCTCAGTGGTGAGGTTGAGCTTCTTGTTGACCTTGTAACGACCGACGCGGGCCAGATCGTAGCGCTGCGGGTTGAAGAGCAGGCCCTCGAGCAGGCTGCGGGAAGCATCCACGGTGGGAGGCTCGCCCGGGCGCAGACGACGGTAAATCTCGATGAGGGCGTCCTCGCGAGTGAGGGCGGTATCGCGCTCGAGGGTGCGCTTGATCACATCGGAGTTGCCGAGCAGCTCGATGATATCGTCGTTGGTGACGGCGATGCCAAGGGCGCGCAGGAACATCGTGGCGCTCTGCTTGCGCTTACGGTCGATGGAGACCATGAGCTGGTCGCGCTTGTCGACCTCAAACTCGAGCCAGGCACCGCGGGACGGGATGATCTGAGCCTTGTAGATCTGCTTGCCCGAATCCATCTCGGAGCTGTAGTACACGCCCGGGGAACGGACGAGCTGGGAGACGACGATACGCTCGGTACCGTTGATGATAAAGGTGCCCTGATCGGTCATCATGGGGAAGTCGCCCATAAAGACGAGCTGCTCCTTGATCTCGCCGGTCTCCTTGTTGGTGAGACGGACGTCGGTCAGAAGCGGAGCCTGATAGGTCATGTCCTTCTCACGGCACTCCTCGACGGTGTGCGCGGGATCGCCAAACTGATGCTCGCCGAAGGTAACCTCGAGAACATGGTTCTGGCTCTGGATGGGGCTGGATTCCTTGAACGCCTCACGAAGGCCCTCGTCCTTAAAACGCTCAAAGGATTCCCTCTGAACAGAGATAAGGTTGGGGAGCTCCATGGCCTCCGGGATTTTCCCGAAGCTGACGCGCTTGCGCTCAGTGGCAGTGTATGCGTAGGTCACCAGGTTTTTCCTCCTTCACGGAAATGCTCGGTGGATTGGCGAGGCATAGCTTCGCCAGTTATCGCAACCTAATAGTTTATCAGGTACCGACCGTTGAGCAAGAAAAGCCTTGACGCGATTGAGTTTTTGGAGTAGCAAAATTTTTCGACAAAAAATGCGCAGGTAAATGTATGTGTATCGAACACCTGTTCATATATTTTCTGTGAACAGAGGGCTGGCAATCGCAGCTCTTATAAAAAAACGGGCGCGAACCGAAGTCCGCACCCGTAAATGTCGATGCCCGAAAGGCTTATTTGCGCATCAAACCGCCGCGCTCGTCGATGGCATCCCAGAAGGCGCCGGCAAAGCGAGGATCGCTTGCAGCCATGAGGGCGTTGGTAGCCATCCAGCCAGACGGGGTACCGGTATCGTAGCCCGACAGCGGGTCGATGACGACGGCATACATGGCCTCGCGGTCGAGCGAGCGGGCCATGGCGTCGGTCAGCTGGATCTCGCCGCCCTTACCGGCCTGCTGATCGGCCAGCAGGTCCATGACCAGCGGGCTCAGCAGGTAGCGACCGACGATGTACAGGTTGGACGGAGCCGCCTCGGGAGCGGGCTTCTCAACCAGACCGCCGATACGCCAAACGGCACCAGGCTCGTCGTCGGCAGCATTCTCGAAGCCCTCGAGAGCGCCCACGCGATCGCCGGCGATAACGCCATAGCGGCTGACTTCCTCGGGAGCGCACGCGGCAACGGCGATAACAGAAGCGCCACCGTGTTCCTTGGAGACGGCAAGCATCTTGTCGCAGATGTCACGGTTGGGCACAACGTAATCGCCCAGAAGAACCAGGAAGTTCTCCCCTGCCACAGCGTCGGCGGCAGAGCGAATGGCGTGGCCAAGGCCCTTGGGCTCGTACTGATAACGGAAGTCGACCGGCATACCACCAGCATGGGCGACGGCGTCGGCGTAGGCGTCCTTGCCACGCTCGCGAAGCAGGTTCTCGAGCGAGCGATCGGGCTGGAAGTAGCTCAGCAACTCAGGCTTGCCAGGAGAGGTGACGATAATAGCATCGTCGACCTCATCGGGGTCGAGCGCCTCCTCAACGACGTACTGGATGACCGGTTTGTCGAGCACCGGCAGCATCTCTTTAGGCGTGCACTTGGTGCCAGGCAGAAAACGCGTGCCAAGACCGGCGGCGGGGATGATTGCCTTCATGTTATTCAAGGATCCTTTCGCAGGCGCAGGATGCGCCCTGTGCGTGCGGCACGGCGGCCGCAGACCAAATTGCGATACTGAAGTATCTTACCGCCGGAGACATACGTCGCCGTAAGGCAAGCGCCATTCTTCAGCAGGTCAACGCAAATTATTGCTCGAATGGTGCAATTTTATCGCCCAACGGTAGCAACGCCAAAGCACCGCAAGCGGCAGCAATTTGTATGCCGAGCCAACAAAATAGAGGGATCAAAACGAAAAAGACGGGGTTCGCAATGCGAACCCCGTCTGCAAAGAAATCTGGCGAGAAAGCCTGATTACTTGAGGGTGACAGCAGCGCCAGCAGCCTCGAGCTTCTCCTTGGCAGCCTCGGCGTCCTCCTTCTTGGCACCCTCGAGAACAGCCTTGGGAGCGCCCTCGACGACCTCCTTGGCCTCCTTCAGGCCAAGGTTGGTGAGCTCACGGACGGCCTTGATGACCTGGATCTTGTTGTCGCCGAAGCCCTCGAGCACGACGTCAAACTCGGTCTTCTCCTCGGCCTCAGCAGCGCCAGCAGCGGGAGCGGCGACAACGGCGGCAGGAGCAGCGGCGGAAACGCCGAAGGTGTCCTCGATAGCCTTAACGAGCTCGGAAGCCTCGAGAAGGGTCATTTCCTTAAGAGCATCGATGATCTCATCGGTGGTAAGCTTAGCCATTTCTAAGTCCTTTCGGTTTCCGTGTCTGTGCACGGAGATCAGTTAAAACACGACGCGAATGCGTCAGGGGTGCGGCGTTGCCGCCGCGGGTGAAAACAGCGACTAGGCTGCCTTCTGCTCGGAGACCTGCTGGATCGAACGAGCGAGACCAGAGGAAACGCCGTTGACGCAGACAGCGATGTCGCGAGCGAAACCGGAGATGAGACCGGCGATCTGGCCGAGAAGCTGGTCCTTGGTGGGCAGCTCGGCGATAGCCTTAACATCATCAGCGGAAACGACCTTGCCGTCGGAGATACCGCCCTTGATCTCAAGGACGCCCTTGGACTTAGCGGAGAAGTCTTTAAGGGTCTTAGCGGCCTCGACCGGCTCGGTCTCGTAGAACACATAAGCGACGGGGCCGGCGAGGATCTCGTCGAGCTCGGGCTGCTCCTGGTTCTTGAGAGCGATCTTGACCAGGTTGTTCTTGTAGACCTTCATCTCGGCGCCGCACTCGCGAAGCTGATGACGCAGCTCCTGAGCCTGCTTAACCGTCAGACCGTTGTAGTTGACGACGAACAGACCGGCGTTCTCGGCGATACGGGACTCGATCTCTGCAACCTTGTCGATTTTGTACTGCTGGGGCATGAATTACACCTCCTCGAATTCTTTCCGGGCACGGTCCGCCACAAGGACGTGACGGGGGCATGTCCAAAAAGAAAGCCCCCGCGCTGCATGAGCGACGGGGGCGAGAAGACATATCTACTCGACCACCTCGGCTGGCGGGATATCCCATTAAGCTCGCGGGCGATGCCCGTTTGCACCGGCTGTCTCTGGCAGCGGATTCGTGCGTGAACCGAAAGTATTATGGCGGGGACCCCGGCGTCGGTCAACGGGCGCGAGGATTCGTACACAAACCCTGCATACGCTCCGGCCGGGAGGGGCAGGGCGAGTTTTCCGCTCGGTCAAGTCCTGGGCTCGCACGAAGGCCACATTAAGTGGCCTTCGGCTCGTGCGGAATCTACGGAAAACTTGCCCTGCCCCTCCCGGCCGGAGCTACGTTGCCTTTGCTGCGAATCCTCGTGTCCGTTGAGCGACGCGCCCCACTCATAATGCTTGGGTCGGTGGGCTGATGTATTGCGTCCCGTTGGGCTATAAGGTTGAAATGAAGGTGGACAGGCGATTTAGGCCTTCGTCCAGATCTTTGTCGGAAACGCAGTAGCTGAGGCGGATGTGGCCTTCGGTGCCGAAGCAGTCGCCCGGGACTAGGGCTACGTTGGCTTCTTTGATGGCTTTGATGCAGAAGTCTTCGCTTGTTAGGCCGAATTGTTTGATGCTCGGGAAAGCGTAGAAGGCTCCTGCCGGTTCCACTACGTCGAGGCCCATGGCGTCTAAGGCTGCGAGCACGCGTTCGCGACGGGCTCGGTAGACTTTGAGCATGGGGGTTGGGTCGACGGTCAGGGCTCGCGCTGCGGCGTCCATCTCAAAGGAGACGGCACTCGATACTAAGTATTGGTGGGCCTTTGCGATCTCGGCGATGACGGGGGCTGCGGCTGCGAGCCAGCCCAAGCGCCAGCCGGTCATGGCCCAGGGCTTGGAGAAGCTCTCGATAACGACCGTCTGCTCGCGCAGCTCCGGGTGGCGCTGGGCAAATCGCTCGTAGCCGTCCACGTAGACCAGGCGGTTATATACGTCGTCGCAGACCACGTAGATGCCCGCCTGCTCTGCTACGCGCGCCACGGCGTCGAGCGATGCCGCGTTGAGGATGCAGCCCGTAGGATTGTTGGGCGTGCAGATGACGATGGCCTTGGTCGCCGGCGTCACGCAAGCACGTAGTGCGCCCTCGTCAATCTGGAATTGCGCAGGCTCCGTATCCAAAAAGACCGCTTTGGCGTGGTTGGCCACGACGATGTTCTCGTATAGGCCAAAGGCCGGCGTGGGGATGATGACCTCGTCGCCGGGGTTGAGCATAGCCATGAATGCTGCCGACAGGGCCTCGGTCGCGCCGTCGGTCAGGATGACCTCGTCGGCCGAAAACGCCAGGCCCGCGTTCCCCATGTAGGCAGACAGCGCCTCGCGCAGGGCGGGGCGACCGTTGTTGGGCGGATAGTGCGTGTCGCCGCGGCCCAGCGCGGCGGTCACCTCGGCGCTAATCACATCGGGCGTGGGAAAATCGGGCTCGCCAAGCGCAAGCGCGATGCACCCTGGGTGCTGGGCAGCGAGCGCGTTAATCCGACGGATGCCGGAGGGCTTAAGCGTGGCAAGCGAGGTATTCATGGGCAGACGCATGGCATTCCTTTCGTAAGGGTTGCACTAGGATAGCGCGGCGGGGCGCCGTCAGACGGTGTAACCTAAACGGAAACCAACCGGAAAGGAGGCGGCATGGAGACGATCGCGCGCGGCGATGTACCAAAAACGTTGCAGACCATTGCGTATATCAGCATTCCCAATAGCGCCGATCTTGAGTTTTTGCTCTGGGACCTGCAGGATGCCATCGCGGCCTATGCCCGGCTTTCCGGCACCGCGCTCCCCCGCCCGGTCGATTTGGAGGCGGATGATGCCGGTGCAGTCGATGGCATCGTGCTGGCCATTGAAGATATGGCTGACGATGAGACGTTGACAGCTATCGAGCAGGCGCTTGAACGCTTTGGCGGTACGGGAACGCGCGTCTATGCCGCGATTCGAGCCGCACAAGAGGGCGCTAAGCAGGCGCGCGGGACCGCCGTTCGTCTGCACAAGGCATGTGAGCGCCATGACCAATTGTGGTGTGGCGGCGTTGTCGTCTGTGCCGGCAGCGGTATTGCGGCGCTTCGCCACTCCCCGCGTATGGGCCTCTTGCGCCGGCCATTTTCCGAAGCGATGGATAAGCTTGTGGGCGCTGTGCGCATGGGCTGCTCCGTCGAGCATGCGCAGCGACTTGGCGGCGGCAATGCCGTCAACGTCAACGTCGACGGCATGGTTTGCGCCGAGCCAGCCGTGCCCGCGCCAATCTGGCGAGGCGTTCTGAAACGCCTCGGCGCCCGCGCCCAATCAGATATCTAAATTAGAGAGCGGCCCAGTCAACGGCTTCGTGCCAACGCTCAACAAGACGCTCCAGACGCCAGGCGGCATTGGCGGGACTCGTCGAGGGCAGGACGATGGCGGGCAGCCCGGTGCGTTCTTGTAGATAGCGCTTGTAGAGCCGGCCAGCTGTACCTCCGTTGCATACCACCTGCTCAATAGGCGCATTGCCCGCAATGCGCTCGATATGTGCCGGCACAACGTTGCGAATGCTCGCGTCACTCGAGCCCTTAATGTCACAGCTCTCGATCACGTCCCACAGGGCCACGCCGCCGTTCAGCAGCATGGAGCGCTTGGCGACAATCGAGGCGTCGAGCGTCGCAGGCTCACCGCTTGCCAAAGGGTCGCCCTCGTTGGGCGGCACGGGCACACCGAGGCATGCGGCCATCACGCGCCAAAAGCGATTCTGAGGGTTACCGTAATAAAAGGCATTGGCACGCGAAAGCACCGAGGGAAACGACCCGAGCACCAAAACGCGCGAGTGCTCGTCAAACACGGGTTCAAACCCATGCTCAATATGTTGATAGCCCTCGTCCGGCGCGGCCACGAGCTAGGCCCTCAGCAGATAGCGCACCTCGTAGGGTGCAAGCTCAAGGGTACCCGTCGGCTCGACCGTGGGAGCATCGTCGGCAAGTAGGTCGACGAAGGAGCCGTTGAGTTCGCCGGCTCCAAAGGTATAGGGCTCGTTCACGGCATTGACCGCCACAAGCACCGTCGCGTCGTCGCAGGCGCGCTCGAACAGCAGCTGCTTGTTCTGGATCACCACGTTGCGATAGGCACCGTAGTTGAGAGCACGGGCCGCCGCGTCGTCGGCCGAGCGCAGGTGCGTGAGCTGCTTGATGAAGGCCGTCAGCTCGTTGGGCGCAGGCTCATCGAGCGCAGGTCGCAGCGCCCAGTCGCCATCGGGGCCGCCCTTTTCGCCAGCAATTCCCCACTCGCTACCGTAATAGACGCACGGAATGCCTGGCATGCCAAACAGCATGCCATAGGCGGGGCGTAGGCAAGACTTGTCGGTAAGGATGCTCGCCAGGCGCGGCACATCGTGGTTGTCGACAAACGACAGCAGGTGTTTGCCGCGGTAGATGCACCACGGATCGCCGCCAAACTGGCGATGCAACGAATGGGCAATCTCGAACATGTTGACCGAATTAAAGCTGGAGTAAAGGCCCTTGTAACACTCGTAGTTGGTGCAGGAGTCGAGCATCTCGTCGTTGACGATCTGGTTGTAGTCGCCGTGGAGCGTCTCACCAATCAGCACAAAGTCGGACTTGAGCTCACGGGTAAAAGTATGCAGGCGGCGCATAAAATCGCGATCGAGCATATAGGCGACGTCCAGGCGCAGACCGTCGACGCCAAAGACTTCGGCCCAGCGGCGCACGGACTCAAGCAGGTAATCGACCACAGCGGGATTTTGCAGGTTGAGCTTCACAAGCTCAAAATGACCCTCCCAGCCCTCGTACCAAAAGCCGTCGCCATAGCAGGAGTCGCCGTCAAAACTGATGTGGAACCAGTCCTTGTAGGGCGAGTCCCACTTGCGCTCCTGCACATCGCGGAAGGCCCAAAAGCCGCGACCGACGTGGTTGAAGACGGCATCGAGCACCACGCGGATGCCATGGGCGTGCAGCGTCTCGCATACGGCGGCAAAATCGGCATCCCCACCCAGGCGGCGGTCGATATGGCGCAGGCTGCGCGTATCATAGCCGTGGCTATCAGACTCGAGCGGCGGGTTGATGAGCACAGCGCCAATACCGAGCTCTTGCAGGTAGTCGGCCCATTGGGCGATTTTCATGATGGGCGCATCGGGGTTGGGCGCGGCGTTGGCAGCCTGGGCGAGCTCATCCTCGGCAACGGGTGCAGCGTTTTCGCGCGGAGCCCCGCAAAAGCCCAGCGGATAGATCTGATAGAACGTCGTCTCGTATGCCCACATAACAGCCTCCCGGTAAGCTCAACACAACGCCATCCATTGTATGCCTGCCGTGCATCCCCTCCCCCAAAATAAGTTGCGGTGGAATAGGGACTGTTTGCCGGGTTTATTGGGCCCAGCAGTCCGTATTTCACCGCAACTGATGAGGAGGATGTGGCTAGGCGACGGGCTTTGCGCGGCGTATGGCTGGGAACATCACCGTGATGGCGAGGATGACGCCCACGACGGCAATCGCCCCGCCCGCGAAGCCGATCCAAGCGATACCGGGACCCGAAACCACGGCGCCGCCGATTGCGGTGCCCGTGCCAATACCGAGGTTAAACAGGCCCGAGAAGATCGACATGGCGACGGCCGACGAATCTGCCGGCGTGTGCTTGATGAGCTCGGCCTGAAACGCCACGTTAAAGGCCGTGGCGCAGCAACCCCACAGTGCGCAGACGGCAAGCACTGTCACGAGCGACGATGCGGCCGGCCCCATGAGCAGCAGAGCCACCGGCACGCCGGAAAGCGTGATAGCAAGGAACGGAAAACGGTGCCCGTCGAACAGGCGGCTGAACAGCCAGCTGCCCACCAAGCCGGAACAGCCAAACGCCGTCAGCGTCATGGTGATGGCGCCCGCATCGACGTGCGCGACCTGCGCCAGGAATGGCTCGATATAGCTGTAGCTTGCGTAATAGCCGGTCGCCATGAAGACCGTGACTGCGTAGAGCGCGATGAGGAGAGGGTTCTTGAGCAGCTCGGGCAGCTGTTTGACGGTAAAGCGCTCACCCGCCGGCATGGCCGGGAACACCGCTGCCTGGTAGACGACCGCGATGGCTGAGAGGCCCCCGACCACGGCAAACGTCATGCGCCAGCCCACGGCCAAGCCAATGGCGCGACCGAGAGGCAGGCCAAAGATCTGCGCGATGGACGAGCCCGTGGCGATCATGCTGATGGCGAGCGCGCCGTGGCGAGTGTCGACCAGGCGCGAGGCCATAATCGAGGCGACTGACCAGAACACGGCATGTGCGCAAGCGACCACCAGGCGCGCGCAGACCAGGATGGGATAGGTCGGCGCCACAGCGGACAGGAACTGACCGAGCGAGAACACGGCCAGCACGCCCAGCAGCATCCGCTTGAACTCGAAGCGCGAGGCAAACACCATGAGCGGCAACGACAGCAGCATGACGCCCCAGGCATAGACCGAGATCATGATGCCAGCTTGGGCCTCGGTGAGCGAAAACGATGCAGCGATGTCGGTCAGCAGGCCGATGGGCATGAACTCCGACGTGTTGAACACGAACGCGCAGCAGGTGAGCCCGATGAGCGGGAGCCACTGCCTGAGCGTGATGCCGTCTTGCCTTGCCTGAGTCATATATAACGTCTCCAATCGTTTTGAGCGGAGGCGATTATATAGCAACGGCCCGCATCCGTCAGCAACAGATGCGGGGCCGAAAACAATTCGATACACAGAGGTTGCGCCGTCAATAAATAACTAAGCCAACCCCAGCAATATACCTGCCGAATGCACGACAAACGCCACGATCCAGGCGACCGTCACCTGAAACGCGAACACGGCAACGGCATAGCGCGCGCCCAGCTCACTCTTGACGGCGCCGATTGCCGCCACGCAAGGCGGGTACAGCAGCGTAAAGACCAAGAACACGTAGGCGGTGAACGGCGAAAACATGGTCGACAGTGCCGCGGGCGACGTTGCACCCAAAAGCACCGTGAGGGTCGAGATGACGCTCTCCTTGGCGATAAGTCCGGTGACGAGCGCCGTGGATGCACGCCAGTCGCCAAAGCCAAGCGGCGCCAGCGCCGGCGCGATAATGCTACCCAAACCGGCAAGTAGACTCTGCGACTGATCGGCGACCACATTAAAGCGAATGTCGAACGTCTGAAGGAACCAGATAACCACGGTAGCGGCAAAGATAATGGTAAAGGCCTTGGTAATAAAGTCCTTGGCCTTATCCCATGCCAGCATCACCGTCGTCTTGACGCTCGGCAGGCGGTAATTGGGGAGCTCCATGATAAACGGCACCGGGTCGCCCTTAAATGCCGTGCGGTTGAGCACCAGAGCGGCAATGCAGCCGACCGCAATGCCAATCAGATAGAGCGAGACCATGGCGGGGACCGTCGCCTGCGGGAAGAATGCTCCGCACAGCAAGCCGTAAACCGGCAGCTTGGCCGAGCAGCTCATGAACGGCGTGAGCATGACGGTCATCTTGCGGTCGTGCTCGGATGGGAGCGTACGGGTCGACATGATAGCCGGCACGGTGCAGCCAAACCCGACGAGCATGGGCACAAAGCTGCGGCCCGAAAGGCCAAAGCGGCGCAGCACCTTATCCATGACAAAGGCAACACGCGCCATGTAGCCCGAGTCCTCCAGAATGGAGAGGAACAAAAAGAGCACGACGATAATCGGCAGGAAGGTCAGCACGCTGCCCACGCCCGTAAGCACGCCGTCGACAGCCAGCGAGCGCACTACGTCGTTGGTGCCGAACGCCTTGAGACCCGCATCGGCCGAGGCAATGATGGCAGCGATGCCGTCCTCCATAAGTCCCTGCAACGCCGCGCCGATCACGCCAAACGTCAGCCAAAAGACGAGACCCATGATCACCAGGAACGCCGGGATAGCCGTGTAGCGACCCGTCAGGATGCGGTCAATCTTGACGGAGCGCACGTGCTCGCGGCTCTCGTGCGGCTTGACGACGCAACGCCCGCACACGTCGCCGATAAAGCCGAAGCGCATGTCAGCCAGCGCAGATAGACGGTCGGTGCCGGCCTCGCCCTCCATTTGGCTAATGATGTGCTCGATGGCGTCGAGCTCGTTGCGGTCCAGGTGAAGCGCCTCGGTCACCAGCTCGTCGCCCTCAACCAGCTTGGTCGCCGCAAAACGCACGGGAATGTGCGCCGTCGCGGCATGGTCCTCGATAAGGTTGGCGATGCCGTGAATGCAGCGATGCAGCGCGCCGCCGTCCGGACCATCGGGCGCGCAGAAGTCCAGGCGACCGGGACGCTCGCGGAACCGCGCCACGTGCAAGGCATGATCCACCAACTCGCCAATACCCTCGTTGCGGGCAGCACTAATGGGAACAACAGGCACGCCCAGCAGGCTCTCGAGCAGGTTGACGTCCACGGCGCCGCCGTTGGCCGTCACCTCGTCCATCATGTTGAGCGCGATGACCATGGGTCGATCGAGCTCCATAAGCTGCAGCGTCAGGTAAAGGTTACGCTCGATGTTGGTGGCGTCGATGATATCGATGATGGCGTCGGGGTGCTCATCCAGGATAAACTGGCGGCTTACGATCTCCTCGCCCGTGTACGGCGACAGAGAGTAAATGCCGGGCAGATCGGTAACGCTTGCCTCGGGGTGGTTGCGGATGGCGCCATCTTTGCGGTCGACCGTCACGCCAGGAAAGTTACCGACATGCTGGTTGGAGCCCGTCAGCTGGTTGAACAGCGTGGTCTTGCCGCAGTTTTGGTTGCCGGCGAGGGCAAAATGCAGCGGTGCGCCCTCGGGCACGGCCGTCTTTGCCGCGCGGGGCGAATACGTCCCCTCGCCCAGGGCCGGATGCTCCGTCGTGCCGATTGCGGCGTTAGCGCGCGGACCCGTATCGGTGTCGTGAATGCCCACGAGCTCGATGCGAGCGGCATCGTCCTTGCGCAGCGTCAACTCATAGCCACGCAGGCGAATCTCGAGCGGGTCGCCCATAGGGGCGTACTTCATCATGGTGACTTCGGTGCCCGGCGTTAGGCCCATGTCCAAAATATGCTGTCGGAGTGCCTGATCGTCCGATGCCACCGATGCGACAACGGCATCCTTTCCAATCTCGAGTGTATCGAGTCTCACGTCCGCGTTCCTCCCCCGGCGCCCACAGGGCGTTGCATTTTGTTTAACTTGGCTAACCGTTTGCCATGGCTAACCATTTAACCACGCATGATAGCGCGAACACACACCGATGTTCAATCGACAGATTGGTGCAAGGGGGATTCCGGGCCGTGGTTTCCCCGAGGACCGAAAGCCGCCCGCCCCCTCGACAAAATGATCCATTCCCTTCGTCGCATGCAAAACAACCAAGGAGTGTCCCAAGGCGCCGGCACAACAGGAACGTCCCCAGCTGCCGGCAGCATTTCGCCGCAACAGCAAAGGCCCGCGCTGGCAACAAATGTCACCTGCGCGGGCTTGGTGGGCGCTCACATAGGCACGTTATAGAGACCCACATCAGCTATGGAATGCCAAGTAGCACCGATACGCGATGCCCGCCGGCTTACCTAGCAATGAAACTCGCCATAGCCTTAGACAATCGGCGCAATGCCGGCAAAGTGCAGATACAGCGAAATGATTGCCACGACAATGACCACCGCTGCGATCAGCTTGTCGTGCAGGTGCGGAAGCACCGGCTTACCGCGACCTCGCTCGCCCAGCATATAGACGGGAATGGCCGGAGCAAAAAGGATCGTCGTGATCATAACGCCCTGAAGACCCGTCGACCACACCAGGAACAATGTGTAGATGAAGCCGAGCGTACCGAAGAAGCGCGCCTTGCCGACGCTTGGCGCATGCGGCCCGTCCAGATGCTCGTTCTTCCAGCCGATCACCATGTAATAGGCTGCCGAGCACACGTACGGAACTAGGATCGTATTGACTGCGCAGCTGTAGAAGAACTGGTAGGTGCTCGCCGCCACATACGACACGATCAAGAAGAGTTGCGTGATGCCGGAGCTCACGAGAACCGTTACCACCGGGGCATCGTGTTTGTTCGTCTTGGCAAACGCCAGAGGGAAGGACCCCTGGCGCGCTGCCTCGAACGGCGTCTCGGATGCAATGATGACGTAGCCCAGCATCGCGCCGACCAGCGAGAGAATAACGCCAAGGTTTACGATGGCAGCGCCAACAGGACCGATTGCGCACTCGAGAATTCCCGCCATGGAGGGCGTTGCGAGCTGTGCCATCTCCTCGCGCGGCATAATGCCGAGTGACAGCATCGAGATGATCAGATACAGCGTGAACACAGCCGCGAATCCAAGTGCCGTCGAGCGGCCGACGTCACGCACGTACTTTGCACGGCCCGAGATAACGACAGCGCCCTCGATGCCCGTGAAGACCCAGACAAGGGCGATCATGGTCGAGACAACCTGCTCGCCAAAGCCAGGACCAGCCGGCTCTCCCCAGAAGTTGTCCATAAAGATATCGACGTTGAACTTGCCCAGGAGCACGATGCTCAGCACAAAGAGTCCCAGCGGCACCAGCTTCGCCAACGTAACGATCGTGTTAATGCCCGCAGCCTCCTTAACGCCACGAAGCACAAGGGCGGTAAGGAACCACAAAAACACACTGGCGCAGACGATGGAAAGCAAGTTGTTGCCCGCGCCAAACGCAGGGAAGAAATAGCCCAGCGCGCTAAACAGCAAGAGCGCAAAGCTCACGTTGGAAAGACATGCGCTGATCCAGTAGCCCCAGGCGGAGTTGAATCCAATGTAATCGCCAAAACCGGCCGCAGCGTATGCATAGATGCCGCCGGTCAGGTCGGGACGGGCCTGAGACAAACCGTTGAACACCATCATCAGCGCAAAGACGCCAATAAAGCAAATTCCCCACGAGACGATAACTGCACCGGTATTTGCCCCGCCCGCTGCCATATCGCCGGCAAGCGAGAAGATGCCGCCACAAATACTGGCGGTAATGACCATCATGGTCAGACGAAAGAGATCGAGGCCATTAGGGTCGATAATCTCGTCGTTTTGAGCTTTAGAGGCCATTGTATGTGCACCCCCTTCATCATGTGATCGAACGAAAGATGGCCCGGACGTCCCGAATCGGGTGCCGGGCCATCGGTCAAGCGATCATCAGACTGTTACAGCTATCGCGTTAGAAGCGCAGCGACAGGCAAGAAAGGCCGCCGTCGACCTTGCGATACTCGGAGGTATCGACGACGAGCGTCTTGTAGCCCAGATCCTGCACGGCCTTGAGCACGGTCGGATAGCCCTCGGCGACGATGACCGTACCGTTGACCCAGATGCAGTTGGCGCCGTAAGCCTCGTCCTCGGGCACGACGATCTTGTTGTACTGGGCAAAGTCGGGTTTATCGATAAACTCACCGGAGACGAGCATGTTGTTGTCCTCGATGTAGTTGACGCCCGTCTTGAGGTGCAGGACCTCCTCCAGCGGAACCTCGGAACCCTCGAGGCCCCAGCCCTCGAGAATCTCGCAGAACTGGCGGATGCCCTCTTCGTTGGTGCGAGCGGAGCGACCGACGTAGAAATGGTCGCCGACCATCATGACGTCGCCGCCGTCGAGCGTGCCCGGAGAAACGATGTGCTTGACATGCTCGTCGTCAAAGAAGCGACGGACGGCCGGCTCGATCTCGTCCTTCTCGCCGTTGCGGCTATCGGCGCCGGGGTTGGTAATGATGGCGCCGCAGCGAGTGATAACGGCCGGATCTTCGACGAAGCAGCTGTCAGGATACTGCTCGAGTGCCGGCAGCACCGAGACATCCACGCCGCACTGCTCGAGCGCATGCTCGTAATCGTAGTGCTCCTCGATGGCGCGCTCGTAGATGGGCTGGCCAAGCTCGGGGGCACTCGTGATGCCATTGCTCAGGGACTTGCCGGGGCGGCGGATGATGACGTGGCTGAACTTGGTCATGATGATCCTCCTTGGATCTCTTAGCAGAGAGCGGGACTTCTTCGCGCCCGCCTTCCTTTCGATGGCTTTATCTTAGTGCGGTTTTCCTGTTTTGTATATTGTATACAATACTGAACGGTAGATATTCATCGGTAAGCGTATTCTTACGTATCGGCGCAAAGTAGCACGATTTAGCTGGTCGTTCTATAATTCAATTGAGCTATTCAAGCGAAACGTATTTAATTTTAGAAATATACAGTTAAGGAACATAAGCTCATGGAAACGCTCAGAAGGCCCCTGAAGGACCACGTATACGACTATATTTCGAGCCGTATTGACGCCGGCGAGTTGTCCGCCGGCGACCGGCTGAGCGAGCAGACGATCTGCGATGCCATGGGCGTGTCGCGCACGCCGGTCCGCGAAGCGCTCATCCAGCTGGCAAGCGATGGCTACCTGGACAATCTCCCCCGCCGCGGATTCCGCGTCCGTGGGTTCGATCAGCAAAACGCCGTTGAAGTCTTTGAGATTATGGGACCGCTCGACGGGCAGGCCGCATATCTCTCCTGTCCGAACCTAACCGACGATGACATTACGCAGCTGAAATTTCTCGTCGGCTCTATGGACCTCGCGATCCAAGGCGGTCTCATCCGAAAGTACGACGACATTCAGCGAGACTTTCATCTGACGTACTTCAACCGCTGCGGCAACGACCGTCTGCGCGATATGATCTCGCAGCTCGAGCGCTGCTTTATCAAGCGCGATTACGAGACTGTCGACCAGGAGACGGCGTGCAAACTGCTCAATAAAGCCAACAACGAACATGCCCATATTCTTGAGTTGTTCGAAGCACGAGATGCGACGGGCGTGCGCGACTACGTTCGCGATGTCCATTGGAACACAGAAAACGCCCAGTTCACCGTCTGGTAGGGAGGCAACAAGGGACAACGTCGGTCTTAAACCTTGGCGCCAGCACCGCCCAAACTGATCCGTTTTCCTCCGTCCCCAAGGGATCATTCTTTTGGCAACGACAGCGAAAGCCCGTCAGAGCGAGCAAGGTGCCTTGAAACGAGGCGGCATTGACCTTCTGGTCATGCCGCCGAAGTTGAAAGGCAGATTGCCGGCCTGGCGGGCTTGCAGCGTCAAGTGGTTACGGCGTTTGGTAAAACGCCGTAACTAAAACCCGTGGCGCTCCAGGAAACGGAAGGCCAGGCGAATCCAAGGACGGACCGCCACCTGCTTATCCTCGTTGTCGACCGCGGTGTTGGCGTTGCCGAGCGAAAGGCCGTGACCGCCCTGGTCAAAGACGTGCATCTCGCAAGCGACGCCCTCCTCGGCCATGCGCTGCGCAAACGGATAGACCTGTGCGATCGGCGCCGTCTTGTCATCGGACACGCCCCACACAAAGGTCGGGGGCATCTGGCGCGAAACGTGCGTGGTGGGGCAGATGTCGGCCAGGTGCTCGTCGGTCGCCTCGCCGCCCGTCACCATCGACAGATAGTCGTTGAGCAAATCGCGCCCCGTCTTGCCGCCCGTCTTGGGAACGCGCAGATCGATACGCGGGTCGCGCGTCTGCATGTCGCGCACATAGGCAAAGTCGAGCAGCGGATAGCCCAGCACCACGGCATCGGGACGAATATCGTCCGGACGCGCCCCTGCCAGGCCCGCGAAGGGACCAGTCTTCCATTGCGTTGCCAGCGAAGCGCTGATCATGCCGCCTGCCGAGAAGCCCACGACGCACACGCGCTTAGGATCGACATGCCACTCGTCGGCATTCGCACGAACCGTGGCGACCATCTTGGCAAGATCTGCCTGGGGGTGCGGAAAGCTCACGTCACCCGTGCCACTCGTCACATAGTTGAGCACAAAGGCCTGGTAACCGTGATCCAAAAACGCAAACGCCACGGGATCCTGTTCATGCGGGGCGATATGCGTAAACGCACCTCCGCCGCAGATAATCACGGCAGGGCGGCGGCCATTCGGTTTATCGGGCAGCGGCTCGGCACCCAAATACGTAAACGTCGCTGGATATTCCTCGGTCGGCTCCTCGCCCCACAGCGCATGGTTCTCGACAATCATATGTGCTCCCTTCGCGCAAATTAAGCGCCCTTGTTTTTCGCCTTCAAGCGTACCCCACTTGAACTCATGGCGCAGAAACACACCAGCAATAAGTTTCCCTTCAACTGATATATCACATAATCCCAGCTCAGAGGTATCGCTGAGCAGCGTAGAATAGGGGGCGTTGACCAAGCCGCGAAACACATATGAAACGTTTCCGGCAAACCAAACGCGCGATATGCGCCTATTTAAGTTGGAGGCAACTATGGGTCTGCTCGATTCGCTTAAGTCCACCTTCACCTCGGCCGGCGAGGCGTCCGTTCCGCCCGCAGCAAGCTTCGCCACCCGCGAAGGCGTCATCTATGCCCCCGTCAACGGCGTGCTCGTCAACCTGGACGAGGTTCCCGACGAGACGATCGCCTCGGGCATGCTTGGCCAGGGCTATGGCATCGAGCCCATTACCGGCACCATCTATGCGCCCGCCAACGGCCGCATCGGCGCCACCACCGTCACCAACCACTCCATTGGCATGATCACCGAGGACGGTCTTCGCGTGTTCATCCATGTTGGCCTGGGCACCGTGGAAATGAACGGCAAGGGTTTTGCCCGCTTTGTCGAGATGGGCGATGTGGTCAAGGCAGGCCAGCCGCTCATCAGCTTCGACCGCGAGGCCATTAAGGCCGCTGGCCACGAGGACATCGTGACCGTCATCGTCTCCGAGCTCGATCGTCTTAAGAGCATCGACCATGTCGGCGAGTCTGGAACGCTTATCGGCGGCAACCCGCTCGTCAAGCTGGGCGACCCGCTGCTGGTGGCCAAGACCAAGTAGTCAGGCCCCGCGCCACACAGCCAAAAGGCACCTCGTCAAGCGCCCGCGACCATTTGGCCGCGGGCGCTTTTCGTTTGAAAAACCGTCCCGCCAATGCCTTATCTGTATAGCCCAAATGAGCCGAGCTGCTAGAATATCGAACTGTATGGATAACTATCATTCAACCGTTATGGGAGGATACGTGAACCGCACCAAAATCGCGCAGCTCTACGCCGACGCCGAGTCGCTCGGCGGCCAGACCGTCACCGTCGCCGGCTGGGTCAAGTCCGTCCGCGACATGAAGAACTTTGGCTTTGTTACGCTCAACGACGGCAGCTGCTTCCGCGACCTGCAGGTCGTCATGAACCGCGAGGCGCTCGACAACTACGACGAGATCGCCCATCAAAACGTCTCGGCTGCCCTCATCTGCACCGGCACCGTCAAGCTGACCCCCGATGCGCCCCAGCCTTTCGAGCTTTCTGCCACCTCCATCGAGGTCGAGGGCGTCAGCGCCCCGGATTACCCGCTGCAGAAGAAGCGCGCAACCGTCGAGTTCCTGCGCACCCAGCAGCACCTGCGCCCGCGCACCAATCTGTTCCGAGCCGTGTTCCGCATCCGCTCTGTCGCGGCTGCCGCCATCCACCGCTTCTTCCAGGAGCAGGGCTTTGTCTACGTCAACACCCCCATCATCACCACGAGTGACTGCGAGGGCGCCGGCGAGATGTTCCGCGTGACCACGCTCGACCCCAAAAATCCGCCCCTCACCGAGTCCGGCGAGATCGACTGGAGCCAGGACTTCTTTGGCAAGCATGCGAGCCTCACCGTGTCCGGCCAGCTCAATGCCGAGAACTTTGCCATGGCCTTTGGCGACGTGTACACCTTTGGCCCCACCTTCCGCGCCGAAAACTCCAACACCACGCGCCACGCCGCCGAGTTTTGGATGATTGAGCCCGAGATGGCCTTTGCCGATCTGAACGACTACATGGATAACGCCGAGGCCATGCTCAAGTACGTCCTTAAGGACGTTATGGTCACCTGCCCCGACGAGCTCAACATGCTCAACAAGTTTGTGGACAAGGGCCTGATCGAGCGCCTGGACCACGTGGCAAACTCCGACTTTGCCCGCGTTACCTACACCGAGGCCGTCGAGATCCTGGAGCAGGCAGTCGCTGCTGGCCACCAGTTTGATTACCCCGTCAGCTGGGGCATCGACCTGCAGACCGAGCACGAGCGTTTCCTGACCGAGGAGCACTTTAAGCGCCCGACCTTCGTGACCGACTACCCGGCAGAGATCAAGGCCTTCTACATGCGCATGAACGACGACGGCAAGACCGTCGCCGCCGCCGACTGCCTGGTGCCGGGCATCGGCGAGATCATCGGCGGCTCCCAGCGCGAGGAGCGCCTGGATCTGCTCGAGGCCCGCATCAAGGATCTGGGTATGAATCCCGAGCAGTACAAGTACTACCTTGACCTGCGCCGCTACGGTTCCTGCAAGCACGCCGGCTACGGTCTGGGCTTCGAGCGCTTGGTCATGTATCTGACCGGCGTGGGCAACATCCGCGACGTCCTGCCGCACCCGCGCACCGTGGGCAACGCCGACTTCTAATCGTCTGACGCTAGCTCGCGTCGCCACACGCCAACGCTCATCGCACAAGCGTCTCCCGATATCGGTCGAGAGACGCTTTTTTTCAACAGCATTCGTCAAGCTTTTGGCAAGTTTTTGGTCAGTTGAGCAGGGCTGTTGAAAACTCGACCCGCCGTTTGCCGACGACTACCGACCGCCCAGAGCGCCCTGCGCCCCTGGGAAAACCCCGCGCCCTAGGCTCCATACCGTCGCCACCCAAAACGGAAAGGACGTGGGCACCATGACCGAAACCGCTGTTGAAACTTACGAGTCCACGACTAGGGGCGCCGCCTCGATGGCAGCCTATCGCGCCGTTCGCATCTTGCAACTATTAAGCGAGAACACCGGCGAGGACAAGGCCATGCTTTCCGATGAGTTGATCCAGCGCCTCGCCCATCCCGACGACCCCGCCCGCATGCCCATCTCGGCGGCGCGGCGCAGCATCTACACCGCCATCTCCGCACTTCGCCATGCCGGATACGAAATTGAGTACAAACGCGGCGTGGGGTATCGGCTCTTGACCCGTCCGCTCACCGACGAAGAGATCATCCGGCTCCACGGCATGGTCATGCGTAACCGCTCTACGCCCATCGCCATTCGAAAAAGCATGGCGCAGCACTTGGTCGCCATGGCGAGTGCCGACGTTCGCGGCTACCTCGATGCGCCCGAGCCCGCTCCAAGCGCCGGTGGCAAATCCACCAAGGCCACGCGCACGCCCGTCAAGCGCATCGACACCTGCGAGCTCATCGAGCAAGCCATCGACCACGGAACCACGGTGAGTTTTGATATTTCGAGCGTCACGACACGTGGCGAAACCGAAGTAGCACGGATGACACTCCGCCCCTTTGCCATCAAGCAACGAGACGGCATCTCGTATTTGCTGGGAACGGTCTATGACGCCCGAGGCGCCGATGACACGCTGCGTACCGTAGAGATCGGGCGCATGAGAAACGTCACCACGCGTCTCCTCGACGGCAAGAAGCTCTTCGCCGCCCTGGAGGAGGACGACGCCTCCGCCGCATAAGAACCTCCGCCGTCCATTCGACTACCCGTACCGCCCATCCGGTTCTGTATTAAAAAACCCGCCAGGTTATTGTAAAAATGGACATCCGCGCTACTATAGTTCCACTTGCACTTTGTTTGAGTGCAGTGTTTCCAGCCATTTCTATACTGGGGGTAACGATATGAAGGACATCACCATCAGCCGCAGAAGCCTTCTGGTCTCTGCCGGCCTGCTCGCGCTCGCTCCGCTCGCCGGATGCGGCGGCAACTCTGGTTCCGGCTCTGCTGCCGCCGGTTCCGACTACACCGTCGGCATTCTGCAGCTCACCGAGCACTCCGCACTCGACGCCGCCAACGACGGCTTCGTCAAGGCCATCAAGAAGAGCGGCCTTAAGGTCAAAATCGACCAGAAGAACGCCCAGAACGACCAGTCCACGTGTAAGTCCATCGCCGACAAGTTCGTGGGCGATGGCGTCGACCTGATCTATGCCATCGCTACGCCCGCCGCGCAGGCCGCCGCCGGCGCCACCGCCGATATCCCCATCGTGGGTTGCGCCATCACCGACTACGCCGCCTCGGGCCTGGTCCAGGACAACGAAAAGCCCGGCACCAACGTCACTGGCGCCTCCGACCTCACCCCGGTCGCCGAGCAGCTCGAGATGATGCAGAAGGTCCTGCCCGACGTAAAGAAGGTCGGTCTGCTCTACTGCACCGCCGAGTCCAACTCCGACGTCCAGATCAAGGCCGCCAAGAAGGAGCTCGACAAGCTGGGCCTGGACTACACCGACTTCACCGTCTCGAGCTCCAACGAGATCCAGTCCGTCGTCGAATCTGCCGTGGGCAAGGTCGACGCGCTGTACTCCCCCACCGATAACACCATCGCCGCGGGCGCTTCGCAGGTCGGCCAGATCTGCAAGGAGAATAAGCTCCCCTTCGTAACCGGCGAGGAGGGCATGTGCATGGCCGGCGGCCTGTTCACCCTCTCCATCAACTATGAGGACCTGGGCTACGCCGCGGGCGAGATGGCCGTTAAGATCCTGAAGGGCGAGGCCAAGCCCGAGGATATGCCGATCAAGCACCTCTCTAGCAAGGACCTGGTCGTCGTCAAGAACGACGAGATGGCCGAGGCGCTGGGCATCGACCTTTCCGCTCTGGACGAGTAGCGCCATGCGCGGTAACGCATCTAGGACCCGCACTCGCGCCATAGCTGCGTTATTCAATATCTGAGCCACAGGGGCGAACGCCAAAGACCGGCGTTCGCCCTGCTTGTTACGGATGAGACAAAACATCCGGCCGCAGCTCTTTTATGCATTGTTACCGCTATCATGGTGACTCACGTGTCCACCCTATCCTAGGAGGTATGAAGCATGCTTATTGCATTGCAGGGCGCCGTTTCGCAGGGCGTCCTCTGGGGCATTATGGTGCTTGGCGTGTTTATCACGTTCCGCCTGCTCGACATCCCCGATATGACCTGCGACGGCAGCTTTGCCCTCGGCGGCTGCGTCTGCGCCGTACTCATCGTCAATAACAACGTCGACCCGCTGCTCGCCGTGCTGGCCGGCATGTGCGCCGGCGCCATCGCGGGCGCGGTCACGGGCATTTTGACCACGGTCTTTGAGATTCCCGCGATCCTCGCCGGAATCCTCACCCAGATCAGCCTGTGGTCCATCAACCTGCGCATCATGGGCAAATCCAATACGCCCATCCTTGCCAAAGGCACCATCTTCTCGTCTGTCAGCAACATGACGGGCCTGCCGCAGTCCACCGTCGCCATCATCCTGGGCATCTTGCTCGCTGTGGCTATCGTTGCCATCCTGTATTGGTTCTTTGGCACCGAGATCGGCTCGGCACTGCGCGCCACCGGCAACAACGAGTACATGATCCGCGCCCTGGGCGTCAACACCAACTCCACCAAGATGATCGCCCTCGTGCTCTCCAACGCCCTCATTGGCCTTTCGGGCGCGCTCATCTGCCAGAGCCAGAAGTACGCCGACATTGGCATGGGCACCGGTGCCATCGTTATCGGTCTTGCCGCCATTGTTATCGGCGAGGTGCTCGGCCGCCTGCTGCCCGGCGGTCTCACGCAGTTTAGCGTTCGCCTGGCCTCCGCCGTCTTTGGCTCCGTGGTCTACTTCCTCATCCGCGCCATCGTGCTGCAGCTGGGCATGGACGCCAACGACATGAAGCTGCTCTCCGCTGTGATCGTCGCCGTAGCCCTGTGCGTGCCCGTGGTTTGGGAGCGCTATAAGCTCCGCAGCTCCTACACGAAGGGGGATGAGGCAGATGCTTAAGCTCTCACACGTCAAGAAAACCTTTAACAAGGGCACCGTCACCGAGAAGCGCGCGCTCACCGGCGTCGACCTCACCCTTAACGACGGCGACTTTGTAACCGTGATCGGCGGCAACGGCGCCGGCAAGTCCACGCTGCTCAATATGATCGCCGGCGTGTATCCGCTCGATTCGGGTGTCATCGAGCTCGACGGCACCGACATCTCGCGTCTGAGCGAGTCGCAGCGCGCCAAGTATCTGGGTCGCGTGTTCCAGGACCCCATGCGCGGCACCGCAGCCGACATGCAGATTGCCGAGAACCTGGCCCTCGCCAAGCGCCGCGGCCAGCGTCGCGGTCTTTCGTGGGGCGTCACCAAGGCCGAGAAGGACGAGTACGTTGAGCTGCTCAAACGCCTAGACCTCGGTCTGGACACGCGCCTCAACGCCAAGGTCGGCCTGCTTTCGGGCGGCCAGCGCCAGGCACTCACCCTGCTCATGGCCACGCTCACCAAGCCACGCCTGCTGCTGCTCGACGAGCACACCGCGGCCCTCGACCCCAAGACGGCCTCTAAGGTGCTCAACCTGACCGAGGAGATCGTCGACGAGAACCACCTGACCACGCTCATGGTCACGCACAACATGAATGACGCCATCCGTCTGGGCAATCGCCTGATCATGATGCACGAGGGCCACGTAATCTACGACGTGGCAGGCGACGAGAAGAAGTCGCTCACCGTGGCCGACCTGCTGCAGAAGTTCGAGGAGGTCTCGGGCGGCGAGCTCGCCAACGACCGCATGCTGCTGAGCTAACGATCTAGAAAACCACCACAAAGGGGACAGGCACCTTTGTGGTGGTTTTTGTTAAAGAGTAAGGAGACAGCCATGAAAAGA
>CANNOC010000014.1 GCA_947507155.1 uncultured Collinsella sp. | reverse complement strand
TTCAGTCCAAGTTTCGGGGCGCAGTTCACAGGCACCTTTGTGGTGGTTTTTGTTTAAGCGCCGGCGATGATGAGGGCTGGACGTGCGCTGTCGGCGATCTCGGCGATTGAGGTGGCGACGGCATGGTCGGGGTCACGGTCCATCACGATGGAGTCGACATCGGCAAGCTCGGCAAAGCGGTACATGCCGCGTCCGTTAACCTTGCTGGCGTCCATGAGGGCGACGCTTTGATGGGCCGCGGCGATCATAGCCGTTTTGGTCTCGGCCATCTGGGGAAAGTCGGTCGTAAAGCCGCAGCTGGGGACAAAAGCGCCAGGGCACATGACGGCAAGATCGGCATGGACCATTTGGAGCGCTTGCATAGTGAGCGGTCCGTACAAATAACGATGGCCTTTGCGCAGCGCCCCGCCCAGCATGACGACATCGACTGAGGGCATGCTCTCGTCGATGTAATCGGCAATGGTTATGTCTGCCGTGATGACGGTGATACCGTCGCGCTGATCGAGGAGCCGGACGAACTCGAGCGCCGTGGTGCCCGAGTCGACGAGCAACGTGTCGCCGTCATTGACGAGCTCGATGGCGCTTTGCGCGATGGCCTGCTTGGCGGCGACGTTGACGTTGATGCGGCGATCCTGCGTGGAGACGGTCAGGCGTTTGTGGAGCGATACGGCACCGCCATGCGTGCGGCGTAGCTTGCCTGCTTCGGCGAGCGCGTCCAGGTCGGCGCGGGCGGTGACGGAGGACACGCCAAAGGTCTGGGCGATTTCTGCTACCTGCACCGAGGCATTATGATCGAGCATCTCCATGATGGCGGAACGACGCTCGTCGGCGAAAGCTCGGGTTGTTGCGTGGGCCATATCTGCTCCATCATCGTCTGAAATTTGCAGGAATTGTGTTGACTCTATTTTCGTTCATTTTCTTTTTGAGTAAGAAAACACCTTTCGATTACTTATCTTTTCTATAAAAGAAAGACGCTGAACGCCCAAAATTCAATATCGAACATGTTCACTCGGCTCAAATTTCTTCCGTTTGCTTTTCAAAAATGACTGTATTGACCTGCATGGGCTCAATATCTCGCACGTGCAAAGCTGCTGAATTTCATACAATGAGCGCAGCAAAACGCAAGGTAAAACGCCTTGTGAACAACTACGCCCGATGTCCAGATGCGGGCGAGGGAGAGGAGCAAACGCTCATGGCACTTGTTACCACCGAAAAGATGCTCAAGGACGCTCAGGCCGGCCACTACGCTGTTGGCGCGTTCAACGTCGAGAACCTCGAGTTTGTTATGGCCGTTCTGGCCGCTGCCGAGGAGACCAAGTCCCCCGTCATCATGCAGACCACCCCGGGCACCATCAAGACCGCTGGTCTGGACTACTTCTACGGCATGGTCAAGGCTGCCGCCGAGCGCGCTTCCGTGCCCGTCGCTCTGCACCTCGATCACGGCGACGGCTATGACCGCTGCATGCAGGCTTTCCGCACGGGCTACACCTCTGTCATGATCGACGGCTCGCACGAGTCCTTCGAGGACAACATCGCCCTGACCAAGTCCGTCGCCGACGCTGGCCGTGCCATGGGCGTGCCCGTCGAGGCCGAGCTCGGTAAGGTTGGCGGCAAGGAGGACGACGGTCCCGCGGTTGAGGGCGAGAGCCCCTACACCGATCCGGCTGAGGCCAAGGAGTTCGTCGAGCGCACTGGCTGCACCTCTCTCGCTATTGGCGTTGGCACCAGCCACGGTGTGTACACGAGCGATCCGCACATCGAGCAGTCCGTGGTCAAGGCCATCCGCGACGCCGTCGACGTGCCGCTGGTTCTGCACGGCACCTCCGGTGTGCCCGATGAGCAGGTTGCCGAGGCTGTGAAGAACGGCATCTGCAAGGTTAACTACGCCACCGAGCTGCGTCAGGCCTACACCAAGGGCTTCATGGCCTACATGGCCGAGAACCCCGCCTGCTTCGACCCCAAGAAGCCGGCCAAGGAGGGCATGCGTGAGATCACCGAGCTGGTTAAGATCCGCATGACCAACCTCAACTCTGTGGGCAAAGCAGAGTAACAGCAAGGGTACTCCGACTCGCTATATATCCCGGGGAGGGACGAGGGCTTAGTTCCCCAATCGTCCTCGGGCATGCAAAAAGCCTCGCTGCGCACTTCGTGCGGCGAGGCTTTTTGCCCCCTGCGGAAAGATTGGGGAACTAAGCCCTCGTCCCTCCCAGGTTGACCTACTCGAGGTCGTCGCCCTTGTGGCGTTGGGGCGGAAAGGGTGGAGCGTGAGGGCTACTTTGTTGATGAGGGGCTAGTATGCCCGGGCTTGGTTGGGGAATGCCTGGTCTAGTGAGGCTTGGAGTTTTTCGAAGGATGTCTGCAGGTTGAGGTGTTGGTCTGCAGAGCGTTTGGCTTTTGTGGTGGGGGAGTCGAGGAGGCCGTCTCTCTGTGTCGGGGGGAAGGAGAAAAGGTTTGCATGATTTAGGGATGGCTGCTGTGCTGCGTCATTGGAAGAATGCATGCTTATGCGGCCTCCTCGATGTCCACCAAAAGATTGCGCTCGGGGTATGCTGCTAGGTCCCGTGCGCTGGCAGTATTATGCCGCGGCTGCTGCAAAGAAGCGCTAAAGAAAGGCTTAACCTGGTTTGGTTTTACGATGAAGCTGCAGGTCAGAGGTATTGAGTAACACTCTTGAAAGGTTTTGAGCTTAAGGGCTTTCTAAGGTTTGTGGTGCGGATGTGGCTCGCCTGTGTGGGGCGTGTGGATGGCTTGTTCCTAGCGCTGAGGTGCGGCGGCGCGCACCTGCTCGATGACCTTTTCCATCGTGGCGTCGATGCGGTCTTTTTTGAGCTCGCATTCCCAGATGGTTATGGGTGTCCAGCCCATTTGGGTAAGCGCGGAGATGGCGGCTCGGTCGCGCTCGACGTTGCGACGGAACTTTGCCTCCCAAAACTCAACATTGCGCTTTGGCTGGCTCGGATTGCACTTAGGGCAGCGATGCCAAAAGCAACCGTTGACGAAAATAGCGATCTTGCGCCCGGGAAAGGCGATGTCGGGCTTGCCGGGAACCTTCCATTCCAAGCGATAGCCCGTAAGGCCCGCTGCGCGCAGGCGCTGGCGTACGAGCAGCTCGGGCTTGGTGTTGGCGCGCTTGTTGCCCTTCATGGACTTTTTGATGGCGGCGCGACGGCGCACCAGTTCGCGCTCGTCAGCGGAGAGGTCGGAGGTATCGATGCCGTCGAGCAGACCGGGCTTGGGACGCTTTTTGCTGCGGCGCTTAGGTGCGCGCTTTGGTTTGGCGGCGGGGTGTTCGGTCGTGGCGGCCTTGGCATCTTTGGCAGTGCTGTTGGCCTCAAGCCGATCTTCCTTCAACTCAATCAGGGCATCAATGAGCCCCTTGTCGGCGGGCATCCATTTCACCGTGGCAAGCGAGGTGCGTGGAATCCAGCGGATATCGAGCTGGCGGTCGTGCTTCTGAGGCTCAGCGGATTCATCGGCGAGCGAGCAGTAGTAACACTCCATCGAGAGATGAAAATCGGGGTAGTCATACTCAACGGTATAGAAATCGCGCAGGTTGGTGACTTTGACCCGCAGCTCTTCCATGAGCTCGCGGCGTACGGCGTCCTCGGGCGTCTCGCCGCGCATGAGCTTGCCACCGGGAAACTCCCAAAGTCCCTGCATGTCGCCATAGCCGCGCTGCACGGCAAGCAGCTCGTCAGATCCTTCCTTGCGAATGATCCCAGCGGCAACATGAACAGTCTTCAACAGGAGTCCTCTCTCAACATCAACACGTGGCAGGCTAGCTACTCGTACCTTACACAACGGTAAGGCAAGCGTAAGCCATATCGATGGTAGCCGACTCGGCTTCTTGCGACTATAGATGCCGTAGACTAATCGCAAGAAAGGACTCGGTATGCAAACCACGCACATGGCGACCCCGGTACTGGAGGTCGCGCATCTCGAAAAAGTATATGGAGCGCTGGGCAACGTGACCCGCGCGCTCAACGACGTCAGCTTTACGGTCAACCGCGGCGAATTCGTCGGCATCATGGGCGCCTCGGGCTCGGGCAAGTCGACGTTGCTCAACTGCGTGTCGACCATCGATAGCGCCACGAGCGGCACCATCCGCATCAACGGGCAGGACGTAACGCGCATGAAGCAGGCTAAGCTTTCGCAGTTCCGCCGCGAGGAGCTCGGCTTTATCTTCCAGGACTCCAACCTGCTCGATACGCTCACGGCACGCGAGAACATCGCCCTGCCGCTCACCATCGCCCGCACAAACTCGGCAGAGATCTCGACCCGCGTGCAGGATGTGGCAGCGCGCCTCTCCATCAGTCAGGTGCTCGACAAGTATCCCTACCAGATGTCCGGCGGTCAGCAGCAGCGCGTTGCCGCAGCTCGCGCGCTTGTCACCGACCCCACCATGATCATGGCCGACGAGCCCACCGGCGCCCTCGATTCTAAAAGCGCTCGTCTGCTGCTCGAGAGCCTGGAGGCCCTCAATCGCCGCCTGCGCGCCACCGTGCTCATGGTTACGCATGACAGCTTTGCCGCCAGCTACACGAGCCGCGTGTTGTTTATCCGCGACGGCAAGATCTTCACCGAGCTGCGCCGCGGCGACACCGGCCGCCGAGAGTTCTTCGACCGCATTATGGAGGTCGTTGCCATGATGGGCGGTGAGGGCTCCGATGCTCTGTAAACTCGCTTGGGGCAACGTCCGCCGTGCCGGCCGCGACTACCTCGTCTACCTTTTGACGCTCACCCTGGGCGTCACGGTCTTCTATGCCTTTAACACCATCTCGATGCAGGTCGACATCGCCGGAATCGATGAAAAGGGCTTGGCGCAGGTAATGGGCAGCATGCTCGGCGACCTGACGTACTTTTTGGCCGGTGTCATGGCCTTTTTGATGGTGTATGCCAATAACTTCATCATGAAACGCCGCAAGAAGGAGTTTGGCCTGTACCAGGTGCTCGGCATGGGGCGCGGGCGCGTCGCCACGATTATGGCGCTCGAGACGGTGATCGTTTCGGTCGTGGCCTTTGTCGCCGGCATTGTGCTGGGTGTGGGGCTCTCCCAGCTCATGACGTTCTTTACGGCCTCGCTCTTTAAGACACAGATCGCCAATTTCCACTTCTTTTTCTCGGTGCATGCGTTCAACCTGACCCTTGCTTGCATGCTCGTAATGTTTGTGCTCACGCTACTGCTGAACCTTCGCGCCGTGCGTCGTACCAAACTCATCGAGCTTATGGGTGCCGAGCGTCGCAACGAGAGCATCAAGACACGCAACCCCTGGATTGCGATTGCCATCTTTGCCGTGGGCGTGGCGCTTGTGGGCGTGGCCTATTACCGTCTGCTACGTGATGGGTTCCCGCTAACCGCGACGGACAGCAAGCTGCAAGAGGCCATGAACCAGTTTGGTATTACAACCGCTATGGTTGCCGTGGGCACCTTTGCCCTGTTCTGGGGACTCTCAGGCATGCTCATCAAGCTGCTGCAGAGCCTGCGCGGCGTGTATTGGCGCGGCCTCAACATGTTTACCGTGCGCCAGCTTGCGGCCAAGGTCAACACGGTGTGCTTTTCGATGGGCGTCATCGCGATGCTCCTGTTTTTGGCCATCACCTCGGTGACGTGCGGTATGTCGATTGCCAACGTGATGAACGAAAACCTGGAGCGCTATAACCCTGTTGACGTGTCTCAGACGTATGTCTATTACACGCCCGATACGCTCGACTACTACAAAGAGTACGTCAATCCGCCTGAAGCCGATCGCATGGTGCTGGCCGATACAACGGTCGATTTGTACCCCGCATGGCACGGCGATCCATGGCACGGCGATCGTATCGATTCCGATAACGTTGCAGACGGTATTAAGGGCAAGTCGGCGGACAACAACGACGAGACCGGCAAGAAGGTCAATATCGCCGATGTTGCCGGTGAGCATGTGCAGATCGATTCGTATCTGAGTTACCCGTTTGGCGGCTCGAATCCTTCGGTGACCCCAAGTGAGATGTGCAAGACCATGGGCGAAAAGCTTCCCAAGGCGTTCGGGGGTAGCAATGCCGATACGATGGGTCTGTTTGTGACGCCGGCGAGCCAGTACAACAAACTGCGCCAGATGATGGGCGAGGAGCCGGTGCACATCGGTCACGACCAGTATCTGCTCACGTGTGATATGGGCGGCGAGCTGGTCGACATGTACACCAAGTATATGGCTGGCGGCCATGCCCTTACCTTGGGTGGGCATACGCTCAAGCCCGCAACCGATAAGTCGGACGAAGATACGGCGGCCATCGCCAACTCGGCGATGGGTAGTAATCCGGGTACCGTCGTCGTTGCCGACGAGCTGTTGTCCCAACTTAATCTGCAGCCGTATTCCAGTAGCCTGCTCGTTAACTACAAACAGGGGATGGATACGACCGAGGCAGACGAGAGCATTAAATACACTCTGCTCGACAATCTGCTCGTTGACGGCAAAGAGCCGGGGTCGTGGGGAACCTTCATCACACGCTCCGAGATGTACACGCAAGCAGCGCAAATGAACGGTCTTATTAGCTACCTAGCCATTTACATCGGCTTTGTATTGGTCGTTGCATGCGCGGCGATTCTGTCGATCCAGCAACTCTCCAACGTGGCCGATGGCAGCCGCAGCTATCGTGTGCTGGCACAGATCGGCTGTGAGGACCGCCAGATTCGCCATTCGGTGATGGCGCAGCAAGCGGTATTCTTCCTGTTCCCGCTGGCAGTGGGCCTGGCGCACTCCTTTGTGGCACTTAAGGTGATCATCGAGCTGGTGAGCATATTCGGAAATATGAGCATCGGCGGCACCGTGGGCCTCACCTGTGCAATCTTCCTGGCAGCATACGGTGGCTACTTCCTGGTGACCTACCTCATGAGCGCCGGCATGGTACAAGCTGCCATAGCCACCCGCTACAGCGAGTAACCCGTTCAGCTCGGAATTATCGTAAGTTGAGCATAAGTCAGCGAAAGCGCCCCTAGGCGAGCAAGGTGACGTTTAAGAGGAGGGAAGCGTACTTTGGGTACGCGACCGACGATTGAACGTCAGATTGCCGCTTAGGGGCGCTTGTAGCGTCGAGCCGTTACGCGGTTTGGTAAAACCGCGTAACTTCATCGCTTCCAGAAGTGGAGGATGAGCGTGGTGCGATTTTGCTGCTCGGTTTTGACCAGGATGTTGTGGATGTGGGTCTTGACGGTGCCCACAGCAAGGAAGAGTTCGTCAGCGATCTCTTGGTTCGACTTGCCCAGTACGACCAGACGCATAACCTCGGTCTCGCGGTTGGAGAGCTTGTAGGCGTTGCGATAGAAGGGCATCTGCTCTTCGATGTGTCGATCAAGATCGCTGACGTTCTTTTCCTCGGGCGCCTCCTGCATGCGGATTGAAAGCACGTGGTAGGAGTAGATAATCAACAGAATCGCAAAGTAGCACGCAAAGAAGTTCTCGCTAAAGTTGCGCTCGGACAGATATAGCTGCAGCCAAGAGGGTGCCAGACTCATGGGGATGACCAGGATGTTGTAGAAATCCTCGGCAACGATGCAACCGACCAGAATAGCGCCGATAATCAGGTGCTTTCGCTGGTTGTTGACGCGTGCCTTCAGCTCAACCTTTGTACTCTTATGAGCCGTCCATAAGATATACAGTCCCACAAAGACAAGGAATGCCTGGCGTATCGTGTAGTAGATCCACTGACGCATGGGGCCGGAGGGGACTGCGACGATAGCCAGCGACTCGCACAGCAAAAACGTTAAGACGGGGATAGCGAACTGCTTTTTAGAATGCTTATCGAGCAAGTCCATGGCAATCAGCCAAATAAAAGCCTGTGAAGCGGTCGCCACAAGGGTCCGCAACACAGGCATGGTAATTGAGTAATAGTCGCTGGCCGGAAAACTCTCGTTTTGCAACGTGTATTCAAAAAAGAAGATCTCAGTCATTTCGATGGCGTAGCAAATAAAAACGCCACTGCCATAGATAAAGAAGCGTCGACGGGACGAGGCATAGGCGGCAAGCGAAAGCACTGCCGTCACAATGCAGATTACGAGTATCGCTTGGGTATAGAAGAACATGAGTGTGTCCATCTGTCACCGTCCTGTCTCATTTTGATCCCTTATGGAGCCCGCTATATCCCCCGGGTATACATGCCTCCGCCGGTCGTTCCATTGCGGATTAAACGCCAAGATACAGCATAGCCGTATACCGTTCGCGGTTCCAGACGGTAAACCCCCTGTAAACTCTTGACCTGCGGGTTTATATTGGATTAGAGAGGGTGTAACTCCGTGAACAGTCTTTAATCCCGAATAAACTAGGTAAAAATTGCATACGGGTGAATGATGGTCTTGTCAACACGAGGCGTGATGTTCGAGCGCCTCATAGTTAATAGTCGGCAAGACCGGCGGAAAGGAAATCGATATGGCACTGCCTAAGGATTTCATCGACACCAACGACTTCACCAAAGAGCAGATCCTGGCTATCGAGGATCTTGGCCTGGCAATGAAGAAGGCCATCAAGGTTGACGGTTATTATCCGCACCTGCTCCGTAACAAGAGCCTTGGCATGATCTTCCAGCAGGTCTCCACCCGCACCCGTCTTTCCTTCGAGACTGCTATGACCGACCTCGGCGGCCATGCTCAGTTCTATGGCCCTGGCACCATCCAGCTCGGCGGTCACGAGTCCCTGGGCGACACCGCTCGCGTTATGGGCTCGCTGCTCGATATCATGATGGCTCGCGTTGACCGTCACAAGGACGTCGTCGGCCTCGCCGAGGGCTCCGCTGTGCCCGTCATCAACGGCATGTCCGAGTTCAACCATCCCACGCAGGAGATGGGCGACCTCATGACCATGCTCGAGAACCTCCCCGAGGGCAAGAAGATCGAGGACTGCACCCTGGCCTTCATCGGCGACGCCACCCAGGTCTGCGTCTCCCTCATGTTCATCGCCTCCAAGGTCGGCATGAAGTTTGTCCAGTTTGGACCTAAGGGCCACCAGATTCCCGACGGTGGCCTGCACGTTGGCACCGTCGAGGAGCGCGCCGAGTTCGGCAAGCAGATGATGGCCATCGCCGAGGAGAACTGCAAGGTCTCCGGCGGCTCGGTTGTCATCTCCGACGACATCGAGTGCATCAAGGGCGCCGACTTCATCTACACCGACGTGTGGTATGGCCTGTACGACGAGGAGGTCTCGGGCGAGAACTACATGGACGTGTTCTATCCCAAGTATCAGGTCACCATGGACATGATGAACTTCGCCGGCCCCAACTCCAAGTTCATGCACTGCCTGCCGGCCACCCGCAATGAGGAGGTCGTCGACGAGGTCATGGACGATCCCGAGCGCTCCCTGTGCTGGGTCGAGGCCGAGAACCGCAAGCACTCCATCCGTGCTCTTCTTGCCGCCCTGGGCAAGCGCACTCCGCTCAACGACGAGGGTGTCGAGTACTCCGCCAAGGCTGAGCTCCACGCCGCTCTCGAGGCTCTCGAGCAGCTCTAAGCCTCAAGGCTTCTAAAAGCACGTTTGCTGGCGGCGGATGCTCGTCTCCTGCCGCCCGCTCACCGAGGCCCAAGCAATTGCCTTAATACCTTAGGGCCTCGGATCTGTCCAAGACTGAGCGAAGGAGCTCATCATGAGTGACGGAAAGAAAAAGCTTTCCTTCCTGACGGTCATTTCGACTATCATCTGCGTCGTCTTCGTTTGCGAGGCCGCCGCTCCTGCTGCTGCCATTGGCAACCAGCAGTTCTTCTGGTGGATCTTCCTGATCCTGACCTTCCTGCTCCCTTACGGCATGGTCGTCGCCGAGCTCGGCACCACCTATGACGGCGAGGGCGGCATTTACGACTGGGTACGCGATGGCCTGGGCGACAAGTGGGGCGCCCGCATTTCGTACTACTACTGGGTCAACTACCCGCTGTGGATCGCCTCGCTGGCAACCATGTTCCCCGACATCCTGGGCATGGTCTTCGGCGTCGAGTTCAACCTAATCGCCAAGATGGGCATCGAGCTTGCCTTCGTGTGGATCGTGTATCTCATGGGTCGCTCCAAGGCGGCCGACTCCGAGTGGGTCCTCAACGGTGGCGCTATCATCAAGGTCGCCGTTGCCGTTATCGTCGGCGCTCTGGGCATCTGGTATGCCATGGAGAACGGTTTTGCGAACGACATGTCCGCCGCCACCTTCCTGCCCGAGCTTACCAACACCAACGCTCTCGGCTACCTGTCCATCATCATCTTTAACTTCATGGGCTTCGAGGTCATCTGCACCATGACCGACGACATGGCCGATCCCGCTCGCGATATTCCCAAGGCTATCATTGTCGGTGGCGTGGCTATTGCCGTCATCTACCTGTTCGCTGGCTTCGGCATCGGCGCCGCTGTGCCGGCCGACTCCATCGACCCCGACTACGGCATGATCGTCGCAGTCCAGACCATGGTGGGCGACTCCATGATCTTCAAGGTCATCTGCATCGCCTTCCTGATTACCCTGTTCGCCAACATGGCTGCTTGGTCCTTCGGCGTCAACTCCGTCGCTCGCTATGCTGCTGAGCACGGCAACATGCCCAAGGTCTTCGCCTCGATGATCTCCGAGGACGACATGCCCAACGGCGCCAACCTGGTCAACGCCGTCGTTGCCTCCCTGGTTCTCTGCCTGCAGCTCGTTCCCATCGACGCCATCTCCAACGGCGTCTTCTGGATGCTCTTCGGCACCTCCGTCGTCTTCCTGCTGCTCACCTACATCCCGATGTTCCCGGCATTCCTCAACCTTCGCAAGAACGACCCCGACCGCGAGCGTATCTTCACGTTCCCGTTCAAGGGCGCGATGATGAAGGTCATGCTGGCCATCCCCTGCATCGAGCTGGTCCTGGCCATCGTCGCGACGCTGGTACCGTTCTCCGCCGCCGAAATCGGCGACAAGGTCCCGATGATCGTCATCTTCATCGTGCTCGTGCTCATCGGCGAGGTCGTCCGCGTCGTCAGCGCCAAGGGCCGCAAGGAAGAGTACAAGGGTCTGACCCCTGAGCTCGCAGCCCAGCGTCTCGCTGAGGAGGCCGCCGAGGCCGAGGAGGACTAGGGCACCCAAATTCGGGGCCCCGACCCTCCTCGTCACTCAGCCATTCCCTGGGGTGGGTGCGAGCGATAGCTCCGGTAACCACCGCCCACCCCAACCTCTCTTCCGTATCCTTCGTGCGTCTTGTCTCCGCGCACTTGGCTACGTCGTCGCTTGCCGGTGCGACTCCGTGAAAACCGGCGCCGGGCGCCCCGACCTTTGCCGGGGAACGGGCGCCTAACATCTCTTGGTTTTAGGCTGCGGGCAACCCGCCCGCGGCAAACGATCGTTCGATTTGGAGGAAATCTTATGCGTACGATCACCGAGTCCGAGTCCACCCCCAGGGCCGACGGCTTCTTCATGCCCGCCGAGTTCGCCCCGCAGGACCGCGTGTGGATGGGCTGGCCCCACCGCACCGACACCTGGGCCCACGGCGCCAAGCCCGCCCAGAGGCAGTATGCCGCCATCGCCCGCGCCATCGCCGAGTTCACCCCGGTCTACATGTGCGCCAACCAGGTCGACTACGCCAACTGCAAGGCCGTCTTCGAGGACGACGAGAACGTCACCGTCATCGAGATGACCACCGACGACGCCTGGTTCCGCGACACCGCCGCCACCTACGTCATCGACGGCAAGGGCGGGAAGCGCGCCAACCACTGGCACTTCAACGCCTACGGCGGCCTCGTCGACGGCCTGTACTTCCCGTGGGACAAGGACGAGCAGATCGCCCTCAAGATGGCCGAGCTCTCCGGCTGCCGCCGCTACCGTCCCGACGACATGATCCTCGAGGGCGGCTCCATCACCGTCGACGGCGAGGGCACCCTCGTCGTGACCGACCAGTGCCTCCTCTCCCCGGGCCGCACCTGCTCCGCGGTGCTCGAGGAGGAAGAGGACCCCGAGTCCATCTGGCCCAAGTACCGCAAGAAGTTCGAGCCCTGGAGCGAGGAGCTCCGCGCCTACATGGACGAGCACCTCAAGGACTACCTGGGCGTCGAGAAGGTCATCTGGGTCAAGGAGGGCATCGACCCCGAGGAGACCAACGGCCACATCGACGACGTCGCCACCTTCATCGCCCCGGGCGTCATGGCCTGCATCTGGACCGACGACCCCGACTACCCGTTCTACGAGCAGTGCCACGCCGCCTACGAGACCCTCTCCAACGCGGTCGACGCCAAGGGCCGCAAGATTAAGGTCTACAAGCTCTGCATGCCCGTGAACCCGCTGTACATGGACCAGGCCTCCTGCGACACCATCGACGCCGACGAGAACGCCGAGCCGCGCGTCCCCGACGAGCCGCTGATCGCCTCCTACATGAACTACCTGGTCACCAACCACGGCGTCATCGTCCCGCAGTACGGCGACGAGAACGACCGGCTGGCCGTCGACACGCTCCAGAAGATCTACGACGAGGTCTGGGGCGAGGGCGTCTACAAGTGCGTGGGCGTCCAGTCCGACCAGGTCGTCTACGGCGGCGGCAACATCCACTGCATCACGCAGCAGGAGCCGTCCGCTTAATCGTCTGGCTTTCCGAGGCACCCCATCTCGCCGTTCAAGCCGTCGCTCGCGTACCGAAGTACGCTTCGCTCCTCTTTCGCGGCGACCTGGGGCACCTCGAAAACCCAGCCGGCCAATCGGACGGGGACTGCCTGGTTGACCGGTTGGGTTTTCTTTGGGCACTCCGTTGCCTCCACATCGGAGTGCCCTTTTTCTTTGATTGAATACGCGTCTGGCCTGGGATTTTTGCGGGTTAGGCCAATTGTTCGCTTGGATATCCCAGGTCAGACGCGTCTTCAATCGCCGAAAGTTTCCGGTTGCGAGCGCGGCCGTTTTGATCGGAGTATCTTTGTACCAGCGTATCGTCATCTTCACCCGCCTGTTCCGCGAGCGTTGGTCCAACAATTGCATCCTCTCTTCTCTATGGGATGGCACCTGCACCGGTGACGCGGCCTGCAACCCTACCTTGGGCTGCGCCTTCGGTACAGATGCCATCCTTTTTGCTGTAGGGGGAGTGTGCCATGGCAGGTAAAAAGTTCTCCCTGTTCGAGGTCATCCTCTCGGTTATCTGCGTCGTATTTACCATCGAGGCGGCTGCTCCGGCATCTGCCATGGGCAACGTGCAGTTCTTCTGGTGGATCTTCCTCATCATTACGTTTTTGCTTCCCTATGGCCTGGTGGTGGCCGAGCTGGGTACGGCGTTCGATTCCGAGGGCGGTCTGTACGATTGGGTTCGCTTGGGCCTGGGTGACCGTTGGGGCGCCCGCTGTTCCTGGTGCTACTGGGTTAACTTTCCGCTGTGGGTGGCAAGTATCGCCTGCATGTTCCCCAGTGTTATCAATGCGGTATGGGGTATCGAGTTTTCGCTCGGGGTCCGAATTGCCATCGAGCTTGCCTTTGTGTGGGGTGTCACCGTCATGGCGATGCAGCCGGTTGCCGAGGCCGATTGGGTCATGGACGGCGGTGCCGTCATTAAGGTGCTCATTACCGCCGTGGTGGGAATCGTCGGCATCTGGTTTGCCTGCAATAACGGCTTTGCCAACGATATGTCGTTTAAGACCTTCATTCCAGATTTGGGCGACACCAATTCGTTGACGTACCTATCGATCATCCTGTTCAACTTTATGGGCTTCGAAGTGGTCGCGACCTTTGCCAGCACGATGAAAAACCCATCGCGCGATATCCCCAAGGCGGTTATCGCTGGTGGCGTTGCCATTGCGGCAATCTACATTATCTGCGGCATCGGCATTGGAGCCGCGGTTCCAACCGAGCAGCTTTCGCTCGATTCGGGCATTGTGGACGCGGTCGCCGCCATGTTGGGGCGCAGCCATCCGCTGACGATGGTCGTGGGCGTGGCCTTTTTGGTGACGCTGTTCGCCAACATGATCTGCTGGAGCTTTGGCGTCAACAACGTGGCGAGCTATGCCGCGCGTCATGGCAATATGCCGCGTCCCTTTGCGCTGGTGTCCAAGAAGACCGGCATGCCCAATGGCTCGGCAATCATTAACGGTTGTTTTGCCAGCCTGGTACTACTGCTTCAGATTCCGCTGGGCGAGGGCTCCGACGTTTTTTGGGTCTTCTTTTCGATGAACGTCGTCTTTCTGCTCATGAGTTATATCCCAATGTTTCCAGCGTTTTGGCGCCTGCGCAAATATGACGATCGTCCGCGCGTGTTCCGCGCGCCCTTCGAGGGCAAGGTGCTTGCGGTGGCACTTGCGATTCCCGTGGTGGAGCTTGTGCTTTCGATTGTCGCTACGATTGTGCCGCTCAACGGCTCGCCCGCCGAAATGGCAAAGTTGCCCATTCTCATGGGTGTAGTGATCGCCGTGTTGCTGGGCGAGGTTTCGCGCCTCATATCGCGCCGCGGCCGCAGCGTCGACAATCCCGGCGTTGGCGTGTATAGAAAACGCTGACCGTGAGGGGCTTGGCCCACCGGCACGGGGCTAAAACCGGGGTTGCTTCCAAGTTAATAAATTGCTGCGAGGATTACTGTGGCAATCGTGGAGGTTATGCTAACGGTTGCGCTGGTCGAATGAAGAGGAGAGCTTGGGCGCAAAGTAGGGGACGTGTCCCAGGTAAGGGCAACTGTCGTTGCGCTCATCAACGATGCAGGGAACGTCATCGTAGGTCATGGTCGAACCGATCTTGGCGATGGCCTTGGCGGCAGGCGCGACAATAATCTTGAGTGGTGCAATCGGCGCCATGGCATCTCCTTTCGATCTTGGTATTCGTTCGATGTTTCTACCATAACCGTAATGCGGAATCAAGCTGGCTGTGCGCGGAATGAGGGTAGTATGAGCTTCGCATTCTTTATCTACACGATTCTTGTCATGGGCGTTGGATTGGTGACGGCATCAACTGCACTCGTAATATGGCTCATGACTCGTCGACGCGATTGTTTGGTGGCGGCCGCGGGCTTCCTTCTCTATATCTTCGATATGTCGGTGATTTTCTTTGATGAGTACAACCGGCTCAAATATGACTATGTGGTGACGTTTAATGAGCCGCTTCAACATCCGTTACTGCGCTGCGCGCTGGGCGTGGCGATTCTTGCGTGCGTATGGCTTTGGGTAACGTTTCGCTTACACGATGAGGTGACCGTTAAGCGCGTTGCCGCATATGTCGTACCGATCGCCGTGCTTCAGC
Source organism: uncultured Collinsella sp. (assembly GCA_947507155.1). Classification (GTDB taxonomy): domain Bacteria; phylum Actinomycetota; class Coriobacteriia; order Coriobacteriales; family Coriobacteriaceae; genus Collinsella. The sequence continues at coordinate 54,155 of CANNOC010000014.1, read as the reverse complement.
TTGCTCTGGTACCTCGTACTGGCTTTGCGAGCCAGGTTCAGCAATATCTTTTTTGGCTTGCGCGCGATTTGGGAATGGCATTCTGCTTGGTATATGTTTACGCCCGCTATCGCAAGACGGAGAATAGGGCTGAGCGGCTCGATCTTGAGCGCTCTCGGACGTTCTTTCGCATAGCCTGCGTGCTTACCGTGATGGTGGTTATCGAGGATACCTATATGATCCTATTCTGCACGCCTGACGTTGACAACGTGATGGTGAGCGCCTTTTTATGGTATCTGGGCGAGCGGAATATCTCAGAGAATATATTGTTTGTGGCTGTAGCCGTTCAGCTATTTAAACAGTTCAGCCATATCTTACGTGTGTTCTCGCGTCACCCTCGTGCCGATGAAGAGGTAGCGACAGAGCGCCGTGATGCACGGGAGGACCTTGTCTCGCGTGTTGTGATTTTCTCGGACGAGCATGGGCTTTCAAAGCGCGAACAGGAAGTGCTTACACTCGTATTGCGTGGACTCGATGTTCAAAATATTGCTAACGAACTTGTGATTAGCCCGGGTACTGTCAAGGCTCACCTGCATCGCATCTATGTAAAGAGCGAAGTCAAGGCGCGTGACGACTTGATTGAGACATTCTGGCGCTCGTAAGGCTGGAGAGGATCGGCTGACGGCATATCGCAGACCGCTCGGCGTAAAGAAGCGACAATAAACTTAGACAATAAAATACCTGCTCAGACGTGTAAACCTGCTTAACCCGTCCGTTCGCTTGACTCCATCTTGGCAGCTCATGCAAAAGGTGCGTCAATGGGTGTTGACGCGGGGCGTAGGGCGCAGGACAGGCGCCCAACTGCTCGTAGGCACGTGTTACGAGGGGGCGGCAAATGCTCCCTCACCGATTGTGCGCGTCGTATCGAGGCGCTCATCCATTGTCCTGTAACGTCTGAGGAGGCTCATATGGACAAAGCGGATTTAGTCATCAAAAGTAACGCTGTGTTCACTGGTGACGGGCTGGCACCGTTCAAGGGCGGTGTTGCCGTCGCGGGTGACAGAATTGTTGCGTGCGGCGAAGATAAGTACCTCGACGCTTTTATCGGGCCCGATACCGAGGTGCGCAGCTATGGCGATAGGCTCGTCATGCCTGGCATCATCGACTCGCATACGCATTTTGCCCAGGGCGCCTTTATGACCGATCCCGATTTCGCCGTCAATCTCATCGATTGCACAAGCTTCGAGCAGTGTATGGAGCGTGTTCAGGCATTTGCCGAAAGCCATCCGAGCAACGAGTGGATTGTGGGCTGCCAAATCATTCAGTTCCAGTGGGATGTGCCTGAGATGCCCACGGCCGCGATGATTGACAAATACATCTCGGACCGTCCGGTATTTTTGCAGCAGGTCGACATGCATACGTTTAGTGCCAATACCTGCGCTATCGAAAAAGTCGGCATTACTACTGAGACGCCCAATCCTACAGGCGGCAAGATTCTCAAGGATGAGCTCGGCAATCTCACGGGGGTTTTCTCGAACAACGCTGGTGCCCTTTTTATGGACGAGGTATACGACCCTGCTCCCGAAGTGGTCGATGCCTCCTTTGCCAAGACTGCACGCCGCGCCAACGCTCTCGGTATTACGACCGTCGGCATGGTTAATCCGACCTTCGTGAGCATGGACAACCCCTACAAGGTGCTTGCAGAGCTCAACGGTAAGGGTGAACTGCCGTTACGCGTGTTCATGTATACAGACCTTTTTGAGAACGAGACCATGACACTCGAGGAAATTCGAGCTAAATATGACTTTCCGGGCACGCAGGTCGAGTGGCATGGCTTTAAGCAGTTCATCGACGGCGTGTGTTCCGATCATACTGCTTGGATGCTCGAGCCCTATGCCAATGCTCCCGAGACCTGTGGCGAGCCGGCTGAGGAACCAGAGCATGTGCGTAATGCCATCCTTAAAGCGCTTGAGTGGGGTGTCGACACGCGCATCCATACCATAGGCGATCGTTCCGTACGCTTTGTCCTGGACTGCTTCGAGGAGGGTGAGAAGCGTTACGGTCTTATGGGCTGTCGTCACTCCATGGAGCACAACGAGACTGTTCAACCTGAGGATTTGCCGCGTTATGCGGAACTCGGCGTCTGTCCGGCCATGCAGCCGTGGCATATGCTGCTCGATATGGCCGACTTGGCAAAGGACGACGCCGTTGGCCCCGAGCGCGCGGCGCTCTCGTGGCCAATTCATAGCCTGCTTGCGAGCGGTGCCTGCGTGCATTTGGGCTCCGACTTCCCGGTTGTGGGGCTTGAGCCTATGGAGGAAGTCTATGGCGCGGTCTATCGCATGCTCGAGGACGGATCTAATCCTGAGGGTTGGTTCCCCGAGGAGCGAATCACTATGGCCGAGGCCCTGCGCGCATACACCTACGGCGGCGCCTACGCTATGCATGCTGAGGACCGCATCGGCACACTCGCCTGCGGCAAGCAAGCCGACATCTGCGTACTCGACCGCAATCTCTTTACCTGCGAGCCGGCAGAGGTTCTCGGCGCCACGGCTGAGCTTACGGTGATCGCCGGTAAGGTCGTCTACGAGAAGTAGCCCCACAGTCTTTCAATCTCTCAAGGAAAGGGGAGAACCATGGCAGAAGAAACAACCGCTGTCGTTGGGGAGGAGCATGAGCTCGCCTCAAAGCCGATTCCAGAACTCGTGCGCCGCTACACAATTGTGACCGGTCAGGGCATGCTCGCGCAGATCATTATGGTCGTGCTCGAGGGTCTCGTGATGGGCTGGGGCCTGGGCTCTCACGGTCTTGCTTGCGTCTCGATCATCATGTCTGTCGAGTATATCAATCTGGCCTTCGGCAACCTCTTCGGTACGGGCGTGCCGGCCGTCGTGGGCAATCTGCTCGGCGCCGGCGACATCAAGGGGGCGAGTAAGGCATTTAGTCAGGGTTTCTGGCTCACGACGATTGTTTCGGTTCTGCTCGCCGTCGTGATGGCAGTCTTCACCGAGCCCATCTGTGCATTCTTTGGCGCAACGCCCGATATCATGGCTGACACGGTCGCCGGCGTGCGCACGTTCGCCGTGCTATTGCCGCTCACGGTCATCGGCCAGATGGTCACCGCTGTTATGCGCGTCGATGAGAAGGTTCAGGTCCAGGCAAATCTCATGACCGTATCTGCCATCGTTGCCATTTGCTGGCTTGCGCTCTCGACCTTCGTACTCAAGCTCGGCGTCATGGGTGCTGGCGTGTACTATGGCCTGTCCATTGGCATCTGGGCCATCGGCATCTTCTGGTATGTTGGCGGCAAGAAGTCTCAGCTCCAGATTAACCTGGTCGACCTCAAACTCGACATGGGTATCTGCGGGCAGATCGTTAAGATCGGCTTCCCGTTCTTCCTGGTCCAGGCTGCGACATTCATCTTCAATACCGTTGCCAACTCGCTGCTCGGCACGCTTGGCGGTGACATGGGTTCGCTCTACATCGCTGCCTTCGGCGTAATCAACGGCTACATTCTCTACATCACCATGATGGTCGCCCAGTGCTTCTCCTATGGTCTGCAGCCCATCGCTGCCTTCAATGCCGGTGCCAAGGCATGGGCGCGTCTTAAGGAGACGCTCTCCTGCACGCTTAAGTACCAGGTTGTGACGCTGGCGCTGGTCACCGTTGTACTCTGGCTTGCCGCCACGCCGGTGTGTGCCTTCTTTGCCGGCAGCGATCCCGCGCTCGTTGAGGTTGCCGCCAACGCCACGCGTACCGTCATCCTGGCTGTTGCCCTGGGCTATCTTGCCATGACCATGTCGATGTACTTCCAGGCGAACGAGAAGGTGGGTATCGCCACGTTCTGCGGCCTGCTCCGTTACGTGATCTGTTCCGTACCGCTCATGTACTTGCTTGGCAGCATGATGGGCGCGCAGGGTGTTTGGATTGCCTTGGTTGCAGCCGATGCCATTACCGGCCTGGTTTCCATTGCACTTGCTGCAAAGGAACAAAAGCGCCTGAATGGGCTCATTGCATAGCGTAGGGCCGCTTCTCATTCAACGGCGAAATCAAAGGGCGTTCTCCGCATGGAGGGCGCCCTTTTTTATCGCGGGATGTTTTGCATGGCAGTCATGAGGCCCAGGCGGTTGCTGACGCCGAGCTTGCGATAGATGGCGTTGACGTGCTTCTTGACGGTTGACTCGCTTATGAATAGCTCGTTTGCCATCTGTTTGTTTGTTTTGCCGTCGAGCATGAGCCGCATGACTTCGGCTTCGCGCGGTTGGATATTGTGTTCTGCAATGAAAGCATTCAGCTGGTTTGTGTCTTCGGTCTGGGTGAGTTTAATGCCCCGAGGATAGAGGTTGGCGAGCGCGAGGCTCGCGTGCCGAGCGACTTCGAGCAGGATTGCGAGCTCGGTGTCGGTGAAGTCTCCGGCCGTGCGTTCGCGAAACAGGGTGATGCTTCCCAGCGGGCTGTCGTTGTGCGCGAGCGTGGCCGTACAGCCAAAGTAGACGCCCTGGGGTTCCATCCATTTGCGATAGATGGGCGTGGCATCGCGTCGCTCGACGTCGACGAGGTCGAGGTCGCGGTAGACGCCGACCCTATGTAGGTCAAAGGACCATGTTGTATAGTCCATCGCGGCGTAGCGGTTGTAGTAGTCGCTCAGTGCGCGGTCGTCCATTCCGCTGCTTACGGGGTGGACGTAGCGTGGGGCATCGCTGCCCGCCGCCTCGATCAGGTCGAACATGGCGACCCGATGGGGCACGAGTCCTGTCGTTCCCTCGAGTGTCTCCTTTTGCAGCATATCGACACCGTGTGATGCGTGGATCGCGAGCGCGAGCTCGTTGAGGGCGGTCCAGGTCGTACTGTCCAGCTCAATAGCCTGCTGTTTATTGCATGGGGGCATAGGGCGTCCTTTCCATTGTGGAACCCAGTATGTCATGTTCTCGGCCTGAATAGAACTTTAGGTCAGCGAATGGTATACCGGCGGTCGCTGAAAGGGGCTCGAGGGACCATTGAGGACATCTCGGTGCGGCTGCATTATGGTCTCGTCAAGCAAAAGCACCGAGATCAAGGAGCTTGAAATGAAGACTATCTACGAGAGTGAGTCCACGCCTAAGAAGGACGGGTTCTATATGCCCGGCGAGTATGAGGAGCAGGAGCGCACCTGGATTCTGTGGCCGCACCGCTCCGACGTGTGGCGCTGCGGCGCCAAGCCGGCGCAGAAGGTCTTCACCGAGATTATTAAGACCGTTGCACGCTTTCAGCCCATCACGGTAGGCGTGAACACCGAGGACTTCCCCGCGGTGTGCGAGATCTTCGACGGTGTTGAGAACGTGCGCGTTATCCACATGGAGTACAACGACAGCTGGATTCGCGACCCTGGCCCGGCGTTCCTCGTTAATGACAATGGTGAGGTTGCTCTTTCGCACTTCCACTTTAATGCTTACGGCGGTTTCATTGACGGCCTGTACTTCCCGTGGGACAAGGACGCTTCCATTGGCCTGCAGGTGGCACAGCTTGAGCAGGTTAACCGTTATCGTCCCGAGGATTACATCCTCGAGGGCGGCTCGTTCAACTGTGATGGTCAAGGCACCGTCGTGACCACCGAGATGTGTCTGCTCAACGAGGACCGCAACCCGCAGTACACCAAGGAGCAGATTGAGAAGAAGCTCTCTGAGTACCTCGGTATCGAGAAAGTTATCTGGATCAAGGACGGTATCGATCCGTACGAAACGAACGGTCATGTGGACGACGTCGCATGCTTTAGTGCACCCGGCGAAGTCTGCTGCATGTGGACCGATGATCCCAACCATAAGTTCTACAAGGAGTGCCAGGAGGCGTATAAGACGCTTTCCGAGACGACGGATGCCCGTGGCCGCAAACTCAAGGTCCACAAGGTAATCATGCCTGCGACCTCGGTATATATGACCGAAGAGGAGGCCAGCACGATTGATCCCGTCGAGGGCGTGCTGCCGCGTACCCCCGAGGACGCCTTCGAGCCGAGCTATCTCAATTTCCTGCCCATCAACGGAGCGGTGCTTGTGCCGCAGTTCGGTGACCCTAACGACGCCCAGGCGCTCAAGGATATCCAGGCTGCTTATCCGGACCGCGAAGTCATCGGTATCATGACCCGCGAGGTTATTTACGGCGGCGGCAACATTCACTGCATCACCCAGCAGCAGCCCAAGGCGCGCTGTAAATAGTAGTTCCATGGTGAACAGGGCTTGATTGTCCGCACACGAAAGTCCGCCGACTTCAATGGTCGGCGGACTTTTTGTGTGGTGGTTTCAGCTGAACGGCGGGCCGTGCGGCTTGGGTGTGCGGGCTCACAATCTGGGAAAACCAAACAGATTGGGGGCTTGTATGATCGACTCGAAGGGAAACGTGCGACCCGGGGGCATGTTTAACAGGGCACACCTGGCCCCCGAAGCCCAGCGCGCATACGATACGCTACTCGAATGCGTACTCAACGGGCAGAAGGGCTGCGAGGTTTCGGCGCGTGCGGGCATGGATACCATCAAGGCGCTCGTGGAGCTCCTACGTTGTGACTGCCCCGAACTCATCCACCTCCTAGGCGGTGTGCACTACTGCCGTCATGGTGAAAAAGTCCTGCTGGTGCCAAATTATGCCAAGGGATACAAACAGTCGGTCACCAGGCTCTATACAAATCTTGCCAAGATGGAGCGTGCTGCCGCGCCGATTCTGAGCGCGGCACCGGTGGGGGCATTGGCGCTCGATTGGGTCTTGGCGATCTGTGCAAGCTTACCTCGGGGCTCCATGACATCGGCATCACCGTGGATGACTGGAATCCTCGCAACATCCTTGTGGGGGAGAGGGGCAGCCTGATGCTACTTGACACCGATTCGTATGCTTTCACACTTTCAGATGTGAGCTACCAAACCACCTGTGCAGCACCAGGATATATCGCACCGGAGGTGCTCAAGCTCATGGAGACAACTGGCGTAAGCGATTTCGAGAGCCTGGCAGCCACGAATGCCCCGGTGTTTACACCTCAGACGGATGACTTTGGACTCGCGGTCCATATCTTCAAGATGCTCAATCGCGGAATACATCCATACGCTTCTGGCGAACTTGACTTGGATTATTTTGACCTGGATGACGACATACCGCCTGCACCGTCGCTGAACAACTGCGTGTGCAATGGGCGCAGCCCCTTTGTGGGGACGCTGATCGGATATGTTGTCCCCAAGTACGCTCTTACGCTCGATGATTTCGGCAGCCTCGTGGGCGAGGCTTTCCGCCGGTCGCTCTTTGGCAAAGCGCAAGAGCGCCTTGACGCGCATACATGGGCGCGCCTGCTCGACCGTTATCTATCAGAGACCGTTCAGTGCCAGCGCGGTCATCATCTATATCATGCTTCGCAGGATGAATGTCCCTACTGCAGAGGAGAGCACGCCCTATTAGCTCGTTTGGCTGATTGCTGACTGTCTTGGAGAAAGCCCGTGAGGCGGCACACAGGCTAATCCTGCGTGTCGCCTCCGTACATGTAGACGATAAAGCCGTCGCCGGTGTCTTGGCTGTGATCCTCCAGGATGCGCTTCATGTAAAAGAGGTCACGAGCGAGGATTTTCGGACGCTTGCTCGACGAGAGTGGATAATCTCCCGCTTTTGGCGCGAACATAGGCCGAAAACGGGAGATTATCCACTCTCGTGGTAAGCAAGTCCTCGTGTCATCCGTTCCCTTTTTGGTTGGTCGTGCTTGCACTTTAGTGTGCGACAGCGGATAATGCCGAGCATTCGACGATTCAAGCTTAGACTTTGTTGATTAAGGAGGCCCCGCATGGCCATGGATTTTAAACGCAGGCTGCCGATCCCCATGGAGATCCGCGAGGAAATGCCGCTCTCCGCCGAGCTTACCGCCAAAAAGCAGGCATTCGACGCCGAGGTCGCCAAGGTCTTTACCGGCGAGGACGCGCGCAAGGTGCTCATCATCGGCCCGTGCTCTGCCGACCGCGAGGATTCGGTGCTTGAGTACATGAACCGACTGGCCAAGACCGCCGAGGAGGTCAAAGACAAACTCATCATCATTCCGCGCGTCTACACCAACAAGCCGCGCACCAAGGGCACCGGCTACAAGGGTCTGCTGCACAACCCCGACCCCGAGGCGCCCGATGACCTGCTCGAAGGCGTTAAGGCCATCCGCCACATGCACCTGCGCGTTATTGAGGAAACGGGCTTCTTCACCGCCGACGAGATGCTCTATCCGTCCAACTACCAGTACCTCGTTGACCTGCTGAGCTATGTTGCCGTGGGCGCGCGCTCGGTCGAAAACCAGGAGCATCGCCTGGTATCGAGCGGCATTTCGGTGCCCGTGGGCATGAAGAACCCTACTGCCGGTTCCACCACCGTCATGCTCAACTCCATTTACGCCGCGCAGGCGCACCAGAGCTTTATCTTCCGCAACTGGGAAGTCGAGTGCGACGGCAATCCGCTCGCGCACGCCGTTATGCGTGGCTACATCGGTCTCGACGGTCGTACCTACCCCAATTACCACTATGAGCACCTGGAGCGCCTGGCCGAGCGCTATACCGAGCATGCCGGCTACGCCAATCCGGCAGCGGTCATCGACTGCAACCACGACAACTCGGGCAAGCGCCCGCTGGAGCAGTACCGCATTTGCAAGGAGGTGCTCGACAGCTGCCGCCGCAATGAGTCCATCTCCAAGCTGGTCAAGGGCTTTATGATCGAGTCCTACCTGGAGGACGGCAACCAACCGGTCGACGGCGGCGTCTTTGGCAAGTCGATCACCGACCCGTGCCTGGGCTGGGAAAAGACCGACTACCTCATCCACGAGATCGCAGAACGGGTGTAGAGTTACGCGGTTTTACCAAACCGCGTAACGGCTCGACGCTGCGCGGGCCGCATTTGGACAATCTGACGTTCAACTTCAAGGGCGCGACCAGAAGGTCAGCGCCCTTTCGTTTCACGTCACCTTGCCTCAAATGCGGCTCGCTCGCTGGCTTTGCCAGAACATCGGCGCTCCCGTTGCTGGCAAGTAGTCGTTGGGGACGTTCTTAAACGACTAGTCAAATAAGAACGTCCCCAACGACTACTACTAGGCGGCACTTGGGGACACTCCTTGTTGGTGCACTGGGGATGGGACGCGGTTTGCTTGCTGGCGTTGGCAAGTCTTTGGCGTTCTCCAAGCCCTGTGGACAAAAAATGGCAAATATGAGTACTGTTGCTAGCTTAGTATCATACCGACCTTACAAGATAATAGGCACAACAGTAAATATGTTCATTGACGTTGGCACACAGAAGCATGCTACCGGGCGTTTTGATCAATTTGAAGGCATATCTAGGCCGCAAGGAGGTCGTTTGAGGCTGTTTTGGCTGATACTAAAAAAGTAACAGTACTCATATTTGCCATTTTTTGCCCACGGGGTCTGGAAAGCGCCGTCAATGAGGTCTCAGGGAAGGCGTTTCGAGGCCCAAAGGACACAAAACGGGGGCGCAGTTCATTCTGCGCCCCCGTTTTTGGGCATTGCGGTTGTTTGCCGCCGGTTTTACGCCGCCTCGTCGAACTGCGAGTTGTACAGGTCGGCGTAGAAGCCGCCCTGGGCGAGCAGCTCGTCGTGCGTGCCCTTTTCGACGATGTCGCCGTCGCGGATCACCAGGATCACGTCGGCGTTGCGGATCGTGGACAGGCGGTGTGCGATGACAAAGCTCGTGCGGCCCTGCATCAGCGCATCCATGGCGCGCTGAATAAGCTCCTCGGTGCGGGTATCGACGTTGGAGGTCGCCTCGTCCAAAATCAGTGCCGGGCGGTCGGCCAAAATGGCACGGGCGATGGTCACGAGCTGGCGCTGGCCCTGCGAGAGGTTGGTGCCCTCCTCGTTGATCATAAAGTCGTAGCCGCCGGCGAGCGTATGGATAAAGTGATCGCAGCGTGCGGCGCGTGCAGCGGCCTCGACCTCGGCATCGCTCGCATCGGGGCGTCCGTAGCGGATGTTCTCGCGGATCGTGCCGTTAAACAGCCAGGTATCCTGTAGCACCATGGCAAACTCGCCGCGCAGCGCCGCGCGGTCCCAATCGCGCACGTCGATGCCCTCGACGCGCAGCGAACCGCCGTCCACGTCGTAAAAGCGCTGCAGCAGCTTAATGAGCGTGGTCTTGCCGGCGCCGGTGGGGCCGACGATGGCGATGGTTTGGCCGGGCTGTGCCTCGCAGCTAAAGTCGTGGATGATGGTCTTGTCGGGCGTGTAGCCAAACTTGACATGGTCAAACTCCACGTGGCCGGGGCGCTTCTCGGGAATCTGGGCGTCGGACTTCTGCTCCTCTTCGGGCGCGGCAAGGAACTCAAACACACGCTCGGTGGCGGCGGCCATCGACTGCATCGTGTTGCTCACGTTGCCCAGCTGCTGTACGGGTTGCGTAAAGTTGCGAACGTACTGGATAAAGCTCTGGATGTCGCCGGGCGTGGCATTGCCGGTCAGCGCGAGCTGCGCGCCCACCACGACGACGCCCACGTAGCCCATGTTGCCCACCAGGCTCATAAGCGGCATCATCAGGCCCGACAGGAACTGCGAGCGCCAGCCACTAATAAAGAGGCGGTCGTTTTGACGGTCGAACTCCTCGATCGAGGCCTCGGCGCGGTCGAACACCTGAATGACATTCTGGCCGGCAAAGTCTTCCTCGATAATGCCGTTGACGGCGCCCAGGACCTGCTGCTGCTCGCGGAAGTACGGCTGCGAGAAGTGAATCATCACCATCAAGATAATTGCGGCTGCCGGCAGCGTGAGCACGGTGACGCCGGTGAGCGGCAGGCTGATCGACAGCATCATGACGAGCACGCCGATAATCTGCGTGACGGACGTAATAAGCTGCGTCACGCTCTGGTTGAGCGACTGGCCGAGTGTATCGACGTCGTTGGTGATGCGGCTGAGCACATCGCCCTTGCTGTGACCGTTGAAGTAGCTCATCGGCACGACGGCAATCTTGGCGGCGATTTCCTTGCGCATGCGGTAGCAGATCTTTTGCGTGACGCCGGTCATGAGCCAGCCCTGGACCAGGCTGCAGACAGAGCTCGCCAGATACAGGCAGAGCAAAAAGCCGAGCGTCTTGGCGATCCAGTCAAAGTCAACGTCGCCGGTGCCGTTGACCTTGGCGACCAGGCCTTCGAACAGCTTGGTCGTAACCTGGCCGAGCACCTTGGGCCCCACAATGTTAAAGATGACCGAGCACACGGCAAAGGCGACGGCGGCAAACACGGCAATCTTGTGCTGGCCGATATAGCCGAGCAGCTGCCTCATGGTGCCCTTAAAGTCCTTGGCCTTTTCGCCACGGCGCATGCCACCCATGCGGCCCATGGGTCCACGCTGACGGGTGGGCTTGGGAATTTGGGTCTTGGTCTCGTCTGCCATTAGCGCTCGCCTCCTTCCGTGACGGCTGCAATTTCTTCTTGGGTAAGCCCCAGCTCCTCGGCGGAAAGCTGCGACTGTGCGATCTCCAGGTACGCCGGGCAGCTGCGCAGCAGCTCCTCGTGCGTACCGGTGCCCACCACGTGGCCGTCGTCGAGCACGATGATCTGGTCGGCGTGCATGATGGTCGCGATGCGCTGGGCCACGACCACGAGCGCGGCGTCGGTGACGTTTTTGGCCAGCTCTTCGCGCAGGCGCGCGTCGGTCTTGTAGTCGAGGGCGCTAAACGAATCATCGAACACCACGACCTCGGGCTTTTTGGCCAACGCGCGGGCGATGGCCAGACGCTGGCGCTGACCGCCCGAGACATTGGAGCCGCCCTGGCTAATGGGGGAGTCGTATCCGTCCTCGCGCTCGGCGATAAAGTCCTCCGCCTGGGCGACGTGTGCTGCCTGGCGCATATCCTCGTCACTCACCATGTCGCCGGCAAACTTGAGGTTGCTCTCGACGGTACCCGAGAACAGACGACCCTGCTGCGGAATATAACCGATGCGGCGGCGCAGCTCAGAGAGGGTCATGTCGCGCACGTCGATGCCGTCGAGCGAAATGCTGCCGCCCGTGACGTCGTACAGGCGCGGAATCAACTGTACAAGCGTGGACTTGCCCGAGCCCGTGGAACCAATGATGCCGAGCATCTGGCCGGCGTGCGTGGTGAAGTTTACGCCGCTAATGACGTCGGCGCGGGCATCGGGATACTGGAAGCTCACGTCACGGAAGGTGAGCTCACCGCGCGGCGCGCTGGCAGCAGGCAATTTGGGTGAGACAGGGTCGTTGATGCTCGTGGGACAGGTGATGACCTCTTCCACGCGCTCGGCTGCGACCTCGGCGCGGGGCAGGATGACCGAAACCATGGTGAGGATCATAAACGCCATGACGATCTGCATGGTGTAGGAGATGAACGCCATCATGTTGCCGACCTGCATCACGCCGTCGGACACGCCCTGCGCGCCAAACCAGACGATAAGCACAGTGACGCAGTTCATGACGAGCATCATGAGCGGCATCATAAAGCTCATGGCTCGGTTGGTGTAGAGCTGCGTGGTCATCAGGTCGAGCGAAGCCTTGTCAAAACGCTCGAGCTCATGCTCCTCGCGGTTGAACGAGCGGATAGGCATAAGGCCGTCGAGCAGCTCGCGGGCGGTAAGGTTCACGCGGTCCACGTAACTTTGCATCTTTTTGAACTTGGGCATGGTGAGGCCCATGAGCACGCCGACGACGGCCGAGACCGCGATGATGGCAACGGCGATGGTCCACTCCAGGCCGGTATGGTTGGCCAGGACGCGCATGACGGCGACGATGCCCATGACGGGGGCCATCAGACACATGCGGATAAACAGGGTTGCGGCCATCTGGATCTGCTGAATGTCATTGGTACAGCGGGTGATGAGCGAGGCCTGGCTAAACTTGCCCACCTCGGCCGGCGAGAAGTGCATAACCTTGTTGAAGGTCTCGCGGCGCAGGTCGCGGGCGATGGAGCAGGCGGTGCGCGACGCCACGGCACCGGTCAGGATGGTGGCGACGAGCGACACCAGGCACAGGCCAAACATCGTGGTCGCCATGCGGCTCAGGTAAGCGTTCTGCACGTCGGCGGGGTCGATGCCCTGCGCTTTGTACTCTTCTTGTACGTAGGTCACGGCGCGCTGGGTCACGATGGAGCCCGACATGGAGCCCATTTTGTCTGCCATATCGTTGGCGCCCTCGACGAGCTTGCTTTGGTCTACCAGACCGCCTTCAACGCTCAGACGCAGACTCTTCATGGTGATCTTACCGCCGTCGGCATCAATCTGCTTTTGCATGTTCTGCGCGGCTGCGGCTTTCTGCTGCATCTCGGCGAGCTGCTCGGGCGTCATAGCTGCCATTTGCTCGGGCGTGGGCATGGCCTGAGCGGCGTCGCTGTCTTTCTCGCTGGACGTGCCGGTCATGTCGCCCATGGAGTCGGCGTCGATGCCCTGGTTGAAGGCGAGCACGACGGTCTCAGGCAGGCTCATAATGTCGGCAATCTTGCTGCCGTCGGCACGCTCTTCCTCGGTGCCCTTGTACGTTCGAATGCCGTTCTTGTCTGCCTTGCCAAACACGGCCTCCACAGCTTTGGCGTCCTTGGCGCGCATAAAGAGTTCGAGGTCGTCGAGCGATTCGGCGCGAATGGTGTCGGGCACGGGCGAGGCAATGCCGCCTTGCTGCACGCCCACGTCGACGATGTCGCTCATATAGGTAGGCAGCGCCAGGTCGGCGTTGCAGCTGATTACGATAAGTACGATAGCTGCGAACAGTGCCAGGACATGCTTTTTAAAGAGCTTGAGAATCCTCACTCGGCATCTCTCCTTTCTTGATTGCGGTCGATAATTTCGTTGGCACGTCTTAGAAGGCGCACCATCTCTTGGGTATCTGTTTCGCCGAGCTGCTCGAGGAAAGCCGCGGTGCGCTCCTCGAATTCCCGGCGTTTGATTTCGAGATCCTGGAATCCCTTGTCGGTCACCGTGACGTGTACGCGACGACGGTCGGTCTTTGAGTGCTCGCGCTCGACCCAGCCCTTGGCTTCGAGAGCGCGTAGGATATTGGCGATGCGGGCGCTCGAGACCCAGGCGCGATCGGCGAGTTCGCTCGGCGTGAGCGAACCGCCAGCGAGCATAAGGGCGCGCATGACGGCCATCTCGCCGCCGAGGGCTTTGTCCGCAAAGCGCGAAATGCGCTGATGCATGCTGCCGAACTCGGTAAGGAGCTGACGCCCAAGTTCACGGAAATCGGTATCTTCCACCGAAAACCCCTAACACTAGAAACTATTTTCGGTGAAAGATGATACCCCCGCACGCGCACCCTATACGGTAGATTTTGGGACATGCCTAGAAAACAACCTTTAGGCGACCTCCGTACACCGTCGGTATCAGCAAAGTTAGGGGTAGATCTCTGAGCACGTCCTAAAGCCCACTCAGAGGCACTTTACCCTGCTAAAGCTGGCATAACAGCTAGAGTGAACGTCGTACAAAGGCAAGGAAAAAACTAAACAAATCGGTGAACGGTAGTTGTTCACGCTCGCATTTCCTGCGGGTTTGTAAAAAACGCCCTTATGATATAAAAAAAGAAACATATAACAGCCCAGATGGAGAGGGTCGCTATGTTATCCTTCTCAAACGGGTGAAATCTTGGGTTTGGGTTGCAGTTCCAAGGTGGACAAACGTTTTTCCCTGCACCAACATGTGGTGAAGAACGGAAGAAGCCGGTAGTGCAAGCCGAAAATTCAAGAATTCAATAAGCAGCGGTGTGAGAGAGCGCCGCATTACACGTAACTAGGAGCGTGGTTACACAATGCAGGAGGCATGGGAAGGCTTCAAGGAAGGCATTTGGACGGGAGAGGTTGACGTCCGAGACTTCATCCAGAAGAACTACACCCCCTACGAGGGCGACGAGTCGTTCCTCGCCGGTCCGACCGAGCGTACCAAGGAGCTGTGGGGCGAGGTTCTCGACCTGCTGCTCAAGGAGCGCGAGCAGGGCGGTGTCCTCGATATGGACACCAAGACTGTCACGGGTATCGTGAGCCACCCCGCTGGCTACATCGATAACGCCCACCGCGAGAAGGAGACCATCGTCGGCCTCCAGACCGACAAGCCGCTCAAGCGCGCGCTGCACGTCAACGGTGGTATCCGCATCGCTTGCCAGGCTGCCAGCCAGCACGGCTACAAGGTCGACGAGAGCGTTGTCGAGCGCTACACCTTCGAGCGCAAGACCCACAACGCCGGCGTCTTCGATGTTTACACCCCCGAGATGCGTGCTTGCCGCTCGGCTCACATCATCACCGGTCTGCCCGATGGCTATGGCCGCGGCCGCATCATCGGCGACTACCGTCGTGTCGCCCTGTACGGTGTCGACTACCTGATCAAGGACAAGGAGGCCCAGAAGGCTTCCACCCCGACGGTCATGACCGCCGACAACATCCGCGACCGTGAGGAGCTGCAGGAGCAGATCCGCGCCCTCGGCGAGCTCAAGATGATGGCCGAGACCTATGGTTTCGATATTTCCAACCCTGCTACCAACACGCAGGAGGCCATCCAGTGGATGTACTTCGCCTACCTCGCTGCCGTCAAGGAGCAGAACGGCGCCGCTATGTCCATCGGCCGTACCTCCACGTTCATCGACATCTACGCTGAGCGCGACCTTGCCAACGGCACCTTCACCGAGGAGCAGATCCAGGAGTTCGTGGATCACTTCATCATGAAGCTCCGCATGGTCAAGTTTGCCCGTACCCCCGAGTACCAGGCGCTGTTCACCGGCGACCCGCAGTGGGTCACCGAGTCCATCGGCGGCATGGGTGTTGACGGCCGTACGCTCGTTACCAAGATGAGCTACCGTTACCTGCACACGCTCGAGAACATGGGCACCAGCCCCGAGCCCAACATGACTATTCTGTGGTCGACTCGTCTGCCCGAGAACTTCAAGAAGTTCTGTGCCAAGACTTCTGTCGCCAGCTCCTCGATCCAGTACGAGAACGACGACCTCATGCGCGTTTACCACGGCGACGACTACGGCATCGCCTGCTGTGTGTCCTCCATGCGCATTGGCAAGGAGATGCAGTTCTTCGGCGCCCGTGCCAACCTGGCCAAGTGCCTGCTCTACGCGCTCAACGGTGGTGTTGACGAGGTCTCCAAGAAGCAGGTCGGCCCCAAGTATCGCGCCGTCGAGGGCGATACGCTCGATTACGACGACGTTGTGGCCAAGTACAACGACATGATGAAGTGGCTCGCTGGCGTGTACGTCAACTCGCTGAACATCATTCACTACATGCACGACAAGTATTGCTACGAGCGCATCCAGATGGCTCTGCACGACAAGCACGTGCACCGCTGGTTCGCTACGGGCATCGCTGGCCTTTCCGTCGTGGCTGACTCCCTGTCCGCCATCAAGTACGCCAAGGTCCACCCCGTCCGTGATGAGAACGGCATCATCGTCGATTTCGAGACCGAGGGCGAGTTCCCCAAGTACGGTAACGACGACGACCGCGTCGACCAGATCGCTCACGACGTTGTGCACCAGTTCATGGAGTACATCCGCATGAACGACACCTACCGCAACTCCGTGCCCACGACCTCGGTTCTGACCATTACCTCCAACGTCGTGTACGGTAAGAAGACCGGCTCCACGCCCGACGGCCGCAAAGCTGGCCAGCCGTTCGCCCCGGGTGCTAACCCCATGCACAAGCGCGATAGCCACGGCGCCATCGCTTCGCTGTCTTCGGTTTCCAAGCTCCCGTTCCGCGATGCTCAGGACGGCATCTCTAACACCTTCTCCATCATCCCGAGTGCGCTCGGCAAGGAGGACCAGGTGTTCTTTGGCGATATCGACCTTGATCAGCTGGGCGAGTAACTATTGTTAGTGCTATACTAACAATAACGATTACTGATTAGCGCGCCGGTTTCGGCCGGCGCTATCAATCGAAGGAGACACATTATGAAGGTTTCTGAAGTTTCCGAGACTCAGGCCGATAACCTGGTCCACATGCTCGACGCTTACGCCGAGAAGGGTGGCCACCACCTGAACGTCAACGTCTTCAACCGTGAGACGCTGCTCGACGCTCAGGCTCACCCCGAGAAGTACCCGCAGCTGACCATCCGCGTTTCCGGCTATGCCGTGAACTTCCACACGCTCACCAAGGAGCAGCAGGACGAGGTCATTGCGCGCACTTTCCACGACAAGTTCTAAAGGGGATTAACTCCCGCAGGATCGCCGGGCCGCTTTGGGTTACTTTCCAAAACGTCCTCGGACATGCAAAGGGCTCCGCTGCGCGCTTCGCGCGGCGGAGCCCTTTGCGTCCTGCGGAATGTTTTGGAAAGTAACCCAAAGCGGCTCGGCTGGGGTCCTGTGTAGTCACCCTTTGGGCGGAACTCTCCTGAGGGGTTGGACGCATGGGATACTTTCTTGGTAGCTACCGCTTACCGCATATAGCGACCGTTTGCGGAATAAGTAACCCTCCTTAATAAACCGTATGGAATCCTAGATAAGCACGGAGTTTTCCAGGGAGACGCTGTCCTTTGTTGTGTGCAAGGGACGGCGTCTCTTTGGCGCTTGGACGCCGTTGTGCAACAGTGCGGCGGCGCGTGTCATGTATTGAAAAACCAACGTAGAGATGGGTCGTGATAATAATGGGCAAGTACGTAATCGTGGTTGAGTCTGGGTCGGATGTGACGCCGGAGCTCTGCGAGCGCTACGGTATCGTGCGCGTGCCCATGCATGTCACGATCGGTGACGAGACCGTCGAGGACGGCTCGATTGATCCGCTCGAGATTTATTCACGCTGCAATGAGTTTGGCGTAATGCCCAAGACCAGCGGCTGTGCGCCCGCGGATTTTGCTCACGTGTACGACCGTATCCACGCCGAGCAGCCCGACGCGACCATTTTGCATCTTGCATATTCCGAGGCAACGACCTGTTCGCATCAGTCCTCGAAGATTGCGGCCCAGGGGCGCGACTACGTGTTCTCCATGGACACGCGCTTTGTCTCGGTAGGCCAGTCGCTCGTTGTCGTCGAGACCGCCAAATACATCGAGGCCCACCCCGATGCCACCGTTGAAGAAATCTTTGCATTTGCGAACTCCGTCATGGACCGCGTGCTGTTGGGCTTTGTTCCTACCGACCTTGC
The DNA here is from genome assembly GCA_947507155.1 of uncultured Collinsella sp. GTDB lineage: Bacteria > Actinomycetota > Coriobacteriia > Coriobacteriales > Coriobacteriaceae > Collinsella. The sequence goes on along the minus strand of CANNOC010000014.1, from coordinate 36,122 downwards.
CTTCCTTAAGGCGGGCGGTCGTCTGTCCAACGTGGCATTCCTTGGCGCCCACCTGCTCAAGATTAAGCCCTGCATTGAGGTGACGGGCGGCAAGTTCGTGGCAACTAAGAAGTTCCGCGGCTCTATGCTCAAATGCGCCCGTGCCTTTATTGACTACATGGTTACGAAGGGAGAGATTGACTACTCGCACATTGGCCTGGCGTATTCGGTAGGCCTTTCCGAGGAGCTGCGCGACGACATGGAAGTCTATGCGCACGACCTAGGCTTTAAGGACATTACCTGGACTCAGGTCGGCGGTGTCATCTCGAGCCATTGCGGCCCGACCGCCTTCGGTGCGGTGCTCACGCTCAAGGCGTAAGGCCTGGCGTCTATCGATTTCTATTGCCACGGCGGCGGGCGGGTTGCGATAGCTCTCCCGCCGCTTTTACGTGGGGCCAAATAGAACAACCCAATTGACCGCTAAACCGTTTCACCATCATGCGTATGGGCTAGAATGGCTCTGGTATTTATGTAACCAAAACCAATGAGAGGCAAGGTAGCGGGAATGGCTGAGATGACGCTCGAGGGTGTGGACGCTCGTCCCGAGGACTCTGCGTTTGCCCTGGGCCGCGTACATTCGATTGAGACGATGGGTACGGTCGACGGTCCCGGCATCCGCTTCGTAGTGTTTGTCCAAGGCTGCCCCATGCGCTGCGCGTATTGCCACAATCCCGATACTTGGTCTGTTCACGGCGGCACCATGGTGACTGTCGAGCACCTCATGGACGAGTTCCAGAGCAACCATGAGTTCTATCGCAGCGGCGGCATTACGGTTTCGGGTGGCGAGCCGCTTCTGCAGCCCGAGTTTTTGGCCGACCTTTTCCGTGCAATGCACAACAATCCCGATGGCCGCGTGCATACCTGCCTCGACAGCTGCGGCTATGCGTTCGATCCCAACCACCCCGAGAAGTTCGATGCCGTACTCAACGAGACCGATATGGTGCTGCTCGACATTAAACACGCCGATCCCGTCGAGCATAAAAAGCTGACCGGTTGCGATCCCGCACGCATTCTGGCGTTTGGCGATGAGCTTGCCCGTCGCAAGATTAAGGTCGTTATCCGCCACGTGGTGGTGCCGGGCATTACCGACACGGTGGAGGAGTGCGAGGCACTCGGCCGCCTGATTGCCCCGTGGCATAACGTGGTCGGCCTGGAGATGCTGCCGTATCACACGATGGGTGTCGTCAAGTACGAGCAACTGGGCATTCCCTATAAGCTTGAGGGCGTGCCCCAGATGGATACCGCGCGCATGCCCGAGTTGCGCAATGCCGTTATGACCGGCATGAAAAAGCGCCGCACGGAACTCAAAAACGCCATCGGCTAGCGAGTCATTTTCGCCCCCAAGGGCACTCATTGGGGACAGACTTAAATGAGTGCCCCGGGCACCTAGTTGATTGCTAAAGAGCCCCGTCAAGTTGCGGTGGAATAGTTCTTGTTTTTCGGCTTATGCCGCCCAAATAGGAACTATTCCACCGCAACTGCGTTTTGGGCGGAGATGCGCAACAGAATCGTGCCATTTGGATAAATACGCTTGTGATTTCTTTAAAGACGCCTTAAACGCCGCTGAATATCTTTGGAAAGAAATGCCTGCTCGGTATTATGCTGCTCGTATATGAACGGTGCAGTCAGGAGACCACGTGCGAAACAACGCATCGCGGGACGAGTATATGCCGCAGCATAGCAGCAGATATGAGACGAAGGGCACGTCTTCGCGTGACCTTGCCGACGCTCGCGTCCGCGTGACGAAGATTGCCGCCATTGGGATGCTAACATTGGCGATTATTATCCTCGGAATTACCGCCAAAACCTACGCGTCGGAGCGAATGGCACACTCAGATGCGTCAACGGTACAGACGCAAAACGAGAAAGTTTCAAAGCCCAAAGCGTCGGCAGATCTCAAGACGAGACTTTCGAAGGCGGACTTCAACGATATCCCTTCGGGTGATACCGTTCAGACCTTCTCGTTGGTGGATAACAAGACTCCTACCTTGGAGGATGAGAGCCTTGCCTTGCTCCAGGATGCCCTGAGTCGGGCGCAGGAGCTAGGCGATGTGGGTGTGGTGTTCTACGACCTGTCAAGCGGCAAGGGCGTGACGTATAACCCCGATGTCGAGGTTTACGGTGCGAGTAGCTACAAGGCGCTCTATGTGTTGTACATCTGCGAATCTCTGGTCGAGACGGGTCAGGTTTCACTCGATGATTCCCTTGGTACCTATGGTGGCTACAACATGGGTTGGCAGACGGTGCGCGACCTGATCGATGCCGCGGTCGTTAATTCGGACAACGATTCGTTTATTGCGTTACGCGCGGCGTTTGACAGTGTCGGTTACGAGGATTGGATTGCCAGTCTTGGCATCGATTACGATACCGCACTCGATCCGATGAGTGATTTTCCCACCTATTGCCCGCGCACCTCGGCCAAGTTGTGGCGCGAGATGAGCGAGTATTTGAGCCGTGATAGTGAGACGTCGCAATGGCTGTCGGGCCTTCTGTCCTCTACGACCCGGTCCTTTATCCGCGACGGCATTGCGGACGACCAAGCCTTGGTGCGCAACAAGGCCGGCTGGATTAGCGAGGATGGTTGCTATTCGACATGCGATGCGGGCCTTATCGACATCGATGGCCGTACCTATGTCATGAGCATCATGACATCGATGCCATGGAGCGATCGCTCGAGTGAGCTGGTGGCTGCGATTGCTAAGGCGTTCTTTGATACGCGAGCTGCGCTGGCCTAGCGTGTTCGTTTGACGAGGTCAAACAAAATGCTGGTACCATACCGTGGTTGAGAATTTCGTATAGGTTTGGGGAATGGCATGGCTACCATCGCGATTATCGGTGCACTCGAAAAAGAGATCATGCAGATTAAGGAAGAGTTGAGCAACGTTTGCATGGTACAGGAGGCGGGCTTGAACGTTGTGACCGGCGGGCTCGACGGCCTGTCGATTGTCGCCACGACGGCGGGTATGGGCACTGTGAACGCTGCCGCCGCAACACAGCACCTCATTAGCAAGTATGCTCCGCAGGCAGTTGTGCTTTCGGGTATCGCGGGCGGTTTGAACCCCAAGCTCCATATCGACGACGTGGTCATCGGCAAATGCCTGCGCTATCTGGATACCGATACCGCGCTTATCGCCGAGTCTGCACCGGGGCTCGAGGAGTTTGGCTCGACGCCTGCGCTGGTCGATATTGCTGCCGATGTGCTTTCTGAGCGTGGCTTTGTCAACGCTTCGACAAATGCAGCCGCCTCGAACGAGGGCGCAAAGCAGTTCCTGGTCGGCACGATTGCCACGGGTAACCGCTTTGTGACGGGCGCCGCCATGCGCAATGACGCTATCGAGGCGACGCATGCCGATTGCGTCGGCATGGAGGGCGCGGCAATTGCCCATATCGCAACCAAAAATGGTGTCGATTGCCTGGTGCTGCGCGCTATCAGCGATAATTGTGACGAGGCGTACGATGCGATTTGCGACCGCGAGTTCGACCTGTTCGAGTATGCCCGTACCGCGAGTGGCATTACGCTCGATATCGTTCGCCGTATCGCTGCTATCTATTAGCGCGCTCTTTTTGTAAGAACCTACGACCAAGGAGTGTCCATGGCCGATTCCATTAACTACCAGCTTGCCAAGTTCGTTGCCAGCTATGGCAAGGTTTCACAGATTCCCGAGTCCACCTGCCCCGAGGTGAGCTTCGTCGGCCGCTCCAACGTGGGCAAGTCGTCGATCATGAACAAGCTTTTTGGCCGCAAGAACCTCGTCAAGGTTTCGAGCACACCGGGCAAGACGAGCAACATTAACTTCTTCGAGGCCGACGACGTGCACTTTGTTGACCTGCCGGGTTACGGTTTCGCCCGCCGTTCCAAGGCCGAGCGCGACCGCTGGGCCGAGCTCATCGGCGACTTCTTCGACTCCGAGCGCAGCTTTAACCTGGTTGTATCGCTGGTGGACATTCGCCATGATCCCAGTAAGCTCGACCATGACATGATCGACTACCTGCAGGGCAACGAGTTCAACTTTATCGTCTGCCTCACCAAGGCCGACAAGCTCAGCCGCACCCAGCAGGCCCGCCAGGCAGCGGCCATCAAAAAGCAGCTCAACGTCCCTGCCGAGAACGTGATCATCACAAGCTCCCAAACCGGCGCCGGCATCGACGAGCTCAAGCGCCGCATTGCGGAGGCTTGCCTCTAATAAGGGCTCTTGGCAGGCAATAGTTTGCATCTATCTATATCACCCCAGTGATAGTTATTGCTACACTATCACTGGGGTGATATTTTTGTTTGGAGGTCGATATGGAGCTTTGGCACGGGTCGGAGGCTGTTGTCGAGCATCCGTCGTTGGAAAAATGCAGACAATTCAATGACTATGGGTGTGGGTTTTATTGCACGCCACATGAGGAAATGGCAATGGAGTGGGCATGTCGGACCGAGTCCGATGGTATCGCGAATCGATATGAGCTCGATATGGATGGTCTCGCGGTCTTGGATTTGGAGTCCGGGGAGTTTTCAATTCTCAATTGGCTCGCGATTTTGGCTAACAATAGGGAGTTCAATGTTTCGACACCGCTGGCGCGCGAAGGGCTTCGCTATCTGCTGGATAACTGCCTGATTGATATTTCTCCCTATGACGTTATCCGAGGCTATCGCGCCGACGATTCCTACTTTTCGTTTGCAAGACAGTTCGTTAACGGCATGATCTCGCTTAGACAACTGCAACTCATTATGCGTTTGGGCGATTTGGGCATCCAATACGCTCTTATGAGTGAGCGTGCGTTCTCAGCAATCAGATTCTGCGAATGGAAGCAGGCGTTGGGATCTGTGTATTATCCCAAGCGCTTTAAGCGAGAGCAGAGCGCGCGGCGCAAGTACTTGGAAACTGTGAATGGATTCGACTCTGAGGGTGTCTACATTAGGGATTTAATGGCAGGGAGGGTTGATTTAAATGATCCAAGAGTTAACGGATTGTGGGCCGAGTAGGACATATCCCGTCTACTACCTCGAGGATGCAATGAGCAACCTCGGCGACTGTTTTGACTATGCCGTAAACGACTATGGAGCGGAAGGGTCCGAGGTCGCTGAACTCTTTTGCCTGAGCGGCGTAGCCCGCGAGTTTGAACGCGGCAACGCATGGGTGGTGTCGGGAAAATCGGGCGTTGAGCTGTTCGCGCTCATTGCCGAAAGGTCGGGCTATCAATCAAGGCCGATGCCAAATCGAACCTACCGATTCGAAAAGACACCGGAATATTGGACAGGCTGGATATTGGCATACCTTCAGTGGCGGCTAGGAGAGTCTTTCGAAGATTTGCTGCATGTCGTTCCATTCGATGTGCTACGCAGTCTGTACTACCCCTGGCACGAAGCCTCGGAGGAACGCGTGGCTCGCCTCGTCTGCGATATGGCGAAAAAAGCGTCCAGGCAAACCAAACTTGCGTTAGCAAGAAAGAGGCTCAAGAAAACCCAACAAGACTTGGCATACGAATCGGGTGTGTCACTCCGCTCAATCCAAATGTACGAGCAACGCCAGAGAAACATCAACGAAGCCTCGGTAACAACCGTAAGGGATATAGCAAAAGCCCTCCACTGCAACATCGAAGACCTCCTAGAACCAGTCTTCGAATACAAAGAAACAAGCGCCGCCTAAAGGGGATTCTGGCCACTGATTGCTCAACTTGTGGTTCACCAAGGGCAATTTGAGCAGCGAAGCCGGCTGTCTCGTTGGAGCGTGCAGGCCTTGTTGATATTTAAATCCGCTTTCATATTGAAATGCCCCGCCAAGCTAAAGTGCTCGGCGGGGCAATTTTCGATTGACGATGCTGCCAGGGGTTGAGTTTTAATATATCGCGAGTAAGAGGCGTCTGAATTTAGTAATCAAAGAAAATTATTCAATTCGAGCGCTTAGCCAGTACTCTCCATTCGAAGCTACGATTGCATACGTAATTCCATTTTTGACAGTTGGCGTATCTACGCAGGCAGCACCAACTTCCTTGGCGTCTGAAAACGAAAGTGTTGGATCGATTGCTTGTATAGTTGCCAATGCTGTCGCCGCGGCATAGTCGGAGTTTTCGAAGTACATGACTATGTTTTTGAAGCAGTTTTCGGATCCAAGATAGCTGAGTAGCACCGGGTTACTCGAGTCCGAAAAGAAGCCTCCAATACCGGCAATCTTTGAACCGTTTTTGATCTGAAGTTCGAGTCCCATGCCGCTATCGTCTAGTTCGTAATCCGCATTCATGCTGCTGCAATTGGGGATATCGGAGAATTCCTCGTTAAGTCGATCAATAAAGCCTTTTGGGGAAATTGAAAACTTTCCGTCGCCAAGAAAAGATGTGATTTCCTTCTCGTTGCGGGTGTCAACGACCTCTCCGCATTTTTCGCATTCTCGTATTTCCTTTGAGGTGGCGTCCACGTAGTCAACTTCGGTAGTCCACGAGCCCGGTTGATGCCCAAGGGGTTCCCCCTCGGTTTTACCGCAGCGTTGACAGGTCTTCGGAACCGTGCACGTTGCTTCTTCCCATTCGTGTCCAAGCGGTTCCCCCTCGGTTTTGCCGCAACTTTTACATGTGCGAGGGCTTGTACAGGTTGCATTGGCCCATAGCTTGTGAGTGCAAAACAACTGAGGAAACATCATGGGCAAACAGAAAATGACAATAACTAACGCAGCGGCCGCAGTGACTGCCCGTTTTTTACCGCCGAATTTTTGAATAGCGCGAGTTAGAAGTGAGGCGCTTTCATCTTTTTTACATGCGGTGCCATCTTCATTAGATGGCTGTTCTTCTGGGAGGGGGGTGTTGTCAGCGCCCTCAGAAAACTGGCTCTCTTCGATATCCGGCATCCGCTCGTCAGACTCGCCGGGCCCCTTCATCTTGTCACTCATATTTATCAAGGTTCCTTTCCCGTACTTAAGTGTGTTATGCGAACAGCTACGGCAGGTGAAATGGCCGGTGACATAACTATATCCCAGTTTGGGATATATCAAAATGGAATATAGCGTAAGCGGCATGAACGTTGATGCTAACAGGACATGCGGAAAATGCCTTTCCCAGATTCGTCGGGAGCAAGGTATCACTCAGGTTGAACTCGCAAAGAAACTGGGGGTACCTCAGTCGTTCATCTCAAAGGTCGAGACCGGGGAACGCAGCCTTAGGGTTTATGAGCAGTTTGTCTATGCGGATGCACTCGGAATTACTGTTGAGACGCTAGTACGTAAACTTGGGGCTGTTTTGAGTAGCGAAGATAATTAGATGACGCCACGCATCGATCATCAATTAGAAATTAAAACAAAGCTATAGGGCGAATGAGATGGTGGGAAGTGCGCCTTTATCAAATAGAAGCCAAACTATCAGCCCGGCGACTTTCCAGAGTGTAGGTCCCTGTAGCCGCCGCCAGCGAAGTTAACGTAGGGGAGGCCAGGGGCTTTGCCCCCAAATCTTTCCGCAGGACGGCAGGACCCCCGCCGCACGAAGTGCGCAGCGGGGGTCCTGCCATGTCCGAGGACGATTTGGGGGCAAAGCCCCTGGCCTCCCCGGCGGGTATACGGGACGGCGACTACAGGTATTCGATCTGGGCGCCTTCCGTGTCGCACGTCAAAATATGCGTGTCGCACTTGGGGAACTGCTCGCGCAGCTTGACCTGCAGGAACTTTGCCACGATGGTGTCGTCGGTCACAGCCATGAGGGTCGAGCCCGAGCCGCTAATCCAGATGGTCTTAGCGCCGCCGTTAAGGCAGGTGTCGCGCACGGCGTTGTAGTCGGGAATCAGGCGGCGACGATAGGGCTCCTGAATGCGGTCGTCATTAGCGGCGGCAATCAGGTCAAGGTCGCCGGTCTCCAGGCCGCGCGTCATGCCGGCGATGCGGCCCATTTGCCATACGGCGGTGGAGAGTGGAATCTCCTGCGGCACAACCTTGCGCGCCTCGCTCGTATGCACCTCGTAGGGCGGAATCACGGTAATAAAACGCAAGCGATCGCTTACCTCGTAGCGCAGGCACTGGGGGAGCGAATCAGTCGGCGTAAAGGAGCAGACGGCGCCGCCCAGGATGGCGGGGGCGACGTTATCGGGATGGCCCTCGACCTCGGTGGCGATGCGGACGAGTTCGGCGCGGTCGACGGTGTGGCCTGTCAGCGCGGCGGCCGCCATGATGCCGGCGACGACGCAGGTGGAGCTGGAACCCAGGCCGCGGGCGACGGGCACGTCGGTCTGAATGTCGATAGCGACGGGGAAGGCCGGCTCGCCCCAGGCGGCCAGAGCATCGACAAAGCTCACATAGACCAGGTTATTCTCGTTTTGGAACTCCTCGGGGCAGCCCGTGATGGTGAGCTTGTCGGCGCGCTCGAAGGTGAAGTGCGAGTAGAGGCTGACGGCCATGCCGAGGGTGTCGTAGCCGATGCCTAGGTTTGCGCTGGTGGCGGGGACGGTGATCTTGATCATTGTTGTTGGTCCTCCTGGGGGTCGGTTTCACGCTTGCTCCGCTGCTCGGACAGTCCTGCTCGCACGAAGGCCACATTTAGTGGCCTTCGGCTCGTGCGGAACTCGCGACGGAGCAAGCGTGAAACCGACCTACGCCGTCTCCTCACCGCGCTGGGGAGCCAAATTAAAAGAAAGTGCGCCGGCTTTCGCCGGCGCCTTATAAGGGGTTTTAGTTGGAAGCCATCTTTTTTGCTGCAGACTCTACGTAGTTGGCCATGTCGGCTACGTCGCAGACGTCTTCGAAACGGACGGGCTTGGACTCGAGCTCGGCGAGCTGGGTCGGGGCAACCGTGTTGGTGGCCTGCTCGAGTACACGCATAGCCTCAAAATCATCCTCGGGAACGTCGAGGCCCAGGGCGTCGCAGCAGGCGCGCGGGAACTTGTAGGGGCTGGCGGTCGAAAGCAGCACGCGGGCCTTGGCGCCCTCGGCGGGAGCGACCTGCTCAAAGACGTGATAGCCGCAAGCGGTGTGCGGGTCGATCACGTAGCCGTTCGCATCCCAGCAGCTCTTGATGGCGGCGCGGACCTCGTCCTCGCTGGCCCAGCCGCAGCCAAAGACGCTCTGGATCTTGGCTAGCAGCTCGGCGGGCACCTCGTAGCGACCCGTCTGCGCCAGCTGCTCCATAAGGCCGGCAACGAGCTCGCAGTCGCCATCGGACAGGAAGTACAGCATGCGCTCCAGGTTGGAGCTAATAAGGATGTCCATCGACGGCGAGATGGTCGTGAAAAACGGACGGTTACGGTCGTAAACGCCGGTGGTCAGGAAGTCGGCAAGCACGTTGTTCTTGTCGCTCGCCACGACGAGCTTGGCGACGGGCAGACCCATGCGCTTGGCGTAGTAGCCTGCCAGGATATCGCCAAAGTTGCCGGTCGGTACGCAGAACTCCACGGTGTCGCCGGCCTCGATGGCGCCGGCGCGCAGCAGCTGCGCATAGGCGGCAAAGTAGTAGACGACCTGCGGTACCAGACGGCCGACATTGATGGAGTTGGCGCTCGAAAGCACAGTGCCAGCGGCCTCCAGGCGCTCGGCAAGCTCCTTATCGGCAAAGATGCGCTTGACGGCGCTCTGGGCGTCGTCAAAGTTGCCGCGGATGCCGCAGACGGCGACGTTATCGCCCTCCTGCGTGGACATCTGCAGGTTCTGAACGCGGCTGACCTTGCCCTCGGGATAAAAAACGGTGATGCCCGTGCCCGGAGCGTCGGCAAAACCGGCGAGCGCGGCCTTGCCCGTGTCGCCCGACGTGGCGGTGACGATCATGATGCGCTCGGCGCCGCCGTCCTTGGCGGAAGTGCGGGCCATGAGGCGGGGGAGCATTTGCAGGGCGACGTCCTTGAAGGCGCTTGTGGGGCCGCCAAAGAGCTCCATCACATAGGTCTGAGGGGCGTCGGCGCCCGGTGCGGCGTCGAGTTTGACGAGCGGCGTGACCTCTTCGCTCGCGAACGTGCCACGGTATGCCTCGTCGACACACGTCGAAATTTCTTCGGCCGTGTAATCATTCAGTAACATTCCCAACACATCTTGAGCGATTTCAAAGTACGATTTATCTGCAAGCGAGCTGATATCGACCTGCTGGGTGCCGAGCTCGTCCGAGACAAACAAACCCCCGTCGGGAGCGATGCCGGTACGGATTGCCACCTTACTTGAGCACGATAAAGTGCGTCCTCGTGTACTATGATAAGTTCCCATATAACACTGCTCCTCGGATGCCTTGGTCCCAATCGGTGAAACCATGGTATCAGAGCGCGCAAAATAGGTTCGCAGAGGCTTTTTAGAAAGGTAACCTCCAGCCCATGATTAAGATTGCCAAGTTTGGCGGCTCGTCGGTCGCCGACGCCGAACACTTCAAAAAGATCAAGGCCATCGTCGACGCCGACCCTGCCCGCCGTTTTGTGGTGGTTTCCGCCTGCGGCCGCCGCTTTAAGGGCGACACCAAGGTGACCGACCTACTCTACCTGGTTAACGCGCACGTTAAGTATCACGTGTCGTGTGAGGAGCTGCTCGAGGACATCGGCCAACGCTATTTTGATATCGCTGACGAGCTGGAGCTCACCTATCCCATCCGCGAGGAGTTCGCGGCCTTTGCCGAGCGCGCCCGCTCGGGCGGCTACTCCACCGAGGAGCTTGTGAGCCGCGGCGAGTACTTCACCGCTCGCCTGATGGCCGAGTACCTAGGCCTGCCGTTCCTGGACGCCGCGACGGTTGTGGCGTTCCATCACGACGGTACGCTCAGCATGAACCGTACCTCCGAGTTGGTGCAGGAGTACGGCCAGCAGGGCGGCTTTGTTATGCCCGGTTTCTACGGCGCGACGCGTGAGGGCCAGATCAAGCTGCTCGACCGTGGCGGCGGCGATATTTCCGGCTCGATTCTGGCCAAGTGCCTGGGCGCCGACCTGTACGAGAACTGGACCGACGTCTCGGGCTTCTATTCTGCCGATCCGCGTATTGTTCCCGAGGCTCAGCCCATTGCGCGCGTTACCTACGAGGAGCTGCGCGAGCTTTCGTACATGGGCGCAAGCGTCCTGCACGAGGAGGCCGTGTTCCCCGTGCGCGAGGCGGGTATTCCGCTGGTCATCAAGAACACCAATGCGCCGCAGGACCCCGGCACCATCATTAGCGAGACGGCTGATGAGGGCGAGGCAGAGCCCATCATTACCGGCGTGACTGGCAAGCGCGGCTTTGTTGCCATCAACGTTGCCCGCGACCGCACCAAGCCCCGTGTCGGCTTTATGCGCCGCGCGCTTTCGGTGTTCGAGCGCTATGACGTTTCCGTCGAGCACATGCCCACCGGTGTCGACCGCTTTGGCGCCGTGGTACAGGAACAGGACGTGCACGATTCGCTGTACTCGCTCGTGGGCGACATTCAGCAGGAGGTCGAGCCGCTCGAGATCGAGGTTGTCGAGGGTCTGGCACTTATCGCGACCGTCGGTCGTAACCTGCGCGGTCGTGCCGGCATCTCTGGCCACCTGTTTGGCATGCTTGGCCAGGCGGGCGTGAGCGTGCGTATGATTTCGCAGAGCTGCGACGAGATCAACATCATTATCGGTGTCGAGGAGAAGGACTTCGACCTTGCGATTCAGACCATTTACCGTGCCTTCTCCGATGAGAACGGCATTGTGAAGGTTTCCGACTTGGAGGCTCCCGCGCCGGTCGATCCCGCTCTGGCTGCGCTCAAAAAGTAGCGACTGCTCGGTAGATTTTTGGGTCATGTTTCAAAAATCTACGGCGGGGCGTTTCGTTTCGGTTTCGTTTCGACGGGGCGGGTTTCGTGCCCGCCCCGTTCTTGTATACACTGGCAACAATAATTGGCCTGCTCGGCGTGCGGGCAAAAGCCACAACCTTTAAAGGGGGAAGCATGAAACAGTACACGGTTGCTATTTTGGGCGCGACGGGAGCCGTGGGCACCCAGATGCTCGAGTGCCTCAACGAGCAGGAGTTCCCGGTCGGTAAGCTCAAGCTGCTGGCGAGTGCACGCTCCGCGGGCAAGACCGTTGAGTTCCGCGGCGAGCAGATCGTAATCGAGGAGGCTTGCCCCGAGGCCTTTGAGGGCTGTGATATTGTGCTCGGAGCCGCTGGCGACGATATCGCGAAGGAGCTACTGCCCGAGGCCGTCAAGCGCGGCGCTGTCGTGGTCGACAACAGCCATGCCTTCCGCATGGATCCCGAGGTGCCGCTGGTCGTGCCCGAGATCAATGCCGACGATATCAAGTGGCATCACGGCCTTATCGCCAACCCCAACTGCGCGACCATCATCGGTCTGGTTCCCACGTGGCCGCTGCACCAGCTCGCCGGCGTGAAGCGTATGATCGTCTCGACGTATCAGGCGGCTTCGGGTGCCGGCGCTCCCGGTATGGCCGAGCTCGAGGCTCAGCTGGCCGCCCTGGGCCGTGGCGAGGAGATTCCCGAGCCGCGCGCATTTGCCGCCCAGCTGGCGAGCAACCTGATTCCGCAGATTGGCGGCGTCAAGGAAGAGGGCTTTACATCCGAGGAGATGAAGCTGCAAAACGAGGGCCGCAAGATTATGCACCTGCCCGAGCTGCGCGTGAACTGCACCTGCGTGCGCGTGCCCGTGCTGCGCTCGCACTCCGAGAGCATTACGCTTGAGTTTGAGCGCGACATTACGGTTGACGAGGCCCGTGCTGCGCTGGCTGCCGCTCCCGGCGTCAAGCTGGTTGACGATATGGCTGCCGAGGATGCGCACGATCGCTTCCCCATGCCGATGGACACCTCCGACCAGGACCTGATCTGGGTCGGCCGCGTGCGTCGCGACATCTCGAACCCAGAGGCCGCGCGTGGCATCACCTTCTGGTGCTGCGGCGACCAAATCCGTAAGGGCGCGGCAACCAACGCCGTCCAGATCGCTAAGCTGCTCTGCGAGTAGTGCGACCTGTCCGGCGGGGCCGGGCTTAGTTTTCAGAACGTCCTCGACCATGTGTGGCGCCTTGTCCTGCTCCTTCGGAGCTGCGGACAAGGCGCCACACTGGTCTGCGGAGTGTTCTGAAAACTAAGCCCGGCCCCCGCCTGCGGTGACGCTGCTGCGAGCGGCCTGCGATGGGGCCGTTGTTGGTTGGGGCCGCTGGGCTGATGCGAGGGCACGTGGCTGTTGTGGGCCCTGGTCCCGGCGGCGGCCCCGGCGCTTCGCGCCTGCTGCCTTGGGGGACTGTGGGGCGCGGCCGGCAACTGCGGCGCGTTCGCGCCTGCTGCCTGGGGTGGCTGCGGGGCGTGACGGCAGCTGCGGCGCTTCGCGCCTGCTGCCTGGGGTGACTTTGGGGTTGGTGCGAATCGAGGTCTAATACTTTTCCGAGAAGTGAACGACCTTATTTGGACCCCCGAAGCATTGGCATATTTTGACCGCTATTTCCTGCGGTTTTTCTGCGCGAATCCTGCGGTTTTGCGGGCTAAAGGTGTGGATGCTCCGGGGCTTCGTTTTTACTCGTTCACTTCTCGGGAAAGTACTAGAGCTCAGCTGATAGAGGTGCCGCTCTGGCGTCGAAGCCCTGCGTCTTTTTCGCTTGATTGGGGAAAGCGGCCTCGCTTAAACAATTACGAGCCTGCCCAGGTGTATCTGACAGGTTGTCTGCACAGTTCGCGGTATTATGTTTGCGAAGTTTTGAAAGGAGCCGCTGGTGGTCACGACGACATTTGCTTCGCCTTTGGGCGAAATCCTGCTTGCCGCTGATGGCCGCGGTCTGACGGGGCTTTGGTTTGAGGGGCAGGAGCACTTTGGCTCCACGCTTCTCAAAGAAGATGCGGAGTACGTTGAAGGTGCCGATGCGGTTTCTGGTACTGGTGGCATGTCGTCGTTGAGTCCCGCAAATGGTGCGGCCTCTTCGGTGCTTGAGCGTTCCTGGGCTTGGCTGAATGCTTATTTTGCAGGGCAGGAACCTCGGTTTACGCCGCCGTTGCATATGATCGGTACGGCGTTTCAGCGTGAAGTTTGGTACGAGCTGCTTTCCATTCCGCGTGGCGAGGTTGCCACGTATGGCGAGATCGCCCAGCGTGTTGCGGCTCGACATCGTGTACCGGGAAACGAGGCGCCCGTTGTGTCTCCTCGTGCGGTGGGGGCTGCGGTCGCACGTAATCCCATTTCGATTATCGTGCCGTGCCATCGCGTGGTGGCGGCCGACGGATCGCTCAACGGATATGCCGGCGGCCTTGACCGCAAGGAGTGGCTGCTGCGGCTCGAGGGTGCGTACGAGGAGTAACGCCAGGGCACTTTGCATAGCCAAGACGCCGTGAAAGAACGAGTCGCCGTCTTTTCGCGACCGGCATGCGTCCAAGCGCTCGGCATCTGAGCCTTAAGTTTGGTTAAGCCATATCCTGCGTATTTGAAAACGCGCAGGTTGAGCAGCTAAGGCTGCGCTAAGACGGCTGGCGGTGCGCTATCATCGGCGGTATCGAAACCTGTATAGCCGTGCGCCAAAGGAACAACCATGAAGCTGATGCTTGCCGAAGACGAACCCGGCCTCTCCCGCGCTCTTACCGCGATTCTTCAACATAGCGACTACGAGGTCGATACCGCCCTCGACGGTCTGACGGCGCTCGAATATCTGCTCGCCAACGACTATGACGCCGCAATCCTGGACATCATGATGCCCGGCATGGATGGCATCGACGTGCTCAAGCGCACGCGCGCCGCCGGTAAGCGACTGCCCATCATCATGCTCACGGCCAAAAGCGAGGTGTCCGATAAGGTCGAGGGCCTGGACGCCGGCGCCAACGATTACCTGACCAAGCCGTTTGCCGCCAAGGAACTGCTCGCGCGCATTCGCGCCATGACGCGTGCCGCGACTGCGATCGATGCCACGACGCTCAGTGTGGGCAACGTGCGCCTCGATACGGCGGCTTGCACGCTTGTGGGTCCCTTGGGCGAGGAACACCTAGCCAATCGCGAGTTTCAGCTTATGGAACTCTTTATGCGCAACGCCGGCACGCGCATGCCCACCGAGCGTCTGATGCTCGAGGTTTGGGGTGAGGACGCGCCCGAAGGCGCCAACGTGGTGTGGGTCTACATCTCGTACCTGCGCAAAAAGCTGGCGGCGCTGGGTGCCAATGTGGCCATCCGCGCGTCGCGCAACCAGGGATATTCGCTTGAGGTTGTCGAGGAAGGCGAGCAGGCGTGAGCGTGCGCACGTGGTGTAAACGCATGACGGAGCGGTTTCACGCCGCCTCGAGTAGTACGGGGCGGGCAAATTCTGCTGACGCATTGGGCCGCCGCCTGCGTCGCAAGTTCATCCTGGTTGCCATGGGCGCCGTGACCGTGGTGCTCACGCTCATCATCGCCGGCATCAACATCGTCAATTATTCGCATGTCTGCAAGATGGCCGACGCTCGCCTGGACTATATCCTGGCGGGCAAGGACGGTATCGATTGGGGGAACGAGCCTAAAGCCGATCCCGGCCAGGATGCGGTTGCCGGCAAGGTTGCTACTGGTAACCAGGCGGCTGTTCGCGACGGGCGTTTTGAAGGCATGACGGCGGAAGCTCCCTTTGACACGCGCTACTTTACGGTGACGATTGCCGCCGGACAGGTTGCCGATGTCAACACGGCCCGCATTGCCGCGGTGGGTGCCAAGCGCGCCGCCAGTATTGCCGCAAAGTTGCATTCCAAGGGTTGGGTCTCGGGTTTTTCTGGCAATTATCGCTATACGACTGACGTTCAAGACGGTGAGACCACCTATGTGTTCGTGGACTGCTCGCGTGAGCTTGCAAGCTTTCATTCGTTTTTGAGCGCGAGCGTGGCAATCAGTTGCATTGGCTGGTTGGCAGTGCTGGCAATTGTGGCGGGCGCCTCGGGTGCGGTGATTCGGCCGATGGTCGAGAGCTACAGCAAGCAAAAGCGCTTTATTACCGATGCAAGCCACGAGATCAAGACGCCGCTAGCTGTGATCGACGCCGCCAACGAGGTGCAGGAAATCGAGAGCGGCGAGAGCGAATGGACGCAGAGCATTCACGAGCAGGTCGCGCGGCTGACGGCGCTGACGGAGCGTCTGGTGTTCCTGGCGCGTATGGACGAGGGTTCGGCCGGCTTTACCATGACATCGATCGATCTTTCGGAGGCCGTGGACAAGGCGGCGGCGCCGTTTGAGTCGGTGGCGGTTTCGCGCGGCAAGCGTCTGTCGACGTCGATTGCGAGCGGCGTGCGGGCCCATGCCGATGTTGCGGCGGTGGCACAGGTGGTTGAGTTGCTGCTGGACAACGCCACACGCTACGCAAGCGAGGGCGGCGTGATTGAGCTAAGCCTGCGCGCAGCCTCGCGCGGTGCGGGCAAAGGCTCGGCCGAGCTTGTCGTATCGAATGCTGTTGATGAGCTGCCCGAGGGTGACCTGGACCGGCTGTTTGACCGCTTCTACCGCGCAGATGTCTCGCGTAACTCCAAGACGGGCGGCTCGGGCGTGGGCCTATCTGTGGTGCGAGCCATCGCCGAGGCCCATGGCGGGAGTGCTTCTGTCTGCGGCCACGGTAACCAGATCACCTTTACCGTCCGCCTCTAAAACCTGCCAAAATAAACCTGTCCCTTTTTGGTAGGTGGGAAATGGGTAATACTAAAGAGTTATCCGACCAGATGGGAATTACTCGATGGCTTATATCGAATTCAAAGACGTCATCAAGGCATACGGCGAGGGTGACGCCCGCATTCACGCGCTCGACGGCGCGAGTTTTACGGTCGAGCGCGGTGAGCTCGCCATTATCCTGGGCGCCTCGGGCGCCGGCAAGACCACGGCGCTCAACATCCTGGGCGGCATGGATACGGCGACTTCCGGCACCGTGACGGTGGACGGGCGCGACGTGAGCTCCGCCAACGAGGCGCAGCTCGTGGAATACCGCCGCGCCGACGTCGGCTTCGTCTTCCAGTTCTACAATCTGGTCCCCAACTTGACGGCCCTCGAAAACGTTGAGCTCGCGGCTCAGATCTGCCCCGATTCGCTTGATGCCGAACAGACGCTTCGTCAGGTTGGCCTGGGCGAGCGCCTGGGCAACTTTCCGGCACAGCTTTCGGGCGGCGAGCAGCAGCGCGTGTCCATTGCCCGCGCACTGGCCAAGAATCCCAAGCTGCTTTTGTGCGACGAGCCCACGGGTGCACTCGACTACAAAACCGGCAAGCAGATCTTGCAGTTGCTACAGGACACCTGCCGCAAGCAGGACATCACGGTCATTATCATCACCCACAACTCCGCGCTGGCGCCCATGGCCGATCGCCTGATCCGCTTTAAGAGCGGCCGCGTGGAGAGCGAGACGGTCCAGCAAAATCCCGTGCCTATCGAGACGATCGAGTGGTAGCGCCCATGGACCAAGATTGCCAAAACAGCCAAAACCACGATACGGAGCACGCGGGCCGCGACCGGGAGTTCGCGACCTACCGTACCGCCCAAAGCTCAAACGATATGGTGCCGACGGTTTTTCGCCGTGGCATCTACCGCACGATTCGGGGCAGTCTTAAGCGCTTCCTATCTATCGTGGTCATCACTGCGCTTGGCGTGAGCGTGATGTGCGGCCTTAAGGCGGGCTGCGAGGATTTGTGCGATTCGGTCGACGCCTATTTTGACCAGCAGAATGTCTATGACATTAACGTGCAGTCGACCTATGGCCTTACGCGCGACGATCTCGCGGCTATCCAAGAGGTCGACGGCGTCGAGACGGTCGAGGGCATCTACACCGAGACCGCCTACACCGCCGTGGGCACAACGCGCGAGCGCGTGGTCGTGCAAAGTCTCTCCAAGGAGAACATCGATCAGCCGGTGCTGGTGAGCGGCGATTTGCCCGAGAGCGCCGATGAAGTCGCGGTGACTTCGAAGTTCCTGAAGGCTTCGGGCAAAAAGCTCGGCGATACGGTGAGTTTTGCCGCCAATGACGCGAGCTCGTCCAACCAAAGTGCCAAGGATCAGTTTGCCGCGGGCGATTACACCATTACGGCCGAGGTCCTCGATCCTACCGACGTGAGCTCCGACTCGACAGTCAACGCCTTTCGCGCTGCTTCGGCTGCGGACTATAAGTTCTATGTGAGCGAGGATGCCGCGACATCTTCTTCCTACTCCGCAGTCCACGTGATCGTCGAGGGAGCCAAGAGTCTTAACTCCTATTCGGATGCCTACACGACAAAGATCAATGAGGTCAAGGGCAATATCGAGAAGATCCGCGAGGAGCGTGAAAAGGCGCGCGTCCAGGAGCTGACGGTTGACACGCCGGCAAGCCTTGACGCGGCCGAGCGCCAGGCGGAGATGCTCTTTGGGGTTGAGCAGAGAAACATCAACCGTATGGCCGAGGGCAGCGAGGAGCGCGTCCAGGCTCAGACCGAGTTGGACCAGCGTCGCGCCGCTGCCGACCAGCAGTTCGCCGATGCCCGCGCCGAGCTTTCCAATCTGGGCGAATGCACTTGGTACATTCAGGACCGCGGTAACATCGCAAGCTACTCGAGCGTCGAGAGCGACAGTTCTTCGATCGAGGCCATCGCCACGGTTTTCCCGTTTATCTTCTTTATCGTCGCCGTGCTCATCAGCCTCACCACCGCCACGCGCATGGTCGAGGAGGAGCGCACGCTTATTGGCCTGTACAAGGCGCTTGGCTATTCACGTGGGCGCATCCTGTCCAAATACGTGGACTATGCGTTGTGGGCATGTCTGATCGGCGGCGTGCTCGGCAACATCATCGGATTTGTGGGCCTTCCGCTGTTCCTGTTTACGGTGTTCGACGACATGTACTCGCTGCCCCAGATGCTGCTTTCGTACGACATCGTGTCGTCGCTCGTGTCGGTGGCGCTGTTTGCCGTGGGCGTGGTGGGCGCTACGATTATCGCCTGCCGCCACGAGATGTCCGAGACCCCAGCCTCGCTTATGCGTCCCAAGGCCCCACGCGCCGGCTCTCGCATCTTGCTTGAGCGCATCGGCTTTATCTGGCGCCGCATGGGCTTCTTAAACAAGGTGGCGGCGCGTAACCTGTTCCGCTACAAAAAGCGCGCCTTTATGACCATCTTCGGTATCGCCGGCTGCACGGCGCTCGTGATCTGCGGAATGGGCATCCGTGATACGTCGGTGGCGCTTTCGCCCAAACAGTACGGACATATCACGCGCTACGACCTGCTGGCGGTCGCCAATCCCGACGATTTTTCGCAGACGTGCGCGGCATTGGATGAGCGCAGCGCGGCCAATGATTTCAACGTGACCGTGACCTCGACCCTGCCGATTATGACCGACAACGTCACCTTTACGTTTGGCGGCAAGAGCGAGACCGTGCAGCTGATCGTGGTGCCCGATGACCGCACGAGTGACTTGGGCGATTACGTGCGCCTGGAGGATGAGTCCAAAGAACCGCTGCCTTTGCGTGACGGAGACGTGTATCTGAGCAAAAGTTCACAGCTGGTGCTGGGGATTCAGCCGGGCGATACGGCTCACGTCCAGGATTCGTCGCTCAATGTTGCCAAGGTCAAAGTCAGCGACATTTCGCTTAACTATCTGGGCAACACGCTTTACATGACGCAGGGCACCTATGAGCGCGCGTTCGGTCGAAGCGCACGTCTTAACGGCGTCTTTGTGCTGCTTAAGGGTTCGTCGGCCGACCAGATTGCGTTTAGCAAGAATCTTAAGAGTGACGGTTGGCTTACGATTTCGAGTACGGCCGAGCATTGGGAGAACTATGAAGCGAACTTTACGATTATCAATTCGGTCGTGGTGCTCGTGACCTTTATGGCGGCGTGCCTGTCGTTTGTGGTGGTGTTTACGCTGTCCAACACGAATATCTCCGAGCGCGAGCGCGAGCTGGCGACCATTAAGGTGTTGGGCTTCCGTCGCGGTGAGGTGCACCATTACGTCAACAAGGAGACGTTGATCCTCACGGCGATTGGCGCTGCGCTGGGCGTGCCGCTGGGCGGCTTGCTGGCCGAGAGTTTTACGTACATTTTGCAGATGCCGTCGCTGTACTTTGATGTCGAGGTCGAGCCGCTAAGCTACGTGCTCGCCGTGGTGCTTTCCTTTGGCTTTACGTTTATCGTCAACCTCGCCACCAATCGTACCCTCAACAAGATCGACATGGTCGGCGCCCTCAAAAGCGCCGAGTAGCCTGTCCTGGGATTCAAGTTCTAGCGAGCTGCCGACGCGCCCGCAGCAGCATTTTTGCATAAACCGCCCCGCCAAATGCATACTTTGACGGGGCGGTTGCTTTTTGCCCACAGGTACCCCAGGGGGGCGTGCAAATTCCGGAGTATTCAGCATCCCGGGGTCCGCGGGCGCGGGGGCGGGGGTGCAAAACTGCGCTGAAAGCCCCGATTCTGAGCCCCAACGCCTCTAGAGCCGCTCGTTTTTTTACAGGATGCGGCCCATGGTGCCTGCCTTTCGCCCAAAATCCAGTATGCAGGCACCCTCGGCTGCTGAATACTCCCAAAAATGCACGCCGCATCCTACCCTAGGCACCCGTAGCTACTCTGCGGGTGCGTGGCCTGATAGTAAGTTGCGGTGGAATAGTTCCTGTTTGGCATAGCAGAGCCATGAAACAGGAACTATTCCACCGCAACGTATTGAGAGGGCTCTTGGCTGTTATGCGTACTAACATTTGTCATGAAATGGCAGGCCATTAGGGGGTTGCTACTCGTAGTTGCGGTAGGGTTGGGGCAGATTCTAACTAGAAATGGTGGTCGCTACCGGTTATTCTCGGCATACTCGGCTCATTCGATTACGGTCGCCACATGAAAGGAACCACTATGGATCTTGCGATGGCACAGCGCCTCGTCGATCGCCGCAAAGCTGTCAGCAAATGGGAACGCAGCGAATCCTCGCCCGATACCGATAACCTTATTGCACTCGCCGCGCTGTATGGCGTGTCACTGGATGAGTTGCTATATGGGGAAGCGGCTAGCGATGTCGACACCTCGGCCGACGATGACGTTGACGCAAATAATTACGACGAGACTGAAGGCACCGAGTCTTCTACCGAGCACGTGGATCCTGACGGCAAGCCACTTGTCGACATTTCCCTTGCACGCGGCATTCACGTTGTCGACCCCAACAAAGGTGAAGGGGTTCATGTTGGTTGGAGCGGCATCCACGTGGCTAACGAGCGCAAGGGTGAAGAGGTCCATGTGGGGCCGGGCGGATTGCATATCGATACGCTAGAGGACGATGGACACAGCGTACATACCAATGCCGACGGCACCGTCACCATCGACGGCGAGACGTTTTCCAGCTGGAAAGAGGCACACGTCAAGCTCGACCATCATGGCAAGCATTTCCACACCAAGATCGGTCGCGCATGGAACGAGTTTCCCTTTCCTGCACTTGTCGTCCTCGCCTATCTCGCGTTCGGCATCATCTGCGGCACGTGGGGTATGGGGCTCTTTCTGGTCTTTCTGATTCCCGTCTACGAGGCGATGGGTGACTTTATCGACCGACATCATCTCTCCAAGCTGATCGGCGTCGTCTATGCAACAGCCGCCATTGCCTGGTTCCTCTATATGTGGCTTTGTTTGGCACAGCCCCATCCCGCATGGGTCATCCTCATCACGATTCCCTTCATAGAGGCACTCATGTGCTGGTGCCGAAAGCAATGGAAGCGCCGCAAACAAGCCTAAGCCGTTCCAACCCGTCAACAATGCTTGGCCAACGCCGCTCGCCCCTTCCAAGTTGCGGTGAAATACGGACCGTTGAGGACCTTGGAGCGTCTAACAGTCCCGATTTCACCGCAACTCACGAATGGACAGGGCAATTCCAACACGGGAACTGGCATTTAACTCGCCGCATGCCAAGAAAAAGGCCGATTTACTACGATGAACTCGATGAGGCCGACCACACCCATCTTTTTCAAAAATCGGCAAGCTTTCTACCTGCGGTTTTACTTTCACCCTTTTCGGCATGGTCGAAGGCATTCGAATCATCGTAGTAATTAGGCGCATTTTGTAGCAAACGGTTCATTCAAGCTCGAACTCGAAGACCGATGGTCCCCTCATCCACGGCTGTGAGCGAAAATACCAAATAGAATAAAAATCGAATGGCTAAGTCTGTTTGGTGAACGGAGGCAATATGGGCGAGGTAACTGAAGCGACTGGAAGCTGTTTAAAGAGCTGCTCCCAAAATGGCAAGAAAGCTATATGGAAATGCTCATCGGCCAGTACATCGAGATACTGAACGGTGGCAGTGAAGCGTCCAGTAGATTTTGGGCGTTAGAAGAGCGTATCAATAGGGACAAGCTGTCCTCAGGAGTGCTTGTGAACGATATTCGCCGCAGCACCATGCGTTATGAGATAGCCAACTTGCTTTCCGATAACGTTATCACGCTCGACGACCTTGACGGTTTCACCGAAAACATTAAGGGCTACGCACGACGTTGCATCGGTCGGCAAGAACGCTGAGCGACATGCGCATCCACAGCCGCTGTACTGCATAAACCGCCCCGCCGGATGCATATTTCGGCTGGGTGGTTGCTTTTTGCCCACGGGTACCCCAGGGGGCGGCGTGCAAATCCCGGAGTATTCAGCATCCCGGAGTCCGCGGGCGCGGGAATGGGTGCACAAAACCGCGTTGAAAGCCTTGATTATGAGCCCTCGGCACCTCAAGGATCGCTCATTTTTACAGTATGCGGCTCATGGCGCCTGCTTTTCGCCCAAAATCCAGTATGCAGGCACCCACGGCTGCTGAAAACTCCCAAAAATGCACGCTGCACCCCACCCTAGGCACCCGCAGCAAGAAGGCGAATAGCCTCGGCCTCCCCAGTTACCGCAGGAGCCCCCAGGGCTTACCTCCCAAATCTTTCCGCAGGACGGAAGGACCCCGCCGCGCGAAGCGCACGGCGGGGTCCTGACATGTCCGAGGACGATTTGGGAGGTAAGCCCTGGGGGCTCCGATGGGGGCGGTTCCAGCCGAGGCTATTCGTCGCCGAAGCTGATGCCCAGCGCCTTGGCCTCGCGCACCAGATCACTCTGGGGGTCGACAAACTTGAGCTTGCCGGCGACATCCTCGAGCGGCATGTGGCACATTTTGCCGTCGCGCAGGGCAATCATGTAGCCAAACTCGCCGCGCAGGCAGCCGAGCGCTGCCTCGACGCCGCACTGAGTCGCAAAGATGCGGTCCTGGGCGTCGGGCTGACCGCCGCGCTGCGTGTGACCGGGGATGGCGACGCGGGTCTCGCGACCGGTCTTGGTCTCGATCTCCTTGGCGATGTCGTACACGATTGACGGGCTCGTGCGCTCGGCGAGCTTCTTCTTGTACTCCTTCTTGGACAGCGCCGCGCCCTCCTTGGAGATAGCGCCCTCGGCGACGGCCACGATGGTAAAGCGGCTGCCGGTCTCCATGCGATGCTCGATGGTCTTGATGACGTTATCCATGTCGTAGGGGATCTCGGGAATCAGGATGACGTCCGCACCGCCCGCGACACCGGCATACAGCGGGATCCAGCCAACCTTGTGGCCCATGATCTCGATGACGAACACGCGGCCATGGCTCGAAGCGGTGGTGTGGATGTCGTCGATGCACTTGGTGGCGACATCGATGGCACTCGTAAATCCAAACGTCAGCTCGGTGCCCCAGGTGTCGTTATCGATGGTCTTGGGCAGGGCGATAACGTTGAGGCCCTCTTCGCGCAGGCGGTTGGCGGTCTTGGTGGAGCCGTTGCCGCCCAGCATAAACAGGCAGTCGAGCTGCAGCTTATGATAGGTGTGGACCATCGCCGGCACCTTCTCGACGCCGTCGGCCTCGGGAGTGTCCAGGCGCTTGAACGGCGTACGGCTCGTGCCCAGGATGGTACCGCCGCGGGTGAGGATGCCGCTAAAATCGGCGGGAGTCATGACACGGAATCTGCTGTAGATAAGGCCCTGGTAGCCGTCCTCAAAACCATAGATCTCGATAGGCTCTTCGCTGTTGGTCATAAGCGTTTTGACAATGCCGCGCATGGTGGCGTTGAGTGCCTGGCAGTCGCCGCCACTGGTAAGAAGACCGATCCTAAGCATGATGAATCCTTCCGGGCAAGTTATAACATGCGCATAAGTTTACCCCCGCACACTGTTGATACGGGGTAAAACGTGTTAGCTCAAGCGTATGGAAATGTAAACAACGTCAGGCGAGCGTAAGGCCGACGGGCCTGGCTCCTTACAGTGCGAAGGCGTCGACGTCGCCCCAGTGGCGGCGCAGCGTAATAGCGGCGGCGGGTTCGGTATTGTCAAAGACGACCGACCATTGTGTATTGCTGGTGATGTCTTCCGGATTGGGCTCTTGCGCTGCAGCGCGCAAGGCTTCCCAGACAATCGTTTCGTCCTGGGCACCGACATGGGCGTCAAGGACATCGGCGATTGCGACGGCGCGCTCTTTACCATGGCCCAGTTCGCCATTCTTTTGGTTGGGCAGCACTTCGTTGCCATAGCAGGCGTAGAAGTTCGTAACCTGGCGTACAGGAGTCGCTTTGAAAGCGCGGTCCGGATCGT
Source organism: uncultured Collinsella sp. (assembly GCA_947507155.1). Classification (GTDB taxonomy): domain Bacteria; phylum Actinomycetota; class Coriobacteriia; order Coriobacteriales; family Coriobacteriaceae; genus Collinsella. The sequence continues at coordinate 11,730 of CANNOC010000014.1, read as the reverse complement.
GCGGATCCCACTCTGCTACGCGCGCGTCACCGGCGGCGTCGTTGATAAAGAAGTGGTAATCGCGTCCTGCCATGGCGTGCATGTCGTAGGCGGAAAGCAGGTCGACAGCTTCTTGCGTGGTGGCGGCACGGTCGAGCACCAGACGGATGGCGAGCGAGGTATTGATGACGGGACGTTGCGTGTCCTGGTCACAGGGCTTGGAATCCAGAGTGAGTACGGCAATGGACACGCCGCATTCGTTAACACCATCGAGCTGGGCAAACGGGCCCATCAACGCCGCGGCGCGTCCGGCGACGGAGTCAAGCGGAGTGTTATCGCCCAGGTTGTTAAGGGCGGCAAGCCCGATGGAAGCATAGCCGCCGCGTGGGTGATTGCGCACCAGCAGCGCCGAGGTGTCGTCCTTAAAGTCGTAATTGCGACCGGTGCGCACGCGGCCTTCGGCATCTACGGCGACAAAAGCGCTGCAGGCAAACTGGGGCGCCTGGACATGCGCCGGCACGCCGGGCAACACCTGCGCCACCACGGCATCGATGTAGGCCTGATCGTCGCGCGCGCCAGCGGCGATGATGCGATCGAGATCGTAGTCGTAGGCGATGTCGATTGCGTACAGGTCATAGCCATCCGCGTAGCCGGTCAAGCGTTTGAGCGACGCGGCGGATTTGATTTGCTTGTGATAAACGATACCGGTGGCAGCGGCAAGGCCGACGGCGACTCCCGCGACACCGCAGGTGATGGCAATGTTACGTGGCTTCATGACGGCTCCTCTCGTCCTGTTAGCGCAATTGTCGCAAAAGGAGCGCGGGCATGATGGCTCAACTTGGTGAGTGGCGCGGAATTAAGCACGGAATGAAGAGTGCGGCGCTGGCGTGGCGGGGTATGCTGGAGGGGACCATCAACCCAGCGAAAGGGGAGAGCATGACGGATCAGGAAACGCCCGAGCGCGCGCATGTGACGGCCGATGATATCGAGGCCGCCAACGACCTTATCGACTTTATCGAGGCATGCCCCAGCATGTTCCATACGGCGGCGACCATTATGGCCGAGCTCGACGAGGCGGGCTTTACCTACCTGCCCGAGAATGCGGCGTGGGACATCGAGCCGGGCGGGCGTTATTACACGCAGCGCAACACCTCGAGCGTTGTTGCCTTTAAGGTGGGCGAGGACCTGGCCGCGACGTGGGGCGAGGACGGTGTTGCCGGTGACTATCATTTTCAGCTCACGGCGTCGCACAGCGATTCTCCGACGTTTAAGGTCAAGGCCGTGCCCGAACTTGACGGTGCGGGCGAGACGCTGCGTCTGAACATCGAGGCCTACGGCGGCATGATCGACTACACTTGGTTCGATCGCCCGCTGGCGCTCGCGGGCCGCGTACTGGTGCGCGAGGGCGACCGTATCGAGAGCCGTTTGCTTGCTACCGAGCGCGAGGTCGCTATCATTCCGAGCCTTGCCATCCACATGAACCGCGGCGTTAACGAGGGCTTTGCTCCCAACCGAGCCGTCGACCTGTGCCCGCTCATCAGCGCCGGCGAGCTTAAACAGGGAGATTTTGACGCACTGATCGCTGACGAACTGGACGTTGAACCCGAGCAGATCCTAGGTCGCGATCTGTTCCTGGTCAATCGTCAGGATGCGCGCATTTGGGGCTGGGCCGACGAGTTTATCTCGACGCCCAAGCTCGACGACCTGGCCTGCGCCTACACCTCGCTGCAGGCATTTTTGGGTGCCGAGAATGCGCATGACATCTCGGTCTTTTGCTGCTTTGATAACGAGGAGGTTGGCTCCGAGACCAAGCAGGGCGCCATGTCGACGTTCTTGGCCGACGCGCTGCGCCGCATCAACGGATCGCTGGGCTTTGACGACGAGTCGTACCATCGCGCACTTGCCGCCTCGATGCTTGTAAGCTGCGACAATGCACATGCCGTGCACCCCAACCACGCCGAGAAGTGCGATGCCCGCAACCAGGTTGTGCTCAACGGCGGCATTGTCATCAAGGAAGCTGCCAACCAGCACTACTGCACCGATGCCTTTAGCCGCGCGGTGTTCCAAGCCATCTGCGATGACGCCGACGTGTCCACACAGGCCTTCGCCAACAAGAGCGATATGGCCGGAGGCTCCACACTCGGCAACCTGTCCAATATGCAGGCGAGCATGCACGCCGTGGACGTGGGCCTGCCGCAGCTGGCCATGCACTCAAGCTACGAGACCGGCGGCGTGCGCGACGTGATGTACGCCATCCGCGCCCTCACCGCCTTCTACGAGCGCGACCTCCATATCAACGGAGCCGAAAGCGCGGAGCTCTAAAACCTGCCAAAGAGGGATGTTGATTTCGGCAGGTTTTATCTGGGCGAATGCAAAGGGTGAAACCGAGCTAGATCTGTGATATGTGGCCGCCGAGGTGCAGTGTGCCTCGGCGGCTTTTTGTGTACAGAGTACGGCTAATGCTTATAAATGCTATACATGCTTTACGTATCTACCATAGAGTTTTATGATAGTTTTGAAGTATTAAGGAGGGGTCATGACCACAACAGCCGCTCAGATCAACGTGCGTCTCGATGCCGATCTTAAAAGGAGTGGGGACGCCGCTCTCTCCAGGGCCGGTATGACGCCGAGCCAAGCGGTGCGAGCGCTCTGGCAGCTTGCAGCGTCGCTGGCCGATCGCCCCGGTGCGCTCGAGGATATCCTGCTGCCCAGTCGTGCCCGGGCGGAACAGCGCGAGCGCGAAAAGGCCGCCGAACGTAAGCTCGAGCTCATGGATCAGGGGTCGAAGCTGTTCGCTGCCGCTTGCCGTGAGTCAGGAATCGATATGGTCAAGGCTCAGCCATCGGACGACGAAGAGCTCAAACGGAATGCCTATGCGGATCGCTACGGCGAGGAGATGAGCTGGCTCTATGAGTGAGAATCCTAAGCGCATCTTGGTTGACACCAACGTCTGGCTTGATTATTTCATCCCTTCACGACGCGGTCGTGCGGCGGCGATTGAGTTTCTACGTGATGCATGCGCGGCTCAGGTTGATTTGCTGTATGCGGCGACATCGTCCAAAGACCTGTTCTATTTGATTTCGAGCGAACATAAGGCGTGGTATCGGCGAGAGCACGGTTCGCTGTCTCAAGATGCCGCTTCGGCGGCGACATCACTCGCATGGGATTGTCTTGATGTGTTGTCGCAACTTGCTACGCCCGTGCCCTGCGATCTGAGTGACATATGGATGGCGAGTAAGCAGCGTAAGCTCCATAGCGATTACGAAGACGATTTAATCATCGCGGCAGCGATGCGCGCAAAGACAGACCTTCTGGTCACCAACGATGTCAAGCTCTGCTCACACGCACCTGTCGCAGCAATGAGCGTAGAAGACGCAAAGAATTACTTAGCAACGCTCTAACAATTTGAAGACCCCACAGGTTGAGCAAAAGTCAGCGAGAGCCTGCCGTTTGAGCCAAGGTGCCGTGAAATGAAAAGGCGCTGACCTTCTGGTCGCGCCTTTGAAATTGAACGGCAGATTGGCCAAACGGCGGGCTCGCAGCGTCGACCGGTCCGCCGTTCGTTAGAACGGCGGAACCCATGGGGCTCGCAGCGTCGAGAGGTTCCGGCGTTTGGTAAAACGCCGGAACAATCAGTGTTCGATCCAGCAGCGAAGGGTCTCGCCGGCCTGCAGATGACGCAGATTCTCCGCGGCGATGTCTACGACATTGTTGAGCGTGGCTGCCAGGTGGAACCATCCGGAGACGTGCGGTGTGATGAGCATGTTGGGCGCATCCCACAGCGGGCTTGTCGCGGGCAGGGGCTCGGGGTCGGTGACGTCGACCGCGGCGCCGGCGAGATGCCCCGACTCCAGAGCGGCAATCAAGTCGTCGGCGACCACAAGATCTCCGCGGCCGCCGTTGGCAAAGAAGGAGCCCGGCTTCATCGCGGCGAAGAACTCGGCGTTCGCCAGGCCGTGGGTCTCGGGTGTGCTCGGCATAAAGGATGCGACGATGTCGGCCTCCGCCAAGCGCTCAGGTAGGGCGTCCATGCCGTCCATGTCCTCAAACACAATGGGGTAGACGAGCGGATGGCGCTTGATGCCGCGGACGTGCGCACCCATGCTGCGGCAGAGCGTGGCAAAGTGGCCGCCAATGTCGCCCGCGCCCAGCACCAGCACGTTGGCATTTTTGAGCGAGGTAACCGGCCCCAAATCCTCCCAGCGATGCTCGCGCTGCAAATCGTGATAGCCGGGCAGGCGCTTCATCATGGAAAGGACCATGGTAAACATGTGCTCGCTCACGGCCTGACCGTAGGCGCCGATCGAGCAAGACAGCTTAGCTTCAGCCGGCACGGTGCCGGCGGCAAGGTAGTCGTCATAGCCGGCGGTCTGCAATTGCAACAGCTGGAGATGCTCGCATGCCGTGAGCATGTCAGGGTCGATGTTGCCCAGGATCACGTCGGCATCGGCGACCTGTTCACGTGTGGCGGCGTCGGCGCTCGTGTAGATAAAGTCCTCGCCCGGAGCGCTCGACTCAAGAATTGCGCGATGGCGGTCATTGACGGGCAGCAAAACCAGGATGTTCACAAGCAGTCCTCTCCGCTCGACCTGCCAGGGACAGGTTAATTTTGGCAGGTTTTATCAGGCAAAACGTTCAAATAAAAACGCCGGATGCAAGACGAGCATGCCCGTCAGCATCCGGCGCATCCACGGCTACCAGCTCAGCAGCTCGTAGCCGTCCTCGGTCACCACGAGCTGTACCTCGCACTGGGCCGAATCACTGCCGTCCTTGGTGCGCACGCACCAACCGTCGCCCTTGCTAATCTTGATGTCGGGTGCTCCGGCGTTGACCATGGGCTCGATGGTAAAGACCATGCCCGGAGCCATGATGGTGTCCACATCGGGCGCCTCGGTGGTAAAGCCCACAAACGGGTCCTCGTGGAACTCCTTGCCAATGCCGTGTCCGCCGTACTCGCGCACCACGCTAAAGCCGGCGTCCTCGACCGTCTTTTGCACGGCCTCGGCCATAACGGACAGCGGCAGCCATGGCTTGACGGCCGCCAGGCCCGCCTCCACGCTGGCGCGGGTGACATCGACAAGACGCTGGCGCTCGGCAGAGACCTCGCCGATGCAGAACATGCGGCTCGAGTCGCTAAAGTAGCCGTCAAGAATCGTGGAGCAGTCGACGTTGATGATGTCGCCCTCGTGCAGCACGTCCGTATCGCAGGGGATACCGTGACAGACCACGTCGTTGATCGAGGTGCATACGCTCTTGGGGTAGCCCTCGTAGTTGAGGTCGGCCGGCGTGCCACCGTGCTCGACGGTGTAGTCGTAGATCATCTGGTCAATCTGGTTGGTGGTCATGCCCGCGGCGATGTGCTCGCCTACGTAGTCGAGCACGCCCACGTTGATAGCCGCCGAGCGCTTGATGCCCTCGATATCGGCGGGCGTCTTGTAGAGCGTGCGAGGTAGAACCTCCCAGCCCTCTTCCCACAGGCGCTCGAGGCGCTCGTCAAAGGTGCTATGGCATTTCTTATATTTTTTGCCGCTGCCGCACCAGCAAGCGTCGTTGCGGCCGGGCACGGGTCCTTTGTCAAACATGGCTAACTTCCTTTCATCCGCAGCTAGTATAGCCCACCCACGCGTCTATAAAAGTTGCGGTGATATAGTTCCGATTTAAGCGGTTTAACAGCACAAATAGGAACTATATCACCGCAACTGATGGGGCGGGATGGCGGGCACTGGCTGCTGCGTGGTTTTGCTAGTAGCTCACCTGGCAGGGGATGCCGAGGGCGCGCACGCGTGCAGCAATCTTGTCGAGCACCTCGGGCGCCGCTTTAGCAAGGCCGGCGACCGGTGTTTCGCGCGCCACCGTGTAAATGGTCGCCTCCTGTGGGCGAATGCACTCGAGCGCCGAGAGCCAAGGGCCAACGTACTCCTCGCCGGTGTTATCGAGAGACTTGCCCCGGTACTCACCGCTCAAAAACATCGTCTGGATAATGACATGACCGTTAAAGTTTGCGAACGTCTCTATCTGGTGCTCTACATCGTAGGGGCCAACGGGCTGGTCGAGCAGCTGGATAAATGCCGGGTCGACCGTATCGAGCTTGAGGATGTTGTCGTCGACCATCATGAGTGCATCGTGCACCTGGGGACGGTCGGCGCGCGTGCCGTTGGAAAGCACGGCAATCTTGGTGTTTGGGGCCAGCTGGTCGCGCAGCGCGATGGCACCGGCGATAGCCTGCGGAAACTCAGGTGCGGCGGTTGGTTCGCCGTTGCCGGCAAACGTGATTACATCGGGCAGCTCACCCTCGATTGCCATCTCGTGCAGCTTGGCCTCGAGTGCATCGAGCACCACGGCAGCCGTGTTATACGGCTCGTGGCAGGGGTGCTCGGCGTTGAGACCGTTCTCGCAGTAGATGCAGTCGAACGTGCAGATTTTGCCGCTCGCCGGCATCATGTTGACACCGAGCGAAAGGCCCAAGCGACGGCTGCGGACGGGCCCAAAGATGGGGCTGGCATTTAAAAACGTAGACATAGGCATGTGCTCCTTGGGACAGTTGAGCTTAAGCATAGCATCGGCCTTCATGCGGGTCGCGGGTTTGGGCGCTGTTGTTTAGGCAGAAACCTTGCAATCGGGTGAGTTTTCGAAACCCTGTCATGAAGGGGCGCGAGCCGGGTACAGTAGACGCATTCATGTACGCACAAAATGACGCCATCTGGCCAAGCCGTATCCCGGCACGGCCTGGTGGTGTTGACGATGGGAACACAGTATGGATTTTACGGTCGAGAATGCGGGCACTACGATCGCCTGCCGCGAGTATGCCGGCCCGGTTGTATCGTCCGATGCACCCGCCTTGGTGTGCGTGCACGGTGCCTGCGTCGACGGCGTCTTTTTTGACGCCATCGTCCGCGAGCTCGCCTGTGACTATCGCGTCATTACCTACGACCGCCGCGGTTGCGGCGAGAGCGGCGACGCTGCAGACGGACGCTACGACCTCGCCGTCCAGGCTGCCGACCTGCAGGCCGTTATCGAGCATATTGGCACTCCGGCAAACGTGCTCGCGCACAGTGCCGGTACGTTGGTGGCCCTGGAGCTTCTTCGTGCAAACCCCACCATAATCTCGCGTGCGATTCTGCATGAACCCGCCGTGACGGATGAGGGTGCCGGTCTGGGCGCGGCCCCGGTTTTGCTCGAGATGATCGCCGCGGGAAAGGTCTCCAGGGCATTACGGGCCTTCCTGGGCGCCATCGGCGATTCGGACCCTGAGGCCCCCAAGTTAACCGAGGCAGAAGCCAAGCATGCCCTGCGCAACGGCCGCAGCTTCATGGCAAACGAATACGGGATTACTATGACCTGCGTTCCCGATTGGGATAGCGTTCGTGCGTCAAAAACGGTGGCCGCCGTGCTCCTGGGCGAGCTCTCGATTGGCACGCCTCGCGAGGCGGGCACAAGGGTGGCGGCTGAGCTTTTGGACTGTCCACTCGTAATGGTTCCCGGCGCGCACAACGGCCTGCGCGATCGCCCGGCAGCGGCTGCCCAGACTGTCCGTGGCATCCTGGAGCTCTAGCGGCCGTAAAAATCAAAACAGCCTTCACCCGCAAACGTTTCGGCCGTGTTAACAAATGTGCTCAAAACCTCACGTCTGCGGCTTCAATCGCGTCGTCTGCCAACTCATAAAAATGTAACAGCATTTACGTGCTTACCTGCATCGGCAAGGTGTTACCCTTGTAACATTTGGAACCCACCGCTACCATGCGAAGCTATCGAAAGGGCCCCATATGCTCAATAATCACGAGGTCAATCTAACCGACGAGGAGGCTGCCGCCGAGGTCGCCCGTGTCGCGAAGACCTACCCCGTGGTACGCTTACTGTCGGCCGATCAGATTAAGAGCGAGCCTAACTGCCTGCTCGCCGGTGATCGCTGCCCTTGCCTGCGCCAGTCGAGTCTTGAGGCCTTGACAGATTCCGATGAGGTGTCGGAGCAACTGCTCAACGATGGCGTTGAGTACCGTGCCCATCTGCGCCCTCTGAAGGTCGAGGGCAAGCCTCATGTCCTGCTGATGGTGCGTCCGATCGATGGGCAAGAGGCTGCAGAAGAAGACCTTGTCTACACCGACGTGCTGACGAGCGTGCATAATCGCCGGTATTACGAGGAAAAGCTCCGAAGCGCCCGCATGAATGCCGGCGTTGCGATGATCGACCTTGATGATTTTAGGGTCTTCAACGATACGTGTGGCCGTCATGCCGGCGACCTTGCGCTCGGTGCTGTGGCGACAGCCATGCGCAGCGGAATCCGTTCGACTGACGAGCTTGTGCGCTATGGCTGCGACAAGTTTGTGGTTGTCATGCCCAATATTCCCTCCGATGACTTCACCCGTCGCCTGCATCAGGTGTCCGATGCCGTTCGTTCCACGATTATTCCGGGCCATGAGTACGTGAGCTTGACGGCATGTGTTGGTGGCGTTCGCATTCATGGCGAGACGGTCGATGAGGGCGTTGGCCGCGCTGTCCAGTTACTGAGCCGCGCTAAGGCAAAAGCCGGTACGGTCGTGACCGATGCCGATTCCATCGAGGCCTTCCAAAGCGAAAAGCCTTTGGTACTTATTGTCGATGACTCCGAGATGAACCGAGTCATTCTCAGCGAGATGCTCAAGGACGAGTATTGCATCCTCGAGGCCGACAACGGTCGTACGGCGCTCGACATGGTCGACCGCTATGGTGATGAGTTGTCGCTCGTGCTGCTGGATATTGTCATGCCGGGCATAAGCGGCTTTGAGGTGCTGGCCGGTCTGTCGCGCCGATCGGTTAGTGACAATCTGCCTGTCATCATGATTTCGAGCGAAGATTCCGATGATATGGTTCTGCGCGCGTACGAGCTGGGCGCCTCGGACTATATCAACCGCCCGTTTGACTCCCGTGTCGTGCGCCGCCGTGTAAGCAACACCATCCGCCTATACGCCAAACAGCGCCGCCTGACGAGCCTGCTGTCCCAGCAGTACAACGAGCGTGTCAAGAACAGTCGCATGCTCATCGACATCATGGCTGGCGTCATGGAGCTTCGCAACGGCGAGAGCGGCAGGCACGTTACGAACATCGAAAAGCTGACCGAGCTGCTGCTTGGCTGTCTGGTCCAGCGTAGCGACACCATTTCCCTTGACAATGAGGAGCGCTCCACGATTGCCCTGGCTTCGGCGCTGCACGATATCGGCAAGATGTCGATTGACGATGCGATTCTCAACAAACCCGGGCGCCTTACGTCCGAGGAGTTCGAGATTATGAAGACGCATACCACGATCGGCGCCGACATGCTGCTTGAGCTGGGTAGCCATCACGCCGGCAATGCGCTTATGGAATATGCGTACCAGATTGCGCGTTGGCATCACGAGCGCTGGGACGGCAAGGGTTATCCCGATGGCCTTAAGGGCGACGAAATTCCCATTGCCGCACAGGTGGTTTCGGTGGCCGACGTGTACGATGCTCTGACGAGCGTGCGCGTGTACAAGGACGCTATCCCGCACAAGGAGGCAATTCAGATGATCCTGGACGGTAAGTGCGGCACCTTTAACCCGCTGCTGCTCGATTGTCTGCTTGAGGTGCAAGACCAAATTGCCGAGACGTTGGCACGCCCCGCCGACGTTGTCGCGTTTCCCACGATTTAGTTTGACCAAAGGAGTTTTTAATCTATGATTTCCATGCGTGAGGCGTATGAGAAGATCGGCGCCAATTATGATGACGCGTGCGCTCGGCTGATGGGCGAGGAAATGCTCGCCCGCTTTGCCCTCAAGTTTTTGGATGACGAGAGCATGGACAAGCTGGATGCCGCCATGGCGGCGGGAGACGCCGAAGGTGCGTTTATGGCAGCGCACACGCTCAAGGGCGTGAGCCAGAACCTGGGATTCGATAATCTGTACGAGCCGGCGGTCGTGGTGACCGAGGCGCTGCGCGGCGCCGATGCCGTTGACGGCGCTCGCGAGGGGATGCATGCGCTGCAGCAGCAATATGCGGCTACGATGTCGGCCCTGCGCGAGACGGCCGAATAAGAGCTTGCGGGCCTTGATGACTATGAGAGTGGATAATCTCCCGTTTTAGGCCCGGTGGCGGCCTCAAAGTGGGAGATTATCCACTCTCGTTCGATATGTGTCCAAAAATCCACGCTCACCCCTCCGGGTTAGTAAATGGCCTATGCGCACTGGCGGGGCTTTCCGCATGCAATCAATATCGTTGTTCGATAAACTGTTCGAATAACGATAGAGTCGATGAGGGTGAGTGTATGTCTAACAGCGTTCAGCGTATGGCCAAAGCGGGCGAAAATATCAGGAAGCTTGGCTTTTGCATGGCAGCCGTTTTTGCAGGGATGCTCGTCGCTTTTGCCGCGTTGGTTGTTTACGTGATCTGGTATGCGGTTGCAAACGTTGCCTCTGTCGATTCTTTCGGCGTCGTGACGCTTCTCGATGGCGGGTGCATCGTTATCCCAAGCGGACTGTGCCTGGCACTCGTCGTGGGTATTTCGCTTGTCGTTCTGTGTGGGATCAGCCGTAACATCTCGCGAGGCGTCTCGCCCTTTACCAAGACGCATGTGCGGCTTATCCGTATTCTTGCGCTTGCCTTTGCTGTTAACGCCGCGGTTTCGCTTATTGGTGCCTACGGATCGGTCAATCTTACCATTGGTGGGCTGGAGCTTTACGTCGTGCCTCATTCCTTCGTTATTGAGATTTGCCAAGGCGTTGCCTTTGATGCGGGGTCGCTTATCGGCGCGGCTGTCTGTCTGTGTATCTCGGTGATCTGGAGTTATGCCTCGCTGCTCCAAGAGCAGTCTGACGAGCTTGTGTAGGAGGAAGCATGAGCTATCTCATCATCGAGCTTGAGACGCAGCTACTTAAGACCGGAAAGACCAGTGCTGATCTGATTCGTGCCACGGGGCATACTCCGGCTAATATTTCTAAGCTAAGAAACGGAAAAATTAAAGCTATTCGCCTTAAGACGCTTCTCGATATTTGCGATGAACTTGACTGTCAACCGGGAGATATTATTCAGCGCGTGAGCGAGAAAGAGCTTGAGGAGCTTATTGTTGAGCGTGCAAAAAATGTCGTGAGGCAGATGCGGGACGGCGGAGGCAATGAGGCGTTGCTTCCGACATCAGTCTTTGCTGTAGATTTGAGCGACGAGTAGCATAAAGCGAACAACTATAACGAAATATCAGCGTAAAGGGGCCCGTGTCTAACACGGGTTCTTTCTTTTAGATTACCTTGACAAATATGAGTTATCGAAAAACAATAACAACTATGAAAAACGATAAAGGAAAGAAGGAACGATATGAGCGGTTTTGCTATCAAGCAGAACGGGAGGCCGATGAACGCATCAGCGATAAAGTTATCAAAGGTGTCAAAGCGCTACGGGAAACGGCGCGTTTTGCATGACGTTTCCTTCGAGGTGCATCAGTCTGAGCTCCTTGCCCTTGTTGGTTCAAACGGTGCGGGCAAAAGCACGCTTATTAAAATCGTCTTGGGCCTCTGCGAGCCGTCGTCGGGGAGCGTGGAGCTCTTTGGGGGCAAGTCGAAAAAAGAGCTGAGCCTGATGCGGACGCGTGTCGGCTATGTGCCAGATTCCTGCGGAGCATACCAATCCCTCAGTGCGGCTGAGAATCTTCGGATCCGATGTGCGGAATGGGGGCTTGATGCGAATCGTGAGATTCCTCGCGTTTTGAGCCTAGTCGGGGGTGCGGACAGAAAGTTGGACCGCGGGGCGGTCCGGACTGGAGGTTCGCAT
>CANNOC010000013.1 GCA_947507155.1 uncultured Collinsella sp. | reverse complement strand
GGCTCTTTTGCCGTCTCCGTTTTCGATGTTCGCTATATTACGATAAAGTGCACGCTGCGCAAGCGACAAATTCAAATTTCTGAAAAGTTTTTTCATTAGTTTGTGAATTGCAGTGCAAATACGCACCATTCCTGCGAAAATACGCTCGACTACTAGTTGATGGTTATAACGTCTGAAACAATCTCGAAACGAAAGGCGCATTTTTATGCAAACTTACGAATCGGACGCCAATATCGGAAATATTAAGATTCTCGCCGTCGATATGGACAAGACGCTGCTGACCGACGAGCGTGTGCTGCCCCAGGGTCTTGATGAGCGCCTGGACAAGCTCGCCGACGCTGGCATCGTATTCTGCCCCGCCAGCGGACGTCCCGCCCCCAAGCTCGAGGAGATGTTCGAGGGCATCAAGGACCGCCTCGCCTTTTGTCCCGACAACGGAGCGTGCGTGATCTATCGCGGCAGCTATATCTATAAGAGCATTATCGACGTGGAGCTGTACCAGCAGGTCTTGAGCCGCGCCTCGGAGGATCCGCGCGCTGTCCCCGTCCTGTGCTGCTTCGACGAGTTCTACGTGCTTGCCCGCGACCATCAATACCACGACGAGATCAGCGTCTACTACAACACAATCAACTACGTCGACAGCTTTGAGGGCCTTGATATCGAGTCTAACAAGATCTCGATCTTCTTCCCCGCCTACGACGCCGAGCCCGCGTTCCGCGAGACCTATAGCCCCGAGTTCTCGGACAAGCTCTACGTCACCAACGCCGGGCGCGAGTGGATCGACTTTATGAACCTGGGCGTCGACAAGGGCGCCGGCGTCGCTCACCTGTGCGAGCACCTGGGCATTGATATCGCCGATGCTGCCGCCGTGGGCGACACCTACAACGACATCCCCATGCTGGAGCGCGTCGGTCACAGCTTTATCGTGGACAACGCCGAGGAGCACATGAACGCGCATGCCAAGTGGCGCATTCCGAGTAACAACGACGGGGGCGTACTGACGCTCATCGACGCCATCTTGGCGGCTCGGTAACGTGGCTCGTCGGACCTGGCCGGGCGAGGCGGGTAAGTTTTTCGCTCGGTCAGGTCCTGGGCTCGCTCGGAAAGCACATTAAGTGCTTTCCGGCTCGTGCGGAATCTACGAAAAACTTACCCGCCTCGCCCGGCCAGGTCCTTGGGTAACTTGCTTGCCGTCTGGGTGGCGTCTTGGCGCCTAGATACTTTGGCTGAATTTAATTGAACGAAGGACGCTCCTTGTTGATGAGGGGCGTCCTTCTGGTTTTGGTTACTTTGGAATTGTGGGTGCTTCCCTATTTCGCGTCGGCCCAGGTTATGCCGGTGCTGGCTTCGGCGATTAGGGGTACGCGGAGGTCTACTACGTGCTCCATGACGTCTTGGACCATGGCGGTCAGGTGCTCGACTTCGTCGACCGGGCACTCAAAGTCCAGTTCGTCGTGTACCTGCAGGATCATGTGAGCGGCAAAACCCTCTTCTTCCAGGCGGCGGCTTACGCGGGCCATCGCGATCTTGATGATGTCGGCGGCGGTGCCCTGCATGGGATGGTTCATGGCCGTGCGCTCGCCAAAGCCGCGGAGTTGCGGGTTTTTGGCCTTGAGCTCCGGAATATGGCGTCTGCGGCCATACATGGTCTCGGCGTAGCCCGTCTGCTTGGCGCGCGCCACCACGTTGTCGAGGAACGTACGCACGCCCGGGTAGGCCTCGTAGTAGCGGTCGATCATGTCGCGCGCCTCGGCCATCGAGATATGCAGCGACTGCGACAGACCGTAGGCCTGCTGGCCGTACACGATGCCAAAGTTCACGGCCTTGGCGCGGCTGCGCAGGTCGGGCGTCACCTCGGACACCGGCACACCAAACACGCGCGCCGCCGTCTCGGCATGGAAGTCCTCGCCCTCGTTAAAGGCGCGCACCAGGTGCTCGTCACCCGAAAGATGCGCCAGCAGACGCAGCTCGATCTGCGAGTAGTCCACCGCCAAAAAGACGCTTCCCTCGCCTGCCGAAAACGCCGTTTTGACGGTGCGGCCCAGCTCCGAGCGCGTCGGGATGTTCTGCAGGTTCGGGTCGCTCGAGGACAGACGCCCCGTTGCCGTGATGGTCTGGTTGTACGTGGTGTGCACACGACCGTCACCACGGCGCAGCGGGCCCAGCGTGTCCAGATAGGTTGACTTGATCTTGGACTTCTCACGCCAGTCCAAAATCAGGCGCACGATCTCGTGGTCGCGGGCAAGATCGCTCAACACCTTGGCATTGGTCGAATAATAGCCGCGCTTAGTCTTCTTGAGGCCCTTGGTCGGAAGCCCCATCACATCAAAGAGCACGTGCGACAGCTGCATGGGACTACCGATGTTAAACGTCTCATCACCCGCCAGGTCGCGAATGCTGCGCTCGACCTCGGCAATCTGGGTCGCCAGACCCTCGGACAGACTGTGCAGGCGCTCGGGGTCCACGAGCATGCCCGCGCGCTCCATCTTGGCAAGTACCGGAACGAGCGGCATCTCGATGCCATCGAACACGTTGGCGGCGTTCTCGCGGGCCATGCACTCGCGCAACGGCGCCACGAGCGCCAGCGTCAGAGCCGCAGTACGGGCGGCAGGTGCCGGAGCGTCCTCGCCGGCACCCTCTGCGCCGCGCGCCGCAGGCAGCGCCATCTGCAGATACGTATCGGCAAGATATGCCTCATCGAACTCGGAGCGGTCGGAATCCAGCAGGTAGGCGGCAACCACGGTATCGAAGATGCGCGTAGAATCGACTGCCAGCGGATCCATGAGCTCGGGCTCAGAAGAATCGATGGGCGAAAGCTCGTGCAACAGCGCCTTTATATCCGGGCTCGCCACGCGACCCTCCATAAACAGACGCGCGAGCACGCCGGCAATCACGCCGTGGACGAAGTTGAAGCCCTCGACCTCAGCCGCCGCACCGCTGTCGCCCTCCTCGAGCGCGAACAGGCCCTTGGACGTCGCCAACCACAGCGTGCGTGTCAGTCCAAAGAGCGCGCCCTCTTCCTTGTCGTCGTCCACCACGGCGGCGACCCACTCGCCGACATCAATCGCGCGGGAGACCTCAGCCGCAACAGCACCAAGCGCGTCGGCATCGCCGGCGGCTGCGCGAACCATAGCAGGTATCTCAAACACACTGGAGGCAGCAGCAGCCCCGCCCTCGCCGCCGATCAGCGCCAAGAAACGGTTCTGCATGGCGGTGATACCAAGTGTGCCCAGCGCCGCGGACACTTCGTCGGCAGAAAACGCCGGGAAGGACGTTTCGTCAAAGTCGAGCTCGACGGGCGCATCGGTGCGAATGGTTGCGACCTTGCGGCTCAGCAGCGCATCGTCGATGTGCGCACGCAGGTTCTCGCCCATCTTGCCCTTGACCTCGTCGGCATGCGCGATGACCTCGTCCAAGCTGCCGTACTGTGCGATGAGCGCGCTCGCCTTTTTGGGGCCGATGCCCGGTACGCCGGGAATGTTGTCCGACGTATCGCCCTTTAGACCGTAAAAATCGGGCACGAGCGCCGGCGTAATGCCGTGATACAGGTCGTCCACGCTCTCGGGCGTCATGATCGCCACGTCGGACAGGCCCTTGCGGGTCGAGACCACGTTGACGTGCTCGGTCACGAGTTGATACATGTCGCGGTCGCCGGTCACCAGCAGCATGTCGCAGCCGGCCTCTTCACCCAGGCGCGCCATGGTTCCCAGGATATCGTCGCCTTCCCAGCCCTCGGACTGCAGAATCGGCACGTTGAGCGCGGTGAGCAGCTCCTTAATCATCGGAAACTGCGCATGCAGATCGGGGTCCATGGGCGGGCGTTGCGCCTTATACTGCGGCAGCATCTCCATGCGCACGCGCGGTTTGCCCTTGTCAAACGCCACGACCACACCGTCGGGGTTAAAGGCATCGATCATCTTAAGAAACATGTTCAGAAAGCCAAAGATCGCGTTGGTGGGGCGACCGTCCGGCGCGTTCATGGTCGGCGGCACGGCGTGGAAGGCGCGGTGCATGAGCGAGTTGCCGTCGATAACGGCAAAAGTGCGGCGCTTGTCAGACATATTAAATACCTCGCTTTGGGCTGGGCACGGTTTGCTTACTCCAGTTTACACGCTCCCCGCCCCGCGGCCACCGCACATCAAGCTCCCCCGCCACCGCGAGCCCGCGCGTGATACGATGGCTCACGGTACATCAACCAGCACGATCGATCCGAAAGGAGCCTGCGTCATGGAGCGTCCCTGCGCATGGAAAAAGTACACGCCACAGCAAGTCGAGGAGCTCGAGGAGCTTTGCCGCGGCTATAAGCAGTTTTTGAGCGAGAACAAGACCGAGCGCCTGTGCGTCAAGACCGGCATCAAGATGGCCGAGGAGGCGGGATACGTCGACCTGGAGACCGTGATCGCCGAGGGCCGCGAGCTCAAGGCAGGCGACAAGGTGTACGCCGCCAACCACGGCAAGGACCTTATGCTCGTCAACCTGGGCACCGCCCCGCTCGAGCAGGGCTTTAACATCCTGGGCGCCCACGTGGACTCGCCGCGCCTGGACCTTAAGCAGAATCCCGCCTTCGAGGCCGGCGACATGGCCTACCTCGACACGCACTATTACGGCGGCGTCAAGAGCTACCACTGGGTAGCCTCCCCGCTCGCACTCGTGGGCGTCATCTGCAAAAAGGACGGTACCACCGTCGACATCAATATCGGCGACAAGGCGGACGACCCGGTCTTTACCATCTCCGACCTGCTGATCCACCTCTCGAGCGAGCAGATGTCCAAGCCCGCCAAGGACGCCGTCGATGCCGAGATCCTCGACGTAATCGTGGGCGGCCGCCCCGTCAAGTTTGACGAGGACGACAAGGACGCCCCCAAGGAGCCCGTCAAGCAGATGTTCCTGGACATCCTTAAGGAGCAGTACGACGTCGAGGAGGAGGACTTCCTCTCCGCCGAGATCGAGGTCGTGCCCGCCGGCCCCGCCCGCGACATGGGCCTCGACCGCTCCATGATCTTGGGCTATGGCCACGACGATCGTGTCTGCGCCTATCCGTCCATGCTCGCCCAGATCGACGTCGCCAACGTGGAGCGCACGAGCATCACGCTCATCGTCGATAAGGAGGAGATCGGCTCCGTGGGTGCCACCGGTATGACGAGCCGCTTCTTCGAGAACACCGTCGCCGAGATCATGACGCTCGCCGGCGAGGATAGCCCGCTGGCCCTGCGCCGCGCGCTCGCCCGCAGCCGCATGCTCTCCTCCGACGTGTCCGCCGGTTTCGACCCGGGCTATGCCGGCAAGTTCGAGACGAAGAACGCCGCCTTTATGGGTCGTGGCCTGTGCTTTAACAAGTACACGGGCAGCCGCGGCAAGGGCGGTTCCAACGACGCCGATGCCGAGTACGTGGCCCTCGTCCGCGACATCATGGACAAGGCAGGCGTGGATTTCCAGACCTGTGAGCTCGGCCGCGTCAACGCAGGTGGCGGCGGCACCATCGCCTACATCATGGCCAAGTACGGCATGAATGTCATCGACTCCGGCGTTGCCGTTCTGTCCATGCACGCCCTATGGGAGGTCGCCAACAAGGCCGATATCTACGAGGCCTACCGCGGCTACAAGGCCTTCCTCGAGCGCGCCTAACCAGCCCTTCATAACTTGCGGTGAAATACGGACTAAACTGGCCTATAAACGGCCAAAACAGACCGTATTCCACCGCAACTTCCTTTTTGACAGAGGAGAGTCCATGCTGCAGGTCATCATTTCGCCCGCCAAGCAGATGCGCTCGGCCCAAGATGCTTTTGAAGTCCTGGGCATTCCGCCCTTTGCGCGCGAGACGGCTCGACTGCATCGCGCGTTGCTAGATATTGAGCGAAATGAAGGCAGCGGCGGCCTGCAGGCGCTATGGAACGTGAGTGACAAACTGCTGGGGCCTTGCCTCAACACCCTGCATGAGTTCGAGCCCATCTTGGAAAACGGCGACCTCGACAATCCCGATATCGCCCGCAATACCTCCCCCGCCGTCATGTCCTATCACGGCATTCAATACCAGAGCATGGCACCCGAGGTGATGGATGCCGCGCAGCTCGCATGGCTGCAAGACCATCTGTGGATCCTCTCGGGCCTTTACGGATGCGTACGCCCCTTTCATGCCGTCGAACCGTATCGGCTGGAGATGGGTGCGAAGCTCGCCGTTGACGATGCCCGAGACCTCTACGCGTTTTGGAGCGACAAGCTCGCGCGGGTTATCGCCCCGGCAGGTTCAAACACCACGATCGTCAACCTCGCCAGCGTAGAGTATGCCAAAGCCGTTCTGCCCCACCTCGCGGGCGACGCCACAGCCGTCACGTGCCTCTTTGGCGAGGGTATCCGCAACGGGAAGCCCATCCAACGGTCGACCGCCAGCAAAAAGGCGCGCGGCTCCATGGTGCGGTGGATGGCAGAAAACAAGCTCGAGGATGCAAGCGAACTTACCGCATTCAACATCGGCTATCGCCACGTCCCCGAGCTCTCATACCTAGGCACCCTCGTGTTCATCAACGAACAGATGCTCTAGAGCCGGCACCCAACACTGACCCGCTCAGCCTTCTCTATATAACTTGCGGTGGAATAATTCCTATTTGAGCCTTTTTCGCACAATCAGGAACTATTCCACCGCAACTTTTATGAATTGGCTGCTAGGCTCGACACCTATTCAGCTAGACCGTCGGCCTTTGCAATCCCGTTTGTCGAACCGTCCTGATAGACAATCTTGACGTGCTCGACCTCGGACACCGCAACACCCGACGGGGGCTCCAGGCGCCATTCCGTCAGCGCGATATCCATCGTCGTGGGCACATCCCCTTGATCTTTGAGCTTCACCGTCAACGTTTTGAACGTCGCATCATACGTCACGCGTTCGATTTCCTCACCAGGAATAGACCCACCACTCAGCTGCAACTGCACAAACTCATCGCACGGGTACCAATAATCGCCCGGAACGGCGAGCGTATTGGCATTACCGCCAGTACTCCTCACCGTCATAATCGGCAGGCCCTCGTCGGCCTCAAACTCCCAGGCGGCGCCGCCGCGACCGCCAAACGTCCAAATACAAAAGGCAATCACCAGCACGGCAAGCACCGCAAAGCCAATCGCGACCAACCCATGGTGTGCACGGCCCTCCTCGGCCGATACGTCCCATTGTGTCTCTCGATATAGATGCTTGTCTTCCATGTACGCCTCCCCACGGGCACGCTTGTTAGGCCAATCGTACCCATTCAGGCTATACTTGAGCCCATGACATAACGGGGAGCTTGCAGGACAAGACGGCAGGCTGAGACTGGGCGCGCCCGCCCTGACCCGCAAACCTGATATGGGTAATGCCAACGAAGGGAGCCGTGCCAATGAGCACACAGACAGAGCCCAAGCTCGTCACGCAAATCGACTTTGCCCGCGCCGGACAGATCACACCGCAGATGAAGGAGGTCGCCGAGCGCGAGCATCGCGACCCCGAGTACATCCGTGAGCGCGTGGCAGACGGCCGCATCGCCATTCCCGCCAACATCGTGCACATCAAAAAGGGCATGCGCGCCTTTGGCGTCGGCGAGGGCCTGTCCACCAAGGTCAACGTCAACCTGGGCATCTCGGGCGACAAGGCCGATGCCGCCGAGGAATGGAAGAAGGTCAAGATCGCTGAGGACTTTGGCGCCGACGCCATCATGGACCTCTCCAACTCGGGCAAGACGCGCCAGTTCCGCCAGCAGCTCATCGACGAGACGCCGCTCATGGTAGGCACCGTCCCCATGTACGACGCCATCGGCTACATGGAAAAGCCGCTGGTCAAGCTCACCAAGGACGACCTGTTCGAAGTCGTGCGCGCGCACGCCGAGGACGGCGTGGACTTTATGACCATCCACTGCGGCATTAACAAGTCGGTCACCAAGACCTTTAAGGAGACCGGCCGTCTCATGAACATCGTGAGCCGCGGCGGCTCGCTGCTGTTTGGCTGGATGGAGGTCACCGGCAACGAGAACCCCTTCTATGAGTTCTACGACGAGCTGCTCGAAATCTGCCATGAGTACGACGTGACGATTTCGCTCGGCGACTCCTGCCGCCCGGGCTGCCTCTACGACTCCAACGACGCCACCGAGACCGCCGAGATGATTGAGCTCGGCAAGTTGTGCAAGCGCGCCTGGGCCGCCGGCGTCCAGGTCATGGTCGAGGGCCCGGGTCACATGGCGCTCGACGAGATCGCCGCCAACATGAAACTGCAGAAGCGCCTGTGCCACAACGCCCCGTTCTATGTGCTCGGGCCGCTGGTGACCGATATCGGCGTGGGCTACGACCACATCACCGCAGCCATCGGCGGCGCTATCTCCGCCAGCTCCGGCGCCGACTTCCTGTGCTACGTGACGCCGGCCGAGCACCTATGCCTGCCTAACGCCCAGGATGTGCTCGACGGCCTCATGGCCACCAAGATTGCCGCACACGCCGCCGACATCGCCAAGAAGGTGCCGCACGCCCGCGACATGGACGACAAGATGGGCCAGGCACGCCGCAAGCTCGACTGGGACGCCATGTGGAAGTGCGCGCTCGACCCGGTTACGGGCAAGAAGCGCTACGAGGAATCCCCCGCCGCCACCGAGGGCACCTGCACCATGTGTGGCAAGATGTGCGCCGTCCGCACCGTCAACAAAGTGTTCGAAGGCACGACGATCGACCTCGGCATGGAGGACTAACTCGTCACCGGAGCCACAATCGGTAACAAGGTGTTCGTCAATTGTTGACGTGTGAACATTTGCTTGCGTTTGCGTAAAGATTGCACTACCCGCCCGGGATCGGCATACAGCTGGCCCGGGCAACTTTATAATGCAGGCTTAAAGACCCATTTGAATCCAACCGAACAAGGGAGCGAACATGGATCGCAGTAAGGTACCTGCCGTCCTGTCCATCGCAGGATCCGATTCCAGCGGCGGTGCCGGCATTCAGGCCGACATCAAGACCATCACGGCGCACCGCCTGTATGCCGAGACGGCCATCACAGCCATAACCGCACAAAACACACTCGGCGTCACCGCCGTGCAGAATATCTCCCCGGATATTGTCTCGGCGCAGATCGATGCCGTTTTTGACGATATTCGACCCAGCGCCGTCAAGATCGGCATGGTCTCCTCTGCCGAGATTATCGAGGTTATCGCCGACCGCTTGAGCGCCTGGGACGCACAAAATATCGTCGTCGACCCCGTCATGGTCGCCACCTCGGGCGCTCGCCTGATCGCAGAGGACGCCGCCGAAGCGCTTACACGCCGCCTGTTCCCACTGGCGACCGTCATCACGCCCAATATTCCCGAGGCCATGGCGCTGCTCGATTACGAGGTCGATTCCGAGCGCACGCAGCAAAATGCCGCCATGCTTCTCACCCGTCGCTTTGGCTGCGCGTCTCTCGTTAAGGGCGGGCATTTTGTCAACGAGGCCAACGATGTGCTAGCAGAGCCCGCGCCGCTCGATGACGAGGGCAACCATCTGGGCGATCCGCTCACCACGTGGTTCCGTCACAAGCGTATCGAGACCGGCAACACGCACGGTACTGGCTGTACGCTCTCGTCCGCCATCGCCTGCGCGCTGGCCCAGGGCATGGATCTTGCCGATGCCGTCAACGCCGGCAAGGCCTACCTAACGGGTGCTCTGGCCGCCGGCTTTGACATGGGCAAAGGCTCCGGCCCCGTCAACCACATGTGGCAGTACTAAGCCCCATCCCAAACCACCACAAAGGGGACAGGCACCTTTGTGGCGGTTCCCACAAACATCTCGATCTGTAACAGTTAGAGTCCATTTTTCGGCCCACCTGTTACAGATTGAGACATTCAAATTCCACTGAGAAGAAAATCTCGATCTGTAACAGTAACTCGGCAAAATCGACCCTAGATGTTACAGATCGAGACAAACGACCGATATCGACCTAAATAATCTCAATCTGTAACATCTAGCCCGTTTTCGGCCTTACAGCTGTTACAGATCAAGACAAACCAACGAAACAAGCCACCGCAAGGGGAACTTTTGTACTGCTTTGGGCCTTACTACTCTCCGAGCATCTCTTTGAGCTTGGCTGCCACGGCATGGCCGAGGCTCTCGTGGCTTTCCGGCATCATGTGCAGATAATCGATATCGCCCGGCTCGGCAAAATCGGCGGCATTCAAAAAGTCGCAGCCAAACTGTTCGGCAACATACGCATAGTATTCGGCAAAATGCTCCGAGGCCTCGACGGAGTGCTCGTCAAAGTCGGTCACATACACATCGGCGATCTGCGGCTTGATCTTGATAGGAGCCATCAGCAGAATGCGCGGACAAGGCGCAGCGTCGGTCCACGGAAACGCGCGGACAGCGCGAATCAGCGCCATGGCGCCACGGGCGATATCGGAAGCTGTCACGTTAAAGACCGTCTTACAGTCGTTGGTGCCCAGCATAATCACGATCGCATCCAGCGGCTTATGGGCCTCGAGCAGCATCGGCAACGCGCGAATACCGTTGAGATTAGTATCCAGATGGCACATATCGTCGCGCACCGTCGTGCGGCCGTTTAAGCCTTCCTCAATTACGTGCCAGTCCTCGCCCAGGTCACGCTGTGCCACGCCGCACCAGCGCACATCGTGCGCATAGCGCACCGCGGTGCCGTCGCGCATACCTGCCGGATCGTAGCCATAGGTATTGCTGTCACCAAAGCACAGAACGTTTTTCATCGTAAGCCCTTCCTTTAGTAAAAAGCCGACGGAAGCAGCCCTCCCGCCGGCTCGACCTATCTGTCGGCACGTACCGATTACAGGTACTTGCGCCAATCGTCCTCGTCCTCATCGTCCTCGGCAGCAGCCTGGGCCTGCTCGGCGGCGCGAGCAGCCGCAGCGCGAGCGGCAACCTGGGCATAGGACTCCTCGTTGCGCTCGGGGAAGTTTGCCAGCACGTGCTCGAACTTGGCAAAGTCTTCGTCCCAACGCGTAGAAGGCACGGCAAAGAAGACCTGCTTGACCTTGAAGTCGCCCGACGCAAGCTCCTTGCGGAAGAGCTCAGCCACGGCCTCGGCGTCAAAGCCGTTGTTGTCGCAGCCCCAAGCGCCCAGCACGAGCTTCTCGCGACCCAGCTCATCGCAGATGGCAAGCACAAAGCGGATGCGATCGCGCAGGGCATCCAGCAAGGCATCGTCACCCACGCGATACTCCTGGCGAGCGCGCTTGGCGTTGGGCGCGGCGGCAACGATCACGTCAGCATATGCATGTACGTGATTGCGGTCGAAGCGCACCGCAGGCACCACCAGCGCACGGTTGCGGTAAAGCTCGCAGTTGATGTTGCGGCGACGGTTCTCGCCGTACCATTTGCGCTGCTTATCGAGCACGTTGTACAGGTACGAATCGGCACAGAGCGTGGCCTCCTGGCCCAGATAGCCCTGGATGTAGCCACCGCCCGGGTTGGTGAACGAGGCAAAGGCGAGCACGGCCATGTCGCAGAACTGCGCGTAGCCTCGGCCGTTATCCAGAATGGCCTGCGTGGCAGAGGCGTCGAGCACGGTGACCTCGGGCAGGACCGGAGCAGGCTTTTCAGCGGCAGGCGCAGGCTCGGTCTCCGCGGCCTCCTCTGCGGGCGCAGGCTCGGCCACGGCCTCAGCCTCGGCAGACGCAACCTCGGCGGCCTCAGACTCCTCGGCGACCTGCTCCTCGGCAGCCGCAGCCGCTTGGGCCTTGGCCTTCATCGCCGCGACAAAGCCGGCAGGCATACCGTCGAACTCGCGCACGCCTGCAAGCGAGCGCTCGATATCCTTGGCGCACGCTTCGGACACAGTCGCCACGTGACGCTCGGCGGCCTTGGCACGGGCCTCGCGCTTGGGATTGGGCTGCCCTGCGCGATTGGGTCTGCGGTTACGGTTCCTGTTGTCAACGTCTGCCATAAGTGGTCACCTTTCTCGGTCTCTGCCGCTATCGGCTTTTCCATCCATGATACCCCGCCACGCACAAAAAAGACGGCCCCGAAGGACCGCCTTCCGCATCGATTTACACGTGCGCAAGCACCGCTGCAATTTGGCACTAGTCGCGACGACCAAGGATGTTCAGGATGCGCAGGAACACGTTGATGATGTCCACGAACAGGTTGGATGCCATGAGCACGGCGTTGGGCAGCGTGGGCGGCACCGTCGTGGCCACATAGGTGTCGTAGCCAATAAAGCCGGCGAACACCACGATCACGATCAGGTCGGTGATGGACTGCGAGACGCCCATAAACATCAGCACGATCTCGACCAGAATCGTGGCAAGCAGGATGCCAAAACCAATGCCGTACACACGCTGGAAGAACTTGGGGAAGGTCACGCCCAGCGCACCAAAGACAAAGGTGATGGCGGCCGTGGCGATAAAGGCAGTGTTGATGGTGGGCAGGTCGTAATTGGCAAGGCCAAACGACGCGGTCAGGCCAAAGGTACTCGCAAAGATTACGTAGCCCACAAGGGACAGACCCACAGACTGCTTGCCCGCGGCGGCCGACATCATGACCATGCCGACGATGGTCAAAATAAACGAGCCAAAGACCAGCGGCAAGGCGGCGCCGCTCATCATCATGCGGGCAAACGCCATGGTGCTCGTAAAGTAAGCACCGGCACCCATGGCGCAAAAGCCCAAAAAGATCAGGGCAGACATGACAAGGTTGTACGCGCGCGGCGACATCTCCTTGGCACGGCTTGCGCCGGTTTCGATGGGGCCGTTCTGATAGCCCTGGATATCGTTCATACTTCGTCCTTTCAAAAAGTGCCGTGAAAGACGGCACAGCAGATGACAAGATTCCTGCCATTGTACCCGAATGCCGCGCACTCTTACCTGCGGCGTTCACTCTCGAGTGTACGGTCGAATGCCCACACCCACCAACGCATCAGATGAGCCTGCGAGCCATCCGGTCGCTCGCGCGCCTGTTCTTCCAGATACAGTTCGGTCGCATGCCCGCCAAAACGAACCTTATAGGTCGCCGTACGAATGCCGTGAACCGTTAGGCCAAAACCGGTGGACGAGACAATCTCGTCAATCGTAAAACAGCGGCCGTCGACCCAGCAGACGGTAACCGGCACGACTTGTCCGCCCGCGAGGATGCGGGCCACGACGTCCACATACTGCTTGTGCACGCGCCGAGTTTTGCCATCTGTCTGTCGATATTCCATGTCCCCTATTATCGAACGCATGTTTGCATATTGTAAAGCGAACAGACTGTGATTTTGGGATGTTGGGACGCGCGCATGTCCTCATGGCGTGTTAGCAAAAAGAACACCCGCGGTCAACAGGGCAAATATTCAATGTTAGTGTCAAAAAATTCACTTCTCCCATCAGAACTCGGTAAAGAAACCCGCAGGAGGTGATACGATTTATCATGTTTTTGTAACGTGCCTGCAAACTTCGAGAAAGCCCATATATGGACGTAACGTTCTCAGCCTTCCTCGGCCAAATTGTGTCGAACCCAGTCCTTGCCGTCACCGTGATCCTCGCGCTCGGCGCTATCTTCGTCAACGGATGGACCGACGCGCCCAACGCCATCGCGACCTGTGTCACCACGCGCTGCATGCCCGCCCGCGCAGCCATTCTCATGAGCGCCGCATTCAACTTCCTCGGCGTGCTCATCATGACGCACTTTAACGCGAGCGTCGCCAACACCATCTCACATATCGTCGACTTTGGCGGAAACAGCACCATGGCGCTCGCGTGCCTCTGCGCGGCGCTATTCTCCATCGTCGTCTACGGTGCCACGGCATCGCGTTTTGGTATCCCCACCTCGCAGAGCCACAGCCTCATCGCCGGCCTGACCGGCGCTGCTATCGCCCTCGGTGGCGCCAGCAGCGTCAACGTCCACGAGTGGATGAAGGTCATCTACGGCCTGGCGCTCTCCATCGGACTGGGCTTTGTCATGGGCTGGGTCCTGTGCAAGCTCGTCTCGATTCTTTTCGCCGCCGCCAACAGGCGACGCGCCAACGTTTTCTTTAAATACGCTCAGATCGCAAGCGCTGCGGCCATGAGCTTTATGCACGGCGCGCAGGATGGACAGAAGTTCATCGGCGTGCTCTTTTTAGGCGTGGCCTTCGCCAACGGCCAGACGAGCGTCGGCGACGCCGGCATCCCCATCTGGATTATGCTGCTGTGCTCGGCCACTATGGGCATCGGCACCAGCGTGGGCGGCGAGCGCATCATCAAGTCCGTCGGCCAGAGCATGGTTAAGCTCGAGAAGTACCAGGGCTTCTCTGCCGACCTCGCAGGCGCCGCGAATCTGCTGCTTGCCACCCTTACCGGTATCCCCGTGTCCTCCACCCACATCAAGACCTGCGCCATCATGGGCGTCGGCGCCGTCAAGCGCCTTTCGGCCATCAACTTCGGCGTGGTCAAGGACATGATGTTCACCTGGTTCTTCACCTTCCCCGCCTGCGGACTCATCAGCTTTGTCATGGCCAAGCTGTTCATGATGTTCATCTAGTCAAACCGAGCGTCCATCCGGACCGTAATACCTCGCCTACCCGTCTTCGCCTCGAAAGGACCCACTCATGGCAAAGAAACCCGATTCGTTCTACTTTGACAACTACGTCGCCTGCGCCGATCTCGCCGTCCAGTCCGCAGAGCTGCTCACCAAGATTTTTGAGAACTTTGATCCCGCGCAGATCCACGACATGCTCGATAAGATGCATGCGATTGAGCATGCGGCAGATAAGAAGCACCATGAGCTCGAAGACGCCCTGCTCACTGCCTTTATCACCCCGCTTGAGCGCGAGGATCTGGACCTGATGAGCTGCGCGCTCGATACCGTGCTTGATCGTATCGAGGGCGTCGTGCAACGCGTCTACTTCACCAACATCCAGAGCATCCACCCCGATGCCATTGTCATTGCCCACAAGGTGACCGACGCCTGCCGCGCCATGAAGGACCTGATGGTCGAGCTGCCCAACTACCGCAAGTCCAAGACCCTGCGCGAGCTCGTCATCCAGATCAACACCATCGAGTCCGAGGCCGACGAGCTCTATATCAACGCCATGCGCAACCTGCACGTCAATGGCAAGGATCCGCTTGAGGTCATCGCTTGGCGTGACGTGTACGCCTTCTTGGAGTACTGCGCCGACTGCTGCGAGAATGTGGCCGATGTCGTGGATTCGATTGTCATGAAGAACAGTTAATTGGGGGTACGTGTCCCGGCGGCCGCGGGCCCGACCACTAATAACCTTTTTCACTCCGGCTGCAAGCAGAGTCGTTCAAAAGGTTATTAGTGGTCGGGCCCGCTCCCTTATGTACCACCATTGGGAACCTTGGCTGATGGTTTAGGCGTGGTGGGGCCTTTGCTGTAATGGCCCTTGATTACCCGAGGTATTACTTTGGCATTCGGTGGGCGTTTGGCTGGATGGGGCTTTGGGTACCCTTTTGCTTAGTTTTGGGTTGTTTTATTAGCTTTGGAGGGTTTGGTTATGGGGTATTTGGATCTGGCTCGGTCTCGGTATTCTTGTCGTTTGTTTGAGGCTCGGGCTGTGGAGCAGGCTGTGGTGGATGCCATTGTTGAGGCTGGACGCATTGCTCCTTCTGCTTGTAATAACCATCCAGCCCGCGTGATGGTGTTGGATACGCCCGAGCTTCTGGAGAAGGCATCTGCTTGTCAGCCTCGGTTTGCTCGTGATGGGTCCATCTTTGGCGCTCCGCTCATCTTCCTCGTTTGCAGCGTTACCGACGACGCTTGGGTTCGTCCCTATGACCAGAAGAACTCCAGCGCTATCGACACCTCGATTGTTTGCGATCAGATGATGATGGAAGCCGAGGAGCAAGGCCTGGGAACGTGCTGGGTATGCCATTTTAAGCCCGAGCTAGCCCGAGAGCAGTTCAACCTGCCCGAGGGTGTCTATCCCTATCACATGCTCGTCTGTGGCTATCCTGCCGACCACATCGCCGACCCCGAGCATCGCGAGGCCCGTACCATTCCCCTCTCCGACTTCCTCCTCAAGTAGTTTTTGGCACATGCCTTAAAATCTACCTTTTACCGCGCACCCTTTCGCCGAGTTCTGCCCTATCGTACGCAGAGCTCGGCGTTTTGTTTCCCAACCCGTATACAGCCACAAAAAAGGAGCCCGCAGGTGCGAGCTCCTCTTAAGGACACGAGATTGTAGCTCTGGCGCTAGTCCAGGTCGTCGGCGGCAAAGTTGTCGATCGGGGCGAAGGGGTCAGCCACGGGGACAACCGGATCAGCGACAGGCAGCGGCTCGGCGGCGGGAACGGTCACTGCAGGAGAAGCCGCAGAACCGACCGGCGTGGAGGCCATAAGGTCGGACGGGAAGGAATTCTGCGCATCGTCCATGAAGTGCTGGATGAGCTTGAGGTACTCGGCTTTGAACTCCTCACGGGAAGCCTTCAGACGGTCGATCTCCTCGAGCTCGGCCTGCTTCTCGGTCAGGGCCTGACGGATGACCTCGCGGGCCTTGGCGTCGGCTTCGTTGCGGATGCGCTCAGCGTTCTCGTTGGCATCGTTGACGATGCCCTCGGCGGTCTGCTGGGCAGCGATCAGCGCAGCGGAGATCTGGCGCTCCTGAGCGGAGAAGTCGGGTGCGGGAGCGGCCACAGGAGCGGCGGGAACGGCCTGAGCGGCAGCGTCCTGAGCCTGGGCAAGCTGAGCCTGCGTGTCAGCAAGCTGCTGCTCGGTGGCAGTCAGACGACCCTTAAGATCGACAATCTTGGCAAGCATAGCGTCAACCTCGGAGGACAGCGTCTCCAAAAAGACGTCGACCTCGGCGGGATCATAGCCGCGCTTGGCCTCAGAGAAAGTCTGAGCCTGGATGTCAGCAGGGGTAATAGCCATAACAAGTTCTCCTTTTTCATCGCCTCGGCGCTGGGCGCCCGACATGAGTTACTGAGCCAGTTCTATACGAGTATACCTATAAGAAGCTGCAGAATCAGCCTCTGCACCAACTGCAACGCAATAATTGCAACGACCGGCGAAAAATCAACGCCACCCATCGGCGGAATAAACCGACGAAACAGGTTGAGCCACGGACCGCAGACGCTATCGAGCACCGCGGCGATATCCTGCAGCAGGCCGCCCTGCTTCATGGGAATCCACGTCATAAAGCAATAGACCACAATGAGCGTGGAGTAGAAGTTGAACAGCGTGTTGACCAGCTGAACAATGGTGTAGATGTTGATGGGAATCTCCTCGTCTTGGGTTTACTTAAGGTAGCCGTCGGCACGGAGCTTTTTGAGGTCCGAATCCTTGACCTCGCAACCGGCGGGCAGCACCATAAACACGCGATCGCCCACCTCTTTGACGGTGGCACCCAGGCCGCAGGCAAAGCCATAAGAGAAGTCCAGGACACGCTTGGCGACCTCGGTGCGAACGCCAACAAAAATCAGCGCAACGGGCTGCTTGGTGCGCACGCGGCGGACAACGGTCTCGACATCGTCATAGCTCTCAGGGCGCAGGACATAGGCAGGCAGCTGCGGCGTGGCGTTAATGATGTTGTTTGCATAGGCCGAGGCGTCGCTCGGCGCAGAAGCGGGCGCAGGTGCCGCGGCACGAGCGCGGGCACTCTCGGCATAACTCGACGGCGTGTCGTAAGCGCCGGGGCGATAGCCGCCTGCGGCACTATCCTGAGAACGCGACGGCGGATTGTACGTCGTTGCATGACGCGAGTCATCGCCGACCAGCTGGCCGGAGCGCGTATACACGGCGACCGACTCGGCCTCACCGCGGCGCGTCTGGCCCAGCAGGCCGTTACTCGGCTCGTCCTGGGTATAGAAGCCCTCGCCCGAGGTACCGCTGTAGCCGTTGTTCTGATAGCCATCATCGTAGCCGTCATCGTAGCCGTAGTCGTCATCCTGGTCATAGCTCTGGTCGTAACCCTGCTGGCCGCCCAGGTGCATCTTATTTTTAATCTCGTCAAGGAAGCCCATGGTTGTGTCCTCTCACGGTTTAGTGCAGGCGCTCTGTAAACCAGTGCGCACTTCAGAGCCCTATTTTACTGCAAACTCCGGGCTAAATACTACCCTGCCCAGGCGAACGAGCGTAGAGCCCTCCTCAAGGGCAGGCTCAAAGTCCTCGCTCATGCCGCAAGAAAGCTCGGGCAGCCTCAGATCGGGATGCGCCGCCTCCAACTCATCCCTCAGCTCTCGCAGCCCGGCAAAGGTGCGACGCGCCACATCCTTGTTCCCCCGAGGGGCCATAGTCATAAGGCCCTGCACACAAATTCCCTCAAGTTCCGCAAGCTCGCCGGCAGCGCCACGAATCTCATCGGGCGAAAAACCGCCCTTGGACTCCTCGCCGCTTACGTTAACCTCGATCAGCACCTGCTGGGGGGCGGCGAGCTCGCCAGCTTCGATCTTGCGAATGGCACGGCTCGAGATCGCCTGCGCCAAATGAAGCGACCCCACCGAATGAATCAGCTCGGCCGAGCCCAACACCGCGTTGATCTTGTTGGTCTGAAGGTTGCCAATCATGTCGAAGCGCACCTCGGGCAGCTCCGGATGATCCGCCAGACCTGCAAGTTTGCGGACGAGCTCTTGAGGGCGGTTCTCGGCAAAATGGCGATACCCCACCTGGATGGCCGTGATGGTCTCATCGACGCCGACGGTCTTGGACACGGCAATCAGACGCGCGGCATCGCGGGACCTCCCGGCGCGATCGAGCGCGGCATAGAAACGCTCGAGTATCTGCTCGCGGCGAGCGCGCATTACATTCAAATAGTTATCCATTGCCAATCGCCTCCGCTAACAGCACAACAAGTAGTCCCATGCTAACGCAAGAGCGCGGCCCCGCATCCGCAAGGCCGCGCACCCTTAGGTATTTACAATCTCTCAACGAACGGGACTGCCCTAGTCCTCGTCGTCCTCGGCATCATCCTCGTCCTCAAGATGATCCAGTAGGTAGCGAAGCCCCTCGCTCACCTCGTTAGCGGGCACCTTGGCAACATAGTGTGCATCGACGGCGGGCCTCATGATGACGCCCTCGCCCGAAGGCACGCGCATGCTCTCGAGCTCGTCCTCGTCCGTACGGGCGATATCGCCGGCAGTCATACGTTGGCCGGTCAAAAGGAAGGTCAGACGGCAGGCGGCATCGATGGAAATCGAGGCAATGCGATCGAGGTAGCGCGAAACCATGATGGCGCGGCGCAGGTCGTCATAATTGCTGTCGTCGTCCATAAAATCGCCGGTGTCCATGCGGTTAAAGGTACGGAAGAACTTCTCGTACGCCGCATGTACCGGCTCATCCTCGACGGCCAGGTTGCAGATGATGGACATGTCGTTGGTGACGAGCGCGGACAGCGACGAGCCCAGCACCTGGTACACGGCCTCGGCCTCGGCCTCAACCGTGCCGACGAGCTCCTGAGGCAGCGAGATGTCGGCCTTGACCATGTGACGCGTGGCGCGGCAGATCTGGCGAACCTTATCGGTCATGCGCTGCAGGTTAAAGTCGACGTAGATAATCGTCTGCAGCAAACGGAAGTCGGAGGCGACCGGCGACTGCGTAGCGATCAGGTTGTAGCACACGGCCTCCAAGTTGGCGCAGCGAGCATCAATCGAAAGCGTGCGCTTCTTGGTCTTAGTGGCGAGCTTGCGGTCGTCGGTCACATAGGCCTTCACGGCGTCGTGAAGGGCAAGATCGACGGCCTCGTAGATGCTCAACATCTCGTGACGGGCCTCGATGAGCTGACGGGAAAACAGTTTGCGCATGGTTCACTCCAATCAGTTGGGTGCGGTCATGCCGCCCGCACAGTGAATACGCACCGGACCAGGTCCGATCGGCTTGGGACTAGTCGCACCGATCAGCCAAAGCGGCCGGTGATATAGTCTTCCGTCCGCGAATCCACCGGGCTGGTGAAGATCGCGTCGGTTTGACCATACTCGATGAGCGTGGCGGGCTCACCGGCAACTTCCTGCAAGAAAAATGCGGTGTAGTCGCTAATGCGAGCGGCCTGCTGCATAGAATGCGTGACGATGATGATCGTCATCTCGGGCGCCAGCTCGGCCATCAGATCCTCGACCTTAGATACGGACGTGGGGTCGATGGCGGAGCAGGGCTCGTCCATCAGAAGGACATCGGGCTGCACCGCAAGCACGCGCGCGATGCACAGACGCTGCTGTTGACCGCCCGAGAGCGCCAAACCATCCTTGTTGAGCTGATTGGATACCTCTTTCCAGAGGTTGGCGCGCTTGAGCGATTCTTCCACGATGTCGTCGAGGTCGCTTTTGCTAGTCACGCCCTGCAGACGAGGGCCAAAAGCGACATTCTCGTAGATGGATTTGGGGAACGGGTTGGGCTGCTGAAAGATCATGCCCACGCGGCGGCGAAGGTCGACCGGGTCAACGCCCTCGGCATAGATATCGTTGCCGTCGAGCGTCATGGCACCCTCGACACGCGTACCCTCGATCAGGTCGTTCATGCGGTTGATGCAGCGCAGAAACGTCGACTTGCCGCAGCCCGAAGGACCGATAAACGAGGTGATGGCGTTTTTGGCGATGTTGAGGTCGAGCCCCGTCAGCGCATGAAAGTCACCGTACCAAAAGTTGAAATCCTTGGCCGTGATGGCCGCTTGCTCCAGCGTGGGAGCGGACTGATAGACGGACATGGGACTCCTTAACTAGCGGCGTTTGCGCGACAGATAACGCGCAAACAGGTTGAAGGCCAAAATGATCACCATCAGCAAGAGCGCGGTGCCATAGGCTGCGTTCATGTTGATGCCGTCATTGGCAAGCAGATAAAGGTGAACGGTCATGGGACGACCGGAATCGAGCGGCGATATAGGCAGGTTGATGGCCTGACCCATGGTGTAGAGCACCACCGCAGTCTCGCCGATGGCGCGGCCGATGGCAAGGACGATGCCGGTGGCAATGCGGCCAAAGGCCGAAGGAAGCACGATCTTGGAGACGACCTGCCACTTGGTGGCGCCCAGGCCATATGCGCCCCAACGGATATAGCGCGGAACGGCGCGGATTGCCTCCTCGGTGGTGCGCATGACGATAGGCAGCATCAGAAGTGCCAGTGCCAGGGCGGCCGAAACCATCGAAAGACCCAGGCCCATGGCCTCAACAAACAAGGCGTAACCAAAGAGGCCCATAACGATGGAAGGCACCGAGGCCAGAGCATCGGCAGCATAGCGGATGATGTCGACAATCTTGCCCTGCTTGGCGTATTCAGCCAGATAGACCGCAGCCAAGACGGCAACCGGCGTGCAGATGAGCATGGCGAGTGCCGTCACGTAGATAGTCGAGACGATCGTGGGCCAAATGCCGCCCTCGGCGTTTACGCCCTGCGGCCAGCCGAAGATAAAGTCGAGCGAGATATGCGGAAGACCGTTAATGACCACGTAGGCGATGATGGCGAGCAACACCAGGGTGGTGATATAGGCCGCAGCGCGAAACACGCCGAGCATAATCTTGTTGGACAGGTCCTTGTTGATGCGGCCCTTCTTGCCATGGGAAAGGGCACGCTTGATGAGCTCGCGCGACGAGGTCGCATCGACCGTCGTGTCAACGGAATCGGACATAGCCTACCCCCTCTTCTTTGAAATCAGGCGAACGATACCCACCAGTGCAGCTGAGATGATAAACAGGACCACGCCCATGCCAAACAGAGCCGAGCGATGCAGGCCCGAGGAATAGCTCATGTCGAGTGCGATCTGGCTCGTGAGCGTCGAGATGGGGCTCGAGATGCTATCTGGAATGACCGGGGCGTTGCCCACGACCATCAGCACGGCCATGGTCTCACCGATGGCACGCCCCATACCCAAGACAATTGCATCGACAATGCCCAGCTTGGCTGCAGGCAGCACGACCTTGTAGATGGTCTGCCACTTGGTGGCACCCATGGCATAGGACGCCTCGCGAATGCCCATGGGGATGGAATTGAGGGCATCGATCGTGAGCGTGGTAATGGTGGGAACGATCATGATGGCAAGCACAAACCACGCCGTCAGCGCGCCAAAGCCAAGTCCGCCGGTCAGCTGCGCGATAAACGGGCGGATGATGACCATGCCAAAGAAGCCGTAGATGATGGAGGGGATGCCCGCCAGCAGGTCGACGGCGGGGCTGATAAGCCTGCGCACGCGCTTGCTGGCGATCTCGACCAGATATACAGCCGTGCCCACACCCAGGGGCACGCCCATGGCGAGCGCACCGACCGTCACCAGACCAGAGCCCGCCAGCAGCGACATGATGCCGTAGTGGTCCTCGGATGGCGCCCACGTAAAGCTAAAGAAGTCCGCCAGGCCGATGTCGGTAAAGACGGGCAGCGCCGAGTACGTGGTAAAGACAAAGATCAGGATAACGGTGACGACCGCCAAGAACGCGCAGGCAAAGAAGATCCACTGCAGCGCCTTCTCCTTGAGATAGGTGCTACGCGACACCAACGCCAACTCACGCTTTTTGGGCGTCTGAGCCTCCTGCTCAATCTGGGGGGTTTCCTGTGCTTCCACGCTACTCACTCACCTTTCCGTCGTTGGTGACGGGAATAAAGCCCGCCTCGCGAATCTGCTTGTCCATCTTCTCGGACGTCACATAGTCAATGTAGTCCTGCGCCTGATGCGAAGGCGTACCCTTCACAAAGAAGTAAAGGTCGCGCGAGATGGGATAGCCGCCACTTGCGACCGTCTTCTCGGATGCCTCGACATGGTTGACCGAAACGGCCTTAACCGAGGTCGTGGCGTTGAGGCTCTCGACAAAACCCAGCGAGATGTAGCCAATGGCGCCATGCGAGCGGGACACGACGTCGCGCACTTGGCCCGTACCCGAAAGAACGGCCGAGCGGCGATCGAACGGCGTGCCGTCCATCACGATGGTACGGAAGGCCTCGCGCGTACCGGACGCCTCGTCGCGGTTGATAACCTGAATCTTCAGGTCCTCTCCGCCGACTTCCTTCCAGTTGGTGATCTTGCCGGCGTAAATATCGCGGAGCTGCTCGGTCGAGAGATTGTCGACCGGGTTGTCGTCGTTCACGATGACTGCGATGCCGTCGTGCGCGATTACGATCGGGGTCAGGCCAAGGTCTTGTTCGTCGGCATTGAGGCCACGAGACGAGCTGGCGATGTCGGCCGTGCCGTTGCTGACGGCCTCGATACCCGCAGAGGAGCCAAGGCCGGAGACGAGCACATCGGTGCCGGCCTCTTCCTTAAAGCCCTCGGCTGCGATCTCGGCAATGGGAAGGCACGTGGTCGAGCCGGCCACGGTAATAGAAGATGTGGAAGATCCCGAGGAGCAAGCACACAGCGTGAGCGTAAGCACTGCAGCACTCAGGACCGATGCGATCTTTCTCATAGCATCACGCCGATCGCAGCATGGCGCCCACAGGTGCCGCCCTCGTTGCGGTAGGAATAAAAGCGGTCGTTCTGACGAACGGTGGAAAGCTTGGTGTCCACAATGCTGCTCGCCTCGACGCCGGCGTCCATCAGCGCCTCGCGAATGGCGGCGGAAAGATCGAGCATACGAGAAGCAGAGGCATCGATGCACGCGAACTCGGCGGCAAAGCGATCCATAAGTTCTTGGGACACCTCGTACTCGTCGCCCAGGATATGGGGCCCAATGTAGGCAGAGATGTCGTCCGGCTTGCAGCCAGCCGCCTCGCAGAGCGCTTGGCACGCCTTGGCGGAAATGCGCGCAATCGTGCCCTTCCAGCCAGAGTGCACCACGGCAAAGCCGCCGGGAGCCACCAGCACCACGGGAACGCAATCGGCAAAGCAAAGCATCACGGGTACCTCACGGGCCGTGCAGACGATGGCATCGCAGCCCTCGGCAATCTGCTCGCGAATATTCTCGAGATAATCGGCACCGTTCGAGGCCACCGTCACGACATGGTCACCGTGTACTTGATTGGGAACAAGCAGGTTGTGCTCGCACTCCGCGGCCCCTATGGCCTCGAGTGCGCGGCGACGATTTTCTTGAACGGCAAAGGGATCATCGCCAACATGCGAGCCCAGATTGAGTGAGGAGTACGCATCTTCGGAAACACCACCGGTGCGCTCGGTAAAGGCAAAACGAACATCGCGCGTCGCGCCCTCTACGAACGTAACTCCATCATGGTCGACACGCGAAACGCTGTCCGCACGTGCTGCCATACTAAAGCCTCCTAATAACACAAGTATCGCGGCGACGCCGCTGCAGTCCGTGCCATACGGCTGCCATACTTCAACAAAAGGATACCCGCAGCGGTAGGGACCAAACGTAAAGGGAACGTAAGGAGATTGGAGGCTTTCATTTACAAAGGCGAAACACAACAAAAAAAGGGTGCGCCCAATCGGACGCACCCCATGCAGGTCGTTGATAAAGACGAACTAGAAGCTGCCGCGCTTGAGGAAGTCAGGAAGCTCAAACTGGTCGTTACCAAAGTTGGGAAGCTCGGTACCACCGACGTTGCGAGTCGGGGCAGCCTGAGCCGGGCTCGTGGCAGGAGCGGTGCGCTGCGGCTCGGCAGAAGCAGCGGCCTTGCTCTGGGACTGCTGAGCAGCGAAGAGCTCGTCCTGACGGTTGACGTTGGAGTCGGAGAAGCCCGTAGCGATAACGGTGATACGCACCTGATCGCCCAGGGACTCGTCCACAACGGTACCGAAGATGATGTTGGCCTCGGGGTCGACGGCGTTGGCGACAACGTCGGCAGCGTCGCTGATCTCCTGGATGCCCAGGTCCTTGGAACCGGCAATGGAAAGCAGGACGCGCGTAGCGCCATCGATGGAGCTCTCGAGCAGCGGGCTGGAAATAGCCTGCTGGGCAGCGTCGACGGCACGGGTGTCCCCAGAAGCGGTACCGATACCCATCATGGCGGTACCGGCCTGCTTCATGATGGTCTTAACATCGGCGAAGTCCAGGTTGATGATACCGGGGACGGTGATGAGGTCGGTGATGCCCTGGGTGCCCTGGGAAAGGACGCCATCGGCGATTGCGAAGGCCTCAAGCATGGTGGTCTTCTTCTCGGCGATGTCGAGCAGCTTGTCGTTAGGGATAACGATCATGGTGTCGACGCAGTCGGAAAGCGTCTTAATGCCTTCTTCGGCGCTCTTCTTGCGCTTGCGGCCCTCAAACGTAAAGGGCTTGGTCACGACGGCGACGGTCAGCGCGCCGACCTCGTTCATCGCGATATCGGCAACGATGGGGGCAGCGCCGGTACCGGTGCCGCCGCCCTCGCCGCAGGTGATGAACACCATATCGGCGCCAGCGAGCGCCTCGGCGATGTCGTCGCGGGACTCATCGGCGGCCTTACGGCCGACCTCGGGGTTGGCGCCAGCGCCCAGGCCGCGGGTCAGGTCGGTGCCGATGTGCACCTTGATATCGGCATCAGAGATCGCGAGTGCCTGAGCATCGGTGTTGATGGCAACAAACTCGACGCCGCGGATACCCTCTTCGATCATTCGATTGACCGCGTTGGTACCGCCGCCGCCGACGCCGACCACCTTAATGACGGCAAGGTAGTTGTTGATCTCTGTCTCGTGCATGTCGGTCCTCCGAACAAAGGTTATTGCCATAGCATGGGTTGACCCCTGCGCACATTAACCTTCAAGTTGAAAGTAAATGCAAAGGTAAACCGTATTATGTTTGCACATTATGAACGTATCAGTCAAATAATTGACGGTGAAAACCAAACAAACCAGATAAACGGCGCGGTATGCCCCGTCAACAAAGGCCAGAAGACGCTACGAGGTCGGTGCGTTCCTAAACGTATAGTTGCCAGGAGATCGAACGTTGATATACGTCACGCCCTCCACCTGCGAAAGCAGCTTGGTAACGATACGCTCCTTTTTGGCAATGTCATCCGAATCTCCGAGCGACACCTCGATACCGTTATCGAGATTCGCCGAGATGGCCTCGACCGAGGGCGTGGAAATATCCTTGACCTGGCCCAGGAACTCGCTCGAGAATCCGCGGACGTAATCCAGGCCGGCCTTGACCGCCTTGGAATTTACCGCTTGCCCCGAAACCGGCGCGACATCGGCCGAGACATCGGTCAGCAGCACGGCTCCGTAATGTTTGGCGAGCGCCAGGGCGGCATCGATGCCGTTTAGGGTGTTGGCACCCTCCCCCGTTGTGATGACATTGCCCTGGTCGTCAACATCGACCGAGGTAGACAGTGGTGCAATCCATGTGTCATCGTCCCCGATCGCCCAGGCAAGATCGTCGGAACTAATGTAGACGATTGCGATAACTTTGCGTTCCGTCGGCGTGATGATGAGCGTATGGGGAAATTGACGTTGGACATCCACGCCCGAGACCCACGGATTTTGCTTAAGGCCCTCGGTGATCTGGTCGGGATTCACATTGAACAGCGACGTGTTCTCGGGCAGATCGATCAGCTGGATGGCATCGTGCTTGGTCACATGCTCGCTGCCCTGGATCTGAATATCGGTAGCGGCGAACAGGCCAGAGTTAATGACGACGACGGCAACGACTGCAAGCGCTGCCAGAGCGGCAAGGATGCCGCCCACGATTTTGCCCTTGCCCTTAACGGCAGAAGCGGCACCCGCCGCATGATTTGCCAGGGCGCCGATCGATGACAACGGATTAGAGCCCTTTTTGCCCGATTGCGGTTTTGCGGAGGCCGACACCGACGTCAGCATACGTGGCTTAGATGCACCCAGCGCGCGACCGGGACGCGTCACCTTTGCCCCCAACGAGGGCTTGGGCGACGCTATGGGGCGAGAAGGTATGGCGCCCATCGCCGGTTTGGGCGTCACCGAGGGACGTGCCACCGGACGAGCAACATTTTTGGCCGCGGGGCGTCCGCCAAGCTGCGAACCGGCAGTCGAACGCTTGGCAGGCCGCACGGACCCAGCAGGCTTAGAAGGCATAACGGATTTACGTTGAGGCTGAGACGCCGCGCCGGAACGCCCTCCGGCGCGGCGGAAGGTTGGTTTCGATGCTCTAGAAGCCGAGGAATTTAACTTCCGGTCTGAGCTCGATGCCATACGCCTCCCTCACCTTTCCGTGCACATGTCTGATAACCGCGGCCACGTCATCGGCCGAGGCGGTTCCGTTATTAACGATAAAATTAGCGTGTACGGGCGAAACTTCCGCGCCGCCAACCGAAAAACCCTTTAATCCACAATCCTCGATAAGCTTGCCCACGCTCGCATCGGGCGGGTTGCGAAATACCGACCCGCAGGATGCACAGCCCATGGGCTGTGTGCGCTTACGCCGCGTCAGGTACCGCTCCATACGTTCACGGATATCGGCCTTGGGCGCAGGTTTGAGCTTGAGCACGCACTCCAGAATGATCTCGTTACGCGGCAGGCTGCATTCACGGTAGCCCCAAGCGATCTCCGAGCCCGCGTAATGTTTGATGCCGGAGCTCGGGTCAAACGTAACGACATCTTCGACCAGCGAGCCAATCCACTCGGTTCGCGTGCCGGCATTCATGGACACGGCGCCGCCAACGGAGCCGGGAATACCGACCGCAAACTCAAGGCCCGAAAGGCTGCGCGACAGCGCGTCGTTGACTAGGCGAGCGAATATCACGCCCGCACCGACCGTCAGCGTACAACCGTCTTCGGCGACAACCGTACGCTGGAACTCACGCCCCAACGAAATGACGGCGCCGCGATAGCCTGCATCGGCAACAAGCAGATTAGATCCCTTGCCGATAATGACCCACGGCACCTGCTCACGATCGAGCACCGCCACGGCGCGACGCAAGGCATGATAGCTGTGACACGTCACAAAG
Source organism: uncultured Collinsella sp. (assembly GCA_947507155.1). GTDB lineage: Bacteria > Actinomycetota > Coriobacteriia > Coriobacteriales > Coriobacteriaceae > Collinsella. Next base: position 43,743 of record CANNOC010000013.1, on the reverse strand, counting down.
AGGTCCGCCTTGCCGCCGATACGATAGCTCGTATGGCGCGCGAGGCGTTCATCCTCAATTACGTCCGTATCGATCATGCCCGAAAGCGCCATGACGGCGTTAAACAGACCCATGGGGTTTAAGCGTCTTTCTTGGCAGTCAGATACTCGATGAACTCGGGGCCGACCGTCGTGACGTCGCCGGCGCCCATGGTAAGCAGCAAATCGCCCTCGCCCACCATCTTCTCGAGCTCCTCATTGAGCTCAAGACGGCTCGAGCAGTACACGACCTCCTTGCCGGGGTGCTTGGCGCGCACGGTATCGGCAAGCATCTTGGACGTGACGCCCGGGATGGGCATCTCGCCGGCAGAGAACACGTCAATCAACAGCAGCTTGTCAGCATTGGCGAATGCGTCGGCAAAGTCATCGCACAGAGCCTGCAGGCGCGAATAGCGGTGCGGCTGGAACACGACGTCGACATGTTTGTAGCCCAGCGAAGAGGCAGCAGCGAGCGTCGCCTTGATCTCGGTGGGATGATGGCCGTAATCGTCAACCACCGTGATGCCGTCGATATCGCCCACGTGGGTAAAGCGACGGCGGACGCCTTCAAAACTCGAAAGTGCCTTAGCGGCGGCGTCGATATCGAGGCCTAGGACATGAGCGACGGTCAAGACGGCCGTGGCGTTGAGCATGTTGTGACGACCGGGGTTGCTCTTAATCTCGACAGCGTGCTCGGTGCCGTCCTCAAAGCGAACGATAAAGTCGCTCTGGATGCCCTTGACATCCGGATGCACGCAGACGATGTCGTTGGTCTCGGCAAAACCGTACGAGAGCACGCGGCGACCGGTCGACCTGGCAAGCTCGACCAGATGCGGGTCCTCGCCACAGACGATGACCGTGCCGTCCTCGCCCACCAGACTCATAAACTTGGCGAAGGTGGCCTCGATCTCCTCGATACCCGAGTAATGATCGAGATGGTCGGCCTCGACGTTGGTCACGATGACCACATTGGGGTTAAGGAACAGGAAGGAGCTGTCGGACTCATCCGCCTCGGCGACAAAATAGTCGCCCGAGCCGTTCTTGCCGTTGGTATCGTAGCCCTCGACAATGCCACCGATCAGGAAGCTGGGATCCAGACCCATGCGGTCGAGCATGGTGGCACACATCGAAGAGGTCGTGGTCTTGCCGTGAGTACCGGCGACGGCGACGGTGGTGTAGCCGTGGCCCAGAGCCGAGAGCATCTTGGCGCGAGGCCACACGGGAATACCCAGCTCGCGCGCACGGACGAGCTCGGGGTTGGACTCGGGAATAGCGGTAGAGACCACGACGACGTCGGGCTTGACCTCGTCGATGGTGGCGGCCTCATGGCCCACATGCACCTTCACGCCGGCGCGGGTAAGCTGGCGAATATAGCGCGACGTCTTAAGGTCGGAGCCGGTAACGACATAGCCGCGCTCGTGAAGGACGAGGGCGATGCCGCTCATGCCGGCGCCACCGATACCGATAAAATGGGCGCTCTTGAAATCGGGCGCGGAGGTTGCAGTCTGGGAATCAGCCATGTGCTCGTGTACTCCTTGCGTAAACACTGCCTGTAACCCGTCTACTGTACCGCACCTACCGCATCCGCGCGAGGGCGGCCCGCGATATCCCGTCTAACTAACGCAATCCTTCTACCGCGTCTGCCAAAAGGACGGCAGCGCGGTCCTGGGCCAAACCGCGAGCCGCCTGACGCATGGCATCGCGCGCCTGCGCATCATCGATAAGATGCAGCAGCTCATCGGCAAACGCCTGGGTATCGAGATCGGCATCGGCGCAGAGCACGCCAGCACCGGCATCGACCAGATAGCGGGCATTGGTGGTCTGATGATCGGCCGTCGCATGCGGATACGGCACCAGTACCGAAGGTGTGGCAAGGGCCGCGATCTCGGCAACGCTCGAAGCGCCCGAGCGCGAGAGGACCAAATCGGCCGCGGCCAGCATATCGCCCATATTGTCGATGTAGGGCTGGACGCGATACCGCTTCGCCTCCTCGGGCATCAGGGCAAGAGCACGCTCGGTGTCCTCGAAGCCATCGGCGCCCGTCGAATGCAAAACATAGAGATTATCGCGCGAGAGCAACTCGTTTTTAAGCGAAGCCACGCGCTCATTAAGATGTTGAGCACCAAGTGAGCCGCCAAACACCAGCAGGAGTGTGGCGTCCTCAGGCACGTCGAGAGCCCTGCGACCGCGAACCCGATCTCCCTCGATCACAGAACGGCGCACGGGGTTGCCGGTCATGAGTACATGGTCAGGATCGCCCTCGCGCTCAAACGCGGAACGTGCTGCCGGCACCGAGATGCAAACGCGGGCGGCATGCGAACTCATCATCTTGTTAGCAAGGCCCGGAACGGAGTTCTGTTCGTGCAGCAGATACGGAATGCCCGCGTCTTTGCACCAGCCCAGAAGCGGGACCTCGACATAGGCGCCAAAACCTATAGCGACATCGGGCTTACAGGCTTTAGAAAAATGGCTGCCGAGCGTGCGCTTCGCCTTATAGACACGCCACAGCGAGCTCAATGCCGTCCAAGGGCGAGAGCGGTCGAAGCCCGTAACCGTAATCGGCACAAAATCGAACCCTGCCTCGGGAACCAAACGACCCTCGAGCTTATGCGACTGACCCACAAACACAACGTGGTGGCCACGGTCACGTAGCTCCTCGGCCAAGGCGAGTGCGGGGTTGATATGTCCCGCCGTGCCGCCGGCTGCGATAGCAACGGTCATCTTATCGGTCATGGTAGTCCCTTCGTACGCGCGGCCCCTGGTCGTCGGTGCGCAAGCGCGCCGACGGGTCCGAATTCAAGTCGATCCGATTATATCCGCCACCCGTATTGCGCGGCGTCGGTCGTTGCGGGCGACTCTGCGGCGCCGAGCGCGGACGGGCATCCGACTCCGAAGCAAAACCGTTCAAGACGGTAAAACCGCCACGCGACGAGCGCTCCCCACGTGTATGGGGAACACCGGCAGTGCTCTCGTCCATAACGGCAAAGCTATCGCGACGACGATCGTATTCATCGCGTCGAGCGCTCTCGTGCGAGACGCGCAAAATAAGCCCGGCGAGCATGAGCGACACGATAATCGACGAGCCGCCATAGCTGATAAACGGCAGCGGCTTACCCGTCATAGGAAACACGTTGAGAATACCCAGCGCGTTGATCAAAAACTGCACCGCGAGGATAACCGCAGAGCCCGAAGCCATGAGCGCCCCGCGACGATCGGCGGCCTGCTCGGCAATTCGAAACGCCGAGTAGATCAGCATCGCAAACACCAAGAAAAACAGCAGCGTCCCCAAAAAGCCAACCTCCTCGCCAATGATGGCCAGGATGTAGTCGTTGTGTGCCTCGGGCAAATACGAGTACTTCATGGTTGAGTTACCGATACCGCGGCCGAACAGTCCGCCCGAAGCAAACGCCATAATGGCGAGCGTTGCCTGATACCCGTCTCCATATTCATCTGCCCAAGGGTTCAAGAGAACCTGAATGCGCACCATACGGTACGGCTCGACGACAAGAGCGATCACGATGATGACGGCGCCAGCAAGAATCGCACCGATAATGAATTTTGGGTCAAGACCGGCAAAGAGCGCCATGCACATGATCGTCAACAGAATAATCAGGATGGTGCCAAAGTCGGGCTGAATAAAAATCAAGACGAGCGATATGCCCAAATATAAGCCCATGCCCTTAAGGAACTCATTGATGTTACCGCCGGGCGAAAACACGCGATCGAGCATGATGGCAGAATAGGCAATGGCAAACGGCTTGAGAAACTCCGATGGCTGAAACTGAATGCCGGCAATGCTCAGCCAACGCGTAGCGCCACGGCTGCCGCTACCAAAGAGGAACACCGCAAACAGCAAGATCATCATAGCGATAAGAGCAAGTTTAAGCGCCCCTTCGCCAAACCAGCTATCGGGTGCAACGCGCGCGATGAACTCGAGGGCAGCAACACCGACGACAGTGAACATAAACTGCCGGAACAAAAAGTAGGTCGCGGAGTCGTTCTCGTGAAGCGCCTCGACTGAAGATGCCGAGTACACCATAAGCAGGCCAAAACAGACCAGCGAGAACAGGCAGGTCAAAAAGACCAGGCGGGGTCGCATGATACGTGCGGGGACGCCGGCGATATAACGTTCGCCGATGCCCTGCGTGCGACGACCGGCGCGCGGCGTGCTGCGCTGCGAGGAAGCACGGTCCGAGTCGGGCCTCCTCATATTCTGTCGGGGGCTCTCCTCTCTCACCGGCAGCCCCTATTCCATTTGCGTATTGGACGCAGCGGCAAGCTGGGCCACATAGTCCTTAAACACGCGACCGCGCTCCTCGTAGCCCGAGAACTCATCGAACGAAGAGCAGGCGGGCGACAGTAAGATCACATCGCCGCGGCTCGAGAGCGAACGGGCAACGTCCACGGCATCGCGCAGGTCGTCGGCCTGGGCGATATCGACATCACCGTCGACATCCGCCTCGTCCATAGCGGCGGTAAAGCGCTCGCGCGCGTCGCCAAAGCAGACCACCGAGCGAACGTTATCCATCACAACGCGGGCAAAGGACTCGAGCGGCGTGCCCTTATCGTGACCGCCGAGCAGCAAGATCACATCGTCATCGGGAAACGCCGTCAGGGCCTTTTCGACCGCATCGGTGTTCGTTGCCTTGGAATCGTTAACATAGCGCACGCCATCGATCTCGCCACAGGGCTCAACGCGGTGCTCCAGCGGCTGGAACGAGACCAGGCCGCGACACACACCGTCAACATCGGCGCCGACCGTCAGGGCCGCCGTGGCAGCACACAGGGCATTGATTACATTGTGATGGCCCGAAATCTTAAGCTCGGACGTATCGACGAGCGGGGTCTCGACGCCCTTCAGGCGAACGACCATCTTGCCATCGCGCACAAATGCGGCGTCCTCGCCCGCAGGCTCGTCAAAAGCAACCTTGCAGATGCGACGGCCCGGAACATAGATGTACTCATCGAACTCGTGGATACCGGCATCCTCGACGTCAACAATCACCAGGTCATCGTCGACCATATTCTCGAAGAGCTTAATCTTGGCGAGCGCATAGTTCTTATGGCTCTTATGCCAGCCCAGATGGTCGGGGGTAATGTTGAGCAGCACCGCCACACGGGGGTGAAGCTCCTGGGTCGTTGCGATCTGATAGCTCGAAAGCTCCGCCACAAACCACTCGTTATGCGCACGGCCATCGATCTCGTTCACCGGAGGCTCGCCAATGTTGCCGACAGCAACGCTCGCCTCGCCCGCCGCCTTAAGCAGGTAATCGGTCAGTGACGTGGTTGTCGTCTTGCCGTTGGTGCCCGTAATGGCAATCCAATTTTGGGGAGACAGACGGTAGGCAAACTCGGGCTCACCCATAATCTGGGCAGCGTGATCACGGCCAGCCTTAAAGAATGCCGAGAACTCCGAGATGCCCGGACACGTCACGCATACATCAAACGCGCCCTCGACCTGCTCGGTTCCGTAGACAAACGATGCCCCGTGCGCCTCGAGCGAGCGCGTGGCATCGTTGGGCTCGGACGTGCCGCCACCGTAAACGGTAACGGCACTCACACGCTCGGGATGTGCAAGCGCCCAGCGAGCGACATCAAGACCGGACTTACCCTGGCCCAAAACGAGCAGGCTAAAGACATCAGCAAGAGGCATGAAAGACCACTATCCCAACTGGAAGAACAACGCGAGGCCCAGGGCTCCGAAGGCCGCGGCGACAATCCAAAAACGGATGACGACCTTGGTCTCGGCCCAGCCCTTCTTTTCGAAATGATGATGAATGGGCGCCATAAGGAAGACGCGCTTGTGCGTAAAGTGGAAATAGACAACCTGGATCATGACCGACAGGGTCTCGACGATAAACAGACCGCCGATGATGAGGGAAACGACTTCGGTGTTGGTCATGATGGAGGTGCAGGCAAAAGCGGCACCCAGGGCAAGCGAGCCGGTATCGCCCATAAAGATGCTCGCCGGATAGCAGTTGAACCACAAAAAGCCCAGGCAGGCGCCAGCGCACGCCGTGCAGAAGATGGACAGGTTCACATCGCCGTGCAAAAACGCCATGGCAGCCATGGCCAGCATGGCGATCATGGAGGTGCCGCCGGCAAGACCGTCCAAGCCGTCGGTGAGGTTTACGGCGTTGGAAAGGCCCGCGATCATCAGCCAGCAAAAGACAAGGTAGAGCCACGGAAAAGAGAGGCCGCAAATGGTGGTCGAGAGCACACCAAGGTCGATCGTCAGGCCACCGGGGAAACGAATCTCGGGGGCGACGCCGCACCAGTTGACAGCAAGCACGGTAAAGGTAACGCAGATGAGGGTAAGGCCAATCATCTTGGCGTGAGGCGTCAGGCCGAGCGAGCGGCCGTGCGTGACAGAAGTCAGGTCGTCGATGAGGCCAAGAACGCCGGTTGCCAGCGTGGCGAGCAGCACAAGCACGAGCTCGGTGGTGAGCTTTCCCATCAAAAGGCAGGTCAGCGAAACGGCAACCAGGATGATGACGCCACCCATGGTGGGCGTGCCCTGCTTAATCAGGTGACGCTTGGGGCCATCGGCGCGAACCTGCTGGCCGATGCCCTCGACCTTCAGGAGCTTAATCCACCACGGCATAAGCAGCATCGCGATGACGGCGGCGATGCCCAATCCCAAAAATGCCTGGTACGTAGGATACGAAGGATTGCCGAACATGGACTAGCACACACCTTCCACAAAGCGATCGAGCTCAACGAAGCGTGAGCCCTTGACCAGCACGACATCATGCTGCTCAAGAGCGCCGCCCATACGGTCGAGCACCTGCTGATAGTCGGAGAACACCTGAATGCGGTCCTCATCCATACCCATCATGCGCGCGGCCTCGGCCATACGCTGGGCAAGCTCACCGCCGACACATGCGAGCATATCGAGCTTCTTGGCCGCCGCATAGGCGCCCACCAGCTCATGCATGCGAGGAGCCTCGTCGCCCATCTCGCCCATCTCGCCCAGAACCGCCATGCGCGAACCCGTGCACGAAAGCGAACACAGCAGGTCGAGGCCGGCTGCCATCGATTCGGCACTGGCGTTATATGAGTCGTCGATGACGCGAGCGCCGCTCTTGGCGCGCTTGATTTCCTGGCGATGCCCGGTAATCGTAAGACCCCTAAAGGCGGCATCGATCTGCTCGGGCGTCACGCCAAGACGATAGGCAACCGCCGCGGCCTTGATGGCATTGGGAACGGACTGCGCGCCGGGAATGGCAAGCAGTGTGTCGATAGTCTCGCCCAAGCCAAAATCGAGCGTAAAGACCGGGCGTCCCTCGTCATCAATGCGAATGTCGCACGCACGGACCTCATCGTCGTCCGAGACGCCCGCAAGCATCACGTCGACGCCCGCAGGCGCGGCAAAGGTGTCGCGGATGAACGGAGTAAAGTCGTCCTCACCACCCAAAACCAGCAACGGGAGAAGGTCTCCGGCGGCGCACATGCCGCCAACAATCTCGGATTTGGCACGAGCGATATTCTCGCGACTGCCCAGAATACCGATATGGGAGGTGCCGATCTTGGTCACAATGGCAAGGTTGGGATTGGCGGACTGAGACATGCGCTCAATCTCGTGGAAATGGTTCATGCCCATCTCGAGCACCAGAACCTCGGTGTCGGCAGGGGCCGCCAGCACCGTGAGCGGCATACCGATCAGGTTGTTGTAGTTACCCTTGGTTGCCCAAACGCGATAGCGCTTGGCGAGCACCGCGGCGAGCACGTCCTTGGTTGTCGTCTTGCCGATAGAGCCGGTAATGCCAATTACCAGGCAGCCAAGCTCCAAACGATAAGCGTGAGCCAGGCGCAGCAAAAACTCCTCGGGGTCATCGGTATGCAGGATGGCGCAGCCCTTCTCATGGGCCAGCGAAAGCAGCTCGGCATCGGGCTCGCGCGTCATCACGACGGCGCCGGCACCCGACTCGATGGCACGGGAAGCAAAGTCGTTGCCGTCGACCTTTTCACCCGGGAAGGCGACGAATATCGTGCCCTCCTCAACCTGGCGCGAGTCGATAACGCAACCGCGGCATACCCGATCGGCTTCTCCCGTCACGGTTCGGGCCCCTGTTGCGGCCGCGAGGTTGTTGACGGCGATCTCTATCATTGCAGCCCCCCTGTAAACCTAATAATGCTATCGGCGTATTGTATCCCAGCGCCGCCTACGCGTGGTGCAGGGCGTGTGAACAACCCGGATTAACCGACTGGCCATTTCATAGATAGTAACCCCCTACTTGGTGCGCGGGACACCCAACACATCAAGCGCACTGGCCATAATGGACTGGAACGGCACTGCGGCGGCATCGGAGCCTGACGGGGTTCCGTCAAGGGTGATATAGCACAGGACCTTGGGCGACTGCGCCGGGGCAAACCCCATAAAAGACGACATGTAGTTCTCTTTGAGGTAGCCGCCGTTCTCATCGGCGCGCTCGGCCGTACCGGTCTTGCCCGCCACGTCGTAGCCGTCCACCGCGCCGCCAACGCCCGTTCCCTCGGCAACGACCGTCTGCATACACGATGTCACCTGCGAGGCGGCCTCCTCGGAAATCGCGCGATCCCCCTCGCCCCAATCCTTTTCATCGCCCTTGCTCGACTTATAGAAGTGCGGAGTCATCATCACGCCGCCGTTCGCGATACCGCCCACGGCACGTGCGACCTCAATCGGCGAGACGGACAGCGCCTGGCCAAAGCTCATAGCACCCAAGGTGGCACCATCGTACTGGTCGCGCTCCTTGACGATGCCCAGACTCTCACCCGGAAAATCGACACCGGAGCTATGACCGATACCCCACTTGTCCACATAAGTGGCAAAATCATCGGCACCGATCTTGCGCCCCACCAGGACAAAACCGACATTGGACGAACGGCGCATCATCTCGCGTACGTCCATTGTCATGGTGTAGTCACGCTTGTCGGCATCGGTAACGGTATCGTCGCCCACCTTGATACTCGCGGGAACCTCAAACGATGTGCTCGGGCGCACAACGCCCAAATCAAATCCGGCGCCCGCAACCAGCGTCTTAAAGACCGAGCCGGGCTCGTAGGCATCCGTCACTAGACGAAGGTTCATGTCCTCGGTCTTGGCGTTTTCCAAATTGGTCTGGTCGTAGGTCGGATACGAGCAGGCGGCCAGGATCTCTCCAGTCGTCGGGTCGGTCACCAGGGCCGACCCGTTTTTGGCCTTCGTCTTCTCGACCGCCTCGGCCAAGGCATCTTCCGCGGCGCGCTGAATGTTGACGTCGATCGTCGTCACGATATCCACGCCATCGATCGCGGCAACCTTTTTATAGGCACCGCCCGCGATGTAGCCGCCATCTCTTGCGCGCTCGCGCACAAGAGAGCCATTCGTTCCGGTCAGAAGCTCATCGTATTGTTTTTCGAGTCCCGTCAGGCCAGCGTTGTCCACGTTCACGACGCCCAGCAGCTGAGAAGCCAGGTTTCCATACGGGTAAACCCGCTTCATCGCCTGCTCAAAGAGCACGCCGGGTAGATTCTTCTTTTCCAGGGCGGCAGCGTCATCCTCGTCGACCTGGCGCTTGATATACACCCAGGAACCATCAGACAGCACCAGCTTGCGGCAGGTCTTTTTATCGATACCGGTAGCCTTGACCAGCGCCGAGACCGTCTTGTCGACGTCCTCGACAAGCTGAGGGTTCACGGCGACATTGCGGCATTCGACCGACGACGTCAGCACGTTGCCGTTGCGGTCGTAGATAGTGCCACGTTTGGCATAGAGCGTCTGTGAGAGCAGGCGACGCGCGTCCGCGCGCTCGCGCAGCTTGTCAGCATTCACGATCTGGTATTCGGCAAGACGGAAGACGCCCGCGGCAAGGCCAACCCCGATACAGCCCATAACGACATCGCGGCGAGGCAGCGGCGCTCCCGTAACCCATTCAGACGACGACCCTTTGCGCGCGCCCGTATTGCGTACCCGAGGTCCGCCCGAGCCACGAAGACGCGACGCAGGGTCGTTGCCATAGGACGGCCCCGCGTTGTAAGATGGCCGACCCGTTCCTTGATAACCAGAACGTCCCCGCGAGGAGGGACGTCCAGACCCGTGGTCCCCGTCGGAACCGCGGCGATAGTCATTTGTCATACTCAGCTACCGTCTTATTTACTGAGCGGCCGCAGTCGAGCTAGCGCCCGCGGCTGCATCCTGCGAAAAGTCAAGCGTAACGCTCTCGCTGGGCTCCACCATGCCATAGGCGCCCGCAAGATCGCGAATACGTGTGTCGGCACCATAGACCGAATGCATGACCTCAAGGTTAGAACTCTCGTCGGTCGCCTTCTCGAGCGTGCTGGCAAGCTCTGCGTTGCCGTTGAGCACCTGGGCCGTGACACCGGCAAGTGCCACGCGGGCGACACCGATCGTCATGAAGACAGCCGCGATGATGCAAACCGTTTTAAGAACGCTCATGAAAACCGGGCTTACCGCCTGGTTTGCCTGACGGCCCGCGCCCGTGTAGACATCAAAACGCGGCGTGCGTTGCTCACGAGGGGCAACGGGCGCCTGCGGTGCCTCGCGGTAGGCGGGCATGGCGTTCATATCATAGGCGAGTGCTGCGTTTGAGGTGTTATAGCCCATGATATGCCGCCTCCCATCCCGAGTACGTTGGTAGTGTGTTTAAGCTTCGTTTATGGTGCGAGCGGGAGGTCCAATTTCGCGCGGTCGCGCCTACAGGCGCTGCGCCACGCGGATTTTGGCTGATCTCGCCCGAGGGTTGCGCGCAACCTCATCGGGTTGGGCAACCAAGGGTTTGCGGGTGATGACCTTGAGTATCGGCACGTTGCCGCACACGCACACCGGAATCTCCGGCGGGCACGTGCACCCCTGGCTCATCTCCTTAAAGTGGTTCTTTACGATACGGTCCTCGAGCGAGTGATACGAGATGACGCAGATGCGTCCGCCCGGGTTGAGCCACCTGGTGGCGGCATCAAGCCCCCTCTCGAGCACATCGAGCTCGTGGTTGACCTCGATGCGAATGGCCTGGAAGCTCTTCTTGGCCGGGTGCCCACCATGCCGACGAGCGGCAGCCGGAATGCCAGCCTTGATGATCTCGACAAATTGGCCTGTAGTTTCGATCGGTTCTTGCTCGCGACGGCGCACGATCTCGCGCGCAATCTGCGAGGCGAACTTCTCTTCGCCATAGACGCGTAGAATCCGGGCGAGGTCGTGTTCGTTATAGGTGTTGATGACCTCAGCTGCGTTTAGGGTGTTGTTACCCGGATCCATCCGCATGTCCAATGGGGCATCTTCGTTATACGAAAAGCCCCTGCCAGGGATATCGAGTTGCGGTGACGAAACGCCCAAGTCAAACAGGAAGCCATCGACCCCGGGCACCTCGGCCGAGCAAAGCAGCTCGTCCAAGTCGCCGAAGTTGCCCTTCAGCAGCTGGTGCGGGACGCCGGGAACCTCGCGGTCCAGACGGGCGCCAGCGGCCTCGAGGGCCATGTCGTCCTGATCGACGCCGAGCAAAAGGCCCGTCTCCCCCACCTGCGCGGCCATCTTTACCGAATGGCCGGCACCGCCAAGGGTGCAATCGCAGACAACGGAGCCGCTCTTGAGCTGCAGCGACTCAAGCACTTCGCCGAGCATGACAGGTTCATGCCGATATTCTTGTGTCAAGATCCCACGCTCCATCCGTTACTCGTGCCTTGCCCTTACGAGAAGAAGAGGTCAAGCAGAGCCTCGTCGTCATCGTCCTCATCGGCCGCGGCGCGGTCCCAAACCTCGAGGTGGTCGTAGTTACCCACAACCGTGACCTCGCGGTCGAGGTTCGCCTGCTTGCGGAGAGACTCAGAAAGACCGATACGACCGGCGCTATCCACATCCATCGACGTGGTGCGCTTGTTGATCGCTCTCATGAGCTTCTGGTCGTTGATGTCACGCGGGTTAAAACCCTCGTGGCCCTCACGACCCGCGAAGAGTCCTTCGACCCACTTATCGAAGGCCTCGGCAGAGAACACGTACAGAGCATCGACATCCAGGGCTTTGAACACGCGAACGTGCTCTCCAAGCTCCTCGCGAAGGGGTGCAGGCAGGGACAGACGACCTTTTGCATCGAGATTGCGCTCGTATGCACCAGTCATTCCCATGTGCGCCCTCCCCTCGGTTTCTCAGATGGCACGTACGCGGGGAACCACCCCGCCTGTCGACGTCATTAATAATATGGGGAACCGCCCCATTTTTCAACACCTTTCCCCACCCCTTCCCCCACCCTACCCCACCACTCCACCCCCTAACTATTGGGCGCCACCCCCGAGCATATGTTCGAAAACACAATATGTTGTGTTTAACGCAAAGGCGGGATGCCACCTGTAGCACCCCGCCTTTCAACCTCAACCTTCAAGTTGACCTTGAGGCGATTTTTACGTCCCTTTACATCCCGTTCACATCGCCCCCAAACTCTCCCACGCGCGGCATGTGCACCCCGCCGCACCATTGGCCGGTGGCGCAAAATGGGACGGACCCCCGATTGCCAAAACGTGCGCAACAGCACGTTCCAGCAATCGGGGGTCCGTCCTCGGATAGCATGTAATCGCAGCTCAGCAGCGTATTAGCGATGTGCCAGCGGGTGGGCCGCCAGGTAAACCTCAGTCAGCTGCGTACGATCGACATGCGTGTAGACCTGCGTCGTCGATATATCGGCGTGTCCCAAGATCTCCTGCAGCACGCGAAGGTCCGCGCCGCCCGCGAGCATATGGGTGGCAAAGGAATGGCGCAACGTGTGCGGATGGAGTCCCACCAACCCCACCTGGCGTCCGTAGCGCTCGCATATGACGTGAACACCCTGACGCGACAGACGCCCGCCGTTCTTGTTTAAAAAGACCGCCGGCGTCTCTGTCCCACGAGCATGAGCCGCCAGAAGTCGGCGCCCATCACATATATAGTGCGTCAGGGCACGCGCCGCGCTTCCCACCAAAGGGACCAGACGCTCCTTGGAGCCCTTGCCGCGAACCAGCACAAAGCCGTCATCGGCATGGATATCACTCACATCGAGCCCCACCAGCTCGCTCACGCGCAGGCCGCACCCATACAGCACTTCCAAGATAGCGCGATCGCGCAGACCCATCTCACCATCCGGAAAATCCTGGTCGAGCAATGCCGAAACATCCTCCACCGAAAGGCACTCCGGCAGGCGCTCGGCCTTTTTTGGCAAACGCAACGCCGCCGTAGGATTTTGGGTCACGGCCCCATCGCGCACCAAAAAGGCATGCAGGCCTTTGACGGCAGCGAGCGCGCGCTCCACCGAGGCATCGGAATAGCCCCCATCGCGCCGATCGGCGATAAAGTCCTCAATGACCCGCCGACTCACGTCCTCAAAGGACGCAATGCCCGTCCGCTCCAGATAGGCACAGTAGGTCGTCAGGTCTCGGCGATAGGCGGCAATCGTGTTACGCGCCAAGCCCCGCTCGACTGCAAGGTAATCAAGAAACTCCCCCGCCGCCACAGCGAGCGGCGAAGGAGCTTCTCCGATATGTTCCCGGTTCGCCGGCAACCTTAGTCCGTCGAACGATTCATGGGCGTCACCTGCAGGCGATCGACGCCCTCATGCTGGCCAATCGAGGCACGCACGAACTCTCGGAATAGCGGCTGAGGATTGGTGGGGCGGCTCTTAAACTCGGGGTGAGCCTGGGTGGCCACGAACCACGGGTGCACATCGCGCGGCAGCTCGACCATCTCGACCAGACGCTCATCAGGCGAAAGACCCGAGATGACAAGACCGGCGTCCTCGAGCTGATCGCGGAAGGCATTGTTGAACTCAAAACGGTGACGGTGGCGCTCGTAGACAAGCTCCTCGCCATACGCCTCACGCGCGAGGGTATCGGCAGCGAGCTTGCACGGATAGGCGCCCAGGCGCATGGTGCCGCCCTTCTCGGTCACGTCCTCCTGCGAGCTCATCAGGTCGATTACGCTAAACGGACCGTCCGGATCAAACTCGGAGGAGCTGGCACCGGCAAGGCCGACAACGTTGCGGGCGAACTCGCACACGGCAACCTGCATACCCAGGCAAATGCCCAGATACGGAATCTTGTGCTCGCGAGCAAACTCGGCAGCAAGGATCTTGCCCTCCAGGGCGCGCTTGCCAAAGCCGCCGGGAACCAGGATGCCCGATGCGTCGCCCAGAACCTCATTGACGTTTTCGGCATCGAGGCTCTCACCATCGACCAGCTGCACATCTACGTGACGATCGTAGAAAACGCCCGCGTGATGCAGGGCCTCGATAACCGACAGATATGCATCGGGAAGCTGGGTGTACTTTCCCACGACGGCAACCTTAACCTTATCGGCGTGATGGTTGGCATGGTTTTGCTTGCGCAGGAACTCATTCCATGCGCTCATATCGCGCTCGCGCGGATCGAGGCCAAGGCGCTCGCAAATGCGCAGGTCAAAGTCCTGCTCCGCGAGCAGCTGCGGCACGTCGTAAATGCTCGCGCAATCCTCGTTGGTAAAGACACAGTCGGTGTCGACGTCGCAGAAACTCGCGATCTTGCCGCGGATAGCGTCATCAATATGGTGATCGGAGCGCAGCACAATAATGTCGGGCTGGATACCAAAGCTGCGCAGCTCCTTGACGGAGTGCTGCGTGGGCTTGGTCTTAACCTCGTGGGCGGCGGCGATATAGGGAACGAGCGATACGTGGATGTAGCAGACGTTCTCGGGACCGGCCTCCTTGCGGTACTGGCGGATAGCCTCCACGAACGGCTGCGACTCGATGTCGCCGATCGTGCCACCCAGCTCGGTAATGACAACGTCGGAGCCAGTCTGCTCCTCAATGCGGCGGAATTTGTCCTTGATAGCATTGGTGACGTGCGGGATCACCTGGACGGTACCGCCCAAAAAGTCACCGCGACGCTCGCGGGCAATCAGGCTCTTGTAAATGGCGCCCGTCGTAAAGTTAGAATCGCGGGTCAGGTTCTCGTCAATAAAACGCTCGTAGTGGCCCAGGTCCAGATCGGACTCGTAGCCGTCCTCGGTCACAAAGACCTCACCGTGCTGGAACGGGCTCATGGTACCGGGGTCGACGTTCAGATACGGGTCGGCCTTCTGCATCGTCACCTTGTAGCCGCGCGACTTGAGCAAACGGCCCAGCGATGCCGCGGTAATGCCCTTGCCCAAAGACGAAACCACGCCGCCGGTCACAAACACATGCTTAGTCATATTGAATTACCTGCGCTTCCCGTAGAAGTTGTCCATACACATCTTACGGGTCTTCATTGTAATACTCGAGAAAGAAGCAGTTCGCCATTTTTCACCAAAGTGCTTGCATTTCTCCATCTCGAAACAAAACGCCGCCCGGGACCCGAGCGGCGTAGCAACAACTTAGGCGGCAGATCGCTACCGATCGGCAAGCTCGTCCCTGAGCATATCCCGAACGAGCATACCCGCGCGGATGCCTTTCAGATACCACCCGCCACGCTCGGTAAGGCAAATACCATTTGCAAGCTGGCCGCCATCCTCGCTATAACGCGAAACGACCTCGATCAAACCGTCAGAATCCAAGCGCTCAATTGCGGCGCGGGCTCGATACGGAGACACCCCAACGTGCTCCGCAAGCGTTTTGCGCGAGAAGCCATATGTCCCGCCACTTTCGGATTGCTGGGCAATCTCCATCAACACCAGCACTTCGACACGCTTCATATCGTTGACACTCGCACGACCCTTGCCCGCCATGGCAGCCTCCTCTAACCGAGCACGAGCATCCAGCGCGCCGTGCACGACCGACACACCTCACGATGGCAGGTAATATCCATCATGCGGCATCCCGCTAAGGATGAAACAGTTACGATTATTGTATACCGCCCAAATTGTTTTTAGGCAGGTAAACGGCTATTTTTCGCCGAAATAGACGCTTTATTGATCAAAAAGCCGTACCGGGCGCTAACCCGATACGGCCAAAAGGCGATGCAATTACCGCGATACTTCAAACTTAGCGATGGAAGAAACCACGACGCTCAAACTTGGGCTCGCAGCACACGTTGATGCCCAGTTTACGCAACACCGTCTCGTCCGTCGGCGAGATAATCACGCTAAAGAAGGCATCGCAACCGCGCAGCTGCTCCAGGCCCGAAAGGACACGAGCGGCCGTCTCGCTCGTAGCCGAGGTGATCGACAGCGCCATAAGCGTCTCGTCGGTGTGAAGGCGCGGGTTTTTGCTGCCCAGGAAATGCGTCTTGAGCTTGCTGATGGGCTCGATCGCCTCGTCGCTGATGACTTCAAGCTCAAGGTCGACGCCCGAAACATGCTTGAGAGCGTTCATAATGAGCGAACTTGCGGCGCCCAGGCGCGTGGAGGTCTTACCGGTCACCACGGAACCGTCCGGCATGACCATGGCGCCCACGGGACCACCCGTCAGTTGCTCCCTGGTTAAGGCCGCCGAGCGCGCCGGTGAGTAGTTCTTATCGATGCCGGCCTTCTTCATAATAATCTTGAGACGGTCGACTTGCTCATCGCCCACGCCGGTACGGCGCACATTTTCGACCGCGGTAAAGTAGCGGCGGACGATCTCCATCTTGGAAGCGTCGCGGCAGGCATCGTCATCGGTGATGGCAAAGCCGACCATATTGACGCCCATGTCCGTGGGACTCTGGTAGGGGCTCTTGCCTAGGATCTTTTCCATCAGGGCACGGACCACCGGGAAGGCCTCGACGTCGCGGTTGTAGTTGACCGTGGTCTTGTTGTAGGCCTCAAGGTGAAAGGAATCGATGATGTTGGCATCGTCGAGGTCCGCCGTGGCGGCCTCGTAGGCAATATTGACCGGATGCGTCAGGGGAAGATTCCAGACCGGGAAGGTCTCAAACTTGGCATAACCGGCGGCGGTGCCGTGCTTATGCTCGTGATACAGCTGTGAGAGGCAGGTGGCGAGCTTGCCCGAGCCAGGGCCGGGCGCCGTCACGACAACGAGCGGACGCGTGGTCTCGACGAACTCGTTCTTGCCGTAGCCTCCGTCAGAAACGATCAGATCGACGTCGTGCGGATAGCCCTCAATGGGATAGTGCAGCTTGGCGGGAATGCCGAGTGCATTCAGACGATTGCGGAAGACGTCGGCAGCGGGCTGACCGGCATACTGCGTGATAACCACGGCCGCGACAGCAAAACCGTTGCCGCGGAACAGGTCGACCAGGCGCAAGACGTCCTCGTCATAGGTAATGCCAAGGTCGCCACGGGCCTTGTTCTTCTCGATATGGTTTGCATTGATTGCGATGATGACCTCGACGTCGTCGGCAATGCTCTTGAGCATGCGGAACTTGCTGTCCGGTTCAAAACCCGGTAGCACACGGCTCGCATGATAGTCGTCAAACAGCTTGCCGCCAAACTCCAAATAGAGCTTACCGCCAAACTGCGAGATGCGCTCCTTAATGTGAGCAGCCTGCAGCTCGATATACTTCGCGTTGTCGAAACCCTGGCGCATGTATGGCTCCCGTCCCGTTTCCATTTAATGTCCTAGGCGATTATAACGGAGCAGACCCTCCCCGAAGCCCAGGCCATCAACAGGCACGAACCAAACATGCCATCGATAAGTTGCGGTGGAATAGTTCCTGTTTAACCCCTCAAGACGGCCAAACAGGAACTATTCCACCGCAACTTCCCCTTTTGGCGCAAAGTAACCTCACACCTTTGCACCAACAACAGAAACGTCGCGGGCAGAGAACGGACAGCGAACGGGCACCAGAGCGAGCAAACAGCCCCCTGCACCAATAAGGGGAACATCGCAGGTGGAGCATAAGTCAGCGAGCGACGTCCAGGACGTACAAGTTGGCATGAAAAAGGCAAGGCATAGACCTTCTGGTCATGCCTTGCCTTTTGAATGACAAATTGTCGTCCTGGACGGCGCGCAGCGTCGACTGGTTGCGCGGTTCGTAGAACCGCGCAACATAAGTGCGCCCCCTCCCGCGCACGGAACGAGAGGGGGCTAAAGGTAGGAGTCTACCGGTGGGTTGACCCCACCGGACAGACGATGACCAGGTGATCCTTTACAGGATCGTCAAGGTTTCCGTGGGGTACCCGTTGGGTACTTAGAGCATCACGCAAGCGACGGTCAGGATGATGGCGCAGACGACGGAGAGAGCGACGATGAGCTTAAGGGCAAACTTGAGCCAGGTCGTCCACTCGATCTTGGCCAGGGCGAGACCGCCCATGATGGCGCCGGAGGTCGGGGTGAACAGGTTCACAACGCCGATGGCAGAGGAGAAGATCATGACCATGACCTCGGGCGAGAAGCCGAGCTTAACAGCCAGCGGTCCCATGATAGGCATGGAGACGGTAGCCATACCAGAGGTCGAGGGGATCAGGAAGGACAGGCCGAAGTAGACCAGGAAGCTCATGGGAGCGAAGATCACGCCGGACAGGCCAGCCAGAGCATTGGCGGCAGCGTCGAGGACGTAGACGTCGAGGCCGGTGTTAGCCATGAGGACGGAGATACCACGGGCGAGGGCGATGACGAGAACAACGGACATCATGTCGGCAGCGCCGGTGATGAAGGTGTTAACGATCTGCTTCTCGGACAGGCCACCGATGATACCGATCAGGACGGCCATGAGGAAGAACCAGGTGGAAGCCTCGTCGAAGTACCACTGACCAATGGGCAGGCCGGTGATCAGGGCAGACCAGCCCTGGACGACGGCGTTACCGTCGGCGTCGTAGACAGCGCCAGCGTCGAAGAAGTTGGCGACGCCCTCGTTGAGGTCGGCCAGCGGAATGAAGCCGACGATCATGACGACGAAGGTGAAGGCAAAGGCGATCAGAACACCCTTCTGACGACCGGTGAGCTTGACCTCATTGTGAACCTCGGAAGCAGCCTTGCCGTGAGCCTCTTCAGCGTCCTTGAGCTCCTGCATCGACAGGATGGTGGAACCCTTGTCAGCCTTGACCTTCTTGGCATAGCTCATGACGAAGAAGATGGACATGGCAGTGGTAACAATCCACAGGACGGCACCGAGGCCGATGATGATGGACTGGTTGACCTCAATGCCAACGCCGGTCAGAGCGTCGACGGCAGCGCCGACGGCGAACGGGTTAACCGTGGAGCCCAGGCAGCCGCAGCCAGCGCCGAGCAGGACGGTGGCGGCACCGACCATCGGGTCGAAGCCAGCGGCCATCATGGTAGCGGCAAGCAGGGCGTAGAAGGGAACGGTCTCCTCGCACATACCATAGGTGGTACCACCGAGGGAGAAGATGAGCATCAGCACGGGAATGAGCATGATCTCGTTACCCTTAAGCTTCTGCACCAGGACGGCGATGCCGTTGTCCAGGGCGCCGGTCTCGGTCATCATACCGAGGAAGCCGCCGAGGATCATAACGAAGAGGCAGACGGGCAGAGCGTCAGCGAAGCCCTTAATCGGGGCGGTGCAGAAATCGCTCAGACGGGCGGCAGTAACCTCGCCGCCGGACGTGCCGGAGACGATAACGGTAATCACTGCAACAATTGCCAGCAGAGCAAGAAGAATGGTGAACGATGAAGGCATACCGCGCTTTTTCTTAGCGGTCTCAGTCATAGTTCTCATCCCCCCTTCATAAATCATTTACTGATCTCGCCCGAAGCGGCTCTTCCGTGCCGTGCCTGCCGCTTGATGCGAGATTTTTACCAGATTAAACCGCTCGGGGTGTGCTGTAATACACCCCGAGCAGGATGCTAGATGCTCTTACTTGAGCGTGGCGTACATGACAGCCTTAATGGTGTGCATGCGGTTCTCGGCCTCGTCGAAGACCTTGGAAGCAGGGCTCTCGAAGACCTCGTCGGTGACCTCCTGCTCGGTGATGCCGAACTGCTCGCACTTCTCGGCGCCAATCGTGGTGTTGGTGTCGTGGAAGCTGGGCAGGCAGTGCAGGAAGATGGCACCCGGGTTGGCCATAGCCATGACCTCGGAGGTGACACGATACGGGGTGAGCTGAGCGATGCGCTCGGCCCAGACCTCGTCAGGCTCGCCCATGGAGACCCACACGTCGGTGTAGATAACGTCGGCACCGGTGACGCCGTCCTTGACGTCGGTGGTCAGCTTGATGGTGCAGCCGTTGGCCTCGGCGATGGGCTTGCAGGCCTCGATGACGTCGTCAGCGGGCATGCACTCCTCGGGGCCGCAGGCCACGAAGTTCATGCCAAGCTTGGAGCAGACAACCATGAGGGAGCGAGCAACGTTGTTCTTGCAGTCGCCCATGAAGACGAGGGTCTTGCCCTTGATGTCGTAGTTGAAGTTCTCCTGGACGGTCAGGATGTCGGCGAGCATCTGGGTGGGATGCCACTCAGTGGTCAGGCCGTTCCACACGGGCACGCCGGACTTAGCAGCGAGCTCCTCGACATCGTCCTGGGCAAAGCCACGGAACTCGATGCCGTCATACATGCGGCCGAGAACGCGGGCGGTGTCCTCGATGGACTCCTTCTTGCCCATCTGCGACGAACCCGGATCGAGGTAGGTGACACCCATGCCCAGATCCATGCCGCCGACCTCGAAGGCGCAGCGGGTACGAGTGGAGGTCTTCTGGAAGAGCAGAACGATGTTCTTGCCCTCGAGATAGCGGTGCGGAACGCCAGCGCGCTTCATGTCCTTGAAGTTCTTGGAGAGCTTGAGCAGGTACTCGATCTCCTCGGTGGTGAGGTCGAGGAGCTTGAGGAAGCTACGGCCGGAGAGGTTAACACCCATGGTTCGTTTCCTTTCGAAGAAATGAATTACGTAAGTAATTAGTGTTGCCCGTTTGACGGGCGAAACCGGTGCGGTTGTAGGGGGACCGCACCGGAAACGGAAAGACTTAGAGGTCCTCGCGCCAGAAGGGCATGCTCATGCAGCGCGGGCCGCCGCGGCCGCGGGAGAGCTCGGCGGAGGGCACGACGAGAAGGTCCAGGCCCTCCTTGTACAGCACGTCGTTGGTGACGGTGTTGCGGGCGTAGACGCAGATCTTGCCGGGCTCGACGCACAGGGTGTTGGAGCCGTCGTTCCACTGCTCGCGGGAGGCCGCGATCGGGTCGCCGCCGCCGCAGGGGATCAGCTTGACCTGGTCGACGCCGGTGGCGTCCTCCAGGACGTGCTCGAGGGTATCCTCGATCAGGCGGATGTTCACGTCGCCCGGGTTCTTGCCGGCGGTCAGCTCGTAGACGCGCAGGGTGCCCATGATGGCGGGGTGGATCGTGAACTTATCGACGTCGATCTGGGTGAAGACCGTGTCGAGGTGCATGAAGGCGCGCGAGACCGGGATGTCGAAGGCAAGGATGCGCTCGACCTTGGAGTCGGAGTTCCAGAAGATGTTCTGGGCCATGATGTCGATAGCGGCGGCCTGGGTGCGCTGGGAGATGCCGACGGCGAGGGTCTTCCCGTTGATGTTCAGCACGTCGCCGCCCTCGGTGTGGAACTGGCAGTCGCGGCGGAAGTACAGGGAGACGTCCTTGTAGTCGGGGTGGTACTTGAAGATGTACTTGCCGTACAGGGTCTCGCGGTTGCGGGTGACCGAGTACATGCGGTTGAGGTTGACGCCCTCGCCGACGACCGCGAACGGGTCGCGGGTGAAGTAGAGGTTGGGCATCGGGT
This sequence comes from uncultured Collinsella sp., assembly GCA_947507155.1. Taxonomy (GTDB): domain Bacteria; phylum Actinomycetota; class Coriobacteriia; order Coriobacteriales; family Coriobacteriaceae; genus Collinsella. The sequence goes on along the minus strand of CANNOC010000013.1, from coordinate 22,204 downwards.
CGATGATCAGGTCGGACTCGGACTCGGAGTTGACCAGGGAGTCGAGGGTCGTGGACGCCGTGAGGGGCATGTCGATTTCGGCCTTGGTCATGCCGGCCATGGTCTTCTTGACGAACTCGAGGTTGTCCTCGATGGAGTCCAGCTTCTCGCGGACGATCTGCGGCATGTGCTGGCCGCGGATGCCGGCCTCGGCGATGTACTGGTCGGTGAACTCGGCGCGGGCGCCGGGGACCTGGTCGAACACCTCGGCGACGAGGTTCTCGAGGTAGAGCACCTCGACGCCCTGGTCCCTCAGGATCTGGGCGAAGGTGTCGTGCTCCTGCTGTGCGACCTCCAGGAACGGGACGTCGTCGAACAGGAGTCGCTCGAGCTCGTCGGGCGGCAGGTTGAGGAGCTCGTCGCCGGGACGGTGCAGGCAGACCTTCCTGAGCTTGCCGATCTCGGAAGGCACGTGCAGACCTTTCGTCATGGCCTCCTACCTTTCTTTCGGGCCTTACTGGCCGAATGTATCAGCGCCCCTCCATATGGGACGCTGCTTGCTGACAGCTCTAGTTATATCCAAATTCCATTCGTAATGCTACCTCGCCCCCGAACGGTCAGCAAAGTACGATGAACGGTATATCGCATATGATTTCCCATGATGCACTTCAGTTTTGTAAAGCAGATTTTCCTAGGTAAACGTTATTTTTCTAGGAAATCAAGCTTGAACACTCAAAGTTATCCATGATTCAAAATTGCATAGTGAAAACGGTTTTCTGCATATAAATGACGCTTGCCCTCGATTCGACCTACATTCGATTATATTCAGCTTGCTATCATTCTTATTCATACATTCTCACCAGTTGAGTGAGGATATAGATCGCTTGCTCAAAGCACCGGACGTTAGTGCTTCGGCTTGTCAGCGTAAGAAGTAGGTAAAGATACCGTTCACGCGATACGTCCGTGCCAGCGGTCGACTAAATTGAGACAATAGTGAATTAGAGTTAGGCTACCGTCCCCTGCGGGGACTGAACGGACAGATGCATATGCCGAGCAAAATCGAAAAGAAACAAAAGGCCGCTAAGCTGCGCAAGCCGCCGCGCGACTTCTCGTACACGCAAAACCGAGAGCTTAGCTGGCTGCGCTTTGACAACCGCGTGCTTGACGAAGCCTTCGACGAGACCGTTCCGCTGTTCGAGCGTCTAAAGTTCGTGTCGATTTTCGAGTCTAACCTCGACGAGTTTCTCATGGTGCGTGTGGGCGGCCTGTCCGATCTTGCAGAGCTCAAAAAACAGCCTGTCGACAACAAGAGCAATATGACCGCCTCCGAACAGGTCGATGCTGTCATGGCAGAGCTGCCCGGGCTCCTTACCCGTTGGGAGTCCATCTTTAAGAGCATCGAGGACAAGCTCGACGCTCTGGGCGTTCACCGCGCCCGCATCGATTCGCTTACGCCCGAGGAGCGCACCTTCGTAACCCGCTACTTCCAAGCCTACGTGTCGCCGGTCATCTCGCCGTTGGTCATTGACCCGCGCCATCCCTTCCCCAACCTGCGCAACGGCGCACTCTATCTGGCTTGTGGCCTGGACGGCGTCACCGACGAGGAGAGCCTGCTGGGCCTTATCGAGATTCCCACCTCGATGAACCGCGTGGTCGAGATCCCCTCGCCCACCGGCACCTACTCCTACATCTTGCTCGAGGACGTCATCCTCGCCTGCCTGGACAGTTGCTTTGGCTCCTATAAGCCGCTGGACCGCGCGCTGATCCGCGTCACCCGCAATGCCGATATCGACCCGGACGGCGAAGGCGTCGAGGAGGAAGAGGATTACCGCCAGCACATGAAGCGCATCCTCAAGAAGCGCCTGCGCCTGCAGCCGGTGGTGCTCGCCGTATCGGGCTCGCTCGAGAAGGCAACGCTCAAGACCATCCGCAAGGCGCTCGAGCTTTCTCGCCGCTCGGTCTTTACCTGCGATATCCCCCTTGACCTTGGCTACGTCTTTGGCATTGAGGGTAAGATTCCCGAGCACCTGCGCAATGAGCTCCTCTTTACGCCGTTTAAGCCGCAGCCCAATCCCACCATCGATATGGCCCGCTCCATCCGCGAGCAGGTGCTGCAGCACGACAAGCTGCTCTTTTACCCTTACGAGGCAATGAACCCGTTCTTGGACCTGGTGCACGAAGCAGCCTATGACCCCGAGTGTATCTCGCTGCGCATCACGCTCTACCGTGTGGCAAAGCAGAGCCGTCTGTGCGAGTCGCTCATCGATGCTGCCGAAAACGGCAAAGAGGTCACGGTGCTCATGGAGCTTCGTGCCCGCTTTGACGAGCAAAACAACATCGAATGGGCCGAGCGCCTGGAAGAGGCCGGCTGCACCGTTATCTACGGCTCCGAGGGCTTTAAGTGCCACTCAAAGATCTGCCAGCTCACCTATCGCGAGGGCATGGCGCTTACCCGCCTGACGCTTTTGGGTACCGGCAACTTTAACGAGAAGACGGCCAAGCTCTACAGCGACTTTATGCTCATGACCGCGCATCCCGGCATCGGCGAGGACGCCAACCTGTTCTTCCGCAACCTGTCGCTGGGCAACCTGCGCGGCGACTACCGCTTCCTGGGCGTGGCGCCCGTGGGCCTCAAGCCGCTCATCATGCGCGGCCTGGACCGCGAGATTCAGCGCGCCCTTGTCGGCGAGCCCGCCCGCGTGTTCTTTAAGCTCAACTCGCTTACCGACCGCGAGGTCATCGACAAGATTGCCGAGGCATCGTGTGCCGGCGTGCGCGTGGACATGATCATTCGCGGCATCTCGTGCCTCAAGCCCGGTGTTCCGGGCAAGACCGAGAACGTGCACGTGCGATCCATCGTCGGACGTTTTTTGGAGCATGCGCGCGTCTATGCCTTTGGCGTGGACTCGGACATGATCTACCTGAGCTCGGCAGACATGATGACGCGCAACACCGAGCACCGCGTGGAGATCGCCTTCCCCGTGCTCGACCCCACCTGCCGCGCCCTGGTGCACGAGTACATGGGCATGCAGCTGCGCGACAACGTGAAGGCACGCAGCCTGACGAGTGACGGCACCTGGGTTCCGGTGGAGCGCAAAGAGGACGAGAAACCCTTCAACTCGCAGGAAGCTCTGCTGGAGCGCGCGTATCGCAACGCCGAGGCCGCCGCGCAGCAGCGCGCACAGGAGAAGGAACGTGTGGCCGAAAAAGTTATCCAGGACGAGATTGAACATGGGGCGGCTGCCAAACCGGAAGCGGTTGCCGCTCTCCCGGTGAATGAGCCCGAGGCTGCCGCAGAGCCCGCCGTGGAGAAAGCGCCCGAGGCCGCTACTGCGACTCCGGAGCCCGCCGCCGAGGCAAAGCCCGCCCCTGCTCCTGAGCCGCAGCCGGCCACACCCAAGGTCCAAGAGGTCCAGGCGACCGTCATTGAGCCCAAGCCTGCACCTGCACCTCAGCCCGAGCCGCAGGTCACCAAGCCCGCACCCGAGACGAGCGCCCGTCGCGATAAGCCCGCCGGCACGACCAAGGCCATCGAGCGCCATCGCCCCGGTCGCGTGCGCATAGGCCTGGGCCTGATCGGCCTGGGTCTAAAGACGCTCATTACCGGCAAGACGAAATAGTCGTTTGTAGAAGCGCCCCGCATTTGAGGAAAGCCTCGGATGCGGGGCGCTTTTCCCTGCTACCATGGTGCGAATAACAACGCGAATGACAGGCAGGAATATGAAGCTCACTATAGAATCGATGACCTACGGCGCCGACGGGCTGGCGCACGCCGACAACGGCAAGGCCGTCTTTGTGCAGGGCGCCGTGGCAGGCGACACCGTCGAGGCCGAGGTCGTACAGGACGGCAAGTCGTTCATGCGTGCCCGCACCACCGAGATTCTGGAGCCAAGCCCCGATCGCATTCAGCCTCCCTGCCCCTTCGTGGGCATCTGCGGCGGCTGCTCGTGGGGCAATCTCTCACGCACGGCACAGCTCGCCGCCAAGGAGCAAAACCTGCGCTCCACGCTCGAGCGCATCGGCAAGTTCGCTCCTGAGCAGGTCGATGAGTTGGTACAGCCCATCTGCCACACCAAGGACGACTGGGGCTACCGCAATAAAATCGAGCTCGAACCGACCGTCGTCAACGGTCGCGTGCGTCTTGGCATGCACGGTGTCGACCCCAGCAAAATCGTGACCGTCGATACGTGCCCGCTGTTCGACAAGCGCTTCCCGAAGGCGCTCAAATCGGTCGTCGGCGCACTCAACTATCTAAGCGGCAGCCATGACTTGGGGCTCGAACGCGTGGGCATTCGCGCATCACGCCGCACCAAGGCACTCGAGGTCGCACTCTGGACGCCCACAGGCTCTTTTCCGCGCTCGCAGGTCTCCCGCGTGCTGGCGGACGCCGCTCACCCCACGAGCATCGTGCGCGTGATGAGCAAGGGCGAAAAGAAGGCCCGCCGTGTCTCCAAGGTCGAAATGCTCGCCGGAGAGGGCTCATGGACCGAGAATATCGCCGAGGGTCAGATGCGCTTGTCTGCCCCGTCTTTTTTCCAGGTCAACACCAAGGGTGCCGAGATTTTGATCGAGCTTGTCATGGAAGCACTCGACCCGCAGGAAGACGAGCTTGCCGTGGACCTGTACTGTGGTGCCGGCACCTTTACCCTGCCGCTCGCCCGCCGCTGCGACTTTGTCGCCGCCGTCGAGGCCTACGGCCCCGCCGTGCGCGACCTGCGCCGTAACCTGGAGATCAACAAGCTTGATAACGTCGACGTCATTGGCGGAGACGCGGTGCGCGAGTTCCCCGACCAGGATGCCGACGTCTTGGTGGTCGACCCGCCACGCGCAGGCCTCGCCCCCGAGGCGATCGACCTTATCGCCAGCACGAGTGTTCGCGATGTCGCCTACGTGAGCTGCGACCCGGCCACCCTGGCGCGCGATCTCAAACGCTTTGTCGAAGAAGGCACCTTCTTCCCCGTAAAGATCACGCCAGTCGACCTGTTCCCACAAACCTTCCACTGCGAGACCGTCGTCCACCTTAGGCGCAACTAGACTGTTTGCCCAAGGCCACGCCCGATGATTTTTCTGGGACGGGGATTAAATAATCAATTTGTACCAAATGATTATTTAATCCCCGTCCCTTTTTAAACATTGGGAAATCGAGCGTGGCAAGCGCATGTCTTCGGGGTATAAGACGCCTAATTGTATGCCGCCTTACGAAAGGAACTCTCATGCCCAGCGTTGCCGTTCTCGCCGCCGATGGCTTTGAAACGATTGAATGCCTGACCATGGTCGACGTCATGCGTCGCGGCGGCGTGCGCGCCACGCTCGTCTCGATCATGCCCACGCGCGAGGTCGTGAGCTCGCTGCAGATTCCCGTAACCTGTGATGCGCTCTTTGACGAAATCAACTTTGACGAGTACGACTGCGTCGTGCTGCCCGGCGGCCTGCCCGGTGCCACCAACCTGCGCGCCGACCAGCGCGTCTGCGACGTAGTCTGCGATTTCGCCGCGACCAAGCACGTTGCCGCCATCTGCGCCGCCCCGTTTATCCTGGGCGAGCTTGGTCTACTCGAGGGACGCCGCGCCACGTGCTTCCCCGGCTTTGAGAAGAGCTTCCCCGAGGGCACCTATACCGGCGAGAAGGTCACGCAAGACGGCAATATCATCACCGCTAGCGGCATGGCACAGTCACTCCCCTTTGCCTTGGAGCTGCTGCGCACGCTCGCCGGCGAAAAGGCCGTCGAGAAGGTCGCCGAGGGCATCCAACTATGATTTTGGCTTCGCAATCGCCGCGCCGCATAGAGCTGATGCGCGAGGCGGGCTATAACATTCGCGTAATTCCCGCAGACATCGATGAAACGCCTTTTGATGGCGAAGCTCCGCTTACGCTCGTCGAGCGCTTGGCGCGTGCCAAAGCTGCTGCCGTCGCGGCCGAGCATGCCGAGCCCAACGAACTGACCGTCGCGGCCGATACCATCGTCACCTTCGATGGCATGATTTTGGGTAAGCCGGCAAACGAGGACGAGGCGCGCACCATGCTCCGCGAGCTTTCGGGCCGCACGCACCAGGTGGCGACCGGCGTCTGCATCGTTAAAGCCGGCGACGCTACAGCTCCGCATGCCGCCGAGAGCCTGTCGTTTGTCGATGTGACCGACGTGACGTTCTATGAGCTTACCGAGGAGCAGATCAAGCGCTATGTTGCCTCCGGCGAACCCATGGACAAGGCCGGAGCCTACGGCATCCAGGGCACAGGCGGCCGCATGCTCGTGCACGACATTTCGGGTGACTTCTACAACGTGGTGGGCTTGCCCATCGCCCGCGTCGCACGCGCGATTCAAAAACTCTCGTAATTGCATCTGGCGCTGGGTATCCCCCAGCGCCTGCAATTTTGCCGTACCGTACGGATCCCGACCGGGCATAAGGCCCGGCGGAAAACCGATAGGAGAAAATATGGACACACTGCTCGAAGCCATCGATGTTTGCAACGTCGATGGCTTTTGCTTTGGCAACTATACGGACGAGGAGGCTGGCACCGGCTGCACCGTAATCGTGGCGCCCGAGGGTGCCACCGGTGGCGTTGACGTACGCGGTGGCGCTCCCGCTTCGCGCGAGACCGACCTGCTGCGCCCCGAAAACACCGTCGATAAGGTCCACGCCGTCTGCCTTTCGGGCGGATCGGCCTTTGGCCTCGAAGCCGCAAGCGGCGTCGCCCGCGAGCTTGAGAGCCGCGGCATCGGCTTGCCCGTCGGTCCCACGCAGGTGCCTATCGTGTGCTCCAGCTGCATCTTCGACCTCGCCTTTGGCGACCCCACCGTGCGCCCCGACATTGAGGCCGGTATCGCCGCCGTGCGCGAGGCGCTCGACCACACCCCTGCCTCGCTCGAGCAGGGCAATGTGGGTGCCGGCACCGGCGCCACCGTAGGCAAACTCATGGGACCTGCCACCTGCATGAAGGCCGGCCTCGGAGCTGCTGCCGTGGCACTCGGCCCCGTCAAGGTGGGCGCCGTGGTCTCGGTCAACGCCTGCGGCAACGTCGTCGACCCGACCACTGGCGAATGGGTGGCGGGCATGCGCGCCGCGACCGATAGCGACCAGATCGTCGACATGGAGCTCGCCGCCTTTGCCGCCGCCGGATCTATGCAAATGCCGCTCGACCGCACCAACACCACCATCAGCTGCATCGTCACCAATGTGGAGCTCACCAAGGCCCAGGCCACCAAAGTCTCTCAGATGGCCGCAGACGCCTACGCGCACGCCATCCGCCCCACACACACCACCAACGACGGCGACACCATCTACACCCTCGCCAGCGGCAAACTGGGTGCCCAGGCAAGCGCCGCCGTTCCCCTAGACCTGCTGGGTATGCTCGCAGTAAGGGCCCTAGAAGCTGCCATCGTAAACGGAGCCAAAACCGCTAAAACCTCCCACGGCATCCCCGGCGCCGCGAAGTAAACTAACTCGTCCGGTTGCCCGGTGGGTCTTGGTTATGTTTGCTGCTCTACAGTCCTGGCTCGCACGAAGAGCACATTAAGTGCTCTTCGGCTCGTGCGGAACTCGCGACAAACATAACCAAGACCCACCGGGCAACCTACTCAACTAAATCCCTTTCAGCCCAGGCCCCTGTGTACCGCGCGTCTAAGATCTTCAAATTCTGGCAGCCTGACAATCGATTCTTGTAGCAGAGGCCCCTTGGCCTTTAGTTTGATACAAGTTCCGCACGAGCCGGAAAGCACTCAATGTGCTTTCCGTGCGAGCAGGACTGTTCGCAGTAGCAAACTAAAGGCCAAGGGGCCCAGTCAACCCATCAGCAGCGATTACTCAGCAGCTAGTTGAATTTGAAGATCTTTGAGGCAAGACGGTATAGGCCGAGTGTGGTTTTGTCACCGGCACGACCGCGCAGATTGGTGAAGAAGCCGACCACACCGTAGCGTGCACGACGATACATACGCTCGTCATAGGCCTTTAAATCACTCCACAACGTCTTCAGGCGCTCATCGGCACAATCCTCGTCGGAAAGCTTAGTAAGCACCGAGCAGATTGCCATCATCATGGTGAAATAGCCCATCATGTACGAGCGCAGACGCGACGACTCGACATCGCTGTACAGGTGGAACGACTCCATCATGATGCGCGTCACGCGGAACTGCTGGTCCAGACGCTTGACCATCGTGGCCTCGTTGACGCTCTGGCCCTCGCGACCGATAAAGTACCGATAGAGGTCGATGTCGGCGTAGTACATGGTCTTGCAGCGCGGCAGCGGCACGTAGGCGTAGATGTTGTCTACATAGAACGTGTGCGGCGGCATAGGCAGATTGGACGCGCGCAGCACATCCGTGCGATAGCACAGGCTGTGCATGAGCAGATTCTGGTCCAGACGGAAATGACCAATCTGGTCCCAGGTAAAGATCTTTTTTCGCGGCAGGGCAAACTTGTAGCCAATAGCGGTGTGCGTACCCTCGTAAACCTTCTCGTACACATAGTTCGAGATAAAGAGGTCGACGCGCTGGTCGCGCTCCTCAAAACCGCGAAGGATCGAAAGCATGGTCGACAGGGCTGCGCCATCGAGCCAGTCGTCCGAGTCGACAACTTTGTAGTAGGTGCCCTGTGCCTCGCGCAAGCCCGAAAGGACGGCAATGCCGTGGCCGCCGTTCTCCTGATGCACCGCGCGGATGATTCCGGGGTAACGCGTCTCCCACTCATCGGCCTTGGCCGCCGTCTCGTCCTTGGAACCGTCATCAACGATGATGATCTCGATATCGGTGGCGTAATTGCTCCCCTCCAGAATGGAGGTGATGCAATGGTCCATGTCCTTGGCGGCGTTATACGAGGGAATACCGAATGATATGACTTTATGCATGGCAGGCGATAATCTCATCCGAAAGATCGAGGGCGGAGTTGGTAACGGCATCCATATCGTAGTAACGATACTCGGCCAGGCGACCCACCGGGTGGAAGTTCGTCAGGTTCTGAACGCGCTCAAGATAGCGCTCATAGAGCTCACGGTTCTCGGGCTCAAGAATGGCGTAGTACGGCGTCTCGCCCGAGCCGGGCGTATAGGCCTTGGAGTACTCCTTCATGATGGTGGTCTTGCCGGGCAGGACCTGGCCAGTCATGTTCTTGAACTCGGTGATACGCGTGTAATCCTCGCTCGTGGTGTAGTTGACGGTGCCCACGGGCTGGAACTGGTCCATATCGAGCGTCTCGAACTTCATGTCGAGCGTACGGTACGGCAGAGCGCCCAGGTCGAGGTTGAACAGCTCGTCGAGCGGACCGGTGTAGACGATCTCGCCGCCATAGACCTTACCGTCGATCTTGACGGTGGTCTCGTCGATCTCGAAGAGGTCGCGGGCGTCCACGTCGCAGAACACATCAATCAGATCGTGGTCGAGCATGTGCTCGAACAGCGCGGTATAGCCGTCCTGCGGCATGCCCTGGAAGGGAGCCTGCGGGAAGTAGCGGTCATCGTCGCCCACAAAGACGGGAACGCGACCGGTGATCGAGGGATCGATCTGGTCGGGCGTCTGGCCCCACTGCTTCATGGTGTAATGCAAAAAGACGTTCTCGTAGACGTAATCGGCGACCTCGGCAAGATCCGGGTCGTTCTTCTTGCGCAGCTCCATGATGGGCACCTTGACGTCCTTGCCAAAGGTCTCCACGAGCTTCTGATACAGCTCCTCGCCGCGCTCGTCGCCAAAGGCGAGCTTGAGGCTCGCGTGGTTAAAAGGCACGGGCATGAGGGTGCCGTTGATGTTGGCAAGCACCTTGTGCTGGTAGTCCGTCCACTTGGTAAAGCGCGACAGGAAATTGTGGACGCGCTCGTTAAAGGTATGGTAGATGTGCGGACCATACTCGTGGACCAGGATTCCCGCCTCGTCAGTGCAGTCGAAGGCATTGCCCGCAATGTGGCTACGGCGCTCCAAAACGGCAACACGATAGCCGATAGTTTCGGCAAGACGGCGGGCGCAAACGGCACCGGCATAACCGGCGCCGACAACAATCATGTCGTACGCACCGGCATTAAAGCCTTCAGGCAGGCCTGAGGTAATCTGCATCGATACTCCTTGTCAAAAGCCACGGGCTCGTTAGCTGGGCTTTTCTCGAACATTCTTCGAGACATATTTATCAGAGCGATTATAGCGCTAATGCGTCCTATAATGAGCTTGCCACACAAGGAAAGCTCAAGCACCGCGGCGTACATAATTGAAAGGTAAACCCGCTAGCAGCGGGTTTATTCGTGAACAGCCGGGCGCCTGGAGCTTAGCGAAACGCTTGTAAGGAGTAACATGAGCGATTTCCTAAACCGTATGAAGTCTGCCGCCAAGGCCGACCTTAAGACGATCGTCCTGCCCGAGGGCGAGGATCCGCGCACCATCGTCGCAGCCACCAAGATCATCGAGGAGGGCCTGGCAAAGATCGTCATCCTGGGTAACCCCGACGAGATCGACGTTCCCGGCGCTACCGTCATCGATCCGCGCAATGCCGAGAAGCACGAGGAGTACGCGCAGAAGTTTGCCGAGCTCCGCGCCAAGAAGGGCGTCACCATCGAGCAGGCTCGCGCCCAGGTGATGGACGCTACCTACTTTGGCACCATGATGGTCAAGATGGGCGACGCCGACGGCCTGGTCTCCGGCGCCTGCCACTCCACCGCCGACACGCTGCGCCCCGCGCTGCAGATCCTCAAGACCGCCCCGGGCACCAAGCTGGTCTCGGCCTTCTTCGTGATGTGCACCGACACCCCGCAGTTCGGCACCGACGGCACGCTGATCTTCGCCGACTGCGGCCTCAACATCAACCCGTCCTCCGACGAGCTCTCCGAGATCGCCATCGCCTCCGCTCACTCCTGGTCCACCTTCATGGGCAACGTTGAGCCGCACGTGGCCATGCTCTCCTACTCCACCATGGGCTCCGCCGGCGGCGAGGTCGCCAAGAAGGTCCAGGAGGCCGTGAAGTTCTGTAAGGAGAAGGCTCCCGAGCTCGCCATCGATGGCGACCTGCAGCTCGACGCTGCCATCGTCCCCACCGTCGCCCAGCTCAAGGCTCCCGGCTCCTCCGTTGCTGGCAAGGCCAACGTGCTCGTGTTCCCCGACCTCGAGGCCGGCAACATCGGCTACAAGCTGGTCCAGCGCTTCGCCGGCGCCGACGCCTACGGCCCCATCCTGCAGGGCATCGCCAAGCCGGTCAACGACCTTTCGCGCGGCTGCTCTGCCGACGACATCGTGGGTGTCGTGGCCATCACTGCCGTCCAGGCTCAGATGGCTGAGTAGCGGACATATCCCCGCCGAAGGCAGCACAGGTTAACCCCTGAAAACGTCCTCGACCAATGAAACGCCCCCGTTCTGCTCCTTCGGAGCTATGAACGGGGGCGTTTCTGGCCTGCGGAGTGTTTTCAGGGGTTAACCTGTGCTGCCTTCTACCGTCACGTAACAATCAGGGTATCTGGGGTGGACGGCGGCTTGGCTGCGAGCTGGAGCTGAAGGTCTGAATGATCGGGCGCCGTTGCTGGGAGCGCAGGCGTTGCTGGCGATGGTCACTTTGGGACTGGAATTTCCGCCTGCTAGCAGAAAGGCCTCCGGAGCTGTTGCTCTGGAGGCCTTTCGTTTACTTGCAAATGAGCGCGTTAGTTGTTCTTGGTCAGACGCTCGACGTCGTGGGCGATCATGTATTCCTCGTCGGTGGGGATGACCATGACCGTGACGGCGGAACCGGCGGCACTGATGACCTGCGGGCCGTTGCCCACAGCCTCACGGTTCTTGTTGTCGTCGATGCGCACGCCCAGCCACTCAAAGCAGTCGCAGAAGGCCTTGCGGATCGACCAGTCGTTCTCGCCAATGCCGGCGGTAAAGGTGATGGTGTCCACGCCCGCCATGGAAGCGATCATGGAACCGGCCTGCTGCATGGCCTTGTAGGCGAACATGTCGAAGGCGAGCAGGCAGCGCTCATCTCCCTCGGAGGCGCGCGTACGGATATCGCGGGCGTCGTTGGAGATACCCGAGATGGCAAGCAGACCGGACTGCTTGTTCATCATGTCATCGACTTCCTGATAGCTGTAGCCGCCCTCGCGCTGCAGGTAGCACACGGTAGCCGGGTCGATGGAGCCGCAGCGGGTTCCCATCATCAGGCCGTCGAGCGGTGTGAGACCCATCGTGGTGTCGCGGCACACGCCGTCCTCGATGGCGGCGAGCGAAGCGCCATTGCCCAGATGGCACGAAAGCAGACGGTGGCAGCACGAGCCCAGGATCTCCTTAGCCATCATCCACTCGTAGCGGTGGCTCGTACCGTGGGCGCCGTACTTGCGCACGTGGTACTTGTCGCACACGTCCTTGGGCAGGGCGTAGGTGTAGGCAACCTCGGGCATGGTCATGTGGAACGAGGTGTCGAAGACGGCCACGTTGGGCAGCTCCGGATACTTCTCGCGGCAATACTCAATCGCCGCGGCCTCGCCGTAGTTGTGCAGCGGAGCCAAGGGGGCTACCTCGAGAATCTTAGCCATGACCTCGTCGTCGACAACTGCGGAATCATCGAAGTGCCAGCCGCCCTGAACGATACGATGTCCAATGCCATCGATCGTAAAGTCGGTCTTCTCGAGCTCCTCGAGCACGCGAGCGATCGCAGAGCGATGATCGGGGAAGGGAACCTCCTCGGTCTGCTTGGCGCCACCATTCTCGGAGTGGCCGAAGATGCCCATGTCCGATCCGATACGCTCGCAGTTGCCCTTGGCGAAAACCTCGCGGGTATCGGTATCCAAAAGCTGATATTTAAGGCTTGAGCTGCCGGCGTTGACAACAAGTACGTTCATGAGGCTCCTTTGCAGTGCAATACGGTCGACGCAGACCCCTTAAGGCGGCCGCATTTTAATAAGAAGTTATCATATCTTGATAAATAGCTATCAGAATGTCGCCAGACGAGCGCAAAAGAGGGGCTGAACGGCACTTGGTCGTCCAGCCCCTCCCCTCTTGCAATTACTTGCCGTTGACGATGCGCTCGACGTCGGAAGCGATCATGAACTCCTCGTCCGTGGGGATGACGAAGATCTTGACCTTGGAATCCTTGGCAGACAGGCACCAAGCGCCGTCGCCACGCAGGGCGTTACGGGCATGGTCCATCTTGACGCCCATAAAGGCCAGACGGTCGGCAACGCCGGCGCGAACGGCCGGAGCGTGCTCACCGATGCCGGCGGTGAAGACCAGCGTGTCCATGCCGCACATGGAAGTGGCCATCTCGGCAGCCTTGGCGGCAATCTTGTAGACGAACATGTCGAAGGCGAGCTGAGCCTCGGGGTCGCCAGCGGCGGCAAGCTCCTCGACGTTGCGGCAGTCGTTGGTCTTGCCACCGGTCACAGCCAAAAGGCCGGACTTCTTGTTCATCATCTCGTCGACCTCGTCGAAGGTGTAACCGCCCTCGCGCTGCAGGTAGCACACGGTAGCAGGGTCGATGGAGCCGCAGCGGGTGCCCATCATGACACCGTCGAGCGGCGTCAAGCCCATGGTGGTGTCCATGCACTTGCCGTCCTCGATGGCGCACAGGGAAGCGCCGGAACCGATGTGGCACACGACGACCTTGCGAGCCTCGCCGTTGGTCATCTCGGCAACCTTCTTGGAGATGTAGCGGTAGCTGGTGCCGTGGGCACCGTACTTACGGATGTGCAGCTTGTCGCAGACGTCCTTGGGCAGGGCGTAGGTCTTGGCGACCTCGGGCATGTTGAAGTGGAAAGCAGTGTCGTAGACCGTGACGTTGGGCAGGTCGGGATACTGCTCCAGGCAGTACTCGATAACGTTGGCCTCGGGGTTATTGTGCAGCGGGGCGAGCGGAGCGACCTCGCGGATCTTGGCGAGGACGTCCTCGTCGACAAGGGAGGAATCGCCGAAGTACCAACCGCCCTGAACGATACGGTGGCCGATGCCCTCGATCTTGACGCCGTTGGCCTCGAGGTCCTTCAGAACGACCTCGATGGCGACCTTGTGGTCGGGGAACTCGATGTTCTCGGTCACCTTCTTGGAACCGTTGGCAGCGTGGGTGAAGGTACCGCCGGTAAAGCAGACGCGCTCGCAGGAGCCCTTTGCGGACACCTTGTGGGACTTGGTATCGATGACCTGATACTTAAGGGTCGAAGATCCTGCGTTGACGACCAGAACGTTCATGTGTCTCCCTACTAACAGGCGGTGTGGCGCCGCCAGGTTACATACGCTTCAATAATAAACCCAAACGCCCTCGCTCTCGGGTTTATTGCGTTGATATATAAGTTATCGGTGCCCAAATACTCACGGCCTTTGACTTGTAAGACGAAATAGCGCGGGGATATACACCAAAGAAGATATCCCGAGCGCAACAAGCAATACGACTCGAATGCCCGCAACGCTACTCAACACAGCGTTGAGCAGATAGAAAAGAACAGCACCCACCGCCACCATCTGGCTTTGAACCGAAATCAATGAACAGCGCATCGAAGAATCGGCAGCATTTTGAAAAATTGAGTATTTAATTGGAGCAAATAACGAGTAAGCGACCGTCTGCAACACATAGAACACGGGCAGCAAATTAGCCGGAGTAAGGGAAATCAAAAACACAGCTGTCAATACTAAGCGAATGATGCCGCAAATACGCGCAAAACGGCCCTTGTCGACACGAGCAATCACGCTGGGCACAATAAACCCTATGGAGGCGGAGGCAAGGAGCTGGACCGCAATGGTCACGCCCGAAGCGACGGCATTCATTCCGCGGCCGGCAAGCAACAGTGAGAAAAAGTCTTCCAGAGCGACGAAGGCAAATGCCTGAGAACAGTCCATGATGAACGCTGACCGAAGAATGCCATTACCCGCAATAGCGGCACCGATCATCTTCGGGCTAATTCCATGCTCAGGTGACACCGCGGTGTCCTCTCTTCTCACCTCAGGAATACAGACAACGACAACCAATGTCAGCACCATTGTGATGATATCGACCGAAAGCCCAACGAGATACGCGCCAGCGGACGATATGAAACCGCCCACACAAGCGGAGAGGGCATAAGACGCATAGAAGACAAATCGCTCAACGACATTAAGTCTTACGAGCTGGTCCCGAGAGACGCTGTCAATGTAAATCGCTTCGATGGATCCGCTCACACATGCAACGGCAAA
Organism: uncultured Collinsella sp.; assembly: GCA_947507155.1. Classification (GTDB taxonomy): domain Bacteria; phylum Actinomycetota; class Coriobacteriia; order Coriobacteriales; family Coriobacteriaceae; genus Collinsella. Next base: position 7,125 of record CANNOC010000013.1, on the reverse strand, counting down.
ACCCTTGAGAGCAAACGCACCGATTAAAAGCAGAGGAGATCGGACGATGAGCAGGGCGGCGTAGTACCCAAGCATTCCCACAATGCCAACGAGGCCGCTTGTCTTTCGTCCAAACCTATCAGCAATATAGCCAGTGGGAACTTCTAGGATGAACTTGCTCACTTGGTATGCAATCATCATGCTAGAAATCGCTACCATCGAAAGCCCGACGAACTCAAGGTAGACAGTTAGAAAATACAAGATGGTGCTGAAGTTCGACAGAAAAACGAATGTCATATAAAGCAAAACCGTACGGTTTTTCATGCTCCGCCCTCCAAGAGCCAGCAATCTAAATCGGATTCTTGGAAAAGCATGAGGGCAAAGCTGTCAGCTATGTGTTACAAGGCGTCAATAATCACTTGACGTCTCGAAGCCAATTAATCTCACGAAGCAAGATGACGCAATAGGTGCAGAAAAACCGTCTGGTGTCGATCAGTCCAGGAATTTTGCCGATAGCAAAAGTAGATAGGCAAGGTTACATCACGCGAACCTTCAATGGAGCACTCACTCACTTCTGACCCATCCGATGCGAGAGAGGACCCAGACAAACTCAATATCAACCCCCCGGCTTGAAGAAACTCAGTCTGAGCTCTGCTTCCGTATTCAACATCACGGAAGCGAAAATTGACGAGCTGGGCTTCAGGGCATTGGTTAATCGCATTGAGACAGGGTGACAAATTAATGGGAACAGCGAGCCTGCCGCCCAGTAACTCGCGAATGGTCATGGCGCCCACAGATTGATGACCCGCTGGACATGAAAGAACCTTGAGCTCCTTTTCACCCAAATATTTTGAAGAAAGGACGCTGTCCCGTGGTTCCTCGAACGAGATAGCCGCGTCCGAAATTCCAAGTATAAGTGATTCAAAGCATGTTGCCGTTGGCTGATGCCACACATCAAGATGAATCTGAGGGTGCGAGCGTTCAAACGAGTCATACCAGTTTTCGGCAAAAAGGCGCCCCCGCCCATGAAGGCAGGGGGCGTAAAGACGAAAGTGGCCGTCGGGCGAGACGCCGTCGTTCCTCGATTGAGCGTACTTTTTGAGATCGTCGACTTGTGCCAGGATCACGCGTGCACGACGCGCATATTCTCTGCCCGCCGGAGACAAAACGGCCTCCCCCGCCGATCGGTCGAGCAAAACAATCTGATACTCAGATTCCAACTTTTTGATTGCCGACGAAACGGCCTGCGGACTCACATGAACGGCGCGAGCTGCTTTGCGCACGCCGCCATAGTTCGCTACCGCTTGAAGGTATTCGAGTTGAGAAAGCTGCATAGATTACTCCAAAGGCAGCCAAGTCGACGGGCTACGCGTCCTCAGATGAGGTTCTCGCCCAGGTTTTTGCCGCCGAGGACGTGCATGTGGAAGTGCATGACGGTCTGGCCGGCGTTGACGCCCTTGTTGGAGATGACGCGGAAACCGTCCTCCAGGCCCTTGACCTTGGCGACCTCCTGGATGGCGTGAGCCATGGCGCCCATGGTCTCGGCGGGCACGTTGTCGGCGATGTCGCTGTAGTGCTTCTTGGGGATCACGAGCGTGTGGACCGGCGCCTGGGGGTTGAGGTCGTCGAAGGCGATGACCTGGTCGTCCTCATAGACAACGGTCGAGGGGATCTCGTGGTTGGCAATTTTGCAGAAGATGCAGTCACACATGGCTGGTTCCTTTCTAACGACAACGCAACAGAAGGTGGCGTTGTTCAGTGAAACACCAAGACAGTTTAGCCCACTTCAAAGATCCGAATTGAGCGAAATCCATTCCTCGGCAATCGCAATGGCCAGAGGGCTTTATCCATCCATATGCTCGCGCCTATTTAAAGTGTTTGACCTCGGGAACGATCAACACCGGAAGGACGGATAGACCGTAAAGCAGAGTAATAAGCATCATTTGTTTGTCGTAATCTGAACCGGAAATAGCCGCAATCCCAATAGGAAGCATATAAGAGCCCAAAAGGCTAACTTCGGCCATAATGCCGCCAGCGCTGCCAGCATAACGAGTGCCGATTTCAACAAATGAAACTGGCAGAGCTTGAACAACTGGACCCATCATGCTCGTAACGATGCCGCACACTGCAAGCAATACCCCCATGGACTTCAAGCCCGAGGCAAACCACGCAACTGCAATTGAAATAGAGCCAAGAAGCCCGACAATCACAAGATACGGTCGCGCAAGGCGGCATTTACCGTAAAGCATCGGAGCAATCAAGCAGCCGATAATCCCAGCAGCGGTTGTCAGCGCCGCCATTTCGCCGGCCGTCGAAGCATCGGTGCCTCGCACAAGCTCAAGAGCCTGAGGTAGCACACCGGAAAAGGCGGTCGTGGCGGCAAGTGAGAAAGCGGCGCAAATCGCGCAAAGCCAAACGTTACGCGAACGAAAAGCAGTCAGAAGGGCTTGGTCGTGCTCAACGCCATCAGGAATAAGTGAGTCATGCTGTACGTTCTTACCAAATAAACCCCAGAAGATAGTCAGAACGACCAACAACGCTTCTGCAACTGTATAGCCCATTAGCACGGAAGACATAAACGCCGATGACGCTTGCGCCGCCGCAATGCCAAAGCAAGTCGCCGCATAGTAAATGCCCATCGCAACATCCGTCTTATCTGCAAACCAAAGTCCAAGCGTCTTTGCATTATTGGCAGTCAATGCCGCCATCCCCACGCCGATGCAAAACATCGAGACAAGTTGAGCAGGATAGTTCGATAGGGTGAAAATTCTGATAGCGCCGCCGACTAAAGAAACACAGAACCCGCCAAGTATCACTACTTTGGGCCCAAGCCTATCTCCAAGTGATCCGAACGGGAGACTAAAGAAAACCGCCGCAAACATTGGCGCCAGAAAGAGAGATGAGAATCCGACAGGGTCGATATTCATCTGAGGCATGATGACCGTAGCATAGGCAGCGACCTGATACTGCATGAAGTTGCCCAAAAAACAGAGACCACACGTCAACAGCAATATTAACCAGCGGTAACCACTCGAAGCCCGCTTTTGCTCAACTTTGTGCGCAACTTCGCACGCTTCACCATCCATTGCACCAACCTCACATTAAAAATGGTCGCGACCCCCATATCAACTGGAGGTCGCGACCAGGCAAAACACCGATTAATTATAATTCAGAAGTCTCAGGCATCTCGGCTTTTGCCGCCGCACCAGTCTCGGGCAACATCGCAATAGGCAAAACGCTCGCAAGGAAAAGAATCGATTCGATCGTAAAGTTCAACGTCCAATTGTCACCAGAAATAGACGAAACAATAACGGGAACAAAATAGGAGCAGAGAAGGCCGACAGTACCGATTATTCCACCAGCGCTACCGGCATATTTCGCGCCAATCTCAGGAAGATCAGGAGTCATTGCCTGAATAATGGGGCCAGAAAGAGCGGTCATAAAACCATTGAGGACGAGAGCAACCCACATGACAGTGCCAAGCGGCAAAAACCAGTTTGCAACCATTACAACGGCGGCAATCACCGTGGTTACAATGAGAAACGGTTTATTCTTACCGAGCTTGAGGACGGCAGCCGGTCCCGCAAAACAAGCAAAGAAGCTACCAACTGTAATAATTGCTGCCATAGATCCAGCGGTGGCAGTATCAACGCCGCGAACGAGCTCAAGCGCAGACGGCAGAATTGCGCAATATGCCGTGGTTGAAGCGAGGGTAAGACCATAAGCCAAGGCAATGCACCAAACGCCGCGCGACTTAGCGGCAATCTTAATGTACTTCATAACCGGCTCGGGCTCGGGCATGGGCTCGCCCTCCGGGACGTTCCTCATAAAGAAGATCCACAGCGCAGCAGTTACAGCTTCGGCAATAGCAGCGACCAGATAAGACACGTCAAGCGTAGGAAAATAAGTGCTGAATGCCTGGGCTATCACGATGGACACACATGAAGCAGCATAGAAAACTCCCACGGCAAGGGAGGTCTGCTGTTTAAACCAGGAACCCAGCACCTTTGCCAGATTGGCATTGAGCGCCGCAATGCCAAAGCCGATCATAAACATCGAAACGATCTGCACGGTAAAGTCATTAATCATGAAATAACGCAGAAAGCCGCCTACAGCAGAAAGCACCATGCCAATTGACACGACAAGCTTAACGCCGTAGCGATCAGCAAGAGATCCTGCAGGAATCGACAAAAACACAGCGGTGAGCATCGGCATCAACATGAGATTGGTAAGCCCACCGGCATCGATGCCGAGAGTCGTCATCACGACGACACCCCATGCTGAAACCTGATATTGCATGAAGTTTGCCATGAAGCAAATGAGGCAAACTACGAATAAGATCATCCACCGATAACCCGATAGCTTTTCTTCTTGAGCCATTTCTTTCTCCTTACGCAGGGATAGTTCAAGCTGAATTCAATGGGGCTAATTAGCCCACTCCATTGCGGCTTCTTTCACTAATCGTTGAGTAGTACCTCGTACATAGGACGGAACACCGAATCTTCTTTGGCATGCAGCGAATGCACCGGCTTCCACTCGTTTTCGTCAATTACCATATGAATGTGGTTCTCAGCGGTATAGGGGTCCCATGGTGCCTTGCCCTCAACAAACGGTTTGCCCGTCTTCGCAAAGCTGAACCACGCATCGTTCATTTCATCCGCGAGATGCGCTGGAGGATTGTCACCCGTAAACATCAGACCACTCGCGGTATCAAGATTCTTGAAAACGAACGGCACCTCGATTGCGTGGCAAGAACCCATTCCCTCGACACGAGATTTATAACGGAACAAATAGTTGTACACGGGCTTAAACGCCGACTGCTCTTCAGCCATAAGGTCGGTGCCGACAAAGAAACCGGTTGAGTTCATAAAATTGGTGTAATTCTCGGCAAAATCGCGCTCAGGCCATGCCTTTCGATATGCTTGCTCCCAGTAATCGATATCAATCTGATCATCAAAATGAATCGGGAATTGGCCGTGCCAGAATCCGGGAAGGTCATCGAAATAGAAATGGAAATAAGTAAACTCGTCCTCGGTACATCCAATCATGATATCGATATCCTTGGCTGCGCCCTCCGCCCAGGCCTTCATCGGCTTCTTGGGAAGAAAAGACCCGTCGCAAACCGGCGAGAAAATTAGCGACACTTCGTAGGTATGACGATCGCACCACACCTGCATGCCCTCAATGAGCTCGTCTGCCGACTTCGCTAAGAGCTCTTGGGCGGTTTTGCATCCCATGATTTCGGCGAACTCCCGAGCAAAGTACTCGCCGCGCTCGCGGGTCTTATAAAGCTGGATAGGGCCGGACTCCAAAATCGCACGTTGGAAATACTTATTTGCCTCTGGCAATATGGAAAGAAGAGCCTGGCTGGAAGAGCCTGCCGACTCACCGAAAAGCGTGACACAATTGGGGTCACCGCCGAAGGCCGAAATATTCTCATGCACCCACTCGAGCGCACGGATTTGATCAAGAATGGCAAGATAGCCGGCGTCTTTGTAGTCCTCTCCGCCCGGCAGGCAATCGAGCAGCAGCGACCCAAACAAGTTCAGACGGTAGTTAATCGAAACAATAACGACATCCTTCGCTGCCGCAAAATTGGAGCCGTTATATAGCGGGTCGGCAGATCCACCTGAGAAGTAGGCACCACCATGGATATATACCATGACAGGAAGGTTCTTGCGTGCGTGTCCCCTGACCCACACGTTAAGGCTCAGGCAATCCTCCCCTTGCTCATGAAGCGAAGCGAGTTCAACTTCATCGATAAATTGCCTGGCAGAATGCCCGAATTCCACGCATTCAATTTCCTCATCGGAATCATCAAGGCGCTCAGGGGCACGCCAACGAAGATCACCTACCGGCTGCTTTGCATAGGGAATGCCCAAAAAAGCTTCAACCCCGTTTTCGAGCGTCTTGCCCGAAACTATACCCGTCCTAGTCTTGACCTTCATTGCTTGTCCTTCCTCACAATTAAGATGCTAGATCGATATGATTTAAGCTAGCTGACTTGAAACCATCTTAGAATTTGGAGAAAGTCAAAGGTCAACGATGTGTTTCGATGGAATACCAGCTAGATACCAAGCGCTTAAGACCGTTCACCTCGTCAAAACGACCGCTTGCCCGACAATGACGGAGTAACAAACATTAGAATAGCTCCAAGGTTTTGAGTGGCCCTAGGGCGGTCGGAAGGTGTGACATGGAACGCGAGTTTTCCCTTAATATCAAGCAGACGGCCGGCCTCTACGGCGTAAGCGCAGACACTCTTCGCTATTACGAGGCAATTGGTTTAGTTGCCCCAAAGCGCGGGGCGAATGCCTACCGTGAATACAGGAAGGACGATTTCGGCAGACTCAACATCATCATGTCAATGCTCAATATGAACTACACGCTTAGCGAAATCAGATCTTTCCTAGATAACCATTCACTCGAAACGAGCTTTGAACTGTTCAGCAACGAACTTGATAGCATCGACGCAGCCATAGCAAAACTATCGCAACGGCGCCGAAAGATCGAGCATTGCGTGCAGAACATATCCATGTCGTTAAGAGCACGCGAGGAAAAACAGTCGAGGGTGGTTCATAAGGGACCCCGAGGATATGTCATCGTAAGCGAGGATGAGCTAAGCGGCGACATAATTCCCTACGCCACCATTAAGCGCATGAAAGAACTCGGGATGGAAATCGATTCGATACACACGGTTCCATGCTTCATCCTTGACCCATCGCGCAGAAGCGCCGACGGTTGCCTGGTAGCAGAGAAGACGCTGCTTTCACTCGGATCAATCGACGATAAAGGGTACGAGATTTTCCCAGAAGGCGACTATCTTTGCAGGACAACCACCGGACCTGCAGAAATAACGCCGACAATATGGAGGGAAATGAATGAATTCATGGACCAGAATCATCTCATTGCCGCAGGGCCTCTTCTAGAATTCTGGTATGTAAGCGAATACATATCTGACAATCAAGATGAATATTTACACACGCTAGAAATAATGGTTGAACCAGGTGAAATCGACCAGCGATAGCGCCTCAACTCACCTAACACGCCAAAAGGCAAGCAACATTCACCTCCAATGGCCAAGCCACCAGGGTAGTCTTTTTGAACTGCACCCCAAAACTTGGACGGCTTAAATAAAAGCTACGCCGC
>CANNOC010000012.1 GCA_947507155.1 uncultured Collinsella sp. | reverse complement strand
GCATATTTGCACTCCAATTCACAAACTAATTAAAAAACTTTTCAGAAATTTGAATTTGTCGCTTGCGCAGCGTGCACTTTATAGGAATATAGCGAACATCGAAAACGGAGACGGCAAAAGAGCCGTTTACCGAGGAAAAGGTACCGTTTGCGATATTTGAATTGCGCCCGGCGATACGTGAAAGGAGAGGCAGATGCAGTTCGTAAAGATTATCACCACTGCAGACAATGCCATCCGACGCCAGCGCGCAATTTCCCGACGACGATAACAATCGTCTCTGTCCGCATGGGGCGCAATGCCTCAACAGAGTCATTTTGAGGTCGTTGGGTTTAAGCACGACATAGCCGCATGTTTCTAGGGCATGCCTGTGATGCATTCTGCTGAATAACCTGATATTGCACGGTTTTTGACCTCAAGGTGACTTGCAACTGACCGATGTTCTAACTAGCTACCAAGGGCGAAAGGAAACAGCCATGAGCAAGGAAAAAGTCGTTCTCGCATATTCCGGTGGTCTTGATACATCCGTATGTGTCAAGTGGCTCCAGGACGAGAAGAATCTCGACGTTGTTTGCGTCTGCGGCAACGTGGGCCAGGAGGAGACCGGCCTGGATGCCAAAAAGCAGAAGGCGCTCGACCTGGGCGTTCTCGATTGCCAGGTGCTCGACCTGCGCGACGAGTTCTCCGATGAGTTCCTGACCAAGGCCATCGCCGCAAACTCCATGTACGAGAACAAGTATCCGCTGCTCTCTGCCCTGTCTCGCCCGCTGCTTGCCAAGAAGCTTGTTGAGGTCGCCCACGAGTTTGGCGCGACCTACGTCGCCCACGGCTGCACCGGCAAGGGTAACGACCAGGTCCGTTTTGAGGCCGCCGTCAAGGCCCTCGACCCCGAGCTCAAGGTTATCGCCCCGGTTCGCGAGTGGGACCTGAAGTGCCGTCCCGACGAGGTCGCCTATGCCCACGCCCACAACGTGCCGGTTCCCGAGGGTGCCAACGACAACCCCTACTCCATCGACGACAACCTGTGGGGTCGTGCCATTGAGTGCGGTCACCTGGAGGATCCCTGGAACGAGCCGCTCGACGACGCTTGGGTTATGACCAAGAACCCCGAGGACACGCCGGACACCCCGACCTACACCGAGATTGAGTTTGAGGCCGGCAAGCCCGTCGCCGTCGACGGCAAGAAGATGAAGCTCTCCGAGATTGTCATCGCCCTCAACAAGATCTCCGGCGACAACGGCTTTGGCCGTCTTGACCTGGTTGAGGATCGTCTGGTGGGCCTCAAGAGCCGCGAGTGCTATGAGGTTCCCGGAGCCCTGACGCTCATCACCGCCCACAAGGCGCTTGAGGACATCTGCGTCGAGGGCGACCTGCTCAAGACCAAGATTAAGCTCGAGCAGGATTGGGCCACCGCCGTGTACAACGGCCAGTGGTACAGCCCGCTCAAGAATGCGCTCGATGCCTTTATGGCCGATACCCAGAAGTTCGTGACCGGCACTGTCCGTCTGAAGTTCTTTAAGGGCAACTGCCATGTCGTCGGCCGCAAGAGCCCCTTCAGCCTCTACGACTACGGTCTGGCTACCTACGACCGCGACACCACGTTTGACGAGAAGGCCAGCGCCGGTTTTATCGAGATCGATACGCTGTCGCTCAAGACGTGGGCAAAGGTCCAGGGCCCCAGCTCTGCTGCCGCCCAGGCCTAGCGCCTCCTTCCCTTGGTATCCGCGCGGCCCATCCGCGTGATACATAACGGGCGCACGGGGTCCCTACCTTTCGTTATGCTTGCTGACACTTCTTAACATCGGTGGCCCCTACGTTCCGCCCGCATATATGATGCCGCGTCTGCGGCTGAGTCCGAGCCCCGCCGGGGTTGTCCGGCGGGGCTCCTTCTATCAATTTGGCGGCTCTGCGCCTATATATATGAGGAGTATCCATTATGTTCAATGCTATCGCGCATGCTTTACTTGCCCTCGCGCCCGAGTTCGATGCTGCAAGGGTCGAGGACGTCCCTATGAGCCTGAAGGCCTGGATCGATGGTTCGCAGGGCAACATCCGGAGGGAGACGTTGGGCGCCAAGTGCATGGCGCGTCACTTCTTTGCAAATTAGCTACATGGCTCCGCACACGGTGGGGAATGTGTAAAACTAGCGGTTGAAAAATCGCTTTAGCGATATGGCGCATTGCTTTGGGCGCTTGTTTTGGTATTTGGAGAAAGGGGACGGTTCCATGGCTCTTTGGGGCGGTCGTTTTGAGGCAGGCGTGGCCGAGGTCACGCAGGAGTTTGGCGCGTCGTTGCCGGTCGACAAACATCTCTATAAGCAGGACATCGCCGGATCTAAGGCACATGCCAAGATGCTGGCGGCCCAGGGCATTATCAGCGCCGAGGACGAGCAAGCGATTGCCGAGGGTCTGACCGGAATCGAACAGGATATCGATGCCGGCAACTTCACCTTCGACATCAACGACGAGGACATTCATATGTCCATCGAGAGCGAGCTGACGCGTCGCATCGGCGAGGCTGGCAAGCGCTTGCATACCGGACGTTCGCGCAACGACCAGGTGGCGACCGACACACGTCTGGGCGTCAAGGCGCTGGCCAAGGAGCTCATGGGGGCCAATCTTGAGCTGCGCCATGTGCTGGTGGATGCGGCTAAGAAGTACGACAAGGTGATTCTGCCGGGCTACACGCACATGCAGCACGCTCAGCCCGTGCTGCTGTCGCATCATCTGCTGGCGTATTCCTGGATGTTCGCGCGCGACTTTACACGCCTGAAGGCAGCCTTTGATGCCGCCGACAACTGTCCGCTGGGCGCTGCCGCGCTTGCCGGCACGAGCTATCCGCTCGATCGTCAGATGACGGCTGCCGAACTTGGCTTTGCGGGCGTGATTCCCAACTCGCTCGATGCGGTTTCCGACCGTGATTTCCTCCTCGACCTGCATTACGCCGGCTCCGTCATGGCCATGCACCTGTCGCGTCTTTCCGAGGAGATCGTGCTGTGGTCGAGCTCCGAATTTGGCTTTATCACGCTTTCCGACTCTTACTCCACTGGTTCGTCCATCATGCCGCAGAAGAAGAACCCCGACTTTGCCGAGCTTATCCGCGGCAAGAGCGGCCGAGTCTATGGCAACCTGGTACAGCTGCTCGTGACCATGAAGGGCTTGCCGCTTGCTTATAACAAGGACTTGCAGGAGGACAAGGAGGGCGCGCTCGATACCGCCCATACGCTCATGCAGTGCCTGTCCGTTATGGCCGGTATGATTTCGACCTGGACTGTCAACGAGGATGCCATGGCGCGCGAGTGCGGCGTGGGGCACCTTGCCGCTACCGATGTTGCCGATTACCTGGCCAAGCGTGGCCTGCCGTTCCGCGAGGCACACGCTGTGGTGGGCCATTTGGTCCTGATGTGTGAGAAGCGTGGCTGCAATCTTGAGGACCTGCCGTTTGAGGTGTTCCAGGAGGCAAGCCCGCTCTTTGAGCACGACATTACCGAGGCGCTCGACATCCCGTCGATTGTCGCCGCGCGCACGACCGAGGGCGGTACCGCCCCTGCCGCCGTTGCCGTGCAGCTGCAGCGTGCCGAGGCACAGCTCGTGGCCGACGAGGGCGTGTTTGGATCGCTGACCAAGGTCGTCGAGATGGGCCACGGGATAAAGTAAGGGTTTGGCCGAAGCCGTTTTTGCCATTTATTGAGGAATCGTATTTTGCTTTACGGGCGTCTGCTGATGTGGGCGTCCGTATTTTGTTGCTATGGGGGAGGGGCTTGTCGAGAAGTTCTGTAGGACCTTTGGGCAGGTTGTGAAGGGGGTACGTTCGCGGGCGGCAACCGACCGTCTGCTCTGCTCGATGCGGTTGATTGGCAGTCGGATGGTACTCTAATCGAGCTTCGAAACAGAAGTGACACATATGGAACGCTTCAATAAATTGCAACGTTTCAATAAACAGCTTTTTGTTTAACTGCAGCTAAAACTCTGTTACGATGCAGTCCAGGCGGGTGCCGGAATGGGACTTGGGCACGCGCGAACCTACTTGAAAGGCTACCTTATGGCTATCGAGAAGACCTTCATCATGATTAAGCCCGACGCCGTGCGCGACCGTAAGATCGGCGAGATCGTTGCTCGCATTGAGCGCAGCGGCCTTGTCATCGAGCGCATGGAGATGACCACGCTCGAGCGCGCTACCGTCGAGGAGCACTACGCCCATCTGGCCGACAAGCCCTTCTTTGGCGGTCTCTGTGACTTTATGACGAGCGGTCCGGTCGTCAAGATGGTCGTTTCCGGTCTCTCCGCTGTTGCTAAGATGCGCACCCTCATGGGCGCTACTAATCCGCTTGACGCTGCTCCTGGTACCATCCGCGGCGACTTTGCCGTCGATGTCAACGCCAACGTGATCCACGGCTCCGACTGCCTGGAGAACGCCGAGGTTGAGATCAAGCGCTTCTTTGGCTAAACCAGCTTTGACTCCTTAAAGCTGTTAGCGTGTGGCTTGGGCGCCGCGGAACTCCATCCGCGGCACCCTTTTATTCCAAAATCTATGAAGGGGCCCGTTCGGTCATGAGTTCCGAGCGGGCCCCTGCTGTTAGCTTGTGGCACTGAGATGTTTAGGCCTCGTCGACGACCTTGAGGCCGCGCGTGTGGTCGATCTCGTTGAGGAGGTTAACGCGACGCTCGTGACGACCGCCCTCAAACTCGGCGTCGAGCCACTCGTCGACAATCATCTTGGCGAGCTCGGAGCCCACGACGCGGGCGCCAAAGGCGAGCACGTTGGTATTGTTGTGCATGCGGGAGAGCTTGGCGCTGAAGGGCTCGGAGCACACGACGGCGCGTACGCCCTCGACCTTGTTGGCAGCCAGGCTAATCCCGACACCGGTGCCACAGATGAGGATGCCCAGGTCGACGTCACCGTTGGCAACGGCCTTACCCACCTTGTAGCCGGCGATGGGGTAGTCAAAGCTCTCGGAGGTGTCGGTGCCAAAGTTCACGACCTCGCAGCCGCGCTCCTTCAGGTGCTCGGAGATGATGTTCTTGAGCTCGACGGCGGCGTGGTCGTTACCGATACCGATCTTCATGGATGGTTCCTCTCTGGTCTGTGCGGCGCAAATGCTAAAGGTGTTTACCGCGTTCGACTGCATGATAGCGCGACTTTTGCGTAAACGCTCGAGCGTTTTTTGGTCAAACGCTTTAGCAGGCAACAAGACTGGCTTCTCGTGAATGAATGTCGTCAGTTTGCGCTTGAGCGCCGTCCGCCGGAACCATGGTTGCGGTTTTTGATGCATTGTTATCAAATAAAGGAGCTAACATTTTTTGAGAGCCTAGCCCGTTATGCAAGCAGGAGATACCTATGCCTACCGATTCCCTTCGTGATGCCGCGTTTTGCGATGTTTTGAACCGCGAGCTTGTCTGTGCACTCGGCTGCACCGAGCCCATTGCCGTTGCCTATGCAGCGGCGCTGGCGAGTCAGACGCTCGGTTGCGAACCCGATCATATGGATGTTGCATGCTCGGGCAACATCATCAAGAACGTCAAGAGCGTGACCGTGCCCAACTCGGGCGGTATGCACGGTATTGAAGCCGCGGCCGTGCTGGGTGCCGTGGGCGGCGACGCCAAGAGCGCTCTCGAGGTGCTCGAGAGCGTTGACGACGAAGATCGTGCTCGCGTGACCGAGCTCCTCGCCGACGCCGGCTACTGCGATGTGTCGCTTGTCGAGGGTGTGCCCAACCTCTACATCAAGGTGACTGCGACGGACGGGGGCCATACCGCGGTCGTCGAGATTACCGACCACCACACCAATGTCACGTGCCATACCCTCGACGGTATTCCGGTGTGCGGCAAGTCGGCGGGGGAGTGTGCCGCCTGCGCCGAGCGCGTCGTGGCCGAGCGGGCGGCAGATAACGCCGATACGCCCATGTCGATTGAGACCATCATCGACTTTATCGAGGACGGTGACATTGAGGACGCCCGCGCTGCCGTTGAGCGTCAGATTGAGCTGAATGGCGCAATCAGTGCCGAGGGCCTTGCGCACGCTTGGGGCGCCGAGGTGGGTCGTACGCTGCTGGGTGCTCGTGCCGATGACGTCGCCTGCCGTGCCCGTGCCCGTGCAGCCGCCGGGTCCGACGCCCGCATGAACGGTTGCGCGCTGCCGGTCGCCATTGTGTGCGGCTCGGGCAATCAAGGTATTACCTGCGCGTTGCCCGTCATGGAGTATGCCGAGTACCTGCGTTGCGACCACGAGCGCCTGGTGCGCGCCGTGATGCTGTCCGATCTTATCGCCGTGCATATCAAGAGCTATATTGGTGCGCTCTCGGCGTTTTGCGGTGCTATTTGCGCCGCGTGCGGCGCCGGCGCCGCGATTACCTGGCTGTGCGGTGGCACGCGCGAGCAGATTGGCGCGACGGTCTCGAATACGCTCGGTAACGTGGGCGGCATCGTGTGCGACGGCGCCAAAGCGAGCTGTGCCGCCAAGATCTCGGCTGCCGTCGATGCGGCGATTCTGGGCCATGATATGGCCATGCAGGGTCGCGGCTTCCGCGCCGGCGAGGGCCTGATCCAGGATACCGTTGAGCAGACAATCGCCAGCATGGGCTACGTGGGCCGTGTGGGTATGAAAGATACTGACGTCGAGATCCTCAACATCATGATCGGCAAGACTCGAGTCTGCTAGTTACGCGGTTTTACCAAACCGCGTAACCAGTCGACGCTGCGCCCGAGGTTCCGCCGTTCTGCCGAACGGCGGACTGGCCGACGCTGCAAGCCCGCCAGAGCGGCAATCTGCTTTTCAACTTCGGCGGCATGACCAGAAGGTCAATGCCGCCTTGTTTCAAGACACCTTGCTCGCTCTGGCGGGCTTTCGCTGTTGTTGCCAAAACATCGGCGTTATCTTTGTTTGTTGTTCTATTGGCTAAGACAGTTCGTCGGCTATTTGGTGCTCGTAGAAGGCCTCGATTACGGCGTTAAAGTCGCGGGCGAAGTCTTCCATGGTTCCGCGCCAGGTGGCTCGGCTGGGCTTGCCTTGGCCCACAAAGGCGGTTTGGATGCCGCAATCGGGGGACGGGAAGTCGCGCTTGGGATCGTTGCCCACCATAAGGACCTCGTGCGGCTCGAGCCCCATCACCTGAAGCTGCTCTAGATAGTAGGTGGCATCGGGCTTGCAGCGGGTGGTGTTTCCCATGTGCGTGACGAGCTCAAAGGGGGCGTCGGCCAGGTCGCCCCAACCCATGCGGCACTCGATGGCCCCCTGCGGAAAGCTGGGGTTGGTAAAGAGCGCGCAACGTAGCCCTGCATCCTGTACGGCCTGAAGCGTGGCATGTGCGCCGGGCATGGCGTGGGCGTTGATGACATCGTCGTTCTTGTACGGAAGAACTTCGCGGTCGTAGTAGGTAAACGCCTCGTAGATGAGTGGGTCCGAGAGGCAAATGCCGCACCGGCGCTCAACCTCTTCTTGGTAGAACTCAAGATTGGTGCGATTGTCCGTGCCGCTGCGGCGATTGGCGTTGAGGTCGACCAGGATGGTGCCGAGGCGTGCCATCGTACCGCCGCGGCTGCGGCGCCCGATATCCGCGAGCATCGATGAGACATCCTTAAAATAGCGAAGGATGAACGCGTTGAGGTTGATGCTAAGAAGCGTCTCGTCCATATCGAAAACGACTGCTTTGAGCACGCGGGCACCTTTCTCGATAAATCGTTCCAGAATCGTTGCTCCGGATACTTTACCCCAAAGCCGTATGCCTAACTGCCTATCGTCAACTTATGGGGACGGTCGTCCACAAGATTGCGAAAAAGTCTCCATACGAGTAAAAAATCGCAGTTCACGCTTGAAATCGAAATGATTTCCCCGTAACCTATACGAACGTGATTGCATAAGCGTCACATTAGTATCTGTCGGCTCCCGAGTGTTCCTAAACGTTGTGTGCTTGTCGCACCCTTCTGTAGGTCCTAGCAATCGGGGCCCCGTAGTTCGAAAGGGGTCCACCTTTGAGTGAGATTCAGAACTCGTCCATTTTCTCTCTTGACGATGTCAACGAGGAGGAGATGAACAACCTCATCGACGGTACGATTACCGACTTTGATGAGGGCGATCTCGTTAACGGCACTGTCGTTAAGATCGAGCATGACGAGGTGCTCGTTGACATTGGATTCAAGTCCGAGGGCGTTATCCCGGTCCGCGAGCTGTCCATCCGCAAGGACGCTAACCCTGCAGACATCGTTGCACTCGGTGATCCCATCGAGGCTCTGGTTCTCCAGAAGGAGGACAAGGACGGTCGTCTGGTCCTGTCCAAGAAGCGTGCCGAGTACGAGCGTGCTTGGAACCGCATCGAGGAGAAGTTCAACTCCGGCGAGAACGTCGAGGGCGAGGTTATCGAGGTTGTCAAGGGCGGCCTGATCCTCGACATCGGCCTGCGTGGCTTCCTGCCTGCTTCCCTCGTCGACCTCCGTCGCGTCAAGGACCTCACCTCTTACATGGGCACCCGCATCGAGGCCCGCGTCATCGAGATGGACCGCAACCGCAACAACGTCGTCCTCTCCCGTCGCGTCGTGCTCGAGGAGTCCCGTAAGGCCGAGCGCTCCGAGATCCTGTCCAAGCTCAAGTCTGGTATGCGTCTCCAGGGCACCGTTTCCTCCATCGTCGACTTCGGCGCCTTCGTCGACCTCGGCGGTATCGACGGCCTCATTCACATCTCCGAGCTCTCCTGGAACCACGTCAACCATCCTTCCGAGGTTGTCAAGGTCGGCCAGGAGGTCGAGGTCGAGGTTCTCGACGTCGATCTCAACCGCGAGCGCATCTCCCTGGGTCTCAAGCAGACCACCGAGGATCCGTGGCGCGCACTTGTCAAGAAGTACCCCGTTGGCGCTATCGTCGAGGGCACTGTGACCAAGCTTGTCCCGTTCGGCGCTTTCGTCGATCTGGGCGAGGGCATCGAGGGCCTGGTGCACATCTCCGAGATGGCCAACAAGCACGTCGATCAGCCTTCTCAGGTCACCCACGTGGGCGACAAGGTTCAGGTCAAGGTCATGGAGATCGACCTCGACCGTCGTCGTATCTCCCTGTCCATGAAGTCCGCTGCTGAGACTCTGGGCGTCGAGATCGAGGTTACCCCGCTTCCTTCCGAGAAGAAGGACGAGGAGACCGACGCCGAGTAAATCGGTTTGACGATCACTTGTTTTAAGGGATCCGTCCGCAATGGACGGGTCCCTTTTTGCATTTGCAGCCGAGGTACGCAATGCTGCCAGGGCTGTCCACAGGCTATTGGGTTGTCAGTGCATGAAAAATGCCGACATCCCGCCTCGGGGAGGAGGCGGGAACACACCGAGTAGACGGAGGGGTGTGGAGCGCGGTCGCGTCTCGACTGACGACGTTGCCCATCGACAGGACCATTGTAGCGCATGGCGGTTCTTGGTTTATCGTGTCGAGCGTTTGCGTTGTGCCATTGCCTGCGGCAACGGTGTGTTACACTCTTGCACTGCTGAGTGGGCCAGACGGTCGCGCGATGTGCTGCTTGCAGTACGCGTGAGGAAAGTCCGGGCTCCAGAGGGCGGGATGCCGGCTAACGGCCGGGCGGAGTGATCCGACGGAAAGCGCCGCAGAAAAGAAGACTCCCACCTGCGCCGCAAGGCGTAAAGGGAAAAGCTGAAACGGTGGTGTAAGAGACCACCAGCGTCGTGGCAACACGGCGGCTTGGCAAGCCCCATCCGGAGCAAGCGCGAATAGGAACGCTATGGGCCGGCCCGGTCCGCGTTCGGGTAGCGTGCGTGGAGCTGCATGGTAACGTGCAGACAAGATAAATGACCGTTCACGACAGAACCCGGCTTATCGGCCCACTCAGCACTTTGTTGACGCTGCGAACCCGTCAGCGCGGCAATCTGCCTTTCAAGCCTTCGGGCATGACCATAAGGTCAATGCCCTTGTCTTTCAAGGCACCTTGCTCGCGCTGACGGGTTCTCGCTGTTGGTGACGGTATCATTGGCGTTTCCGTTCTTGTTGGCGAGGTCAACGGTGCTGTCTTTGCCGTATTATTGAGGCTGTTTGTTGCTGCGCTTTATTTTGTTGAGGGGCTTTGTTGGACAGCTATTTTACTCTGCAATCGAATATTGAGGCTACGGGCGAGTTCGTTGACCGCAAGAGCCGGTTTATTGCCCAGCTGGTCCATATTGAGTCCGAGGATGAGGCGAATGCCTTTATCGAGATGGTCCGCAAGCGTCATTACGACGCTCGACACAATGTTCCCGCGTGGATTTTAGTCGATGGACGCGAGCGCCAGAGCGATGATGGTGAGCCGAGCCGCACGAGCGGTATGCCGACGCTCGAGGTGTTGCGCGGCGCAGAGCTCAAAAATGTTTGCTGCGTGGTGACGCGCTATTTTGGTGGCACGCTGTTGGGACCTGGTGGCTTGGTGCGCGCCTATACTGCGGCGACGCAGGCGGCGGTGGCAGCTGCTCGGGAGGCCGGGCAGATTGTCGAGATGACGAGTGTCGTGCCTGTTGACGTGCATGTGGCCTATCCGCAGTATGAGCAGGTGCTTCGTTTGGCGCAGGATTCGGGTGCCAAGGTTTCGGATACCGATTACGCGGATGCCGTGACACTTCACCTGGTATTCAAAGCGGGGGAGCAGGAGCAATTTTGCGCCAAGATGCGCGAGCTTATGGCGGGGCGCGAAGAGATCGAGGTCGGCGCTCCCAAATTTGCCGAGTTCTAACGGCGACGGCCGGCGTTCTTTTGGATGGATCCCAAACGCGCCGGCCGTCGTTTTATGTTGCTGCCGTTTACTCGGCGAGCTGCTTTAGCACATCGCAGGCGATCTCGACGGCATCGTCGATGCAGCCGGGGCAGCTGCGGAGCGGACCTTTATCCGATCCGATGCCCTTGAGCGTGCCGCAGACGGTCGTCGTGTTCTTCTCGCCAAATCGCTTGGCAATCTCGCGCGACAGCTTGTAGGTCTGGCCTTTGGTCTTGGGGTTCTCCATGCCGTCGCTCATTACAAAGCCCATGATGGCAACAGCGCCCGAGATGGCGCCGCAGGTCTCGGTCATGCCACCCATGCCGGCGCCAAAGCCCTCGGTGAGGGTAAAGGCGGTCTGGGGGTCGAGCCCGACGGCAGGTGCGAGCGTGCAGGCAACGGCCTGTGCGCAGTTAAAGCCGCGGGCGTGGTATTCGGCAGCCTGAGCCTGGCAGGCGGCGGTGTCGAGCTGGGTGGTATCGATCTGCTTCATCGTTGTCTCCTTGGTCACGGTGTACCCGCCTATGGTACCCGTGACGGGGCATGTAATCATCGAGAGCTTCATGTATGCCTCATTTTTCTCTGTCGAGCAAATGCCCAAGGATTGAGATAAATGCCCCGGATCAATTTGTCACATAACCTACCTTGGGGATGGGTTGAGAGGGGTGCGGGGTAGCGGTATCGTGAACCGAATAAAACGTAACCCAGGCAAGGGAGCAAGATATGAGCGAGCAGACCATCGGTACGACGTGTGTTCAGGGCGGCTATCACCCGGGAGATGCCGAGCCGCGCCAGGTGCCCATCTACCAGTCCACCACGTGGAAGTACGACACGTCGGAGCACATGGGCAAGCTGTTTGACCTAGAGGAGTCGGGCTATTTCTACAGCCGTCTGCAGAACCCCACGTGCGATTTGGTTGCCGCCAAGATCTGCGAGATGGAGGGCGGTACCGCTGCGATGCTCACGAGCTCGGGCATGGCTGCGAACTTCCTCGCGATTTTTAACGTGGCCGGTGCCGGCGATCACGTGGTCGCAAGCTCTGCCATCTACGGCGGTACCTACAACCTGCTTGCCCATACTATGGAGCGCATGGGTCTGACCTGCACGTTCGTTGCCCCCGACTGCTCCGACGAGGAGCTCGAGGCAGCCTTCCAGCCCAACACTAAGCTCGTCTTTGGCGAGACGATCGCCAACCCCGCCCTTGCCGTGCTCGATATTGAGCGCTTTGCCAAGGCCGCGCACGACCACGGCGTGCCGCTGATGGTCGACAACACCTTCCCGACGCCCGTGATGTGCCGTCCCTTTGAGTGGGGCGCCGACATCGTTACGCACTCCACCACCAAGTACATGGATGGGCATGCTGCCTACCTGGGCGGCGTAATCGTCGACCACGGTCAGTTTGACTGGATGGCCCATGCGGACAAGTTCCCGGGTCTCACCACGCCTGACGAGAGCTATCACGGCGTGACGTATGCCGAGAAGTTCGGTCGCGAGGGCGCCTTCATTACCAAGGCCACCGCGCAGCTCATGCGCGACCTTGGCCCCATGCAGAACCCGCAGGCGGCGTTTTTCTTGAACAGCTCGCTCGAGAGCCTGCATGTGCGCATGCCGCGTCATTGTGAGAACGGCCTGGCCGTTGCCAAGTTCCTGCAGAGCCATCCCAAGGTGCGCTTCGTGAGCTATCCGGGCCTGGAGGGCGACAAGTACTATGACCTGGCTCAGAAGTACATGCCCAACGGTACCTGCGGTGTTGTGAGCTTTGGCTTTAACGGTGGTCGTGCGGCGGCCGAGACCTTTATGAAGAGCCTCAAGCTCGCCCAGATCGCCACACACGTGGCCGACGCACGCACTTGCTGCCTGCATCCCGCTAATGCCACACATCGCCAGATGAACGATGAGGAGCTCATCGCCTGTGGCATCTCCGCCGACATGGTGCGCCTGTCGTGCGGCCTCGAGGACACGGCCGATCTGATTGCCGACCTTGAGCAGGCGCTCGAGCAGTGCTAGGCTAGCGTGCGTGCGAGGCGTGGGACGGCTTTTCGGCTGACGACGTCCTCATAGTTCCGATTCCGTAGGCGGGACCCCGATCGTGTCCGTTTGTAGGCGATTGGGGTCCCGTTTTTGCGTTGCACGATAGAAAGGATATACATGGAGAAAACTGCCGAGCAGCTGCGCCGCGAACACATTGCCCTAGAGGGCGACACCCACGGTAAGAATAAATGGGCGATTCTGTTTACCGTGCTCATCATGACGTTTATGGTGTGCCTGGATTCGACCGTCGTGACCGTGGCGTTGCCCGTGATGCAAAAGGAACTGGGCGTGGGCCTCGATCGCATTCAGCTGGTGAGTTCGGTGTACCTGCTTGCGACATGCGTGGCTATGCTGCCGTTTGGCCGCCTGGGCGACGTGCGCGGCAAGGTGAATGTGTTCCAGCTGGGCGTCATCGTCTTTACGGTTGGCTCGCTGCTTTGTGGCCTTTCGGCCTCGCTCGAGGTTCTTATTCTGGCACGTATTGTTCAGGGCGTCGGTTGCGCGGCGGCCATGGCCAACAACATGGGTATCATCACCGAGTCGTTTCCGGCGCGCGAACGCGGTCGTGCTATGGGTATTCTCGCGACCTTCGTGGCCCTCGGCATGATGTGTGGCCCCGTGCTCGGTGGCATGCTGGTGGCAAGCTTTCCCTGGGAGAGTATCTTCCTCATCAACCTGCCCATTGGCGTCATCTCGTTTATCGTGGGGCTCTATACGCTGCCGCATGTTAAGCCGGAGGCCGGCGAGCGTCCCATGTCCCTGATCGAGGCTGCTCGTCGCTGCTTTGCAAATTCGGCCTTTACCATCAACCTTGCCTGCATGCTCATCGTGTTCGTTGGCATTGGCGCATCCGAGTTTATTCTGCCGTTCTATTTTCAGGACGCCCATGGCTTTAGCTCCGATATTTCCGGACTGCTCTTTTTGGCACTGCCGATGGTGAATGCCTTTATCGGCCCGCTTTCTGGAACGGTTTCGGACCGTGTTGGCTGCGAGGGCCCCACGGCGGTCGGCCTGGGCGTGTACGTGTGCGGTCTCTTTGCGGTAAGCACGCTCGACGAGCACTCTTCTATCCCTGTGATCGTGTGCTGTGCCGCGTTTATGTCGTGCGGCACGTCGATTTTCCAGAGCCCCAACAACTCGCTGTATATGGGTTCGGCCCCGCGCGAGGCGCTCGGTTTTGCAGGCAGCTTGGGTAGTCTAGCGCGCTATGCGGGTATGGCGGTGGGCATTACGGCGGCGTCGTATATCCTGTATGGGCAGATGAGCGTGGCGATGGGCGAGGCCGTGACCAGTTTTGTTGCAGGCCGTCCGGATGTGTTCCTGTTTGGTTTCCGTTCGGTGTTCTACGTGCTCATGGCTGTGGCCGCCGTGGGCTTTGCGCTTGCCATGGTGCGTTTGGTGAGGGTGCGCGCCCGCCATTAGCTTGTGGAGGCAGGCTTGCCACGAATCGGCCCATCTACTGGTCTTGCGGCTTTATGGTGCGATGCGGCTTGTGGGACGGGCGGGGGTCGGTCCGTGGTAGACTATCGAACAACGTTTATTAATCGCGCGGTATCGTTGCCGCGAGAAGGGGTTGCGCCATGCAGGAGCTTGAGGATCGTATTCGCCATGACGGCATCGTAAAGGCCGGTAACGTCCTTAAGGTTGATGCCTTCCTCAACCACCAGTGCGACGTTGAGCTGTTCGACCACATGGGTGCCGAGTGGGCCCGTCTGTTCGAGGGTGTCGAGATTAACAAGATCCTGACCATCGAGGCTTCGGGTATTGGTATGGCCTGCATCGCGGCTCAGCATTTTGGCGGCGTCCCGGTGGTCTTTGCCAAGAAGGCACAGTCCATCAACCTCGACGGCGAGCAGTATGCCACGACCATTTACTCCTTTACCAAGCAGAAGGAGTACCCGGTTATCGTGGGTAAGCGCTTCCTGTCCGAGGGCGACAAGGTCCTGATTATCGACGACTTTTTGGCCAACGGTTGCGCGCTCGAGGGTCTTATCAAGATCTGCGAGGCTGCGGGCGCCGAGGTTGCCGGTATCGGCATTGCCGTGGAGAAGGGCTTCCAGGGCGGCGGCGATAAGCTCCGCGAGCGCGGCTTCCGCGTTGAGAGCCTGGCCCGTATCGCTGATATGGACTGCGAGACCGGCGAGATCACCTTCGCCTAAGCGCGCAACACAAGCGATTGGTATGCGATGTGACAAAGGGACCGTCCCTTTGTCACATTTTTTGTATGAGGGGAGGTGTTGTTATGGATGAGAACAAGATGGGATGGCGCGAGTATGCGCGCTATGCCGAGATGTCGGTCGAGGAGTTGGCGCGCGATTGCGAGGTGCAGGTGTTTCGCGCGACAGGTCCGGGCGGGCAGGGCGTGAACACGACGGATTCAGCGGTGCGCATGAAACATATCCCTTCGGGAATTACCGTGACGGCGCGCGAGAGCCGCAGTCAGTTCCAAAACCGTAGTAGCTGCCTGCGTAAGCTGCGTGCTGAGCTTGAGCGTCGCGGACGTCCACCGCGCCGACGCGTAAAGACCAAGGTGCCTCAGCGCTCTCGCCAGCGCAGGCTCAATGATAAGCACTTCAACGCCATTAAAAAGGCCAACCGTCGCAAACCGGGCAGCGACGAATAGCTTCCTCATAAGTTGCGGTGAAATAGGGATTGTTTTGCGGCACTTGCTGCATAAACAGTCCCTATTTCACCGCAACTTAGGTTGGGTTAGCGGGTTGGGTGCCAGACGTGGAGGGCGCCGCCGAGGACGTCGACCTCGATGCGCGAGGCGACGATGGGCTCGCCGTCGACTTGGATGGGGTAGTCGGGCTCCTCGAACGTGAACTCGGCATGGCGGCAGCGGCGCATGCGAACCGGCGGCAGCTTGGTATGGTGGCCGTCCTTGGCCGAAAGAAACATAGGCAGGGCAATCGCGCGAGGGACGGGGCCGCATGCGTAGCAGACGTCGAGCATGCCGTCGCAGGGGTCGGCATCGGGGCAGATGCGATAGCCCGAGCCATACGTGGGGCCCAGCTGAATCGCCATGATGATCGCCCTTACGCGCTCGGCGGGCGCCCCGTCAAAGCTGACTGTCATGGGGTAGTTGCGGTAGCGCAGACCAAACTGCTCCAGACCCGAGAGGGTGTAGAGCGGAGCGCCAGCGAGGCCCGTCTTTTTGCGCAGCTCGGTGGTGCCCAGGCCGATGGCGGCATCGATGCCGACCGAAAGCGTTTGGTCGTAGTACTCAACGGTAGCCTCGCCGCTGCCGTTTGCGGGGTTCCATGAGCGAATGCGTCCGATATCCTGGCGCTGCAGCTCGCAGGTGAGCAGCGCGCCAAAATCCTTGCCGGAGAAATCGTCGATACCGAGGGTCTGGGCAAAATCGTTGCCGGAGCCTACGGGTAGGACGGCAAGGGCGGGACGGACCGCCTCATCCTGCTTCATGAGTCCATTGGCAACCTCGTGGATCACGCCGTCGCCGCCAAGGGCGATAACGGTGCGATAGCCCTGAGCCTGCGCGGCAAGCTCCTTGGCATGTCCCATGCGCTCAGTCAGCACCAGGTCAAACTGGGATGAGCGCGCGGTCATGTCCAAAAAGCGCTGCAGGCGCTCAGCGACCTCGCGCGCCGCACCCGACTGGGCGGCAGGGTTGGCGATTATGAGCGTGCGACCAAAATCAGTTGCGTGCATGGAGCGACTCCTGGCGTATGACGTGACGGTGCGGTCACGCTCAGGTCGAATTGCCCCCGATTGTGGCTGCACGGCGAATACTAACGTCTACTCTATCAGGTCGTTGTGGCGCTCGATAGCATCCGCTACCGTACCGCCCTCATCCACAATAAGCGAACGGCGTTTAGGCGAGACAATGCGCTGCGCGGGATAAACGCCGCGGTGGCCGCCGACAAGATAGCTGATAAACGCCACGATCACGAAGAAGCCGGCTGCCGTGCCGTGGAACAGGTCGATGGCCATCATACAGGTGGTGATGGGCACGTTAAGGCCGGCGCAGAAAACACCGAGCATGCCCAGCGCCGCCAGAAAGCTGGGGTCGATACCGACGAGGCAACCGATCCAGCCACCGAGTGCCGCACCGATGCCAAACAGAGGCGTGACCTCGCCGCCTTGGAAGCCGGCGCCCAGGGTGAGCGCCGTCATCACGAGCTTGATGGATGCGTCAGCAAGGGTGGTGTTGCCGGCGAACCCGGCGCCCGAGAGCCAGGTGGCAAGGCCGGCATACTTCCAGGCGTCGAGCATCGCGTATGCCGCGAGCACCACGAGCGCGCCCACGAGTGCGCGAGCAAGGTAGTTGGTGATAAAGCGACCGTACAGGCTTTTGACGGTTCGAACCGACCAGGCAAAGAGGCGTGCCGTCAGACCGAAGATGATGGCGCTGATAACAACGATGACGACCGTTGTGGGCGTCATAGCGGGAACGCTGGCGATAACATTCGCCTCGTACTCGGTTCCCAAGGCAAGTGATGTAAAGTAGCCGGTAAACGAGGCGACCAGGCAGTAGATGCCCGCGGTGTAGTCGATCTTGCCGATAAAGCACATCTCCATGCCAAAGAAGGCTCCGGCGAGGGGTGAACCGAATACGGCGCCAAAGGCCGACGAGATGCCGGCGAGCATGAGGTCGTGGTGGTCATGCTTTTTGAGGTGGGCGAGGCTCGAGATGTTGCTGGCGATGGTGCCGCCAATCTGCACCGCGGCGCCCTCGCGGCCGGCCGATCCGCCTGTTAGGTGCGTGAGCGTGGAGCAGACGAAGGTGAGGACGGCCATGCGCATATGGATAAGGCGTGTGCCCAGGGCGGAGTCGATGACCAGGTTGTTACCTCGTTTGGCGGCAAGGCCGTGGTTTTTGTACACCCATGCGGTGGCAACGCCCACAACGGGAAGCAACACATAAATCCACACGTGGTGCTCGCGATAATCGGTCGCGATATTCAGCGAGGCCAAAAATGCCCAAGCGGCAACACCCATGGCGAGCGAGACGATGACGACGAGCGCGAGCAGTTTGGCGCTTGCAAACAGGTTGCGGGCGTTGCGGCGTGTGTCGGCGGCCAAGAGCTGCTCGGAGCGGGTGAGTTGACGCCTGCCGGCCATGATGACGTCGCTAAGGGAGAAAAAGCCGCCATCGTCGAGCGGCTGGGAATGATCCTGCGCTTCGTTTGCGCTTTCGGGTTTGTTGTTATGAGCCATACGTTCCTCTTTTAGGTTGCAACACAAGCATTATAAAACGCGGCAAGCGCGACGAGCCGGTGGGTTGGTTCCCATTCTGTTTCGCGGCTTGCGGCCGACAGGTGTATTTGTGGGTACAGGCCAAGTCGCGGTCGCGCATCGGGGGATTATACTGAGACAAGCATAAAGAATCGGCGTCCCTGTTGTGCGCCGTGGCATTAAAGAGGTGCATATGGCAGAGAAACTCATTCCGTTGGAGGACGCGCAGTCGATTGTCCTGTCGCATGCTGCTCCGACCGATCTCGTCGAGATTCCCGTGTGGCAGGCGGCTGGTTTTCCCTTGGCCGAGGATGCTGTGGCCGATATCGACATTTCGCCGTTTGCCAACAGCGCTATGGACGGATATGCCGTGCGCTCGGCGGACTTGGCGCAGGCATCTGGCGAGGCGCCGGTGACGCTCGATGTTATCGGACATGAGGCCGCGGGTCATGTGTTTGGGGTCGCAATCGGCGCGTGCGAGACGGTCCGCATCATGACGGGCGCACCGGTGCCCGAGGGTGCCGATGCCGTGGTGAAGTACGAGATCGTCGATGTGCTCGACGGTGACGGCAACGAGGGCTCGCGTGTGAGGTTCTCGGCGCCGGCGAAGGTGGGGGAGAACGTTCGCTCTGCCGCCGAGGAGGCCCATGCCGGCGATGTTGTGATGCGCGCCGGCGAGGTCGTGGCTCCGGCGGGCGCGGGTCTGCTGGCGAGCGCCGGATACGCGAGCGTGAAGGTGCACGCTGCCCCACGTGTGGGCATCATCTCGCTGGGCACGGAGCTGGTCGCACCGAGTAAGGTACCGGCGCGCGGGCAGATTCGCGACTCCAACTCGTCGGCGTTGATGGCCGAAGCACTCGATGCCGGCGCCGAGCCCGTGTTCTACGGCATTGCACCCGATGATGAGCAGGCGATTGCCGAGCTGGTGCATCGCGCCGTGCAGGAGTGCGATTTTGTCATTACGAGCGGTGGCGCCTCGGCTGGCGACTACGACTATGTGACGGCGCTCGTCCGGCGCGAGGGCGTGGTGCTGTTTGACCGCATCTCGATGCGTCCGGGCAAGGCCATCACGTTTGGCTTGCTCGGGGGCAAGCCCTACCTAGGGCTTTCAGGCAATCCGGCTGCGGCGTATGTAGGCTTTGAGATGCTCGCCCGTCCGGCGATTCGCAAGATGCGCGGCTTTGCCGAGGGCGTGCGTCCCGTGCAGCAGGCGACGCTCACGCACGGCGTGAAAAAGCGCCAGGACCGACGCTTCTTCGATCGCGCCACGGTTTTGCGCGACCCCGAGACCGGTGAGCTGTTGGTGACCGAGGCCAAGACGCAGAATTCGGCGCTGCTCGGCACGATGCAGCGGTCCAACTGCCTGCTGCGCATTGACGAAGGACCGTGCGAGCTCAAGGCGGGAGATGCCGTGGACGTTGTTCGCGTCGACCTGCCCGAGGGCGCCGTGTTGTAGGAGGAATGCTATGGAGCTGAAGATTTCGATTGTGACGTGCTCGGATACGCGCGATCTTGCCCAGGACGAGGCGGGTGCTGCGCTCGAGGAACTCATCGTGGCGCAGGGCTGGACGGTCGCCTCACATGTGGTCGTGCGCGACGACGTCAGCGAGATTGGTGATGCCATTGCGGAAGCCGCCGATGAGTGCCACGCCAATGTCGTGCTTACCTGCGGCGGCACGGGGCTTTCGATGCGCGATGTGACGCCCGAGGCGACGCGTGCCGTCTGCGAGCGCGATGTGCCGGGCATTGCAGAGGCAATCCGTGCGTACTCGATGACCAAGACGCGCCGCGCTATGCTCTCGCGTGCTATTTGCATGCAACGAGGTCATACACTTGTCGTAAACTTTCCCGGTTCCACGAAGGCCGCCCGCGAAAGCTGGGAGGCCATAGCGGACCAGCTGGAGCACGCGGCTCAGATGACAGCGGGCGGCGGACATACCAACTAAGCTATTTACCTGCGGTGGGGCGACATTATCGGTCGCTCCGCTTTTGTTTTCCGCCGAATCGACGCCGAGGTGTACGGTAACTCGAAACTATATTCTCAGGCGAGAATAATTTCTCACTAACATTATTCGCGCAAAAGTATAATCTGATTGCAGATTAAAGCCCGCGGTGGGGTACCCGGGCACAAGGTCCGAAAGGGTTGAATATGTTCGATATGGTTTCTCGCCGCGGATTCGTCTCGCTTTCTGCTGTCGCCGCTGCCGGCCTTGGTCTTGCTGGCTGCTCGGGCAGCAAGACGTCCGAGCCGGCCGGATCCGATGCCGGTTCTGCTAAGGCATCTTCCAAGAAGGCTGTCGAGCTGCAGGTCTTTGCCGCCAACTCGCTCGAGAAGGCTCTGCCCGAGGTTCAGGAGCTCTACATAGAGCAGACCGGCACCACGTTTGCAGACACGCAGTTTAAGGCCTCCGGCGACCTTGTCGAGCAGATGCGCGCCGGTGCCGCCGTCGACGTGCTCATTACCGCTTCCAAGGGCACCATGGATGACGCTGAGACCGCCGAGCTCGTCGACGTCGATACGCGTGAGGACATGTTCGTCAACGACCTCGTGATCATTCGCGCCGAGGGCTCCGACACCAAGGTCGAGGCCGTCGCCGACGTCGCGAATCTGGACGGCAAGATCGCCATTGGCGACGCTAAGACTGTTCCCGCTGGCAAGTATGCCAACCAGGCCCTGGCCTCCGTGGGCCTCTACACCGGCACCGAGGGCGACGACGGCGAGTATGCGCCCGAGATCGCCGATAAGGTTGCCCTGGCCGATAAGGTGGGCACCGCCGCCGCCTATGTGTCCACAGGCGACTGCGTGGCCGGTTTTGTCTACAGCTCCGATATCTTCCGTTACGACGGCATCGAGGAGGCCTTCGTGTGCCCCGAGGATTCGCACAAGCCCATCGTGTATCCGGGTGCCGTTGCAGAGAGCTCCGAGCACGCCGACGAGGCCAAGGCGTTCATCGACTTTTGTCTGACCAACAAGAAAGCTCAGAAGATTTGGGCTAAGTACGGCTTTGAGCTTTCCGCGTAGTGCGGCTTGGCGCGATAATTCCATCGTTTTGTGTTTCACTCCGTCCTTGTATTCGCTTGGAGCTTTTCGTGCTTAATAGATTCCGCATGCTTGTCGCCTGTGCTTTGACCTTCGCGCTTTGCTGTGTGCCGGGATTTGCGTTGGCTGGGGATGCTGAGGACGGGGCCCAGGTTGCTGCGACCGCTCATGGGCTTTCCTATGGGATCGAGGGTTTTGAGCGGTTGGCCAAGGGGACCGCTCGTGCCATGGAAGGCCAGCCTGAGGGCTACCGGTTTCCCGTTGACGAGGACGTGGACCTTGTGGTGGCGCCTGCTGCCGATCGCGTTGTGGTGTGGATATCGCCCAAGGCGGTCGAGAAGTTTGGATTGGATCCGCAGGACAACGAGTGCGTATCGGGTCTCAAAGCCCTCGTCTGTGAACTCGACAGCGCAAACTGCATGGGAGGTGCGCAGCTGGGGGACGTGGATCTTCCTTGGTATGTTACGGCGGAAACAACGTTTGATGCCGGCGGGTATACCTATGGCTTTGACGAACGAGGTGCGGATGGGGACCGCTATGTGGTGATCGCATCAGCCTCGGGTGATGCCAAGAGCGGCGCGCGTTGGCTTGATAGCGCTCAAATGGTAGAAGCATCGTCTGTCGTGTTGCGGGATGAGCAGGGCCCCTTGACCTCTCTGGCCTCCTTTTTGGGCGACATCGACTATCGCCCGTTTTGGGTGTCCATTAAAACGTGCGGCCTTGCCCTGCTGATCTCCTTTGCGCTGGGCCTGTTCGCCGCGTGGAAGACTATGGGTACCTCGAGTCGCATCAAGGGCCTGCTCGATTCGGTCTTTACGATTCCTATGGTGCTGCCGCCCACGGTCTGCGGCTTTCTGCTCCTCATGCTGTTTGGCCGCTCGACCGGGGTGGGCCAGTGGCTCATCGCGCACGACATCTCGATCGTCTTTACCTGGCCCGCGGCGGTGATCTCTGCCGTGGTGGTGTCGTTTCCCCTGGTCTACCGTACGGCGCTCGGTGCCTTTGAGAGCCTCGACACGCAGATGCTCGATGCGGCGCGCACGCTTGGCTGGTCCGAGCGTCGCATCTTTACCAAGCTTATGATGCCCCTTGGTTGGCCCTCAATCGCAGCGGGCACGGTGCTCGCCTTTGCCCGCGCGATGGGCGAGTTTGGCTGCACGCTGTTCTTTGCGGGCAACTATGCCGGCATTACACAGACCATTCCGATTGCGATTTACTTTGAATGGATGGGCGGCAATACGTCGGTGGCCCTCTTTTGGGTCGTGGTCGTAATTGCGTTCAGCTTCCTGGTCATTCTGTTCATCAATATGTACACCGCTCATTCGCAAAAGTACCGCGAGCGGGGCCTTTCCCGTGCGGAGTGCAAGCAGGCCAAGCAGCTGGGTGGCCAGGCCGATTCGCTCGACCCAGTCGGCGGCGATGCGCTGCGTATCGATCGCGAGGCGCTGGCCGAGCTCATGCGCGATGACGCCGTCTCGAAGGGAGGTCGATAGACCGTGTCGCTTGTCCTGGATATCAAAAAGCGCTTTCCGGGGTTTATGCTCGACATGCAGCTTGAGGCCGGCGAGGAGCGTGTGGCGCTGCTGGGCGCCTCGGGTTGTGGCAAGAGCTGTACACTGCGCTGCATTGCCGGTGTGGAGACCCCCGACGAGGGCAAGATCGTTGTCAACGGCGTGACCTTTTTTGACTCGGCGGCGGGCATCAACCTGTCGCCCCAGGAGCGCAAGTGTGCCCTGCTGTTCCAAAACTATCAGCTGTTTCCCAACATGACGGTGGCCGATAACGTGTGCGCCGGTGTAAAGGACGCGGGCGACGCCGCCGCGCGCAAAAAGCTCGCCGAACGCTATCTGGGCATCTTTGGCCTGACCGATTTCGCCGACCGCTATCCCGCGCGTCTCTCGGGCGGCCAGCAGCAGCGCGTGGCGCTTGCCCGTATGGTGGCGGCGCATCCGGGCATTTTTATGTTCGACGAGCCCATGAGCGCGCTCGATTCCTATCTTAAGAGCGCACTCGAGCAGAACATGCTCGACCTGTTCGATGTATGCAACCGCACCGTGCTCTACGTGAGCCACGACATCGACGAAGCGTGCCGCCTGTGCCAGCGTATCTGCGTGATGCACGACGGGCATGTTGAGGAGATCGGCTCCATTGAGGACGTGGTCCGCCGCCCGCAGACGCTGGCGGCGCTGCGCCTGACGGGCTGCAAGAATACAAGCCGGGCGCGCAAGATCGGCGACGAAGAAGTTGAAGCCCTCGACTGGGGCATGACCTTTAACGTGGGCCGCGAGGTTCCCGATAATGTGGTGTACCTGGGCATTCGCGCAAGCTACTTCCATGTTGACAATCGTGCTGAGCGGGGTCGCAACAGCTACGACCTGCACGTGGCGCGCGTGAGCGATTCGCGTTTTGAGCGCCTGGTGCTGTTGGATGCGCCGCGGGCCGATGCGCCCACGCGTCTGCAGTGGAAGGTCAACAAAGTGGGCATGCCTGTCGACGAGCTACCGCAAGCAGGCGAGACGCTGCGCATGCATTTTGATGCCAGCAGGATCCATTTGGTTTGTCGATAGCGCCGGGTAATGCCGTCGGGGATATAAGCCTCGGCGGCTTTGTTTTTGTCGTTCGTCGAATGAGAGATGACAAACTCTTATCAACACAGATAATTATTTATTAAACGACGGCACACGACGCTGTCGTACGCATGTCGGCGGTGTTCGCATGTTCGATGACCGTTGATATAGTTGACCTCAACTTGTAAAGGAGGGTGCGCACATGCCGCAGACGACATACATTCGCCGCGTTGCCGCGCGTGCCCTATACATGGCTCGGAGTCGCATATGAGCAGGCATGTTCACGGCTCCGGGAGAGACGACGCACAGCTAAATAACCGATCGCAAAGCAGGTTCCCCAAAATTCCGGGTTTGAGCACGGCCGGGCAATCGCCGTCCGTCGTGCATCGATACCGCTGTTATCCGTTTTTGGTTCGAGAGGGGAACCGTCATGGCTGAAGAATTCGATTTCCATCCGATGTGGGAGAGCCTCGGCATGAATCTTGCCGACCACGACATGCTGCTGGGCGCCGTGGGCCAGATGTACGGCGATATGTTCCTGACGCAGAACAATCGCCCCAAGTCCACGTCCTACCTGGACTTTGTAGCCACCAACATCCACAGCGGCCGTATTAAGGAGATGCTCGACAAGAAGGAGGCCGGCGAGGCCACCAAGATCGTGGGCTCGTTCTGCGTCTACGTGCCCGAGGAGATTGTGCTCGCCTGCGACGGCATTCCCGTGGGCCTGTGCTCGGGTGCCGACTGGGCGACCGACAAGGTCGAGGAGCATCTGCCGCGCAACACCTGTCCGCTTATCAAGAGCTTTGCCGGCTTTAAGCTGGGCGAGGTCTGCCCCTACATCGAGTCGAGCGACTTGGTAGTCGGCGAGAACACCTGCGATGGCAAGAAGAAGGCCTACGAGTTCTTTGCCACGCAAAAGAACATGTACGTCATGGATATCCCCAACGTACACGACAAGTCGACGCTCGTGACCTGGAAGGCCGAGGTCAAGAAGCTCGCCGCCAAGATCGAGGAAGAGTGCGGCGTCACGATTACGCCCGAGCGCCTGAAGGCCGCCATCCACGCCGTAAATGAGAAGCGCCGTGCCCTGCAGCGCCTCGCTGCCACGCGCGCTGCCGACCCGGTGCCCATCAGCGGTCTCGACAGCCTGCTGACCGTTCAGGCCGCCTTTATGGACGACACGCCGCGTCTGACCGGAGCCATTAACGATATGGCGGCTGAGTGCGAGCAGCGTGTCGAGGCCGGCGAGGGCGTGGCGCCCAAGGGGACCAAGCGCATCCTGTACACCGGCACGCCCATGGCCGTGCCCAACTGGAAGCTGTTCAACCTCATCGAGAAGGCCGGCGGCGTCGTGGTGGGCGAGGAGTCCTGCACGGGTTCGCGCTACTACAAGGATCTGGTCGACGAGTCCGGTGAGACGGTCGACGAGATGCTTGATGCCATCGCCGAGCGCTACTTTAAGATCAACTGCGCCGTCTTTACGCCCAACGACCAGCGTATGAAGGACATTGTCCAGATGGCCAAGGACCTGCATGCCGACGGCATCGTCGACGTGGCCCTGCAGTTCTGCACGCTCTACGAGATGGAGTCGTTTGCCGTGGAGAAGGCCGCCGAGGAGGCCGGCATTCCGTTTATGCACATCACGACCGACTACGCCGGCGAGGATGCAGGCCAGCTACAAACCAGGATTGAGGCCTTCTTGGAAACCATTTAGGGCTATCCGTCCCGGCGGCTTTCCCGGACACCCGATCTTGCCGTTCAAACCGTCGCTTGCTACCAAAGTATGCGGCGCTTCTCTTTCACGGCAACCTCGGGCACCTGGGAAAGCCGTTTCCTTGGTTGGTTAAAAGGTTTGTTAAGGAGCTATATGCCGGAATATATTGAGCAGCCGTTGCCGTCCACGTTTGAGGAGTTCAACGAGCAGCGCAAGGCGGCGTTTATTCGCGTCAAGGATTATAAGCAGGCGGGTAATCGCCTGGTCGGCTTTTTGTGCAGCTATACGCCGCTCGAGATTATCGATGCCGCGGGCGCCGCAAGTGTGGCCTTGTGCGGTACATCCGACGAGGTGATTCCCGAGGCCGAGAAGGTGCTGCCGGCAAACCTCTGCCCGCTCATCAAGTCGACCTACGGCTTTGCCTACTCGCAAAAGTGCCCGTTTACGTACTTTAGCGACATGATCATCGGTGAGACCACCTGCGACGGCAAGAAGAAGATGTACGAGTTACTCAACGAGCTCAAGCGCACGTACATTCTGCACCTGCCGCAGGGTCGCGATCGTGCCTATGAGCGCGAGGGCTGGTACGAGGAGTGCCGCCTGCTCAAGGAAGAGCTCGAGAACTTCTACGGTATTACGATCACCGATGACGACCTGCGCGCCGCTGTCCGTCGTCGCAATCGCTTGCGTGCGGCCCAGCTCGAGATGTTCGCGCTGCAGGCCAACCAGCCGGCGGCCATGAGCGGCGTCGACCTGATGAGCACCATGTTCGCCGGTACGTTCAGCTTTGATATCGAGGCCTATACGCAGCAGCTGGAGCAAAAGGTCGCCAAGCTGCGTGAGTCCTACGAGGCTGGCGAGCGCCCGATTGCGGCGGATGCCAAGCGCATTCTGATCACTGGCTGCCCGGTGGGCGGCGTGATCAACAAGATCGGCCGCACCATCGAGTCCAACGGTGGTGTGGTCGTGTGCATGGACGACTGCTCGGGCGAGCGCACGGCGGCCATGATGATCGACCCGGATGCTCCCGACATCCTGCGCGCCATCGCCGACCGCTACCTGGACATCAACTGCTCGGTCATGACGCCTAACGAAGGCCGCATGGGAAACACGCTGGCTATGTGCGAGAAGTACCATGTCGATGGCGTGGTAGAGAGCGTGCTGCAGGCCTGCCACACCTTCAACGTTGAGAGCGCGCGCATGCAGGAGGCTGTCGAGGGTGCGGGCATTCCGTACATGAAGATTGAGACCGATTACAGCAATGGCGACATGGGTCAGATCGAGACGCGCATCGCCGCCTTCATCGAAACCCTCTAGCTTCCTCAGACACCGGATCTTGCCCCTCAAACCGTCGCTTGCGTACCCAAAGTACGCTGCGCTCCTCTTTCGGGGCAATCTCCGGCACCTGAGAAACCTAGAGCTAAGGCGCCTGAACGCGCCGCTACCTTTGATGTTTAGATTGGGAGAGAGCCATGATAGGGATCGGGATCGATATCGGGTCTACGGCGGCTAAGACTGCCGTGGTCGACGGGGAGGGTTCGGTGGCGTGGACGTGCGTGCAGCCAACCGGGTTCTCCTCGGTCGATGCTTCCGAGCGGCTGCGCGAGGCACTGGCAGCGGCCGGCTATGACGTGACGGGCGACGATGTTCGCGTGGTCGCGACTGGCTACGGTCGTGTCGCCGTGCCCTATGCGCACAAGGTCGTGACCGAGATTACCTGCCACGGCACCGGTGCCGTGCGCCTGTTTGGCGATCACGGCACGGTGATTGACGTGGGCGGCCAGGACACCAAGGTCATTCAGCTTAAAAGTGGCCGCGTGGCCAAGTTTGCCATGAACGACAAGTGCGCCGCCGGCACGGGGCGCTTCTTGGAAATCATGGCCGACCGCCTGGGCATTTCCCAGCAGCAGATGGCCGACCTAGCGCGTTCCGGCGAGCCCACCAAGATCAGCAGCATGTGCACGGTGTTTGCCGAAAGCGAGGTTATCAGCCTGATCGGTCGCGGTGAGCCGCGCGAGAACATTGCGCGTGGCGTGATCGAGAGTGTCGTGTCGCGCGTTGCCACTATGGCCGGGCAGGCCGCGGGCGCCCCGTACTACCTGACCGGTGGCCTGTGCGAGAACGCCTTCGTGGTGGAGCGGTTGGGCGAGCTACTGGGGTCGCCGGTGACCACCTCGCCCCAGGCTCGCTTTGCCGGAGCGATCGGCGCGGCGATTCGCGCACAGGCGCTCAATTAATGCATCCGCCGTCGGCTCGCATTCATGCGTATACTGGGAGAAAATGATTGACCGATGAGAGGAGGTATCGATGGCTGACGATCAGATTAAGCTCACGTCTATGACGGCCGCGAGCGGTTGAGCCGCCAAGCTGGCTCCCGGAGCCCTCGCCCAGGTCCTGGGCGATTTGCCCAATGTGCATAATGACAACTTGCTCGTGGGGTTCGATACCTCCGACGATGCGAGCGTCTTCAAGGTGGGGGAGAACCTGGGCCTCGTGCAGTCCGTCGACTTCTTCCCACCCATGGTGGACGACCCCTTCCTCTTTGGCCAGATCGCCGCCGCCAACTCGCTGTCGGACATCTACGCCATGGGAGGCACTCCCTCGCATGCCATGAACCTGCTCTGCATCCCCAGCTGCCTAGGGGTGGAGGTGGCCGGTCAGATCTTGGCGGGCGGCGCCGACAAGTGCGTCGAGGCGGGCTGCACTATCGCGGGCGGCCACACCATCAACGACGATGAGCCCAAGTACGGCCTGTCCGTCTCGGGTTTTGTGCAGCTCGACCGCATGCTTGCCAACGGTGGGGCGCGCCCGGGTGATGTACTGCTGCTCACCAAGCCGGTGGGCTCGGGCATCATCACCACGGCCATTAAGGGCGAGCTTATCGAGCAGGACGAGGCCGCAGCCATGTTTGACTCGATGTGCACCCTCAACGAGGCGCCGATTCGTCTGGCCGAGGGGCTCGAACTTCACGGCTGCACCGACATTACGGGCTTTGGCCTGATCGGGCATGCGTGCGAGATGGCCGAGGGCTCGGGCGTGCAGATTGAGCTTGCGTCGGGGGCGGTGCCGCTCTTTGACCAGGTGCTCGACATGGCGCGTCTGGGCATTATCCCTGCCGGCGCCTACCGCAATCTGGACTTCTTTGGCCCGCGCGTGGCTGCCGACGAGGACCTGGAGCCGGGCATGCTCGACGCGCTGTACGATCCGCAGACGTCTGGTGGCCTGCTCATCGCGGCACCTGCTGCCGATGTGGATGAGCTTGCGCGCCGTCTGCATGCCGAAGGACGTATTGCCGCTGTCGTCGGTCGCGTGTGCGAGCCAGTGCCAGGCGGTCCCGCCGTCCACGTTGTCCGTTAACGACACGTTTATTGAGCTATGTACCGTTCTAAAACGATTTATTCGAAAGGAAAAACTATGTCTACCAAGATTGAAGTCAATGCCATGGGCGATGCCTGCCCGCTGCCCGTCGTCAAGACGCTTAAGGCACTCAAACAGCTTGATGGCGAGGGTGCCGTCGTGACCTCGGTCGACAACGAGACCGCCGTCAAGAACATCTCCAAGATGGCGCAGGAGAAGGGCTGCACGGCCTCGGTCGAGAAGGTTTCTGACGCCGAGTGGCACGTGACCGTGGCGACCTCTGGCGCCGTTGCCGAGGCTGATCCCGAGCAGGATGGCGCTGCCTTCTGTGACGCCAGCGCCGGCAAGGGCAAGCTCGTCATTTCCGTCTACACCGATTGCATGGGCCGTGGCGACGACGAGCTGGGCCACAAGCTCATGAAGGCCTTTATCTTTGCCGTGACGCAGCAGGAGGAGCTGCCCGCGGCCATGCTGTTCTACAACGGTGGCGCCAAGCTCACCGTCGAGGGCTCTCCGGTGCTCGACGACCTGAAGGGCCTGGCCGAGCAGGGCGTCGAGATCCTTACCTGTGGCACCTGCCTCGACCACTATGGCATTAAGGACCAGCTTGCCGTGGGCGAGGTCACCAACATGTACGTGATCGTGGAGAAGATGGAGCAGGCCGTGCGCGTCGTGCGCCCGTAGCGTATTGGTTGGAGTTGCCATGAGGGAGAAGCGCCCGGCGCTTGTCATCACGTTTCCCACCACGGCGGCCGCCATGGGTTGCGAGTCCCTGTGCATCGAGCGCGGCCTTCCCGGGCGAACGATTCCCGTGCCCGGGGAGGTCGCTGCCGGCTGCGGTTTGGCATGGAAGGCGTTGCCTGCCGATGAGGAGCTGCTGCACGGCGAACTCGCCGCGGCGGGCGTTCCCACCGAGGACTTTACGGTGATCGACATGTGGGAGGTCGTGCGATGATCTATCTGGATAACGCGGCGACGACCATGCGCAAGCCGCAGACGGTCATCAATGCCGTGACGCAGGCGATGTGCTCGCTCGGCAATGCCGGGCGCGGCGCGACGTCGGGTGCGCTCGACGCGGCGCGTACCATCCACGGCTGTCGCGCCAAGCTTACGCACCTGTTGGGCTGCCCGCGGGCCGACCATGTTTGTTTTACGCCCAACTCCACCGCGGCCCTCAACACCGTCATCAATGGCGTGGTGCGCCCCGGCGACCGTGTGGTCACAACGGTGCTCGAGCACAACTCGGTGTTGCGTCCGCTCAACCGCCTGGCGGCTGAGCAGGGTGTGACCGTTGAGCATGCGGGCTGCGACGCGAACGGCGCGCTCGACTACGACGAGCTCGAACGGCTGGTCACGCCCGGTACGCGTGCCGTGGTGGTGACGCACGCCTCCAATGTGACCGGCAACGCGGTCGACATTGCACGCGTAGCCGCCATGGCCCATGCGGCCGGTGCACTCGTGATCGTCGATGCCTCGCAGTCTGCCGGCACGGCGCATATCGATATGCAAGCCATGGGGCTCGACGTCGTGTGCTTTACCGGCCACAAGGGGCTCATGGGACCCCAAGGCACCGGCGGTCTGGCCGTGGCAGAGGGAATTGACGTGTCTCCGTGGGCCATGGGCGGCACGGGCGTGCACAGCTTCGACCCACTGCAGCCGCTTGAGTGGCCTACGCGCCTGGAGGCGGGCACGCTCAACGGTCACGGCATCGCGGGCCTTTCTGCCGGCCTCGACTTTATCGAGGCCCAGGGTGGGGTCGAGGCGATTGCTGCCCACGAGCGTGCGCTCGCTGATCGCTTCCTTGCCGGGGTGCGCAAGATTCCGGGGATTAAGCTCTACGGTGCGTTTGACCAACCCGCGCGCTCGGCGATCGTGTCGCTCAACGTGGGCGATATCGATTCGGCCGAGATTTCGGACGCGCTCATGCAAGGGTGGGGGATTGCGACGCGCCCCGGCGCCCATTGCGCCCCGCTCATGCACCGTGCGCTGGGGACCGAGCGCCAGGGCGTCGTCCGCTTCTCGTTTGGGTATTTCAACACGGACGAGGAAGTCGACACCGCGATTGACGCTTTGCGCGATTTAGCCTGCTAGAGCGTATATACTTGCGGGACGGGTCTTTTGCCCGTCCCGTTTTTGTTTCGATTCGAAAGGTGGTCCCATGGCTTCATCCGCCCCGCGCGGTCTGCGCTCCGACCATGTCGTCACCGTCGGCATCGCCCTGTTCTCGATGCTCTTTGGCGCCGGCAACCTCATTATTCCGCCGCTGCTGGCGCTGCAGGCAGGTTCTGTCACGCCGGTCGCCATGCTCGGCTTTCTGATTGCCGCCATCGGCCTGCCCGTCATGGGATTTATCGCCGTCGCGCTTGCCGGAACGGCGCGCGAGCTTGCCGGTCGCGTGCACCCCAAGTTTGGTGAGTTCTTTGTCGCGGCGGTGTATCTGGCCATCGGCCCGTGCCTGGCCATTCCGCGCACGAGCTCCACGGCCTTCGAGATGCTGGTGCCGCTGCTGCCCGAGGGCGTTTCGCTCGGCACGGCTCGCCTGGTCTTTGCCATCGGGTTCTTCGTGGTTGCGTTTGCGCTCACGCTGCGTCCGGGCGTCATCACGCGCGTACTCGGTCGCATTACGGGCCCCGCGCTTATCGCGCTCATCGTGCTGGTTGTGGGTGCTGCCGTGATCTCGCCGCTGGGACCGGCTGCCGCGCCTCAGGCTCCCTACGATGCGGGCGCTGCCGTGCAAGGCTTTCTGACTGGCTATCAGACCATGGACCTGCTCGCGTCGCTCGCCTTCGGCATCATCATCGCCGAGACCATCCACGAGCTGGGCGTTACCGATGACAAGCGCGTGGCCTTTGAGATTTCCCGCTCCGGTGTGATCGCCGGTGTGCTCATGGCCGTCATCTACTGCGGCCTGGCGCTTGCCGGCATGCAGCTCGGCACGGTCATGCCCGATGCCACTAACGGCGCCGCCATCCTCGCCCGCTCTGCCTCCATGCACTTTGGCCTTGTCGGCACGGTCGTGGTCTTTGCGATCTTTTTCCTCGCCTGCATGAACGTGTGCATCGGCCTCATCAGCTGCTGCTCGCGTTACTTCTGCGAGACGTATGTGGTCGAAGGAGGAGCTGAGGCTTCCGAGGAGGCTATGCGCCGTCCCTTTGCGATTCTCGCCTTTGTGTTCGCAGCGTTTTCGTGTGTGCTCTCCAACGTGGGCCTCGACATGATCCTCATGTTCTCGGTGCCCATGCTCAACGCTCTGTATCCCGTCGCCATCGTGCTGGTGCTTATGGGCCTGGTGCATGGTTTTTGCGATGCGCATCCGCAGGTGTGGGTTTGGGTCGGCGGCGTGGTCGCGGTGCAGAGCGTAATCACTTCGGTCCGCGATGCGTTCTTTGCTGGCGCGTGGCTGCCGTTCGATGCGTTGCCGCTGGCAGATATCGGTGCTGCGTGGGCACCGGTTGCTGTGGCGGCGTTTGTGATCGGTCTGGTTCATAGCCAGTTTGTCACACATTCGAGGAGCTAGGGTTTCTGCGCTTGCACAGGCGGGAAGTCTCCCCTATAATTTCCTTCGCTTTGGGACACGCAAGGTTTATGCCTTAGCTGCTCAACACCTTCGGGACGTGGCGCAGTTTGGTAGCGCGCCTGCTTTGGGAGCAGGATGTCGCAGGTTCAAATCCTGTCGTCCCGACCATATCTTGCGGG
Source organism: uncultured Collinsella sp. (assembly GCA_947507155.1). Classification (GTDB taxonomy): domain Bacteria; phylum Actinomycetota; class Coriobacteriia; order Coriobacteriales; family Coriobacteriaceae; genus Collinsella. The sequence goes on along the minus strand of CANNOC010000012.1, from coordinate 44,628 downwards.
CGTAGTTCAATGGTAGAACCCCAGCCTTCCAAGCTGATGACGCGGGTTCGATTCCCGTCGCCCGCTCCATAGGATAGATGAATGGCTCTGATTCCTTTTGGGACCAGAGTCATTTTCATATACATGTCGGGACCCCACATCCCCTCTTGAGTTGCGGTGAAATACGGACTGTTTTTTGGCTTTTATGGCCCATGTAGTCCGTATTTCACCGCAACTATTTGTAAGGTTGGATTTTGATGCCGTTGGGAGGGTCGTAGTGACCGTCTACCGAGAGTGGAAATATTTTCTGAAGCTCTGACCTGCGACGTCAAGTTTTTGGTCAGCTTTTGGCAAGGCCTGCGGACGGAAGCATACGATAGCGTGATGGTATTCTCTCCGCCGTGATGGTTATGGGGTTGGCCATGCTCGATAAAGGCAAACATTTTCCTCAGTCATATGCAAGGATGCTATTCTCGGTCCTTGGAATTCATCAAGATGGACAGCTGCTTATAACAATTGATCCTTGGGATGAACGCCGTGCTCGCGAGCTTATGCAGGAAGAGCTCATGCTTCGTCTTTACAACCATGTGTATGCGGATCCGGTCTATTGGAATAATCTTGGGGTTGAAGATCGCATCTTTCAGTTGGCATCCGCTATTGCGGTCGTTGAACCGGATGCTGTGTTTTGCGGATCGACGGCAGCGCTGCTCTACGGCATCGGCTCGGCGTATACGCTTCTGGATAAAGTGCAAGTGCTGCTGCCACGGTCTACAAGGCGCGATACATATGAGTTCGTTGAGTATCGTCGATGGCGCCCAGGTGAGTTATGGCGGCTCGGCCCGTTTACGCTGACGGACCCCTATCGGACGGTGGTCGATATTGCCCGCGCGAGTGCATTTCGGTATGCGCTTGGCTACGCCGATGGATTGGCTCGTGAGTATGATGTCGACCGCGAGGAGCTGCGTGCGTATGCACAGGCCAATTGTCGCGGTTTGCATGGCATCGCCCGTGCGTTTGGCGTGTTCGAGCATATGGACGGGAGGTCGGATAACGGGGGAGAGTCCGAGGCGCGAGCGGCAATGATCCTTGCTGGAGTCGTTGCGCCTGAGCTTCAGGTTGAGATTGCTCGACCAGGAAATGCCGGCTATTATCTGGCAGATTATGGTTGGCGGATGCCAGATGGGTCATGGATGTTGGCAGAGCTTCATGGTTTGGGTAAGTTTGAGGGCGAAACTCAAAAAGATTTGGAACATGCTGCGGCAAAAACCTATCGAGCCGCCTTATTGCGCGATGCGAACTTACGTGCCATGGGTCATAACGTCATTCATTTCAAGCTATCGGACACATATGATGTCGAAGAGTTTGGCGCTATGATGCGCGGCTACGGTATCCCAACTACAAAGCCTTTTGCGGATTCCTGATAGCAGAGACAACCGACTCCGCCGCCCAACAATAAGTTGCGGTGAAATACGGACTAAAGGCTACTCAGAGACATAAAACAGTCCGTATTTCACCGCAACTTAGGAGGGGATGGGGTTAGCTGCGGGGTTGGTGGCGGAGTTTGTCGATGGTGGAGTCAGTGCTTCGGCTGTGGGCTTCGGCGGCGCGGTCGCGAGCGTCGGCTGCGGTTTGGCGCTTTCGGCGGTAATCGATCATGCCTTGGATGATGGGCTTACCAAAGCTCACGACATCATCGTTGTAGATGGCGGTTCGGGCTGCGAGGAGGCAGTCGGTAAAGTCCATATGGGTCTTGCCAAAAAGTTTGATGGCAAGGGCGACAACGGTGGGCTCGTCGACCATGACGTCATCGAGCAGCCTTTTCATGGCCGCAGCAATCTCAACGCGGGGAACCTTATAGACGTCTCGCAGTGTGACCACGACGCGCGTGATGATTTCGGGGTAGACGCGAGCGGTGCGCGTGGCGATGACCTTGGCGGCGCGCGGTGAAAGAACTTCGTCGTCGTCAAGCAGGTAGCGCAGGATGACGGTCTCGTCGATGATGGTGCTACTCATGGATATCTACTTCCTCGGGGCCCAAAATCGAATCGTCACTTTCTGTGGCAAGGTATTCAATCCAGGCATTGCGCTCCTCGGCGCGGCGATTGGGGTCACCATATGCTTTGAGCGATTCATAGGCGGCGGTGCCGTCCTTTGAGCGCACGGCGACCGGCTGAAAGGGGAGTTTGCGCATCAAAATGCTTTGCGTGACAAATAAACGGACAGCCTCGGCGAGCGATGTGCCCATGGCGTCGTAAAGACGCTCGGCATGCTGCTTGTCTTCCTCGCGAATGCGCACCTGCAGGATGGCTCTTTTTTGAGTCGATGACATCACTGGCCCCCTTAATGAGCGTGCAATATGAATAGTCATATACAGCAACGGCTAATAATAGCCAATCTTACAACCACTACTTTATTGCACTAGAGTAATTGAGTGTAAACGATATTACAAACGTACTACATCCTTCAGAAACGAGCGTGAAATCTTTCTTGGGCGTACGCATGTAATACACTCATCTTTATAGCTTCTAGAGAATAATTCCAACCTGCCAAAACCCCTGCAATACACCCGTATTGCAGGGCCTATGCTCAAGTTTGCCACCTGCAACTGCGTATATTTAGCCTGTATATCGTTGGAGGAACTCTATCGAAGCGCCTGTTTCGCCGCATGCGCTCGATTCGTCGATGCCAGGCCACGGGCGGCTTGGGTCAATGTCGACAGGGTCTCTCCGACAAGGGATTCAGGAGGGAGTGAACAACATGGGCAATAAACGAGTCGTAGCCGATTCTTCGCGCTGCATTGGGTGCCAAACCTGTATGGCGGCGTGCATTGAGGCGCACGATATCCCCGGCAACATCGCCGCACCTCGCTTGCGCGTAACGCGCACCTACGAGATCTCCGCGCCGGTGGCATGTCACCACTGCGAGGACGCTCCGTGCGCGAAGGCCTGTCCTACGGGCGCCTTGTTCTTTGATCCAAAGAACCATCGTATCGGCGTCAACGAGGACAACTGCATCGGCTGCAAGAGCTGCGTCATGGCCTGCCCCTTTGGCGCCGTGAGCGTGGCGACCACGCAGGTCCCCGTCTTGATGGGCGACGTGCGCGTGGGTTCGCAGACCAAGAGCTTCGTGCTCAAGTGCGACCTGTGCGTGGACCGTCCCGGCGGTCCGGCGTGTGCCGAGGCGTGTCCGACCAAGGGCCTCACCCTGGTAGACGAGGAGCGTCTGGCAGAACTGACTGCCGAGCGTGCCCGCGCCACCATCGAAAACGAGGCGTAAGCGTCGGGCGACAGGCCCAATGATTGTCAAATAAGTACCGAGTATTCGGTAGCAGAGAAAGGAAGGAGGGTGTCATGGAGAAGCATAAAGTGATCTGCCCGTACTGCGGCGCCGGTTGCCAGTTTAACCTCCTGGTCCAAAACGGCCAGGTCGTGGGTACCGAACCGCTCAACGGCATCACCAATCAGGGCGAGCTGTGCCTTAAGGGCATGAGCGGCTACGACTTCATCAACGACACCAAGATCTTGACTCCCCGCGTACTGCACCCGATGATCCGCCGCACCAAGGGCGCGGATCTTGAGCGCGTAAGCTGGGACGAGGCACTGGATTTCACCGCATCTAAGATGCAGGCCATAATTGACGAATATGGTCCTAACGCTGTCATGACCACCGGCTCTTCGCGAGGCGGCGGCAATGAGGCGAACTACGTCATGCAGAAGTTTACGCGTGCGTGCATCGGCACCCACAGCGTGGACAACTGCGCCCGTACTTGACACGGCCCTACTGTCCTCGGTCTGATGGACACGGTTGGTTCAGGTTGCATGTCATGCTCCATCCCCGGTATGGAGGATGCGGGCTGCATTTTCCTCTTCGGCTATAACCCTGCCGATTCGCACCCCATCGTCGCAAGGCGTATCGTGCGAGCCAAAGAAAAGGGTTGCAAGATCATCGTCGCCGATCCGCGCCATATCGAAACCGCGCGTATCGCCGATCTCTACCTTCCGATCAAGAACGGTTGCAATGTCGCGTTCCTCAACGCCTTTGCCAACTGCTTGGTCAACGATGGCCTCTACGACAAGGAATTCGTCGCCGAGCATACGAACGGCTTTGACGAGTGGTGGGAGACCATCAAGAACTACACTCCCGAATCCGTACAGGACATCACGGGTGTCGAGCCCGCGCTGATCCACCAAGCTGCCGAGATGTACGCCACGGCGAACCCTTCTGCCATCATTGGCTGGGGCATGGGCGTATGCCAGCAGAAGCAGAACCTGAAGACGGTGCACACCATCGCCTCCATCGCCTGCGTTGCCGGCCAGATCGGCAAACCCAATTCCGGCCTCGCGCCCGTGCGTGGCCAGAATAACGTCCAGGGCTCCTGCGATATGGGCATGCTGCCCAACCTGTACCCTGGCTACCAGAAGGTCACCGACCCGGCAGTGCGTGCCAAGTTTGCCAAGGCTTGGGGCGTGCCCGAGGAAAAGCTCCCGCTCGAGGAGGGCTACAAGCTCACCGACCTGGGCCACCTGGTCGACGAGGGCAAGGTGCACTGCTTCTACAACTACGGCGAGGACCCGGTGCAGACCGAGCCCGATTCGGCCGGTATGCGCAAGACGCTCTCCGAGCTGGATCTGTTCATTTGCCAGGACATCTTTATGACGCAGACGACCATGCTCGCCGACGTCATCCTGCCTGCCACCTCTTGGGGCGAGCACGAGGGTGTCTTTACTGCATCCGACCGTAGCTTCCAGCACTTTGACGCAGCTGTTCCGCCCAAGGGCGAGTGCCGTCACGACTGGGAGATCTTCGCGGACCTGTCTACGCGCATGGGATACCCCATGCACTACGACAACACCGAGCAGATCTGGAACGAGTGCATCAGCCTGTGCCCCAACTTTGTGGGCGCGACCTACGAGAAGATGGCTCCCGAGGGCGGTTACGCCCAGTGGCCGGTCAAGAGCACCGATGTGAACGACCATGGTACGGCCGACATGTTCGCTGGTGGCAAGTTCACCACCAAGGACGGCCGCGCCAACCTGATGGCGCACGATTGGGAGGCGCCCTCCGAGCTTCCCGACGATGAGTACCCGCTCATCCTGTGCACCGTCCGCGAGGTCGGCCACTACAGCTGCCGCTCGATGACCGGCAACTGCAAGACGCTGGCACTGCTTGCCGACGAGCCCGGCTTTGTCCGCATGAATCCCGCGGACGCCCAGGCGCGCGGCATCAAGAATGGCAACATCGTCTCGATTCACAGCCGTCGCGGCCAGGTATACAGCCGCGCCGACGTGAGCGATCGCATCAATAAGGGCACGGTCTACATGACCTACCAGTGGTGGATCGGCAAGTGCAACGAGCTGACCATGCACAAGGTCGACCCGGTCTCGCATACGCCCGAGGACAAGTTCTCCGCCTGCCAGGTCGACGCTATCGCCGACCAGGTCTGGGCTGAGGGCGAGGTGGAGCGTCAGTACACCGAGCTCAAGCAGGCTCTGGTGGACGCCGCCGCTCCCCAGGACGTTGAGCCTGGCGCCGCCAAGTTCGACGACGAGACCCACGTGAATCAAATCGTGTAGTCCCGTTCTCGTTGGCTTTTTGGGCCGGGCGTCCCGTACGTTCGGGAGCCCGGCCCGTTATTTTGAAAGGAAGTGGGGATGAACCGCTTCATCGACATCAACCCGGAGAGGTGCATCGGCTGCGGAACATGCCAGTCCGCCTGTGCCGACGCCCACCGGATGCAGGGTCTTCAGGATACGCCGCGCCTGGCGCTCGTGAAGACCGGCGGTATTTCGGCCGCCCTTGCCTGCCACCATTGCGAGGGTGCCCCCTGCGCCGAGGTTTGCCCGGTGAATGCCATCGAGCACGATGGCGATCGCATCCACGTCAAGGAGCAGGAGTGCATCGGGTGCAGACTGTGCGCCATCGCGTGCCCCTTCGGAGCCATCCATCCCGATGGCACGTCTATCGCCGGTGTCGCAGGCATGTGCGACCCGACGCCTTCGTATCCTAAGTCCCTGAGCAGCCTGCTTACGTGGGCTCCCGGCCAGTACACCTGCGCTATCAAGTGCGACTTGTGCGCCTTCGATCCGGACGGCCCGCATTGTGTGGCGGCGTGCCCCACCAAGGCGCTGACCGTCATGGGCGGCGCGGCCGATCGCGAGCTCGACGAGGCCAAGCGCCTGCGCTCGATCGAAAACGGTCCCGTCGTCGACGTTACCGCTGTGGCCCAGGGCCTGTCCGAGAAAGCAGAAGGGAGCGTAAACAATGGATAGCATGACGCTGTTTATCGCATCGCTTGCCGTCTCGTGCATCGGTGCGCTCGCCTCGGTTCTGCTGATCAAGGCCGATAACGCCGCCAAGACCGCCGGCTGCCTTATCGGCGCCGTCGCCGCGGTGCTTTCGTTTGTGGCCGGTATCCAGGCCGTGCTGGGCGATGTCACGTCGGTCGACACCATCGTGTTCTTCCCGTTTGCCCATTTCCAGCTGCTGCTCAATCAGCTGTCCGGCCTGTTCGTGGCGCTCATCTCGGTGCTCGCGTTTGCCGGTTCGATCTACGGTCTCAACTACTTTGATGAGTACCCGGGCAAAAAGGGCCGCGCCGGCTTCTTCTTTAACACCTTCGTGGCGTCCATGATGCTCGTCATCACCGCCGACAACGTGTTTTGGTTCCTGGTCGCCTTCGAGCTCATGTCGCTGACCTCGTACTTCCTGGTCGTGATCGAGGAGAACGAGAACTCCATCCATGGCGGTTGGCTCTACTTTGTGATCGCGCACGTGGGCTTTGTGCTCATCATGGCGAGCTTCCTCACCATGACCAACTTCGCCGGTGGCTCGTTTGCCTTTGCGGATTTCCGCGCCACGCAGTTTAGCCCCGCGGTTGCATCCGTGTGCTTCGTGCTCGCCTTCTTTGGCTTTGGCGCCAAGGCCGGTATCATCCCGCTGCACGGCTGGCTGCCCAAGGCTCATCCCGAGGCGCCGTCCAACGTGTCGGCCCTCATGTCCGGCGGCATGATCAAGATCGGTATCTTCGGTATCCTCAAGGTAGGTCTTGACCTGCTCTCCGCCTCGGGCGTTCAGGTCTGGTGGGGCCTTATGGTCATGGTCTTCGGTGCGATCTCGTCGGTCCTCGGCGTGGCCTTCGCCCTGCAGGAGCATGACATCAAGCGCCTGCTGGCCTATCACTCCGTCGAGAACATCGGCATCATTCTGCTCGGCGTCGGCGCCTCCATGGCCGCCATGGCGCTCAACTCTGTCGGCATCGCCGTCCTGGCTCTGATGGCCGCCCTCTACCACACGTTTAACCACGCGATGTTTAAGGGCGAGCTGTTCTTGGGCGCCGGTGCGCTGCTGTACTCCACGGGTACGCGCAATATGGAGAAGATGGGCGGCCTGTTCCGTCGTATGCCGGCAACGGCCATCTGCTTCCTTATTGGCGCGCTTGCCATCTCGGCCATCCCGCCCTTCAACGGCTTTGTTTCCGAGTGGTTTACCTACCAGTCGCTGTTTAATGCCGCCATGCAGGGTGACAAGGCTGTCATGATCGTGGCCGTGTTCGCCGCCGTCGCGCTTGCCATTACCGGCGCGCTGGCTGTCACGTGCTTTGTCAAGGCCTATGGCGTCTCCTTTGCCTCCGCGCCTCGCTCCGAGGCCGCGGCAAATGCCAAGGAGGTTCCCGCCCCCATGGTGTTTGCGCAGGGCCTGCTCGCGGCCATCTGCGTCGTGCTGGGCATTGGCGCTCCCGTGATCGCACCCGTGCTGGTCGATGTCGCCGCGTCCGTGCTGCATCCGTACGGTGGCGTGTTTGCCGCCGAGGGCATGGAGCTCATGAACCAGTACTCCGGCGCTGCCACCTCCACGCCCGCGATCGCTATTGCGCTCGTGGTGCTCGTCGGTCTTGCCTGCGGTTATCGCAAGCTCAAGACCGTCGGCAAGGTGCAGAAGTCCCAGCCGTGGGCATGCGGCTATGCTCCCAACGAGCATATGCCCGTCGTGGCCACGACCTTTGCCTCCGAGGTGTCCTGGTTTATGCAGCCGCTCTACACGCTGCGCGACCGCTGCACGGCCGTCTGCTGGTCCATCGCGCACTTCTTCCAGAAGCTCACCGGTGTGGCCGAGGCTGTGGAGCCCGTACCCGACAAGGTTCTCGTCGATGCCCCGCATAAGGGTGTCGAGAAGCTCGCCGACCTCGCGACTAAGCTCGAGGGTGGCAACTACAGCATCTATATCTGCTACATCGTCGCGGCACTCGTGGTGTTCCTCGTGCTCGCCGTGCAAATGGGTTAAGGAGGGGAGAGCATGAACAACATCGTACTTGCCGTTCTGCAGGGCGTGGTCGTCATGGCCGTCGCGCCGTTCTTCTCCGGTCTCGGCCGCGTGATCCGCGCCAAGATGCACAACCGTCGCGGCCCCAGCATCATGCAGGACTATCGCGACCTGGCCAAGCTCTTTGCGCGCCCCGAGTCCCAGAGCGAGGACGCGAGCTTTGCGCTGCGCATTATGCCGCCGCTGTTCTTCGCCGTCGCCTTTATGCTCGCGATGGGCCTGCCGCTCTTTACGGCACAAAGCCCCATCCCGGTCTTTGGTGACGCCATCACCATCATGTACAGCCTGGCGCTCGCCCGCTTCTTCTTTGCCCTCTGCGGTGTGGATTCGTCCAACGCCTACGCCGGTATCGGCGGCGTTCGCGAGCTGCTCATGAGCGTGCTCATCGAGCCGTCCATGCTGCTGGCGCTGTTTGCCGCCGCCCTGGTGTGCGGCTCCACCGACATCGCCACCATGGGTCAGCACATCATGACGGGTGCCATCGACGCACCGGTCGCCGTGATCCTCGCCGGCATCGCCTTTGCGATTGCCTGCTACATGGAGCTCGGCAAGCTGCCGTTTGACCAGGCCGAGGCCGAGCAAGAGCTTCAGGAAGGTCCGCTCGCCGAGCTTTCCGGCCCGTCGCTCGCCATGGCCAAGCTCGCCATGTCCATGAAACAGGTTCTGGTCGTCGCTTGGTTCTGTGCGATCTTCGTCCCCTGGGGCGAGCCCGCGACTGTGGGCACCGCCGCCGTTCTGGGCGCGGTTATCTTCCTGGTGAAGTGCCTGATCGACTTTGTCGTGTGCGGCGTGATCGAGAACTCTTGCTCGCGTTCGCGTTTTAAGGTTCTTGGCAATCAGACCTGGGCCGTCGTGGGCATCGCCGTTCTGGCGTTTGTCTTCGTGGTCGTCGGCGTGTAGGAGAAGGGAGAAACAATGTCATTTGCAGTCAGTCTGTCCCTTCTCGGCTTGGTCGCTATCGCGGCCCCGATGGTGGCCTCGGTGCTCGTCGCCCTGTTCCCCCGTCCGTACGCCAAGTGGTTCAGCGTTTTGGGTGCCGCCGTCTCGACGGTCTGCACCATCGCCCTCGCCGCGAATTTCGCTGGCGCCGGCATGCCCGACACGCAGGTCCCCCTGATCTCGTTTGGGCAGACCCTCGTCATGGGATTCACCTTCGATCGCATGAGCACGCTGCTCGCGCCCGCCTTTGTGGGTATCGGCCTGCTTGTCGTGATCTATTCGATTCCCTATATGAGCGAGAATAACCGTGAGCATCCCGACGCACCGCGTCGTCGCTTCTACGCGTACCTCGCGACCTTTATCGGCGCCATGGCCGGCCTCGTGTATAGCTCGACCCTTTTGGGCCAGCTCGTGTTCTTTGAGATCACGGGTGCGTGCTCTTGGGGCCTCATTAGCTACTACATGACGCCTACGGCCAAGAAGGCCGGCATGAAGGCCCTGATCATCACGCATATCGGTGCGCTCGGCCTGTATCTGGGCGCCGCCATCGTGTTTGCCCACACCGGCACCTTCGCCATTACCGCGATTGCAGGCCTCGACGCCAAGCTCAAGGCCATCGTCCTTTTGCTCGTGTTGTTTGCGGCCTGGGCCAAGTCCGCACAGGTTCCCATGTACATGTGGCTGCCTTCGGCCATGGAGGCGCCGACGCCTGTTTCGGCCTACCTGCATGGTGCCTCGATGGTCAAGGTCGGTGTGTGCGTGTTCGCGCGTGCACTCGTCTCTGCCGGCGAGATTCCCGAGATCGTGGGCTGGGTCGCCATTATCGACGCCATGGTCACCATGCTCTTTGGTTTCCTTATGTACCTGCCGCAAAAGGACATGAAGCGTCTGCTGGCCTTCTCCACGATCGCCCAGCTCTCCTATGTGTTCTTTGGTCTGGGCCTTTCGGTCTTTGGCAGCCAGCTGGCCTTTGATGGCGCCGTGTGCCACATCTTTAACCACGCTTTCGCCAAGACCCTGTTCTTCCTGATCGCCGGTTCGTTCTCCTTTACCCTCGGCACGCGTATGCTGCCCAAGCTTCGCGGCATCGTTAAGAAGTACCCGATCTCGGGCGTGGGCTTTGGTGTCGCCGCGCTCGCCATTGCCGGCGTGCCGCCCATGAACACGTTCTTCTCGAAGTTCCAGATCATCGCCGGCGGCTTTTCTGTGGGTGCCGGCAACGTCGCGATCCTGGTGCTCGTGTGCATCATGGTTGCCGAGACGGTTGCCACCTTTGCCTGGTTCCTTAAGTGGATGGGCTATTGCCTGCCCGGCGAGCCGAGCGAAGAGGTCGCTGCGGGAGCCCCGCTTCCCCGCGCGATGGCGTTCGTGTTCATCGTGCTCATCATCATGGTCATCGTCAGCGGCCCGCTTTCGGCCAGCTGGATCGGTTAGGAGGTAGAACGACATGGGTTATTCGATCGTCAACATCCTTGGCGGCCTTCTGATCGTCACGTCCACCATGGTGGTTGTCTCCAAGAACATCAAACATTCCATCCACTGGTATGCGGTGCAGTCGCTGGTGCTCGTGGGACTGCTCGCTACGCTCGGTGCCACCACCGGTGCGCAGGAGCTGCTTATGTGGGCTGGATCTGCCTTTATCACCAAGGTCGTCCTGGTTCCTTACATCCTCAACTGCGCATACAAGAAGATGGGCGAGCCGAGCGACGCATCGCTCAAGGCCGGTCTTAAGCCCGCGTGGGCCATTTGCATCATCGCCGTGGAGGTCGCGATTTGCTTTGCCGTCGTGACGCAGATCAGCCTGCCCACGGCCGAGGTCGCAACGCCTGCGCTCGCTATTAGCTTCGCTCACTTCTTTGTGGGCCTCACCTGCATCATTTCGCAGCGCAACATCATGAAGCAGATCTTTGGATACTGCCTTATGGAAAACGGCAGCCATGTGACGCTCGCGCTTTTGGCCCCCACCGCTCCCGAGATCATCGAGATCGGTATCGCCACCGACGCCATTTTTGCCGTCATCATCATGTCCATCGTCGTGCGTCGCATTTGGGACGACTCCCACTCGCTCGATGCGCGCGACCTGTCCGAGCTGAGGGGGTAGTCCATGGAAACGTTGATTCTCGCCCTGCTCGCGACTCCTCTGGTGTTCTCGCTGGTCATGGCATTTTTGCCCAAGAACACGTCCTATAACGTGTTTGCCGGTCTCAACCTGGTCTCCGTCGCAGCCGTCCTGGTGCTGTCGATCATGACAGCCGGTGACGTTCTTATGAGCGGCGACACCGCGAGCGCTTTTGGCCTGTGGTTTCACCTCGATTCGCTGGGCGCCATCTTTGTGCTGCTCATCGGCTTTATCGGTTTTCTTACGGGGCTGTTCTCGCTGCCCTATGTAAAGGCCGATATCGAGGAGGGCTCCATGCCCGCCGAGCGCGCCAAGCAGTATTTTGCGCTGTTTAGCCTGTTCGTGTTCACCATGCTGCTCGCGTGCCTGTCCAACAACATGATCCTCACGTGGGCCGCCGTGGAGGCAACCACGCTTTCCACCGTGTTCCTCGTGGGTATCTACAAGAACAAGACGGCCCTCGAGGCTTCTTGGAAGTATGCGATGGTCTGCACCGCCGGCGTGGCCTTTGGCCTGTTCGGTACGCTGCTGATCTACGCCAACGCCGCCGACGTGATTCCCAACGCCCACGAGGCCGCATTCCTGTCGTGCGTGCTGCCGTATGCCGACCAGTTCGACCCGACGCTCATGCGCCTCGCCTTTGCGTTTGTCGTGATCGGCTTTGGCACCAAGGCCGGCCTGTTCCCCATGCACACTTGGCTGCCCGATGCCCACTCCCAGGCTCCGAGCCCTGTCTCGGCCCTGCTCTCGGGCGTGCTGCTTAAGTGCGCCATGCTTGTGATCATGCGCTTCTACGGCTTTACCATCCAGGCCGTGGGCGCCGAGTATCCGCAACTTTTGCTGCTGATCGTCGGCACGCTGTCCATTTTGGTGGCGGCACTTTCGATGTTTCGCCAGGACGACCTCAAGCGCCGCTTTGCGTACTCGTCTGTGGAGAACGTGGGCGTTATCGCCCTGTGCCTGGGTATCGGTGGCCCTCTGGGTATCGCCGCGGCCCTGCTGCACTGCGTGTTCCACGGCTTTACCAAGACGCTTGCCTTCTGCGTGTCCGGCAACATTCAGCACGCCTTTGGCACGCGTAGCCTGGCCAAGATCCAGGGTGTCGTCGAGGTTGCTCCCGCAACCGCCGCGCTCGCCGTCCTGGCGCTGCTCGGTCTTGGTGCCTTCCCGCCCTTTGGCATGTTTATCTCCGAGTTCCTGACTTTTGTCGCCGGTGTTACCGCCGGTCCCATGTGGCTGGTCGTCGTGGTCGCCCTCGGTCTTACCGTGGCCATCTCCGCGCTCACCCGCATCGCGCTCAAGTCGGTATTCGGCCATGCGCCCCAGGGCATGGGCAAGCATGAGGCCCCGGCGCTCATGCTTATCCCCGAAATCATCCTGGCTGTCATGATCTTGTGGTTTGGCATCGCCACCCCGCTGCCTCTCGTGCACGGTGTGGAGACCGCGACCGGCATCGTGCTCGAGCAGAGCACCGAGGAACTTCACGCGACGCCGATGTACCGCGCTGTGTTCGGTACCGAGACCGCTCAGAGCGAGGTGGAGTAACGAATGATTGAAACTGAGAACAAGGTGTATGCCCGTCGCTGCGAGAGCCATGTCGAGGCCCTGCGCCGCGCCGTTCCGGGCTGCATCGAGAAGGTCGAGTGGCAGTGCGAGGACCAGCTGACGATTACCGTCAAGCAGGACAAGCTGCCCGAGGCCGTCCACTACCTGTACTACGAGCGCTACGGCTGGATTCCCGTGATCGTCGGCAACGACGAGCGCAGCCTGTGCGGCCGTTACGCCGTGTACTACGTCATCTCCATGGAGGGGGAGGACCCCGGCTGGGTGACCGTCCGCGCCGAGGTCGATCCCGCCAAGATGACGTTCCCGTCCGTGACGCCCTTCGTCCCCGCCTGCGTGTGGGGCGAGCGCGAGCTTCGCGACATGTTCGGCCTGATCCCCGAGGGCCTGCCCGACCGTCGCCGCCTGGTGCTGCCCGATGACTGGCCCAGCGGCCTGTATCCGCTGCGCAAGGACTCCATGGACTACCGTTTCCGTCCCGCTCCCGCGAGCGACATGGAAAACTACGAGTTCTTGGCCGATACCAAGGGCAAGGAGACGACGCTCGTCCCCATGGGCCCGTTGCATATTACCTCCGACGAGCCCGGCCACTTCCGCCTGTTCGTTGAGGGCGAGACGATCGTCGACGCCGACTACCGTCTGTTCTACGTGCACCGCGGTATGGAGAAGGTCGCCGAGACGCGCCTGAACTATGATGCCGTCACGTTCCTCGCCGACCGCATCTGCGGTATCTGCGGCTGTGCCCACTCGGTGGCCTATGCCGAGGCCGTTGAGCGCGCCCAGGGCATCCATGTCCCGCCGCGCGCCCAGTACATCCGCGCCATCATGCTCGAGGTCGAGCGCCTGCACTCGCATCTGCTCAACATTGGCCTCGCATCGCACTACACCGGCTTCGATTCGGGCTTCCAGCAGTTCTTCCGCGTCCGCGAGAAGTCCATGGACCTGGCCGAGAAGCTCTCCGGTCACCGCAAGACCTACGGCCTCAACGTGATCGGCGGCGTGCGTCGCGACATTTTGGCCGAGCAGAAGCTCTCCACGCTCACGACCATCCACCAGCTGCGCTCCGAGGTTCAGGAACTCGTCGACGTCTTGCTCTCCACGCCCAACTTTATTGAGCGTACGAGCGGTATCGGCATCTTGGACCGCAAAATCGCACGCGACTTTTCGCCGGTCGGCCCGCTCATGCGTGGCTCGGGCTATGCCCGCGACGTGCGCTTTGACCATCCCTTCGACGGCTACGCCGATCCGGACGTCCAAAAGATGCACGCCGCTACGGCCGACACCTGCGATGCCTTCGGCCGTACCGCCGTTCGCATCCAGGAGGTCTACGATTCGATCGACATGATCGAGACCATGCTCGAGAACTGCCCGTCGGGCCCCATCCTCACCACGGATTGGGAGTACACCCCGCACAAGTATGCCATCGGTGCCACCGAGGCGCCGCGCGGCGAGGACGTGCACTGGGCCATGCTCGGCAACAACCAGAAGTGCTACCGCTGGCGCGCCAAGGCCGCCACGTACAGCAACTGGCCGGTCCTGCGCTACATGTTCCGCGGGAACACCGTGGGCGACGCTGCGCTGATCGTCGGTTCGCTCGACCCGTGCTACTCCTGCACCGACCGCGTGACGGTGACCGATGTCGCCGCCAAGCGCGACCACGTGCTCGACAAGGAGCAGTTCGAGAACGTCTGGCGCGACAAGTCGCCGCTTGCGGGCGAGGGCACCATGGCCGCTCCGCTCGATGAGGAGGCGCTCTAATATGCTGAAGCTTTGGAAGGTTAACGCCAAGGCCGGCGACGCGACGGTCAAGTACCCGTTTGCGCCGTTTCCCACCAATAAGGACATGCGCGGCAAGCCCGAGCACAACGCCGAGCTCTGCATCGCCTGCGGTGCCTGCGGCGTGGCGTGCCCGGCCGATGCCATTCGCATGGACACCGACCTTGCGGCCGATACCATCACCTGGTCGATCGACTACGGTCGCTGCATCTTCTGCGGCCGCTGCGAGGAGGCCTGCCCCATGGAGGCCATCAAGCTCACCGAGGAGTTTGAGCTGGCCGTTATGAGCAAGGACGACCTCACCAGCAAGAGCGTCTACACGCTCGAGCACTGCTCGCGCTGCGGCAAGCCGTTTGCCCCGCACAAGGAGATCGACTACGCCAAGCGCCTGCTGCAAAAGACCGGCGGCATGGAGGCCATCCAGGCCGCCCGTACCGTCGGTATGTGCCAGGAGTGCAAGCGCGAGCTCGACGCCCTGCGTGCCGCCTCGGCCGTAAAGACCGGCAACGCTGCCGGCATGGCTGCCAACGAGACGCTTGCGTCCGGTGAGCCCCAGGGCCCCGGCATGGAGTATCTGGGCGGCCACGGCGTGAACCCGGAGTATATCGACCGCGAGCTCAACCCCGATGCGTCCGAGATCCCCGCTGGACCTGCACCGGTCGAGGGCATCATCATGGATTTTGATACGAAGGAGGAGTAACCATGGCCGAACCCACGCTTTTGCCCGAGCGGCTTCAGTACCGCCCGACCAAGATCGAGCTCGACGAGAGCATCGAGAAGGCCAAGGCGACCCTTCTTAAGAAGATCAAGCGCTCGGTGTACGTCTACCGTGTCGACTGCGGCGGCTGCAACGGCTGCGAGATCGAGATCTTCGGTTCCATCACGCCCGTCTTTGACGTCGAGCGCTTTGGCATCAAGGTCGTGCCTTCGCCCCGTCACGCCGATGTGCTGCTGTACACCGGCGCCGTGACGCGTGCCATGCGCATGCCGGCCCTGCGCGCCTTTGAGGCCGCACCCGATCCCAAGATCGTGGTGTCCTATGGCGCGTGCGGCTGCACCGGTGGCATCTTCTACGACAACTACTGCGTCTGGGGCGGCACGGACAAGATCCTGCCGGTCGATGTCTACATCCCCGGCTGCCCGCCCAGCCCCGCGCAGACCATCTACGGCTTTGCCATGGCGCTCGGTCTGCTGGACCAAAAGCTTCATGCCGAGACCACGGTGGAGGCCGCCGGCGAGCAGGCCGATATCCTGCACCCCGGCGTGCCGTACAAGCTGCGCGTTGCCATCGAGCGCGAGGCTCGCGCCATGAGCGGCTACCGTTACGGCCGCGACCTGGCCAACGAGTTTATGGACACGCTCGAGGGCGCGCCCAAGGGCGATATCCGCGGTGCCATGGCGCTGCTCATCGACAAGCAGGACGATCCGCGCCGCGTCGAGGTGTACTCGGCGCTGCAGGATCTGGTGCTGGCCGGAGGTCGCTAGATGGAGCTCACGGACCGCTCTGGTTACTTTGCGGGCCCCGGCATGCTCGGCGGTTCTTTTGGCGATGCCTCTCGCGCAAGCGATGAGGCCGCCGAGGGCGTCGCCGACCCCTGCCTGGGCCATGCGCCCGACCAGGTGGTCTTCTATGAGCTCACGCGTAAGTTTGTGGAGACCGAGGAAGACGTTCCCCAGGAGGCCTGCGACGTGCTGTACTACACGCTCGCCGTGGGCCACCACACCGGCGTGCTCGACTGCTTTGAGCCGCGCCTGTCGGTGCCGGTGGATGTGTTCTATTCGCTCGTCGACGCGCTGCCGGAGGGGGAGGCCAAGACCAAGTTCGAGGCCATCCGCTCCTTTGGCGAGTGCCAGCTCGACAAGGCGGCGGTGCCGTCGCTGCTCGAGGCCTGCGATGCGCTGCTCGACGAGCGCGGTTTTCGCGGCTCGGCCAAGGCCGGTATCTCGGTGTTCGACGACGACTTTGGCCTGCATGCCCAGCAGGTCGCGTTCTTAATGAAGTTTCGCGATCTGGTTGAGCGCGTGCGCGATGTGTCGGGCGTGTATCTGACGGGAAGGTTGCAGTAATGGGCCGCGTTGTGGATGGACGTGTGAACGGTGCCCCGTTTGCGGGTATCGTGCTCACGGCGGGAAGCGTGCTGCGTGCCGACGATGCCGCCGGCCCCGTGCTCTCCAAAAAGATGGAGGACGCGCCCATTGCCGGTTGGTACACCATCGACGGCGGTCAGACGCCCGAGGATGACATCATCGAGGTCAAGCGCGAGCGTCCGCCGCGTTTGGTTTTGGTCGATGCCGCCGACATGGCGCTGCCCGTCGGCGCCATCCGCTTGCTCGATAAGACCGACGTCGCGCGCAAATCGATGTTCACCACGCATTCGCTTCCTTTGTCGATTCTGATCGAAGAGATTGAGCAATCGTGTGATGATATCGTCTTCGTCGGGATTCAGCCGGGCGACACGGAGTTCTACAACCCCATGTCCCCGGAAGTCTTTGAGGCCGTCGACGCCGTGTACGACGCCGTGGCCGCCAACGACTTTTCCCACTTTGTCCGCTTGGGGCAAGAGCAATAGGAGCGCTTGTTCCTGCTGATTAGGAAAGAAGTGATTGACATGGCAGATTCCAAGGTGGAGTACCCCTCTCCCGATTGCCTGGCGCCCGCCGCGATCGAGGCCAAGACCGAGGCCGCCGGCGTGACCAAGGCTAACCTGCCGGTCGCTAAGGCCTTTCTGTTGGCAATGTTCGCCGGCGCGTTTATCGCCTTCGGCGGCCTGTTCTTTACCGTGTTCTTGAGCGACAGCACGCTGGGCTGGGGCGCTCAGCGCGTCGTGGGCGGTCTGTGCTTTTGCCTGGGCCTGGTGCTCGTGCTGGTGTGCGGCGCCGAGCTGTTTACCGGCAATTCGCTTATGGTCTGCGCACTCAAGAGCAAAAAGATCACCCTGGTTCAGATGCTCAAGGCCTGGGTCGTCGTGTGGGTCGGCAATTTTGTCGGTGCCCTGTTCATCGTCTTTTTGGTGTACATGGCCGGCATCTATAAGCTCAACGGCGAGGCGGTCGCCAATTCCATGGTGAGCGTCGCCGCCGGCAAGGTGACGATCGACTGGGTGACGATCTTCTTCCGCGGTATCCTGTGCAACATCTTTGTGTGCCTGGCCGTGTGGATCGGTACCGCCGGCAAGACCGTGGTCGATAAGGTCGTGGGCATTCTGCTGCCCATCGCCGCCTTTGTGGCCTGCGGTTTTGAGCACTGCGTTGCCAACATGTACTTTTTGCCCATGGGTGCCGTGATGCACGCGTGCGGCTATGGTGTCGACGTCGCCGGCGCCGATGCACTCAACGCCGCGGGCATTGCGTTTAACCTGTCCGCCGCCACGCTGGGCAACATCGTGGGCGGCGCGGTTCTGGTCGCGCTCGGCTACTGGTTTATCTACGCCAAGAAGTCCGAGGCGTAAGATACCGTCTGTTTGACATTGGGCCTCCCGCGGGGCGTTGCCGTGCGGGAGGCTTTTTGGGTCTGGGGCTCGTTTTCGGGCTGTTGACCTGTTGTGTTTGGCTGGTGAAAGGGGTAATCGAGATGGCATCTGCTGTGGAGCGTGACGGTCGCGCCGTGGTGACCACATGCGGGGGATGCTATGCCGATTGCGCCTTTGCGGCACACGTTGAGGACGGTCGCGTGGTGGCCGAGTTGCCGGTGCCGGGGCATCCGTGCGCGGCGCGTGCCCTGTGCGCCCGCGGGCGCCATCGCCTGGACATGCCGTTTGACGAGCGCGACCGGATTTTGCATCCCATGCGTCGACGAGCTGATGGCTCGGGGTTCGATGCGATTTCGTGGGATGAGGCGTTCGCGCAGATCGCAGCGCGCCTTGGGGAGATTGTTGACGGGCATGGTCCCCGTGCGCTGGGCATGACGCTCGGCGTGCCCTCGTTCGACCGCTACTGGGCGCATCGCTTTATGCATGCGCTTGGTTCGCCCAACGTGTACGGTGCCGACGGTGCCTGTGAGGTAAGCCGACTTACCGGTTGGGAGCACAGCTTGGGCTATAGTCCCGCCTCCGACCTGGCGCATACCGATTGCATCATGTACCTGGGGCGTTCCATCGTCGATTCGTCGACGATGGGGGCCGTTGATGCGCTCAACGATGCCCGTCGCCGTGGGGCGAAGATCATCGTGGTCGACCCCCGGCGCAGCGGCTCGGCTGCGCTCGCCGACCGCTGGTTGCGCGTACGCCCGGGCTGCGACCTGGCCTTGCTGCTGGGCATTGCGCATGTGCTCATTGCCGAGGACTTGTATGACCACGAGTTCGTGACCCTCTATACCACGGGTTTTGACGAGCTGGTGCAGGCGGCCCATGCTTGGACGCCCGAGTGGGCCGAGTCGATGTGCGACGTGCCTGCCGCAGAGGTTGTCGCGACTGCGCGAGATTTGGCTGCCGCGGCGCCTGCTGCGGTGGTGGACGCTGGCTTTCATGGTGGCATCGGTATCGCGTATGCCAATAGCACCCAGACCGCGCGCGCTATCTGCTTGGTCGATGTGCTGCTGGGCTGTATTGGACATGCGGGCGGCGCGCTCAATCCACCTACACCGCTTGCGCTGGGCGACCTTGATCCCGCACGCTTTGCGACGCCGTCAATGCCGCGTGAGCCCAAGTTGGGGTCCGAGCGCTATCCGCTGGTCGATCCGGTGCGCGGTCTGTGCACGACCATCGGTCAGTCGATTCTTGCCGGCGATTTGCGTGGACTCATCGTCTATGCCAGTAACCCCGGTGCGGGCTATGGCAATGCGCAGGCTTGGTTGGGTATTTTGCAGCAGCTTGACTTGCTCGTGACGATTGATATTCGCTGGTCCGAGACAGCGCGCGCTTCTGACTTCGTGCTGCCCGACGTGACGTATCTGGAGGCCGACCGCGGCGTGGGAACGGTGGCGGGCGTCAACGATGCGCGCGTGTTCTACCGCAACGCCGTGCTGCCCGTGCAGCATGACGACACGCGTCCCGGTCGGGAGATTTTTGCCGGTCTGGCGCAGGCGTGTGGCGTGGGCGAGTACTTCCAGTTTACGTCTGACGATCTGGCGGCTGCCCAGGTGGCACCGTTTGGGATCGATCTGGACGAGCTCAAGGAACGCGGCTGGGCCGACACGGGCGTTGCACTGCCGTTGCGTACGGGCGAGCCGGTGATTCCGCTTGCCGGCGGCAAGATTGCGCTGGCAAGCGACATATGGGAGCGAGCCGGCATGGGTCGTGTACCCAACTGGATCGCTCCCATGGTGGAGCCTGCCCCGGGGATGTTTCGCCTCATTAGCGGTAACCGTCCCTTTGAGTCGCACACCTCGCGCAGGCTTGCGGCCCAAGGTGCCGCCGAGGCTGGATCGGACCTGGATGCCGTGCAGATGAATGCCGATGCCGCCACTCGCATGGGTATTGCCGACGGCGAGATCGTCGAACTCGTGAGCGATATGGGCCGCGACCGCGTGCGCGTGGAGACGACGCCGTATCTGCATCCGGCGTGCATCTTTACGTCGGCCGCCCCCGGCGGGCGTTCGTTTGGCGCCGATGCCGGTGGCGCTCAAGCCTTGGGCGTGGGCCCGCTCGACCATACACCTTTGCGTTGGGACCCGTTGACGGGCGCCGCGCTCACCCAGGAAAACGCCGTTCGCGTGGAAAAGATCGCGGCGCGCGAGGATAATAACGAGTGATTGACTCAGCTGATGTATTCGACTGATCCACGTTTCTTTTGAAAGGCCGCACATGAGCGATAGCCAGAACATGTCCGATGAGGTGCGCGCCCACCTGCGCGCCATTCCCTCCGTCAACGAGTTGCTTGCCGAGTGGCCGGTAGTTAAGGCGGCGGGGGAGACCTGCGACGCGGTGGTGCATGCCGCCGTCACGGCCGAGCTCGACGAGGAGCGCGCCGCCATTCGCGCCGGCGCTGCCCCGCGTTCCAAGCGCGACCTGGCCTTGGCCATCGAGTGGCGTGCGCACCGCTCCGCGTTGCCGAGCCTGCGCCCCGCCGTCAACGCCACGGGTGTGGTCATCCATACCAACTTGGGCCGCGCCCCGCTCGCAGAGTCGGCGGCAAGGGCCGTGGCCGAGGTCGCGCGCGGGTACAGCACGCTCGAGTACAGCGTGGACACCTGCTCGCGCGGGTCGCGCAAGGAGCATGCCGCGCAGCTGATCCGCTCGCTTACCGGTGCTGAGGACGCGCTGGTCGTCAACAATAACGCCGCCGCGGTGCTGCTGGTGCTTGCCACCCATGCCGCAGGCAAGGAGGTCATCGTCAGCCGCGGCGAGCTTGTCGAGATTGGCGGCAGTTTCCGCATCCCCGATGTCATGGCGGCTTCGGGCGCCAAACTCGTCGAGGTCGGCGCCACCAACCGCACGCATCTGGGCGACTACGAGCGCGCCATCACGCCCGATACGGCCATGATCCTCAAGGTCCATCCTTCCAACTATCGCATCGAGGGCTTTCACGAGGAAGTGGGCTCTCGGGAGCTTGCCGCCCTGGCCCACAAGCATGGTCTGCTGTTCTACGAGGACCAGGGCTCGGGCGCGCTTTTGCCCGATGACATCCTGGTGCGCGGCGGCGAAGAAACCACGCCGGCTTCGGTCGCGGCAGGGCTCGATCTGGTGTCGTGCTCGGGCGATAAGCTGCTGGGTGCCGCGCAGGCGGGCATTATCATGGGCCGTCGCGATCTGGTCCAGGCCTGCGGCGCACATCCGCTCATGCGCGCTCTGCGTCCGGGCAAACTGGCTCTGTCGGCGCTCGAGGCCACGCTGCGTATCTACATGGATGGCGCCGATGTTGCCCATCGCGATATTCCGGTGCTCAGCATGCTTACGCTGCCGCAGGCTCATTTGGAGCGTCGCGCACGTAAGTTGCGCGATCGTATGGTCGCCGGGCTCGATAAGGCAGGTTGCCCGTGTGCCGTTGAGTTGGAGATCGTCGAGGAATCGTCGACCCCCGGTGGCGGCTCGCTGCCTACCGTGGAGCTGCCCACGATGTGCGTTGCCGTGCGTCTTGTTGACGAGCGCCTGACGGTCGACGCGCTCAAGCGCTCGCTTGTCCAGGACTTCGACACGCCGGTCGTCACGCGAGCTTCGCACGATCGCATTTTGTTTGACGTCCGTACGCTCGTGGGCGACCGCGATATAGAGACGGCGGCGTCGACGCTTGCCGCATGCGTTAAGAAGGCGATTGCTCGATGAGTGAGGTTCAAACGCTGGTGGAGTGCCCCGTTATCGTTGGCACGGCGGGCCACGTCGACCACGGTAAGTCGGCACTGATCGAGGCGCTGACCGGCAAGAATCCCGACCGTCTGGAGGTTGAGCGCCGTCGCGGTATGACCGTGGAGCTTGGCTTTGGCGAGCTGGCGCTGCCGAGCGGCAAGATCGTGGGCCTGGTCGACGTGCCGGGCCACGCGCATTACCTGCGCGCTATGGTGCAGGGTGCCACGGGCATCGACGTGGCCGTGCTGGTGGTTTCGGCCGTCGAGGGCGTGATGCCGCAGACCCGCGAGCACGTGCATGTGCTGGAACTGCTGGGCGTCACACACATGGTGGTCGCGCTGACGATGTGCGACCTGGCTGATGCCGAGATGACCGAGCTTGCCGAGCTCGATGTCGATGACTTTTTGTCGGGTACCGTGTTTGCAGGCGCGCCGATCGTGCCCGTGTCGTCCAAGACCGGCGAGGGGATCGATGACCTACTGGCTACGCTTGACGAGCAGGTTGCCGCTTGCTGGGATGCCTGCCGTGCTCGTGCCGAGCTCACCGATGCCGCACCGCGCCTGCCTATCGACCGCTGCTTTACGATCAAGGGCGTCGGCACCGTCGTGACGGGAACGCTGCACGATGCGCCGGTTGCGGTGGGCGACGAGCTGATGGCCTTGCCGTCGCGTACGGTCTGTCGCGTGCGCGGGATTCAGGTGCATGGCGATACGCCGCGCGCGCTGCCTGGTCAGCGTGTGGCGCTCAACCTGGTTGGTGACGGTGTCGCGGCGCTTGACCGTGGCGAGATGCTGGGCGTGGCGGACCGCTTTGGTCAGACGCTGCGCTTTATGATGACGTTCACCTACCTGGGCCGCGAGGGCGCCAAGCCGCGCGTGCTTGAGTCGGGCGCGCGTGTGCATGTGATGGCCGGCACGGCCGAGGTCGTCGGCCGCATCATGCTTTTGGAGGGCGAGGCCCCCATGGCGGTGGGCGAGACCCGTACCGTGCAGGTGCGCCTGGATGATCCGCTGCCACTGCGTGCCGGAGACCGTGCCGTGGTGCTGTCGTATTCGCCCGTTATGCTCATCGGCGGCGGGCGCGTGCTGCTATCGCGCTGCCGTCGCTCGCGTGAGCTTTCTGCCGGCGAGCGCGCACTGTTTGCGGCGCTTGAGTCCGGCGATATCGCGGGCGGTGTGGGCGCTTGGTTGGCGCTGCAGATGCTGCCGGTTACGGCGGTTGATGTCGCCGAGGCTTTGGATCTTGGTGTCGGCGAGGTCGATGCCGCGTTGCGCGGGTTGGCGGCGCAGGGCTCTGTTCGCAAGCTTGCCGTGGGTGATGCGGACCTCTTGGCGGACACCGTGGTGCTCGACGCTGCGATGGATGCACTGGCGGCGACCCTGTCAGCCATGCACGCGGCGGCTCCCAAGGAGACGGGCTTTACGCCCGGCGCCGTTGCCCATGCTGCGTGGCCAGCCGCTGATGAAGACGTTGCCGCGGCTCTGATTGCCGAGGGCTGCTCGCGTGGTGTGTGTGCCTCGGAGGGCGCCGAAGTGTTCGACCCGCACTCCGCTGCCGCCGCGGCGCGCGTGGTGCACGAGGCTTGCGAGCGCATCGTTTCCTTGCTGGACGAAGCTGACCTCGATGCACCGACGTTGCCCGAGGTGGGCGAGCAGCTGCAGCTCGATCGCGACATCATGACGCGTGCCCTGCGCGAGCTTTCGCTCAATCGCTCGATCGTTAAGGTCGAGCGCGACGTTGCCCTGTCTGCCGCCGCCGAGGCCCATGCGCGTGAGCTCGTCGCCGCCGCCATCGCCGATGCCGGTGGCGCTGCCACCACGAGCGTGCTGCGCGAGGCGCTGGGTGTGTCGCGCAAGCGTGCCATCAGCATCTTGGAACACCTGGATGCCGTGCGCTTTACGGTGCTCGACAAGGATGCCGGCGGTCTGCGCTCCCTGCGCTAGGCCGGTCACTCGCTCCCGCCTCCTCAGTTGCGGTGAAATAGTTCCTATTTGGAGGCTTTGGCAGCAAATACAGGAACTATTCCACCGCAACTTCTTGCTCGTCTTTTTGGGATGGGGCCTGTTTGGTTTGGTAAAATACCGCCGCACTTGGGAACGGATGGGCTCCGGTGGGCTCCGCGGTCCTCAAAACCGTTGCGAGGCGTGCAAAACGTCTTGGATGTGTTCGATTCACATACGTTCCCGCCATACGCTACCAGCGCTTTTGTGCTCGCGGTCTTGCTGCGTGCCGCAAAGGCGCTGTTTTGTTTTTGCACGAGTTTTTCGTAGCGCCGCTATTTCGGCGGCTGCAGTTAGCTTCGTGCACCGGGCTTCGAGCATGCCGATGGAGGTGTTTTGCCGTATGACTACCGTAAGACGTGCCGATCTTTCTTGTGTCGTCCAAGCGGGCGGGCTGTCCTCGCGCATGGGCTGCGACAAGGCACGCATGGCGTTTTGCGGCGAGCCGCTCATCGAACGCGTGCTGGGTCGGCTGGCGCCAGTTGCCGGCGAGTTGGTCGTGACGACTTCGCGTCCCAGCGAGCTCGCCTACCTTGAGGAGCGCACGTTTGGCGGCCTGGTGCCGCGTGTGGTGGCGGACCTTGAAGGCTCTGCGGGCGCCATGCGCGGCATCGCGAGCTCGTTGGCTGCGGCTCGGCTGCCTCTCGTGGCGATCGTTGCCTGCGATATGCCGTTTGTCTCGCCGGAACTCATCGGCGCGCTTGCCGGTCATGTTGAGGCCGAGGCGCTCGATGTGTGCGTGCCGCGTGAGGAGCGGGGGATTGAGCCGCTTTGCGCCGTCTGGCGCCGTGACGCGTGTGCGCCGGTTGCCCATGAGCTGCTTGCCTGCGACCGCCAGCGCATTCGCTGCCTGATCAATCGCGTTCAGGCCGGTTATATGGATGAGCCGCAGATCGTTATGGCCGCGGGTTCGACGCTCTGCTTCGAGAACGTCAATACGCCCGAGGAGTTTGCGGCGGCCGAGTTGCTCGCCTAGACGATTGGAGTTGCCATGTCTCACGATATTTGTCCCGACACGGGAGAACCTTGCACTTGCGATGGGTCCGAGCCTTGCACCTGCGGCCGCGGCGGCTGTGGACATACGGCCGAGGAAGAGGCAGCGGCGGCTGCGTATCGCGATGCACACCGCGAAGGCCCGTCCGGTGATGCTCTCGACCATGAACGCAAGATCATCGTTTCGTTCGATAGCACCTTCGATGTGATGGAATGCGAGCAGCTGTGCCTTGCCGCCGGTGTGCCCGGGCGCATCATGCCGCTGCCCGGCTCCATCACCGCCGGCTGCGGGCTGTGCTGGGCCATGCCGTTCTCGGGCGATGCACTCGCCGCCTTCCGCGCTGCCACCGAAGGCCGCATAACCCCCGCCGACTATCATCAGCTCGTCCTCTAACCGTCAGCACCACCATAAAGGTGCCTGTCCCCAATGTGGTGGTTTGGAACACGTGGACGAAACAGGTTTGAAACACGGGTTTTGCATGTCAGGCACTCAAAAACGCTTCTACCTGCATCGTAATCAAAACGAAACATCCGCTCGTCGGCTTATGCGAAACTTTGCCGCAACAGTGCGATATTATCCATACACGATAAAGCTCGCGGCGCATGGGGTGCCGCGACCAACATTTTCGTTTCCCATCATTGGAGGAAGCATGAGCTACACGCAGAAAGTTCTCGAAGAGCTCAAGGCCCGCTATCCCGAGCAGCCTGAGTTCATCCAGGCCGCGACCGAGATCCTCGGCACCATCCAGCCGGCGCTCGACGCCCACCCCGAGTACGAGGAGGCCGCCCTGCTGGAGCGCCTCGTCGAGCCCGAGCGCATCGTCATGTTCCGTGTTCCCTGGGTCGACGACCAGGGCAAGGTTCAGGTCAACCGCGGTTACCGTGTCGAGTTCAACTCTGCCATTGGACCCTACAAGGGCGGCCTGCGCTTTAACCCGACGGTCACCCTGGGTATGCTCAAGTTCCTGGGTCTGGAGCAGATCCTCAAGAACAGCCTGACCACCCTTCCCATGGGCGGCGGCAAGGGCGGCTCCGACTTTGACCCCAAGGGCAAGTCCAACAACGAGATCATGCACTTCTGCCAGTCCTTCATGACCGAGCTCTATCGCCACATCGGCCCCAACACCGACGTTCCCGCCGGCGACCTGGGCGTTGGCGGCCGCGAGGTTGCCTACCTGTTCGGTCAGTACAAGCGCCTGACCAACGAGTGGACCGGCGTCCTTACCGGCAAGGGCCTCTCCTTTGGCGGCTCGCTTGCCCGTACCGAGGCCACCGGCTACGGCCTGGCCTACTTTGTGGACGAGTACCTCAAGAGCCGCGGCGACTCCTTCGAGGGCAAGAACGTCGTCGTTCACGGCTCCGGTAACGTCGCCATCTACGCCGTCCAGAAGGTCTCCCAGCTCGGCGGCAAGGTGCTGGCCTGCTCCGATACTCACGGCTGGGTCGAGGATCCCGACGGCATCGACTACACCGTGCTCGAGCACGTCTACAACAAGAAGCGCTCCGGCCACGACAAGGGCGTTACGCTCGCTATGTACGTTGACGAGAAGCCCAACGCCGTGTGGCACGAGGGCGACGGCCGTGGCGTTTGGCAGCTGCCCTGCGACATCGCGCTGCCCTGCGCTCGCGAGAACACGCTGCTGCTCGAGGACGCCCAGGCGCTCGTCGCCAACGGCTGCAAGGTGGTCGGCGAGGGCGCGAACATGCCCACGACCATCGAGGCCACGACTTACTTCCAGGAGAACGGCGTTGCCTTTATGCCCGGTAAGGCTGCCAACGCCGGCGGCGTGCTCGTGTCCGGCCTGGAGATGAGCCAGAACGCTGAGCACCTGTCCTGGACCTTCGAGGAGGTCGACGGCAAGCTCGAGCAGCTCATGCGCGGCATGTTCCACAACGTGGACGACACCGCCAAGGAGTACGGCCAGGAGGGCAACTTTGTCATGGGCGCTAACATCGCCGGCTTCCTGAAGGTCGCCGACGCTATGCTCGCCCAGGGCGTCTGCTAAATCTTCGCTCGACATAGCATCGCAGAAGGCTCCCAGTCATCTTGGCTGGGAGCCTTTTTTGATCCGTTGGGGACGGAGGAAAACGGATCATTATGTCTCGGCCCTCTGCCGGCCGCCCCTTAAGTTGCGGTGAAATACGGACTGTTGGGCGCCCTAAGCCCGGCAAACAGTCCGTATTTCACCGCAAGTTATGGATGGGAGGGAGGTTTTTGTGCTGTGGAAGGTCGCGGCCCTTCGTTTGGTACACTTAAAAGTACTGGACAAGTGGAGAGATGGGGGAGAACGTGCTCAAGTTCGGTACCTACGTCCGTGTTGGAAACGCGGCCGAAGCCTATGAGCTCTTACAGAAGAACCGCAACAACAAGATTGTGGGCGGCGGCATCTGGATGCGCCTGGGCTCGCGTCGCGTGGCGACGGCGATTGACCTTTCGGCCTGCGGACTCGATCAGATCGAGGAGACCGAGACCGAGTTTCGCATCGGTGCCATGTGTACCCTGCGCCAGCTCGAGCGCCATGCCGAGCTTAACGCGCTTGTCCACAATGTCTTTGAGTTCGCCGTCCACGATATCGTGGGCGTGCAGTTGCGCAACACCGCCACAGTGGGCGGCAGCATCTACGGCCGCTTTGGTTTCTCTGACGTGCTCTCGGCATTTTTGGCGCTCGATTCGTACGTTGAGTTGACGGGCGCCGGCCGCGTGCCGCTCGCCGAGTTCGTGGACATGGGCTACGTGCGCGACGTGATCGAGCACGTTGTGGTCGTTAAGCACGATTACCGCGCAAGCTATGAGGCCGTGCGCAAGGCCGCGACCGACTTCCCCTCCTTAAACGTCACCGCCGCCTGGTGGGACAACAGCTGGCATGTCACCGTGGGCGCCCGTCCGCTGCGCGCGACCCTGCTGCAGGGCGAGGCATGTGGCCTTACCGCCGAGCAGCCTTCCGAGGATGAGCTGCGCGCCCTGGCCGCGTCCGTACGCGCGCTGAGCTACGGTACCAATCTGTGGGGCTCGGCCGACTACCGCCGTCGCATCTCGGCCCCGCTGGCGATTCAGGCTGTGCGCCGCGCCGCCGGCATCGAGCTTTCGGCCGCGCTTGCCCGCGAGCTCGAGACCGTGCAAGTGCCTAAGTTTGCCACGGACGAGTGTTCCTGCCGCCGCGTGCCCGGCGTCGATTCTAGCGAGGTGCGCTAATGGCTGCCAAACTCATCGATCTTTCCTTTACGCTCAACGGCCGCAAGGTCAAGGTTCAGATTGCCCCCGATACCATGCTCTTTGCGCTGCTGCGCGAGCAGGGTTGCGCATCGGTGCGCTGCGCCTGCGAAACCACCAACTGCGGCCTGTGCACGGTGTGGCTCGATGGCGACCCGGTGCTGAGCTGCTCGGTTCCCGCCGCCCGTGTTGAGGGTCGATCCATCACCACGCTCGAGGGCCTCAAGGCCGAGTCCGAGGCGCTCGCCCGGGCGATGGCTGCCGAAGGTGCCGAGCAGTGCGGTTTTTGCGCCCCCGGCCTCATCATGAACGTGCTGGCGCTCGCCCGCGCCGCCAAGGAGGACCCGAGCCTCGTCGTCACGCGCGAGGAGCTCTCGCGTCAGCTCGCTGGCAACCTCTGCCGCTGCAGCGGCTACGAGAGCCAGCTGCGTGCCATCGTGCGCTTTCTCAACGAGTCAGGCGTGCAGGTGGGCTTTGAGATGCCCGAGCTGCCGGTCAACGACACCAGCTGCGACGGTGTCTCCTACAAGCAGATCACTCACAAGCAGCCCAAGAAGGACTCGAAGGCCCTGCTCGAGGGCCGTCCCGTCTACACGGGCGACCTGGTGCCCGCCGGCGCGCTCATCGTCAAGCTCAAACGCAGCCCGTATGCCCGCGCCAAGATCCGCTCCATCGATACGTCGCGCGCCCTGAAGGTGCCCGGCGTGGTGGGCGTCTACACCTACGAGGACGTGCCCCAGCGTCGCTTTACCATTGCCGGTCAGAGCTATCCGCAGCCGAGTCCTTACGACCGCCTGATTCTCGAGAACCTCGTCCGTTACCAAAACGAGGAGGTGGCGATCGTTGCCGCCGAGACCGAGGAGGCCGCCGACAAGGCGCTCAAGCTCATCAAGGTCGACTACGAGGTGCTCGAGCCGCTGCTCGACTTTACCCAGGCACTCGATAACGACATCGTGGTCCACCCCGAGGGCGACGTGACCTTTATGTTCCCGCAGGGCGGCGATGTTTCGCGCAACCTGGTTTGCAGCGGTACCAGCGATTTTGGCGACTTGGACGAGGTCTTCGCCCAGAGTGACATCGTCTTCACCCGCACCTACACCAGCCAGGCCACGCAGACCGCGCCCATGGAGACCTTCCGCGCCTTCGCGACGACCGACGCGTTCGGGCGCATCTCGGTGACCACCTCGACGCAGGTGCCCTTCCACGTGCGCCGCATGGTCGCGCAGTCGCTTGACATCCCGCAGTCGCAGGTGCAAGTCATTAAGCCGCGCATCGGCGGCGGCTTTGGCTCCAAGCAGACGGGTTGCTGCGAGATCTTCGTGGCGTTCGTCACCCAGCAGACCGGCCGTCCGAGCTACTGCTGCTACACCCGCGAGGAGACCATCACTGCGGGCAATTCGCGCCATCAGATGCAGATGACCGTTAAGCTAGGCGCCATGAACGACGGCACCATCACGGCCATCGACCTGCATACGCTGTCCAACGCCGGTGCGTATGGCGAGCATGCCACCACGACGATCGGTCTTTCGGGCCACAAGAGCCTGCCCATCTACAACCATGTGAAGGCGAGCCGCTTTAGCTGGGACGCCGTCTACACCAACACCAACCGCGGCGGCGCGTATCGCGGCTACGGTGCCACCCAGGGCCAGTTTGCCGTGGAGAGCGCCGTCAACGAGCTCGCCGACATGCTGCACATGGATCCCGCCGACCTGCGCCTTAAGAACATCGTGCGCGAGGGCGAGATCATGCCGCAGTCGCAGTACTACAACGAGAAACTCAACGCCTGCGCGCTCGACCGCTGCCTGCTTCGCGCGATGGACATGATCGGCTGGCGCGACAAGCCTCTGGCCGTGGACCTGGGCGACCGCGTGCGTGCTCTGGGCTGCGCGCTCACCATGCAGGGATCGGGCATTTCCAACGTGGATATCGCCGGCATCGACATGCGCCTGGAAGAGGATGGATTCATTACCATCGGCACCGGCGCCACCGATAACGGCATGGGCGTCGATACGATCCTGGCGCAGATTGCCGCCGAGGAGCTGGGCGTTGAGAGCTCGCTTATCGTGGTGCGCGGCGTGGACACCGATGTGTCGCCGTTCGATGCCGGCTCGTACGCGAGCTCGGGCACGTACGTGACGGGCCTGGCGGCCAAGAACGCCGCGACCGAGCTGCGCGAGAAGATTTGCGCCAAGGCAGCCCAGATGTGGGACGTGGACGCCGCCGATGTGGTCTTCGATGGCCAGTACGTGCGTCTGTCCGACGAGCGTGCCGCGCGCGAGCAGAATCGCTACCTCACGCTGCGCGACTTTGCCAACCTGTGCGTCAAGAACATCGCGGGCGGCGACGCGCTCACCTCGCATGCCTCTGCCTGCCTGCCCGTTTCGCCTCCGCCGTTTATGGCCGGCATTGCCGAGGTCGAGGTCGACAAGGCCACCGGCAAGGTGACTGTGGTGGACTATGCGGCGGCCGTCGACTGCGGCACCGTGATCAACGAGGCGCTCGCGCGCGTTCAGGCCGAGGGCGGCATTGCCCAGGGCATTGGCCACGCGCTCTACGAGATTGTCGAGCACGACGACCGCGGCCGCCTGCGCACCGGCAACTTTATGAGCTACAAGCTGCCCACGCGCCTGGATATCGGCAGCATTCGCGTGGCCTTTGAGCCGAGCTACGAGCCGACGGGCCCGTTTGGCGCCAAGTCGATCGGCGAGGTCGTCATCAACACGCCGCTCGCCGCCGTGGCCTCGGCCGTGGCACACGCCACCGGACATCAGGTCCGCTCGCTGCCCATCACGCCCGAGAAGGCCCTGCTGGGGGAGTAGCGGGTCAGCGAACAAGTCGCAATTGGCGGGGCGGGGCAACTCGCCCCGCCAATTGCACTCGTGGTGAGCTCGTGAGCCTGTAAAAGGTGTGCGTGCGCTTGTCGTTCGTATCTGCTATCATTCCTAGTCTGTGCGCTCATGCGGGCGTGGCGGAATTGGTAGACGCGCCAGATTTAGGTTCTGGTGGGATTCCCGTGAAGGTTCGAGTCCTTTCGCCCGCACCAACGCACCCGCGTCGGCTTATGCCCTCGCGACGCTTGTTGCATAAAGGTACCAGCACCTCAGATAAGCTGGGCAGTATGAGGAGGAACGTGTTGAACATCACCGCTTCTGACGTCAAGGACGCCAGGCTCACCGCTACGGTCACCATCCCGGCCGCCGACGTCGACGCCGCGATCAAAAAGGCCTACAAGGACACCGCCAAGAAGTACCGCTTCCCGGGCTTCCGCGCCGGTAAGGCCCCCCGTCCGGTCATCGACTCCGCTCTTGGCGCCGAGGCTACCCTCGCTCAGGCCACCAACGACCTGATCGCCGCCAACGAGCCCGCCGTCCTCAACGAGCTGGACATCGTCCCTACCAAGAACGGTGACTACAAGGAGCTCGACCTCGCCAAGGATCACGAGGACTACACCTACACCGTCGAGTTCTCCCTGCGTCCCGCCGCTGAGCTCTCCTCCTTCGACGCCGTCGAGATCGAGATGCCCCCTGCGGAGGTCACCGAGTCCGAGATCAACAACCAGGTCGAGATGCTCCTCAACTACCGCGCCACCTTCGAGGACGTCGAGGGTCGCGCCGTCGAGGCCGAGGACTACGTCACCGTCGACCTCAAGGCCGTCGAGAACGCCGACAACTTCGCCGCCGAGGGCCGCATGCTCATCGCCGGTAGCGACAGCAACCCCAAGGAGTTCAACGAGGCCCTGATCGGCGCCAACGTTGACGACGTCAAGACCGTCACCTGGACCGACGAGGTCGAGGAGGGCGAGGAGGCCGAGACCCACACCGTCGAGGTCACCGTCAAGGGCATCAAGGTCCGCAACACCCCCGAGCTCACCGACGAGCTCGTCAAGTCCGACTTTGGCTTCGACAGCA
This sequence comes from uncultured Collinsella sp., assembly GCA_947507155.1. Taxonomy (GTDB): domain Bacteria; phylum Actinomycetota; class Coriobacteriia; order Coriobacteriales; family Coriobacteriaceae; genus Collinsella. The sequence continues at coordinate 12,601 of CANNOC010000012.1, read as the reverse complement.
TCGACGCCATGCGCGACGCCATCAAGATCGAGATCGAACAGGACAAGGCTTCCCGCCTCCCGGCCGAGAAGGAGAACCGTTGCGTCTCCGCTCTCGCCGAGCGCCTGCAGCTCGACGAGATGGACGCCGACTACGAGCAGTCCGTCTTTGAGGAGCTTGGCCAGAACTTCCTGTCCAACCTCGCTGCCCGCGGCATGACGCTGGACACCTGGCTGCCCGCTTCCGGCCTGACCATGGAGCAGTTCATCGGCGACTTGCACAAGCAGGCCAACGACGTTGCGCGTGAGTCCCTGGCTCTCGACGCCCTCGCCCGCGAGCTCAAGATCGAGGTCACCGAGGACGACATCAACGCCGAGTTCGAGAAGGCCGGCGTCAAGGACGTCGAGGCTTCCAAGGCCGAGTTCATCGCCGATGGCCGCATGCCTGCCGTCCGCGAGTCCATCCGTCGCTCCAAGGCCGTCGACCACCTGGTCGAGAACGCCAAGGTGACCGAGGTCGACGAGACCGCCAAGGACGCCGAGTAATTCTCGCCACCTTGCCCGCGAGCGCATGGGTGCGCCCGTGATGGGGTAAAGTTATACACCGGTTATCCGGTTGCTTCGTACGGTGCCAGCCAATGCATAGCATGCGGGCACCGTACGTTTATCTAGAACCAATTTGGTCCGCAAGAGAGAAATGGAGATGCGTATGATCGCTAAGTTCGATTCCGCCCTCGTGCCATACGTTATCGAGCAGACGCCGCGCGGCGAGCGCAGCTACGATATCTATTCGCGCCTGCTCAACGACCGCATCATCTTCTTGGGCGAGGAGATCAACTCCGTCAGCGCCAACCTGGTCGTTGCCCAGCTGCTGCATCTTGAGAGCCAGGATGCCGAGAAGGATATCTCGCTCTACATCAATTCGCCCGGCGGCGAGGTCTACTCCGGCCTGGCGATTCTTGACACCATGAACTTTATTAAGCCGCAGGTCTCCACCATCTGCGTTGGTATGGCCGCGTCCATGGCCGCCGTGCTGCTTTCGGCCGGCGCCAAGGGCAAGCGCTTCTGCCTGCCGCACTCCAAGGTCATGATTCACCAGCCCAGCGGCGGTGCCCAGGGCCAGCAGACCGAGATCGAGATCGTGGCCGAGGAGATCAAGAAGACCCGCCGCGAGCTCAACCAGATCCTGTCCGACGCCTCGGGCCAGCCCATCGAGAAGGTCCAGGCCGATACCGAGCGCGATAACTACCTGACCGCTGCCGAAGCCCTCGACTACGGCCTGATCGACCGTATCGTCACCTCGCGCGACCTCGCCGCGAAGGACGCCTAGGATGGCCGGTAACATGCAGGACAACTTCGACGAGAACGGCAACCCCATCCGCTGCTCCTTCTGCGGAAAAGAGCAGGGGCAGGTTCGCCGCCTCGTAAAGGGTCCGACCAACATCTTTATCTGCGACGAGTGCGTCGCCGCCTGCTCCGAGATCCTGGAGGAGTCGCTGGCTTCGGACTTTATGGACGCTGCCCGCAACGGCAAGCTGCCGGGCTTCCTCAACGATCACGGCCAGGCTGCGTCCCAGCCTGCCGTGGATCCCGAGGCCGAGGGCTTTGAGCTCGAGGACGACGCCCGCCAGGTCATTACGCACGTGCCGACGCCGCACGAGATCTATGACGAGCTTTCGGCCTATGTCATGGGCCAGGAGGACGCCAAGCGCGCCATGTCGGTTGCCGTGTACAACCACTACCGCCGCGTGATCGAGGGCGGCGCCGCGCTTTCGGCCTTTGACGATGGCTTGGGCTCGCAGCTTGACGATGATATGGACGAGGTGGAGCTCGCCAAGTCCAACATTTTGCTGCTCGGTCCCACCGGCACCGGTAAGACCCTGCTCGCCCAGACGCTCGCGCGCATCCTCGAGGTGCCGTTTGCCATCGCCGACGCCACCGCGCTCACCGAGGCCGGTTACGTGGGCGAGGACGTGGAGAACATCCTGCTCAAGCTCATCAATGCCGCCGATGGCGATATTGAGCGCGCGCAGGTCGGCATTATCTACGTGGACGAGATCGACAAGATCGCTCGTAAGGCCGAGAACCTCTCCATCACCCGCGATGTTTCGGGCGAGGGCGTTCAGCAGGCGCTGCTTAAGATTCTTGAGGGCACGGTGGCAAGCGTTCCGCCCACCGGCGGCCGCAAGCATCCCCAGCAGGAGCTGCTACAGATCGACACGACCAACATTCTGTTTATCTGCGGTGGTGCCTTTGTGGGTCTGGACAAGATCATCGCCGACCGCGTGGGCAACAAGGGCGTGGGCTTTAACTCCGAGATCGCCGGCCCCACCTCGGTCGACGAGAACGACCTGCTGCGCCAGGTGCTCCCGCAGGACCTCAACGCCTTTGGCATGATCCCCGAGTTCGTGGGCCGTACGCCCGTCGTCACCCAGACGCAGGCGCTCGACGAGGACGACCTGGTGTCGATCCTGACCGAGCCCAAGAACGCCGTGGTGCGTCAGTACCGCAAGATGTTCCAGCTCGAGGACGTTGAACTTGAGTTTGAGGACGCCGCCCTGCATGAGATCGCCCGTATGGCGCTTGCCCGCAAGACCGGCGCCCGCGGCCTGCGCTCCATCTGCGAGGACGTGCTGCAGCAGACGATGTTCGACCTCCCCAGCGAGGAGGGTGTTTCCAAGGTCATCGTGACCGAAGCCTCCGTAAAGGGCGAAGAACAGCCCCAACGCATCTACGGGTAAACCAGCCAAAAAAGTGTTTGCTAATTGCCTCCGACCACCCGCGGTCGGAGGCTATTTTATATATGCGCAATAACCCCAACTACCTGTGCTATTCTGTGTGTTTGTTTAAGCCTCAGCGAAGTCATTACAGACTGAAGTAATCGATACCTAAGGGGAGGGATGTAGGCCCGATTTTCGGAGATTCCGCACGAGCCGAAGACCACTTAATGTGGTCTTCGAGCGAGCCCAGGACCTGACCGAGCGAAAATCGGGCCTACATTCCTCCCCGGCGGGACAGGGAGAGATATATGGAAGAGATGCCCAAGAACTACGATCCGTCGACCAATGAGCCGGCGATCCTGCAGAAGTGGCTCGACGGCGGCTACTACAAGCGCCGTGAGGGCGTGGGCGACTGCACCGTCACCATTCCGCCTCCCAACGTGACCGGCAAGCTCCATATGGGTCACGCCACCGACGACTCCATCCAGGACGCCATCATCCGTATGGCCCGCATGCGCGGTAAGTCCACGCGCTGGGTGCTCGGTACCGACCACGCCGGTATCGCCACGCAGACCAAGGTCGACAAGAAGCTCAAGAGCGAGGGCATCAGCCGCCTGGAGATCGGTCGCGACAAGTTTGTCGACGCCTGCTGGGATTGGACCCACGAGTACGGCGGCATCATCGTCGAGCAGATCAAGCGCATGGGCTGCTCCGTCGACTTCGACAACGAGCGCTTCACCATGGACGAGGACTACGCCCAGGCCGTGCGCAAGGTGTTTTGCGACTGGTACCACGACGGTCTGATCTATCGCGGCAAGCGCATCGTCAACTGGTGCCCCAACTGCACTACCGCCATCTCGGACGACGAGGCTGAGTACAAGGACGAGAAGGGCCATCTGTGGCACCTTCGCTACCCGCTGACCGAGCCGGTCAACGGCCAGGACTACATCGTCGTCGCCACCACGCGCCCCGAGACCATGCTCGGCGACACGGGCGTCGCCGTCTCCCCGAAGGACCCCGAGAAGGCCGCCTTTGTGGGTAAGACCGTCAAGCTCCCCATCGTCGACCGCGAGATCCCCATCTTTGAGGATTGGCATGTCGACGCCAACTTTGGCTCCGGCTTTGTCAAGGTCACCCCGGCCCACGACCCCAACGATTACGCCATGGGTCAGGCCCACGATCTGCCGCAGATCAACATCTTCGACGAACACGCGGTGGTCGTCGAGGGTTACGGCGAGTTCACCGGCATGAACCGCGACGAGTGCCGCGAGGCCGTCATCAAGTGGTTCGAGGAGCACGACCTGCTCGATCACGTCGAGGAGCTCGACCACTCCGTCATGCACTGCTACCGTTGCGACTCCGCGCTGGAGCCGTGGCTGTCCGAGCAGTGGTTCGTGGCCGTCGACAAGCTCAAGGGGCCGGCGCTCGACGCCGTCAACTCCGGCAAGGTCACCTTCCACCCCGCGCGCTGGACGCAGACCTATACCACCTGGATGGAAAACCTCAAGGACTGGTGCATCAGCCGCCAGCTGTGGTGGGGCCACCGCATCCCCGTGTTCTACTGCGAGGACTGCGGCTGGGAGGACGCCCTTACCGAGGACACCGACGTGTGCCCCAAGTGCGGCGGCCACCACGTGCACCAGGACGAAAACGTGCTGGACACCTGGTTCAGCTCGCAGCTGTGGACCTTTGCCACGCAGGGCTGGCCGCAAAAGCCGGAGCTGCTCGAGGGCCATCACCCTACGACGGCGCTTGTCACCGCTCGCGACATTATCGCGCTGTGGGTCGCCCGCATGGTCATGAGCTCGCTGTACTTCCTGGACGAGGTGCCGTTTAAGGACGTCGTCATCTACCCGACGATTCTTGCCAAGGACGGCAGCCGCATGTCCAAGTCCAAGGGCAACGGCGTTGACCCCATGGACCTCATCGGCATGTACGGTGCCGATGCCATGCGCTTCAACCTGCTCACGCTGTGCACCAACAATCAGGACGTCAAGTTCGACGCGAACATCGACAAGAAGACCAAGAAGCTCATCGACAGCCCGCGCACCGAGCAGGCCAAGTCGTTTGTGACCAAGATCTGGAACGCCAGCCGCTTCCTGCTTATGAACATGGAGGGCTACACGCCCGGCGAGCCCGTCGTGGAGACGCCGGCCGACGCCTGGATGTTCAGCCGCCTGGCCAAGGCCGTGAAGATGGTCACCGAGGGTATTGAGAACTACACCTTTGGCGATATGGCCCGCGGCGTGCAGCAGTTCTTCTGGAACGAGGTCTGCGACTGGTACGTCGAGGTCACCAAGGCCCGCCTGAAGGGCGAGGGCCGTCTGCAGGCGCAGCGCAACCTGATCTTTGTGCTCGATACCTCTATTCGCCTGATGCACCCGCTTATGCCGTTTGTCACCGAGGAGATCTGGGACAACATGCCGGCGAGCGTGCTCGACCTGGACGCCGAGGGCAACGTGAACCGCGCCGAGGCGCTCATGATCGCCAAGTGGCCCGAGCCCGCCGACTACGCCAAGTATGTTGACGAGGACGCCGAGCGCGCGTTTGAGCTGTGCCGTACCGTCGTGTCTGCCGCCCGCGCCACGCGTTCGCGTTATCGCTTGAGCCCCAAGGCCGAGCTCGACGTGGTCGTGCGCGCCGGTGCCGAGGACATCGAGAAGCTCGAGAGCCTGCGCTCCACGATTGAGCCGCTGGCCAACACGGCTTCGCTGGTCATGGGTACCGACGTCGAGAAGCCGGCTGCGAGCATTGCCGTGGTCGACAGCGGCGTCGAGGCCTTTGTGGTGCTCGAGGGCAAGGTTGACCTTTCGGCCGAGAAGGCTCGCCTGGAGAAGGAGATTGCCGCGGCCCAGAAGGAGCTGACCGGCTGCGAGAAGACGCTCGCCAATGAGGGCTTTGTGGCTAAGGCCGCGCCTGCCGTGGTGCAGAAGAAGAGGGACCGTGCAGCTGAGCTCAAGGAGATCCTGGCGGCACTGACTGCTCAGGTTGCTGACTTCTCGTAGGCGGTACGGGGGGACGCGGTTTGGGGCATTGCTCGCTACTGCGGACAGTCCTGCTCGCACGAAGGCCACATTAAGTGGCCTTCGGCTCGTGCGGAACTTGTATCGAGCAAAGCCCCAAACCGCTCCCATAGCGTTTACGGGGGCGTCCGCTGCCCGGTAGGACCACTGGGTTGTGGCCTTGATTCTGCTTCAAAGCGGTGTTTGGCTGATATTTTGAATGGGAGGGGCTCGTTGTTTATTACGGGCCTCTTTTTATGTTGAGGGGACTTTGGCTATGGCTAAGCGTTCTGGGTTGTATTCGGTGCCGTTTGAGATTCCGGAGCTTTCTTTTGATGAGGCTGTTGCACTTGCGGCCGATACGGGTAAGATCGCGCGTTATTCCACGCCGCTGCTCGAGACCGTCGTCGAGATGCTCGATGAGCTTGGTCGTCCTGACGAGTTCTATGATTGCATCCAGATAGCCGGTACCAACGGAAAGACCTCGACGACGCGATTCTCGGCTGCCATTCTTCGTGGTGAGGGCCTTAAGACGGCGCTCTTTACGTCGCCTCATCTGGTGCGATATCCCGAGCGTATGGAGATTGACGGAAAGGTCGTCTCAGACGAGGTCTTTGCCCATGATGTCTCTGCGGCGTATGAGGCGGGTCGTCGTCTCAACGCACGTCGTGAGGCGGCGGGCGAGGAGCTACGTTCTATTACGCCCTTCGATCTTTTGTCCGTGGCTGGTTTGACTATGTTTGCCGAGGCTTGCGTGGACGTGGCCGTGCTTGAGGTTGGCATGGGCGGACGCTGGGATGCTACGAGCGCGACCGATCCCGTCGCCGTTGCCATTACGGGCATTGGACTCGACCATACTAAAGTCCTTGGCGACACGCTCGAGGCCATTGCGGGGGAGAAGGCTGCGGTTATTAAGCCTGGGCGCCTGGTTGTTTTGGGCGAGGGCACGCATGAGCCGAGCGTTCAGCGCGTGATGGATGCCCGTTGCCGTGAGTGCGGCGTTGTGCCGCTCGTTGTGAGCCATACGACGACCAAACTTCCGGCACACGTGGGCGATACGGTGGAGTTTAGCTGTACCACGCCGCGCGCGATCTATACGTCGAGTATGGTCAAGCCGGCGTATCAGCCGCAGAATGCCGCGTGCGCGATTATGCTGTGCGAGGGCTATCTGGGTCGCGAGCTCGACCATGAGGCGCTCGACGCTTCGCTTATGGGCTGCCCCACGCCGGGTCGCTTTGATGTGCTGGGAACCGATCCGCTCAAGCTGATCGACGCCTGCCATAACCCCCAGAGCTGCGAGAACTTTGTGAGCGCACTGGACGAGATCGATCCGTGTGTAGAGAATCGCCCCACGCTGCTGTGCGCCGCATTGGCTGATAAGGACGTGGCGGGCATCGTCGACGTGCTTGTTCCGGCCTTCCCCCGTGTGGTCGTGACGCAGACCGATTCCGATCGCGCCCTGCCGGCGGAGGAGCTCGCCGCCCTGGTGGACGCCGATAAGCTCGCTGGCGTGTATCCCAGCGTGTCCGAGGCCCTCGCAGCCCTCGATGCCGCCGGCGAGCCCTTCGTAGCAGCCGGCACCATCACCCTAGCCGGCGAAGTGGCCGGCTTGCTCCGTTAACCCATACCCCCTCATCAGTTGCGGTGAAATAGTTCCTGTTTTTGGGCTCTAGCAGCCCATCCAGGAACTATTCCACCGCAACTTAGTTTGGGGGCTTGGGGACCAGGCTAGTCTAGGCGGACTGGGTCGTGGGGGTAGGTGTTGAGGATCTCGACGCCGGATTCGGTGACCAGGGCCAGGTCCTCGATGCGGACGCCGGTGCGGCCGGGGAGGTAGATGCCCGGCTCGATGGAGAACGTCATGCCCGGCTCTACGACCTGCTCGTTGACGAGCGAAACGTCGCCCGGCTCGTGGTCCTGCAGACCGATCGAGTGGCCCAGGCGGTGCGTAAAGTATTTGCCGTAGCCAGTGTCCTCAATCACGTCGCGCGCGGCGCGGTCCAGGTCGCACATGCGCACACCCGGTGCAATGAGCGCCTCGGCGGCCTCGTTGGCGCGGCGAACGATGTCGTAGATGCGCGCCGTCTCCTCGTCCGGCTCGCCCCAAAAGAACGTGCGCGTCATGTCCGAGCAGTAGTTGCAGCGGCGTCCGCCAATGTCGAACAGTACCACGTCGCCACGCTTGAGCACGGTGTCATCGGGCTCGTGATGCGGGTCGCCGGCGTTGGCGCCAAAGCTTACGATGGGCGGAAAACTAAAGCCCTCGCAGCCGTGCTTGCGATACAGGCCGAGCATCTGGTCGGCAATTTCGCGCTCCGTCACGCCCTCGTGGACGAGCTTGATGGCGTCGGCCATCACGGCGTCGTTAGCGGCCGATGACGCGCGCATAAGCTCCTGCTCGGTGACATCCTTGTGGGCGCGTGCGGCGGTGACGGCAAAGTCGCCCAGGAAGAACTCACTCGCGGCGTGACGATCCATAAGGGGCATCAAAAAGCCGGAGCGCATAACGGTGTCGATGCCGAGTGGTTTGGTCGGATCGACCTCGCGAGCGATGGCGTCGGTCACGACGTCGGTATCGGTGTGGTAGGCGACGCGGGCATTGTCGTACTCGGGCAGCTGATGCAGGGCGTTGACCAGGATTACGGGCTCGCTACCGCGTGCGAGCAGCACGCCGCAAAAACGCTCGAACATATCGGCATAAAAGCCGGTCAGGTAATAAATCGACCACGGGTCGTTTACGAGCAGCTGCGCGCCGGGGTGCTGAGCCTCGAGCGCATCGAGCACGCGCGCCACGCGCTGGTCATCGACATGTGCCATGAAACATCCTTTCGCTAGGTTGCCACCATGGTATCCCCAATGCCAGGGTAGTCAATTTGCTACTGGTCTATTTTAGCTGCGTCAAACATGCGGAATGATTTTTTTGGGGCTGGCTGATAGGTAAAAGTAGTCAATACAGTCCCGTCCCAAATGGGCTGGTTTCAAAAGTATGGCGGATTACGGGGCTGGACCTGTATTGCTTGACCATGGGAAAAATCGCGAAATTAAAACCGCAGCTAGACGGCTTATCAAAAATCGAAAATTGCCGGTATGGATGGGGGTCTCCGAATCACCCCCGTAATCCGGCATAGTTTTGAATTGGCACTAAAATAGGCACAAGCTAAACACCGGTTCCAAGGATAGCTGCGGTGGAATAATTCCTGGATGCCGGGGTTTTGGTGGAAATCAGGAACTATTTCACCGCAATTGAAGAGGGACGGGTGGGTGGCGGGGTAGTTAAAAGGGCCCCGTCCTAAATGAGCTGCTTAGGCTGGGTCGATGTCCATGCTGGCGATGAGGTCGATGCCCGTGTTGAGGAGGTCTTCCAGCACGACGTCGCCCATGCGGATGGGGGCGTTAACCTTCAGGCCCCGTATGAGGTCCATCGCCTGGGCGTGAAGTGCCAGCGGGATGGCTTTGGCCGTGCGCACGGGCAGCAGCGCCTCGTCGCCGCCGGATACGGCCACGGTGGTGGTGAGCACGCGCATGGGGCAGGTGAGCTCCTGGTGCGCGAACGTATCGCCGCGCTGGCAGCTGTTGCCGGTTACGGAGCGCACTTCTACCACGGCGCCGTCTGCGTCGCGCTCTACCTCTACGGTCAGGAGGCACTCGGATGGGCAAGTGGTGCAGTTGAACTGCAGCGTTTCGATCGCGTTTATGCTCATGGCCTTACGCCTCCTCAACGGGGTCGACGGACAGGACAATCTCGCTAACACCCAGGTCGAGTGCGCGCTGAATCACCTTTGCCGGCAGTGGGAAGCTCTCCATCACGCTCGGTTTAAACGGGCGGACCTTGCCTGCAAACAGTTCTTCGTCGCCTGCCAGAATGCGCACGCGGGCGGCGTCGACCGGTCGGCGCACGCGGAAGTTGAGTTTGGTGAGTGCCACAGCCGTAATGCGTCCCGGCAGTGCGTAGCCAGCGATACCGGCAGGGGAGACCGTGAGCTGGCAACTTGGGTCCGCAACACCGGACTCGACATCCGCGCTGCTACCCAGCGCGTACGCCGCCGCAGCCACACCGGCACGCTCGGACTCGGTCGTCACGTTGTCGGCCAGGTCGTGCACGTGCAGCACGTTGCCGCAGACAAAGATGCCCGGCACGCCCGTTTGCAGGCTCTGGTCTACCACGGCGCCGCGCGTACGGGGGTCCAGCTCCACGCCCGCGGCAACCGAAAGCTCGTTCTCGGGAATCAGACCCACCGAAAGCAGTAGCGTGTCGCACGGAACAACGCGCTCGGTTCCCGGAATGGGCGTCAGGTGCTCGTCGACCTGACTCACCTCGACGGCCTCAACGCGATCGTGACCGATCACGCGCGTCACGGTGGTGGATAGGTGCAGCGGAATGCCAAAGTCGTCCAGACAGTTCTTGACGTTGCGACGCAGACCGTTGGCGTACGGCATGAGCTCGTACACGCCCTCGACGGAAATCCCCTCGAGCGTGCAGCGGCGCGCCATGATAAGCCCGATGTCACCAGAGCCCAAAATGACGGCGCACGAGCCGGGCTTGAGGTTTTCGATATTGATGTATCGTTGCGCCAGGCCTGCCGTAAACACGCCGGCGGGTCGGCTGCCGGGAATCTTGATCTCGCTGCGGGTGCGCTCGCGGCACCCCATGGCAAGGACGACCGCGCGTCCGGTGAGCTGAAGCATGCCGGTACGGCTCATGAGCGTGACGGTGTGGATTGCGGTGGCTCCCGCGGTCTTGTCCGCATTCAGCGTGCCCACAGCCTCGCCCTCGTCCGAATCGATCTCAATCACCATACTGCCCAAGAACAGCGCAATGTCGGTCGCGCGCACCTGGTCGATAAAGCGCTGCGCGTACTCGGGACCGGTGAGCTCCTGCTTAAAGTGCGAAAGGCCAAAACCGGGGTGGATGCACTGGCGCAGGATACCGCCCAGATGCTGCTCGCGCTCCACGATGGCCACGCGCGCGCCGGCCTTGTGCGCGGCAAGCGCGGCCGCCATGCCGGCAGGTCCGCCGCCGATAACGACCACGTCGAACGCCTGCGTCTGCACCGCCTCGGTAGCTCCGGCATCCGCGCGTCCGTCGCGCATATCAAGCGTCGCCATCCTAGCGCACCCCCTTCAGCGGTCCCTCTACCAGCCAGGATCCGGCATCTTCCAACAGCACTTCGCTGGGGTCGCAGTCCAGCTCGCGGGCAAGGATCGCCACCACGCGGCTCTGACAAAATCCGCTCTGGCACCGACCCATGCCGGCGCGGCAGCGGCGCTTGACGCCCTCGACCGAAACCGCGCCCGGGCGGCGCTGAATCGCGGCCACGATCTCGGCCTCGGGCACCGTCTCGCAGCGGCAGACAATCTGCCCCCACGCGAGATCGGACTCAATGAGCTCTTCCTTGCGCGCAAGCGGCGCGCGGTCAAAGTCGTCCGGCGCACGGCGTATCGGGTCCCAATCGCCTCGTTCGCGCAGGGCTACGCCGGCACTGCGTAACACCTGCTCCATGCGCTCGGCAATGGCCGGCGCGCTCGCCACGCCCGGCGACTGAATACCCGCCGCCTGGAACAGACCCGGCACCACGGTCGACCGCCCAATAAAGAAGTCGTTCGTTCCCTTAATGACCGGGCGTCCGCCGGCAAACGCGCGCACCACGCGGCGCGTGTCCAGATCGGGCACCAGCTTGCGCGCGCCGGTCAGGAGCGCGTTGACATCGGTCGCGTAAGTCTGTGTATCACCTGGCTCGCGCACGGCGGCGGTCGCGGTAATCACGGTGTTGCCATGTACGGTGCCCGTGACGATAACGCCTTTGGAAACCGGCGTGGGAACAGGGTAGAGCGGCATGAGCGCACGCGGCTCCTTGTCCAGCACCACAATGTTGCCCTGGCGCCAGACCATCTGGAACTCCTCGGCGCCTGCCATATGCGAGATGTCTGCGGCACCGTTGCCCGCGGCGTTGATCAGGTAACGGCAGCGCACATCGCCGGCGGGCGTCACCAGCGTAAAGCGCGCGGCTCCGTCATCCGAGTTGGCGACTTCAATGGCTTCCACCGGCGCGGAGCGCATAAACGTCACGCCGTTGGCGACCGCGTTCTCCAACGCGGCGATGGCCACTTCAAACGGGTCGACGTAACCGGTCGAAGGGCACCACAGCGCGCAGGTCGCCTTGGCGCTCGCACGCGGCTCCAGTTCGTGGATGCGCTCGGGGCCGATAATCGACAGTTCGGGCACGCCGTTGGCCAGGCCATTCTGGCGCAGCTTCTCCAGGTGCGCGCGGTCTTCGTCGTTGAAACCCAGCACCATCGACCCGGTGCGGCGGAACAAAAATCCCAGCTCCTGGGCCCACGTGCCATATAGCTCGCAACCGCGGGCGTTGACCTGCGCCTTTACGGTTCCCGGTGCAGGATCGTAGCCGGCGTGCACCAGGCCGCCGTTGGCCTTCGACGCGCCCAGCGCGATGTCGTTGGCCGCCTCGACCACGCAAATGGACAAGTCAAACCGCGCGAGCTGCCGCGCGATGGCGCATCCCGTGATGCCCGCGCCCACAATCGCGATATCAAACGTTTCTGCCACGGTGCCTCCCAGACAAGTTGACAGGCTGTCAATAGGACTATCCTACGGTCTGCACGCACCCAGCGCAGCGGCAATGCGGCGAACAGCCCCGCTGCATCCGCCAACGGCAGGCGAGGGGAGACTCGGGACCATCGGTGACCTCGTCTGCCGCCCCTGGTGTCAGAGGTTTGTCTCGTTCTGCAACAGCAAGCAGAAGAACTGGGTTCCAGATGTTACAGATCGAGACGTTTGCCAGACAGACCCTCCGTTTGTCTTGATTTGTAACAGTAAGAGGGGGAAATCGGTCCTATGTGTTACAGATTGAGATGTAAAGTCAGGGAAAGATTCTTCTGTCTC
>CANNOC010000011.1 GCA_947507155.1 uncultured Collinsella sp. | reverse complement strand
GTTCACGCATCCAGAAACTTACCAAACCCAACCGCTTACTTTCATAGCCGATTTATTAATCCCAGTCCCAGAAAAATCATCCTTATGAGTTGCGGTGAAATAGGGACTGTTTGGCGGGTAGAAGCTGCTATTCAATCCCTATTTCACCGCAACTTAGTAGTTACTTGCGGACCAGCCTGGCGCAGAAGTGGCCGTCGTAGGAGTCGGCGTTTACCGGCACGCTTTGGAAGAGGCCTCGAGCGTTCTGGCGGACGGAGACGAGTTTCTTAGCCTGGGCAAACTCGGGCAGCTGCAGGATTTGCGCCTCGGAGAGCGGCGCCACGGTAAAGTCGGCGCCCTCGGGAGAGGCCAGGAAGGCATCTACGACCTGCGTGTTCTCCTCATCAAAAACCGAGCAGGTGGCATAGAAAAGCTCGCCGCCGGCAGCCACGCGCACGGCTGCTTCCTTGAGCATCGTCAGCTGCAGTTTGGGCAGCTCAACCGTCACATCCTTTTCGGTCAGGCGCCACGGAATCTCGGGATGACGACGCATGGTTCCGGTGCCCGAGCATGGGGCATCGATAAACACTGTATCGAACAGAACGGGTTTACCAAGCATGGCATCGAACGACGTGAGAACCGCATCGAGCTCGCATGCATCACCCGAGACGGTACGAACACCCGTAATACCCGCCTTATGCAGGCGCGCGAGATTCTGGTCGCACTTACGGTCGTGCAAGTCGAGTGCGGTGTGTTGGCGGTCGTAGCCGGCACGCTTGGCCTGGCACATCATCACATAGGTCTTGGTGCCGCGACCGGCACCAATCTCTAGGCAACGCCCGGGACGAGTCGCCGCAGTAGCGATGAGTTGGGCGTTAAGGTCCGAGGCCACGGCAGCTGCGCGCTCAAACACACCCGACGCAACCGTGGCCTGCGCATCGACCGGCGCATGGCAGCCCGGGAACACCGGCGCCACAAGCTGCGATAGGTACGGATCAGGCTTGGTTGCAAAGGCGTTCTCGTGCAAAGCGAGCGGCGCGGGCGCCAGATTTCCGGCAAAGTTGAGCGCGCCCTCGGGCGTATCGAACGACGCCATAATGCGGGCGCACAGCCAGCGTGGCAGGCCCATCAGGCGAGACAGGCGAACCAGGCGGCGTTCGGACTCATCCACGTCGGATGCCGTGGCAAAGTCCTCAACGTTGTCCGCAACCTTATGCAGTACGGCGTTCGCCAGACCGGCGGCCGATTTAGCGCCGCTACGAACCAGCTCAACACCCTGGCTCACGCCAACGCGACCCGGGGTATGCAGGTAGAGCATCTCGAAGGCCGAGATGCGAAGCGCCATGCGAACACGCGGCGCGACCTTTTTGGGCTTATCGAGAAACTGATCGAGCAGCTCGTCCAAAATGCCCTGGGTGGCTGCAACTCCAAGTGCCAAACGAGCGGCAAAAGCAGAATCGCGCTGGTCAATGGCCTTGGCCGAAGCACGGGACGAGAGAACATCGCGCGCATACATGCCGCGACGATCGGCCTCCATCAGTACATCGAGCGCAAGCTTGCGCGCGGGGGAAAGCTTGCTCATGACAAAACACCCCACGTCAGATCGGCACCCTGCAGACCGGCAGCCCAGGCAGAAGCAGCCATAGCACGTTTACCGTCGGGCTTAACCTCAAGCAGCTCAACCGCACCATCGGAAAGTCCCAGGTAGACACGCTTACTGTTGACGGCAACAGCGCCCTCGCCAAGCGACACGTCGGCAGGCGCGGCATCGAGCACACGCACGGTCTTGCCGGCAATCACACAACGGGCAGGCGCGGTATCGGACGAAGCGAGCACATGACGCACGCAATCGAGCGCCGCCATCTGCGGATCCAGACGCATCTCCTGCTTGGAAATCTTGGCAGCATGCGTGACGAGCGACTCATCCTGCTCGGTCCACACAGCCGTGTCATCGGCAAGCGACGGCAGCGTATCCGCCAGCAGCTTGCCACCAAGCTCACCAAGTTCAATCGTGAGCGCCTCGGCATGCTTACCGGCAACCGAGGTCGAAGCCTGCGCGCAATAAGCGCCCGTATCCACACCATGTCCAATACGCATAATGGAAACGCCGGCAACCTCGTCACCAGCAAGAATGGCACGCTGAATGGGAGCAGCGCCACGCCAACGCGGCAGCAGCGAAGCATGAACATTCACAATGCCGAGCGGTGCCATATGAAGCACCTCATCAGGCAAAATGCAGCCATAGGCAGCCACACAGAAAATATCAGCCTGCGCAGCCTGAAGCGCCTCAACAACCTCAGGCGTCATACGATTGGCCTCAACAACCGCCAACCCCAGCTCGAGCGCCTTGGCCTTAACAGGAGACGGCACCAACTTTTTGCCACGCCCACGAACAGCATCGGGACGAGTAATGACAAGCGCAATCTCATTCCCAGCCCCGACAAGCGAAGTCAGCGAAGGTACAGCAAAATCAGGCGTACCCATAAACACAATACGCATAAAAGTTAGTCTCCCCTCAATAACGAGCCGAGACGGCTACAAATAACAGCGGAAAGCCAAGTACCCAGCCCATCCGCAATAACAATTCAACAAGAACAAATATACCCAAAACCAAAGAAAGAGCCGCAATAAAAGCAGCTCTTCCAACAAAGCAATTATCAGCGAAGACGCCCCTCCCTGGCCCAGCGGCACCCGGGCGAACCGAGCCAGAACAACGCAGTCCCCGGTGCTGAGCGCCCACATATCGTCCCGCGCGCAGTTTCGCAGCGCAGCGAGAATGTTTGAGCACGGGATGATATAGGCGGGCGCCCCGGGGACGGACGACCTACTCTGTCTCGCCCGGTCGAGCGCCGCGGGCCAGGGCGTCCTGGTACTCCTTGACGGCCTTGAGCCTCTGCATGGGCTTCAGTCGCTCGAACATGGTGTTGCCGTGTAGGTGATCGATCTCGTGCTGCAGGCACACGCAGAACAGGTCGCCCGTGGCCTCGTAGCGAATCAGGTTAGCATCCAGGTCATACGCCTCGACGACGACATGGTCGGGACGCTCGATCTCGCAGCTAATGCCGGGGATGGACAGGCAGCCCTCGCTAAACGGCACCAGATGGTCGCTCTGCTCAACAATGACAGGATTGATGAGCACGTACGGATCATAATCGTTCTTGTCGCTGTAGTCACAGTCAATGGTGACGAGCTGGATGAGCTCACCGATCTGCGGGGCAGCCAGGCCGCAGCCGCCGTTCTCGAACATCATCTTCTTCATCTTCTCGGCAAGCGCCTCGATCGCCGGGGTGATCTCCTCGATGACGGCGCACTCCTGACGCAGACGAGGGTCGGGCGACAGTACGATTCCGTTGGCTTCCATGGCCATCCTTTCGGGTTGCTACATCAAATCATAGGCGTCGACGTCAACGCTCACGCTCACGCCGCGCACGGAGCCCACCTCTTTGAGGCAGGCGTCGATATCATCAGAGACATGGTACCCTACGGGCGACTTCACAAGCAGGTGGAAGCGATAACGGTCCTTAGCTCTCTCGATTACACATGAAGCCGGGCCCAGCACCTGCGGCACCGCGCTGCCCGCCCGCAAAAAGTCGGGAGCGGCGGCATGCCAACGACGCTTGAGCAGCCTTGCGATGCGCCCGATATAGTCCTGCGCATTAGCACGATTCGCCGACCACACCAAAATGTTGACCAGGCGAACGAACGGCGGATACAGGGCGTCGCGGCGCTGGTTCAGGTCATAGTCGGTAAAGATCGAACGGTCGTGCTCGGCAACGGCGCGAATGACCGGGTCCTCGGGCAGATAGGTCTGGATGATAACCTCGCCAGGGCGATCGCCGCGTCCGGCACGGCCCGCGACCTGCTCAAGCAAATCGTAGGCGCGCTCCCCCGCTCTAAAATCGGGCAGCTTTAACGCAAAGTCGGCATTGACTACACCCACAAGCGTGACCTCGGGAAAGTCGAGGCCCTTGGCGATCATCTGGGTGCCCAGCAGCACCGCGCAATCGGCGGCATCGAACTGCTCGAGCAACTTCTTATGCGCGTCCTTGCCACGCGTGGAATCGGCATCCATGCGAATGATGGCGACATCCTCGGGCAGCATCTGGTGCAGCGCGTCCTCGATCTGCTGCGTGCCCAGACCCATTTTTGCCAGGTAACGGCTGCCGCACTTGGGGCAACGACTCGTGAGCGCGGGATACGGCTGCACGCGCCAGGACGAACCACAGGTGTGGCACTGCAGCGTATGGGTGCGCTCGTGGTACGTAAGCGCCGTAGAGCAGTGGTTGCAGGTGGGAACGCAACCGCACTCGCGGCACATCAAAAACGGCGCAAAGCCGCGGCGGTTATGCAGCAGCACAGCCTTCTCGCGGCGCTTGACCACGCGCTCCAAACCTTCCATCAGCGGTTTAGAGAACATGGAGCGGCTGCCGTGCGAAAACTCGCGGCGCAGGTCGGCAATGCGGACCGTGGGTAGCACGGCGTGTCCCGGGCGCTCGGGCATCTCGACGCACGTCCAGGTGACACCGTTGTACGTGCCGCGGCGGCAGCGGTCGAGGGCCTCGGCAGAAGGCGTGGCCGAGCCCAACACGAGCGGGCAGCGATAGCGGCGCGCCATCTCGGCCGCCACCTCGCGCGCATGGTAGCGGGGACTGGAGCCTTGCTTATAGCTGGTCTCGTGCTCCTCGTCGATGATAATGAGGCCCAGGTCGCTGAGCGGGCAAAAGAGCGCCGAGCGGGCGCCCACGACCACGCGCGCGGCACCGCTGGCAACCATGTCCCACTGGTCCAGGCGCTCACCGGCCGAAAGGCGCGAATGGAACACTGCGACTGTCTCGCCAAAGCGCGAGCGGAAACGGCCGACGGTTTGGGCCGTCAGCGATATCTCGGGCACAAGCAAGCAGGCCGAACGGCCGGCCGCCAGCACGCGTTCGATGGCAGAGAGGTAGACCTCGGTTTTACCGGATCCGGTGACGCCGTCGACAAGGACCACGTCACCGTGGGCGTCAAGGCGGGCGCGCTCAATTTGCGCAAGCGCCTGCTGCTGGCCTTTTGTAAGCTCGACCGGCGCCTTGCCGCTTGCCGAGGACAGCGTGGTCTGATCGCTGCAGCCACGCCAGGCGCGGCGCTCCTCCACCACCACGACGCCACGTTTTTCGAGCGCCTTAATGGTCGCCGACATGCTGTTGTAGAGCAGGTTGAGGTCGCGCGTCGTGACCGGCCCGCATTGAAGTGCCTCGATGAGCTGGCGCTGACGGACCGCGGTCTTGGGCGGCGTGTAGTCGAAACCCTCGGGCGTGAGCATGACCCAGCGGTTTTGGATAGGCTTGACGGCGGGACGCTCGACCGTCCACGCCCCGTCATCGCCCTTCACGACACGCGGGCTGCCACCCGGAGGCAAGAACAGACGCAAACATTCGGAAAGCGTCGCGACATACTCGCGGCTCATCCAACGCGCAATGCGGGCGGCCTCGGCGCCAAAGAGCGGTTTACTGAGGATGGCCTCGATAGGCCTGATGCGCGCGGCATCGAGAGCGTCGTTACCTTGCAGGTCGGCCAGCTCGGGCGAGATGTCGACGATATAGCCCGCGGCCGCACGGTTGCCAAAGTGGACCAGGACCGTAGACCCGATCTGGACCTCATTGGCAAGGGACTGCGGAATGCCGTAGGCAAACGGCTCGGACAGCGCACGGGTGGGAATGTCGAGGACCACGCCCGCGTAGGCGACAATGGGCTCTGGCGCAGGGTCAGGTTTGGCCTGCTCGGCCGTGCGGGCATGCTTCATGGGAGCTTGCTCCGGTTCGGGCGAACCAAACAGCGACAGTTGCTCGGCCACGGTCTCTGCACCTCCCATCCCATACGTCTTTAGAAACAAGAGCCCCACTCGTGGTGAGCGGGGCTCGGAAACATGCGTTTGCGCGACTGTTACAGCGCCATCGTGCGGGCGCGGTCGATGCGCGCCAGGCAGTCGTCGCGGCCGACGAGCGCCATGGTCTCGCCCAGCGGAGGACTCACCATGTTGCCGCAGACGGCGACGCGCACGGCCTGGAACACCACGCGCTTCTTGAGGTCCATCTGCTCGGGCAGCGGCTCAAGCGCAGCGTCGATGTTCGCGGCGGTCCACTCGGTAACACCCTCGAGCGCGGCCTTGGCGGCGTCCAGAATGGCACCCATGCCCTCCTTGGCCAGGCCCTTGTTGACGGATTTCTCGTCATACTCGAGCGTCTCGGCCGTGGCAAAGATGGGGGCGGCGACGGTCACGGCGTCGGCCGGCATCTTGGTGCGCGGCTTAACTATGGCCGCGAGTGCGTCGATCCAGTCCTCGCCGTACTCGACGTTACCCTCGATGAGGCCTGCCTCGTGCAGCTCGGGGACCATGATCTCGTCGGCAAACTGCGCGTCGGACATGCCGTTGATGTACTCGGCATTGACCCAATCGAGCTTCTTGGGATCGAAGGTCGCGGGGTTCTTGGAAATGCGGTCGAGCGAGAACTTGCTGGCCAGGACGTCGCGCGGGATGATCGTGGTCTCGCCGTCGAGTGACCAGCCGAGCAGCGCCAGGTAGTTGACGAAGGCATCGGACAGGTAACCGGCGTCGCGGTACTCCTCCACCGAGGTGGCGCCGTGGCGCTTGGAGAGCTTCTTGCCGTCGGAGCCCAGAATCATGGAGATGTGGGCGAACGTGGGCACGGGCGCGCCGAGAGCCTCGTAAACCATGACCTGGCGCGGGGTGTTGGACAGGTGATCGTCGCCGCGGATGACGTGGGTAATCTTCATCATGGCGTCGTCGACGACGGTCGCGAAGTTGTACGTGGGCGTACCGTCGGAGCGGAAGATGACAAAGTCGTCGAGCTCCTTGGCATCGAAGGTCACCTCGCCGTGGACGGCGTCGTGGATAACGACGTCGCCGCGGTCCTCGGGCACCTTGATGCGCAAGACGTAGGGCTCGCCGGCCTCGATGCGGCGGCGTGCCTCCTCGGGATCAAGATTGCGGCAGCGACGCTGATAGCCCTGGAAGGGGTCCTTGCGCTCCTGCGCGGCCTTACGGTCGGCGTCGAGCTGCTCCTTGGTGCAGAAGCAGGGATAGGCCTTGCCCTCGTCCCAAAGCTTCTGGGCGGCCTGTTTGTACAGGTCCAGGCGCTCGGTCTGAGCATAGGGGCCAAAGTCGCCGCCCACCTCGGGACCCTCGTCCCAGTCAAGACCCAGCCAACGCATGGCGCGCAGGATGATCTGCGTGTTCTCGTCGGTGGAACGGGTGGGGTCGGTGTCGTCGATGCGCAGGATGAACGTGCCGCCGTTTGCGCGGGCAAAAGCCCAGTTATAGATAGCGGTGCGGGCGCCGCCGATGTGCAGCTTGCCCGTCGGTGAGGGTGCAAAGCGGACGCGAACGTCTGATGCCATGGAAATCTCCTCGATTGCAGGATGGATGTCTAACCGCACCAGTATAAAGCATCAACGCAACATCCGCACAAAGGGCACCGACCTACTCATTGGGGACAGACTTAAATGACTACCCAATGAGCACCCGACTGGTCATTTAAGTCTGTCCCCAATGAGTAGGTGCGGAAAGGGTGTGAATGTTGGATTTACGCGCTATGATGAGCTCTTGCATACAGAGCCCGGCGGAATGGTAACGGTCGCCGGGACACGTTTTTGAAAGGACAATCATGTCAGAAGAACTTCGTTCCATCCCACCCCAACACGGGTCCTTTGTATTTACGTCGGAGTCGGTGACCGAAGGCCATCCCGATAAGATCGCCGACCAGATCAGCGATGCCGTCCTCGACGCAATCCTCGCCAAAGAAATAGAGCTGCAGGAGCAGGGCTATATTGCGCCCAACGGCGTGCCCGCCAACGTGGAAAACGTCCGTTGCGCCTGCGAGACCCTCGTGACTACCGGCACCGTCATCGTCGCTGGCGAAATCCGCACCCAGGCCTACGTCGACGTGCAGGAAATTGCCCGCGGCGTCATCCGCCGCATTGGCTACAACCGTGCAAAGTTCGGTTTTGACTGCGATACCTGCGGCGTTATGAGCCTTATCCACGAGCAGTCCCCCGATATCGCCCAGGGCGTCGACGAGTCGTTTGAGACCCAGACCGGCGCCACCACCGACCCGATCGACCTGATCGGCGCCGGCGACCAGGGCATGATGTTCGGCTACGCCTCCAACGAGACCAAGACCCTCATGCCCATGCCGCACTACCTGGCAAGCCGTCTGGCCGAGCGCCTGGCAACCGTGCGCCACGACGGCACCCTGCCCTATCTGCGCCCCGACGGCAAGACCCAGGTCACGGTGCGCTACGAGGACGGCAAGCCCGTCGAGGTCACGACCATCGTCATCTCCACGCAGCACGCTGCCGAAATTGAGGACATGGGTAAGATCAAGGACGATCTCATCGAGCATGTCATCGCGCCTGTCATGGCTGCCGAGAACATGCCGTGGGATGGTGCCGACATCTACGTGAACCCCACCGGTCGCTTTGTCGTGGGCGGCCCCATGGGTGACACGGGCCTGACCGGCCGCAAGATCATCGTCGACACCTATGGCGGCTACGGCCGTCACGGCGGCGGTGCCTTTAGCGGCAAGGACTGCACCAAGGTCGACCGCTCCGCCGCGTACGCCGCTCGCTGGGTCGCCAAGAACGTCGTCGCCGCCGGCCTTGCCGACCGCTGCGAAGTCGAGCTGGCCTACGCCATCGGCGTGTCCAAGCCGTTGTCGATCATGGTCGACACCTTTGGCACCGCGCATGTTGCCGAGGACAGGATCGTCGAGGCCGTGGAGAAGACCTTCGACCTGCGCCCGGGCGCCATCATCCGCGACCTGGACCTACGTCGCCCCATCTACGAAAAGACGGCAGCCTACGGTCACTTTGGCCGCGAAGACCCCGACTTCACCTGGGAGAAAACCGACCGAGTCGAAGAACTCAAAGCAGCCTGTGGTCTGTAAGCCAGCGACAAAAGCCGCAGCCAAATAGAAACGCACCAAAAAGAGGTACCGGAACAACCGGTACCTCTTTTTTATTAACCGGTGGTGAAGATGAGCCGACCTGGGACATGGAATAGGTCGCCAGCTGATGAATTTTGCAGCACGCGCGCCTCTACCATGTATCCTAAGTTCCGAGGGCTTTGGTATTTGGTCGGTCGCGAGTTCCGCACGAGCCGGAGGCCACTTAATGTGGCCTCCGTGCGAGCCAGGACTGTAGAGCAGGCGACCAAATACCAAAGCCCTCGGAACGACGGGATAAAGAAGGAGCAGCCATGGCAGGCAAGCCGCAAACACTAGCTACGACCTCGGCATTCGAGATCTTGGGGCCCGTCATGGTCGGCCCCAGCTCGTCGCACACCGCCGGCGCCCTGCGCTGCGCCCAGGTTGCCGCTAGCCTGCTGGAAGGCCGCATCACCAAGGTCACCTTTGGCCTGTGGAACTCCTTTGCCCATACCTACCGCGGCCACGGCACCGACCGCGCGCTCGTCGCGGGTATCTTGGGCCTCGATACCGACGACGAGAACATCAAGCAGGCCTTTGACCTCGCACGCGAGCAGGGTCTCGAGTATCACTTTGACATCAAGGGCGACGACGCCTCCATCCACCCCAACACCGTCGACATCGAGATGGTCGACGACACGGGCGCCACGGCACAGGTCCGCGGCGAGAGCCTCGGCGGCGGCAAGATGCGCATCAGCCGCATCAACGGCGTCGGCGTCGACATCTCGGGCATGTATTCCACGCTCTTCGTGGCGCACCAGGACGTTCCCGGCGTGCTCGCAGCACTCACGAACCTGCTCGCCTACGCACACGTCAACATCGCCTTCTGCCGCACCTACCGCACCGAGGTGGGCGGCCAGGCCTATTCCGTCTTTGAGACCGACGGCGCCCCCGACGACACCGTCGTCCCCATGCTGCGCAAGCTCGACAATGTCGATTACGCCACGTTTATCGAGCTCCCGGGCTCGGCCTCGTCGCTCTCCCCCGGTGTGTCGGCCAAGGAAATCTTCGACGACGGCGAGCAGCTGCTCGATGCGTGCGCCGAGCTCGGCCTAAATATCGGCGCCGTCATGGCCGTGCGCGAGGCGCGTCTAACCGGCGAGGCCCATGCTATCGCAGCCATGCGCCGCGTGCTCGACGTCATGCGCGAGGAGACCACGGCCCCCATCGCCAATCCGCAGCGATCGCTCGGCGGGCTTATCGGCGGCGAGGCCAAGCTCGTCGATGCCACCTGCCGCAACGATTTGAGCGCAAGCCTGATGGGCACCGTTCAGACCGATGCCGTGGCCCGCGCGATGGCCGTGCTCGAGCGCTCCGCCACCATGGGCGTGATCGTCGCCGCCCCCACGGCCGGCTCCGCGGGCGTCGTCCCCGGCTGCGTGCTGGCGCTCGCCGATCACCTCCAGCTCGACGACGAACAGGTCATGGATGCCCTCTACTGTGCCGCCGCCATCGGCCTCAACCTCACCACGAGCGCCTGCGTCGCCGGCGCCGAGGGCGGATGCCAGGCCGAGGTTGGAAGCGCTGCCGCCATGGCCGCCGCTGCACTGGTCCAGATGATGGGCGGCACGCCCGAGCAAGCGCTCGACGCCAGCTCCATCGCGCTGAGCAACCTGTTGGGCCTCGTTTGCGACCCCGTCGGCGGCCTTGTCGAGGTGCCCTGCCAAAACCGCAACGCCATCGGCGTGGCCGCGGCCTTCAGCTCGGCGCAGCTCGCCCTCGCCGGCATCAAGAGCCTGGTGCCGTTTGACCAGATGGCGCACGTGATGCTCTCGGTGGGCCACGCCCTGCCCGCCACGCTGCGCGAGACGGCCAAGGGCGGCATCGCGCAGGCTCCGGCAGCACTCTCGGCATGCGCAAAATGCGGAATATGCGGATAGCGAGCAAAAGCGAACGATAGGTGGGACATATGTCCCACCTATCGTTTATCGCCACTGTTTTCGTAACACAAGCAACTGCGTAATCGCTATAATTCAAGCCCAGTTAAAACACGATGAGCCGCAAGGCGAAACTCGAAGGAAATATACACGATGTCGCAAATCGACCGCAGCCAACTGATCCCCGATCCGCAACAGCCCAGCAGGCAGCCCGGAGGAATCCAATCGCCGCGTCCCATCGCGCCAGCCCATGGCGAACAGCACGGCGCGGCAAATACCTCCCCGCGTCCCAATCAGGGCCAGCATCAGCAGCGTCAGCAATATCAACAGCACCAGCAGCGTTCCACACATGGCGCCGGTCACAACCAGGGCCCTTCGCACACTCGAGTTTCCAACAACCGCGGCCCCGCCAACAACCGCTCCGCAAAGGGCAATAAGACGGGTGGCAAGACGGCGTTTTTCGTCGTCCTCGGCCTCGTCGCCATCGTCTATATCGTGGGCGTCGTGGCGTTTTCGCAGATTGCCTACCCTAACACCACCATCGCCGGCGTCGATATCTCGTTTTCCAACGCCTCATCCGCCGCTACCAAGGTCAACTCAGCGTGGAAGCACTACAAGCTCACCGTTTCGGGTGAAGACTTTAGTTGGACCTATCAGCCCGAATCCGACGAGCCCATCGTCGACGGCGAGGCAGCTGCCCACGAGATTATCGGCAGCAACGAGCCGCTGCTGTGGCCTTCGCGCCTGATTGCCTCGCTCGGCGGCAAGAACGTTAGCGCGACCAAAAACGGTACCATCGACCTGGAACAGGACGTCGACCTGTCCATGCTCTCGGACGCCTTTGACCAAAAGCAGTTCGAGGAGGATCTGGGTGCCGCCATCGACGCATTCAACGAGGGCCGCACGGGTTCCTTTGAGGCATCGAGCTCCTACGACGAGAAGGCGGGCAAGTTCACGATCGAGAAGGCCCGCTCCAACGAAAAGCTCAACCGCGAGCATGTCATTAAGTATGCGGAGATCGAGCTCGCGTCGCTGTCCGAGACCGTCGATCTTACGAAGCTCGGCAACGATGCCTACGAGCCGCTCAACGGCACGCTCACCAACGACCAGATCCAGGCCGCATGCGATGCCGCCAACAACTTCCTGGGCGTTAACGTGACCCTTAAGCTCAACGGCAACGATGCCGGCAAGGTCGACGGCAGCTCGGTGCTGCAGTGGATCAGTTTTGCCGACCCCGCGAACCCCACACTCGACACTTCCCAGATCAGCAACTGGGCAGCAGACCTCGCCAATGGCTTTAACACCGTGGGCTCCACTCGTTGGTGGACGCGCGCCGATGGCAAGCAATGTGCCGTCGAAGGCGGTGACTTTGGTTGGTCTATCGATAGCAGCACGCTTGCCAAACAGGTCGAGGATGCTATTAACAACAAGCAGACCGGCGAGATTGAGATCAATTACTCCCAGAAGGCCGACACCTTTACCGCCAAGGGCGAGCCCGATTGGAAGGCGTATATCGACGTCGACCTGTCCGAGCAGCACGCGCGCTACTACGACGAGAGCGGCAATATCGTTTGGGAGGCCAACTTTATTTCCGGCAAACCGGGCGAAGACGCCACCCCCGAGGGCGTGTGGCAGATCAACAGCAACGACGGCGCCACCAAGCTTATCGGCGCCAAGGACCCCAAGACCGGTAAGCCCAAATACGAGAGCCCGGTGAGCTACTGGATGCCGTTTGAGGGCAACATGGTTGGCTTCCACGACGCTACCTGGCAAAACGATTCGAGTTTCGATAGTGCCGAATCGTACAAATGGTGCGGTAGCCACGGCTGCATCAATCTGCGCCTGGCCGATGCCAAGGCGCTCCACGACTGCATCAAAGTCGGTCTGTGCGTGGTCGTGCATTCGTAGCACGTCGCGCGCAACGAAACAAAGCTCAGCGACACCTACCTTTCGATGCTGAAAGAAACGCGCCTATACGCCCGCCCCAACCGGCGGGCGTATATACTTATCGCGGTATGTTCTATAAAGGAGACGCTATGTCGAATGTCCCCACCATCACCCCGGGCCCCGACGATACCGGGCGCGTGCCGGAAGGCGCATCTGAAACTCTACCGCTCATCACAAGCGCCCCCACGGCGCAGCAAAACGACGGCGAGCAAGGTAACGCCGGAATATCCGACGATGAGGCCTACGCAAAGCTCAAGGCGAAGCGTGCCGAGCGTCGGCGCAAAAAGCTCATCCGACGCGGCATCGCGGCCGGCATCGTGGGCGGCATTATTCTGATTGCCATTATCGCGAGCGTTATCCTCAACTCGCAGCCGCAATCTGCGGACGGACCTGTTACCGACATGGTCATGGAGGGCACCTTTACCACGACCGTCGAGGCAAAAGGACAGCTCAAGCCTATTTCGGCCTCGGTCGTCTCCCCTTCTGTCGACGGTACGGTGGCACAGATCAACGTGCAGGCCGGTCAGAGCGTCAACGAGGGCGACGTGCTCATGACCATCAAAAACGATGAGCTCAACAACGCCGTTGCCGAGGCGCAGCGCGCGGTCACGGCCGCACAGGAAGACCTGAAAAACGCACAAGCGGCGCTCGCCGCCGCACAGGCAGCACCGACGCCGGATGCCAACGGAGCAACCGCCCCGGCGGACGCAACCGCCGACGCCAGCGCCGTCTCGAGCGCCCAGCGCAATCTCGCCTCGGCCCAGGCAACCCTGGACCAGGCAAACGCCAAGGCGGCCGAACGCACCGTAAAGGCCCCCAGTTCGGGTAGCATCGTCGAGCTCAACGCCAAAGTGGGCGCCACGGTGACCGGAGGCATGGTCATGGGCGAAGGCGACACGAACGGTGGCAAGCAATGCATGCAGATCGCCGACCTTTCCAAGATGAAGGTGACGGTTCAGGTGGGCGAAAAGGACATCGCCAAGATCGCCGTGGGCCAGAGCGCCAACGTTACCTATCCCGCGTTTCCCGATATCGTGAGCCAGGGCACCGTCACGGCGATCGCGTCGGTGGCAAACTCCGACGCCGCCAACGGTGGTGGCGGAAGCGTGACCTTTAACGTGGACATCCTCATCGAGGCACCCGATAGCCGCCTTAAGCCCGGTATGACTGCCGAGGTCTCGGTGGTGACCGAGCAGCTTGACGACGTGGTCATGGTGCCCACTATGGCGCTGATGACCGAGGACGGCGAACACTATTACGTCAACGTGGCAACCGATAACGAAGGCAAGGAAACGCGCCGCGTGAAGGTGACCGTCGTGACGCAAAACGACAACGACGCCGTGGTCGGCAAGACGCAGGTCAAGCGCGACGACCAGGGCAACGAGATCAACCCCGACGTGCCGGTTACCAAGCTGCGCGATGGAGACACCATCGTGGTGGATACCGGCGCGGGCATGACGGCAGACGGCGGCGACAGTATGCCTGCCGATGAGGGCATGTAATGCGCCCCGTCATCGACATCCGCAACGTGCACCGCATCTTTGAGAGCGAGGCCGGTTGCGCTCACATACTGCACAATGTGAGCCTGGCGGTGGACCCCGGTGAGTTCGTCGCCGTCACCGGCCCCTCAGGCTCGGGCAAGTCGACACTCATGAACATCCTGGGTTGCTTGGACAAGCCGACGGCGGGCGACTATTACCTGCAGGGGCTCAATGTCGCTGAACTCGACGATGATGAGCTCACCGAGGTGCGTGCGCTGAGCATTGGCTTTGTCTTTCAAAGTTTCAACCTGCTGCCGCGTCTGTCGGTTATCGAAAACGTCATGCTGCCGCTGTCCTACACCAATGTGCCGCGCAGCCAGCGCGAGATGCGCGCCGTGCACGCGCTGCAAGCTGTCACGCTTCCGGTCGACCATTGGGACCACCGCATATCAGAACTCTCGGGCGGACAGATGCAACGCGTCGCCATCGCGCGTGCCCTCGTCAACGATCCGCCCATCATTTTGGCCGACGAGCCCACGGGTAACCTAGACTCGGCAACCGGGGCGCTCGTCATGGAAACCTTCCACAAGCTCCAGGAGCGCGGCAAGACCATCGTGCTCATCACGCACGACCCGGGCATTGCCGCCGAGGCCGACCGTGCCGTAACCATTCGCGACGGGCGTATCCATGACGGCGCATATATCGCGCACGCGCCGAATACGCTACGCGGGGCCGTCAGCAACCTACCCGCGATTTATGCACCTTCTACACCGCCGAAAGGAGCGAAGGCATGAGCACCCGCGATCTCGTACAAGAAGCCCTGCACTCGCTCGAGGCCAACAAGGGGCGCAGTCTGCTCACCATCTTGGGCATCGTCATTGGCATCGCCTCGGTCATAGCCATGACCTCGCTCATCGGTGGCATCCAAAACAGCCTGGTCAACAGCTTGGGACTTAACGCCGCTCGCATGGTGCAGATCTACTCTTCCCAGGAGCTCACCGATTCGGACGTCGAGAAACTGCGTAAGATGGTGCCGCAAATTGAGCAGATCGGCATCGTCGACAGCGCCTATTCCGAGTACAAAGTTGGAGATAAAAGCTATACCGTCATGGCACAGGGCGTCGATAGCGACATGCTCGATGCCGTGGGCGCCAGCAAGATCGTGGCCGGCCGAACCTATAGCGATATCGAGTCAAAATCCGGCGCGCACGTGGCGCTCATCGGCCGCGGCGGCGCCGAACAACTTTACGGCAACGAACAGGACGCAG
Source organism: uncultured Collinsella sp. (assembly GCA_947507155.1). Classification (GTDB taxonomy): domain Bacteria; phylum Actinomycetota; class Coriobacteriia; order Coriobacteriales; family Coriobacteriaceae; genus Collinsella. The sequence goes on along the minus strand of CANNOC010000011.1, from coordinate 65,856 downwards.
TCGGCAAGACTATCAAGGTCTCGAGCGGAGACGTGCAGATCATTGGCGTCATCGACGGCGGCAACGACTCCATGGGCTCACTGAGCCTGTACATGCCACGAGAAACGATCGCCGAGCTTTTCGGCGATGACAATCCATCGTTTCCCAGTGTGACGGCACTCGCCGCCGAGGGCACCGATATGGACGAGCTCTGCAAGACAATCGAGTCCAAGGTGCGCAGCATGAAGGGCATCTCGGAGGACGACGAGTACGACAGCGTGTCGGCAAGCTCCATGAAGAGCGCTATCGACGCCCTCAACTCCTTTATGGGCGCCTTCTCGCTCATCATGGGCGCGGTTGCCGGCATTTCGCTCCTTGTCGGCGGAATCGGCATTATGAACATGATGCTCACCAACGTGACCGAGCGCATCCGCGAAATTGGCATTCGCCGCGCCCTGGGCGCAAGCCGACGCGATATCACGGCCCAGTTTTTGGCCGAATCCTCGGCGCTGTGCATCACCGGCGGCATTTTAGGTGTCGTGATTGGCTATCTACTGGCCTGGGGTCTTACGTTCTTTGCCGCCAACTCGAGCATTATGAGCGAGTTTGGGGCCACTGGGACGATTACGCCGAGCTTCTCCATTACGACCGTGCTGATCGCATTTGCCGTATCGGTCGGCATCGGCGTGGTCTTTGGCTTCTACCCCGCCCGCCGCGCCGCAAAGCTCGATCCAGTCGAATGCCTTCGCTACCAGTAAGCCAACACAAGATAAGTTGCGGTGAAATAGAGACTGTTTATGCTGCTAAAAGGCCATATCTGTCCCTATTCCACTGCAACTTAGAGCGCGTCCGGTATAACGCTTCACCCCAAATCAAATTGATTCGTTGAATAGACACATTACAAATCTTTAGACTTCGTTTAATCCACAAGTGGGTATTATCACACACAAAGCACACGTGAAAGGATACCCATGTCGCTTACACAGTCAGCAGAGCGTGCAGCGCTCAACAAGCTCATCGATTATCTCGACGACAACCCGCAAGAAAACATCGACAAAATCATGGACCTCGTGAACAAGCTGGTCCCCGACCGCGTATTTCCCGTGCAACGCGAGGCGTTCACCAACGTCATCAAGAGCCGCGGCAATTAGTATGACTTGATCATGCGCATCTTTAGCCTCAATCCCAAAATGCGCACCAAGTTGCTCAAAGCGCTCATTGTCGACGGTAACCTGCTCGCCTGGCCACAGCAAGAAAAGAACCGCGAGAAATACCAGTGCAATATTCCGTGGGCCATCCTGCTCGACCCAACAAGTGCCTGCAACCTGCATTGCACGGGCTGCTGGGCCGCCGAGTATGGCCATAAGCAGAATCTGTCCTTCGATGACATCGACTCCATCGTCACGCAGGGCAAAGAGCTCGGCACGCACATCTACATCTATACCGGCGGCGAGCCGCTCGTCCGCAAGCACGACCTGATCAGAATTTGCGAAAAACATCAGGACTGCGTGTTTCTCTGCTTCACCAATTCCACGCTCATCGACGAGGCGTTCTGTGACGACATGATCCGCGTTGCAAACTTTGTCCCCGCCATAAGCGCCGAGGGCAACGAGCACACCACCAACGCCCGCCGTGGCGAGGGTACGTACGAAAAGATCGAACACGCCATGAAACTTTTGCGTGAGCGAAAACTGCCGTTTGGAATCTCGACGTGCTGGACCAGCGCCAACGCCGATACCGTCGCCACCGAGGAAAACATGGACTGGATGATTCGCGAGGGCGCGCTCTTCTGCTGGTATTTCTACTTTATGCCGGTCGGCCGCAATGCCACCAACGAGCTTATGCCCACGCCTGAGCAGCGCGAGCACATGTATCATTTTATTCGCGAGATGCGAGAGAAAAAGCCCCTCTTTACCCTCGATTTCCAAAATGACGGTGAGTTCGTGGGCGGCTGTATCGCCGGCGGACGACGCTACCTACATATCAACGCGGCGGGAGACGTGGAGCCGTGCGTTTTCATTCACTACTCCAATGCCAATATCCACGACGTAAGCCTGCTCGACGCACTTCGCTCTCCCCTCTTTATGAAGTATTACGAAGGCCAGCCTTTTAACGACAACTACCTCAAACCTTGCCCCATGCTCGAGAACCCCGATGTACTGCCCAAAATGGTCGCCGAGGCAGGCGCCATGAGCACCGACCTGGTAGAGAAGGAGTCTCCCGAACAACTGCGCGAGAAGACCCGTGCCGCCGCCAAAGCTTGGTCATCCGTGGCAGAGCGCATTTGGAACGACCCCAAAGATCCGCTCTACACCAAGCGCCACGACGATATGACACAGGGCATGGCCGATAGCGATATGCACAAGTTTGAAAAGCAGGGCCGCAAGCTTAAATCAAACTGCTAGTACCCCATCATCGATAGAATAAAAACGCGCGGGCGCCCCAAGATATCTTGGAGCGCCCGCACCATATATGACATATAACCCCTAAGTTGCGGTGAAATAGCGTCTGATTATGCCTTCTACCAGCAAAAACAGACACTATTTCACCGCAACTCATTAAGGGTCTGATGGAGGCAGTTGCCACCAGAAGGTCTATTCGAAACGAGATTCCAGGCTGGATAGGCCGTTGAGAGTTAGGTCGTTGGCGACCGCCGAGACGCGCTCGATGGGAACCGAGCCGTCCGACAACGCCCACGTGCGATAGATGCCGATAATGCCGGACAGCAAAAACGCCAGGTAGTAATCGAACATCTCATCCTTTAGACCCTCGGGCAGCAGATCGCGCTCAGCGATCTCGTGCTCGAGCGGCACACGCAGACGAGCCATAAAGTCGTCGAGCGGAATGTTTTCGATCAACTGGCGATTAAGCACCAGGTTGTTGCACAGCGCCTCGTTAACGGTCTTGAAAAAGGACGCCGCAGCGCCAAGTGCGCGCTCGTTGGTGTCGCCGCCCATGGAGGAAAGCGTCTTCTCGACTGAATCGACGATCATCTCGACCACGTCGACGGCAATGGCGTCGAGCAAGCCGTCGACCGTGCCAAAGTGCACGTAGAAGGTCTTACGGTCGACATTTGCCTCGCGCGCGATAGCGCTCACCGTAATATCGGCCAAGGGCTTTTCCATAAGCAGTCGCTCAAACGCCGAAAGAATCGCATTGCGACTGCGGACGATACGACGGTCAAGGCGCGGTTTGGTGGTAGCCATAGACGTGTCCCCTTCATGTCAACAGCCCACCTGTAAGTCCTCTACATGTGGGAGATAATCAACGTAAGAGGATTATCCTACATCTCACATCGCAATGACGAGCGTCATCAAGAACGCACGACTCGCCGACCGGGCCCTAAGATCGCTTCTTTTTATTGAGCGCCGCCGGGGAAACGCGAATGCCGTCGCCAGTCTGGCGAACGTAGGTCTGGCGTGCCGGCTTAGGGGCCACAGCAGGCTTTTGAGCACGTTGATTGGGATCAACGGTAACCTGGCACGCAGGATGTGCCTTAACGGGCGTAAAGGGCGTCTGAGGCGTGCGCCAGAGCTTGCGCATCATACGGTCCCAGCGTGCATGGATGCTCTCGTTGTGAGCGCTCTTAAGGCCCAGCAGCGGGGCGGCCAAAATGGTCGGCACGATAAAGGTGATCAGACGCCACAGCAGATAGCCGGCAGTCGATGCCGTGCCAAAAAAGTGACCCAAAAACAATGCGAAGCCACCCTCGGCGCCACCAGTGCCGCCGGGCAGCGGAACGGCGGAGCTCAGCAGCTGGACAAAGGCGCTCGCAGCCATGACCGAGAAAAAGTCGACTTCGTGGTGGCCAAAAGAGAGCATCAAAAAGTACGGAACCAGGTAGAAAAACGCCAGCTGCAGCATAGTGATGACGACCGTGAGCAGCATGGACGAAAAATGGCCGGCAGATAGTTTGAATTTCTCGGAAAACGAGTAGATCTCGCCATCGACAAAGGTGCGCCAGCCCTCGATCTTTGTGGCCGAGACGCCCACGCGCTCGAGCCAATTGATGATGCAATGAGCGACGCGCGTGACGGTCTTGGGCATCAACGCCACGGCAAAGATGCCGAGTAGGATGCAGCAGTGACCGCCAAAGCTAAAGACGCACAGCAGCGTCATGTCGCCATAACGCTCGGCGAAAAACGGCATGCGGGCGAGCAGCAGAATGGCACCCCATGCCACCAGGCCAAACTGGTACACGATAAAGCGGGTGAACTGCGTGGCACCCGCTTCGCCCACGTTTTGGCCGGCTTTGGTAAGGCGGTAAATTTGAGCAGGCGTAGAGCCCATCATCATGGGTGTCAGGTTGCCAAAGAAGATGCCGCTCGCCTCGACCGAAATGAGGTCGCGGATGCCGACGGGCGAATCGGGGTCGAGCCAAACGGCGATCGCGTACGCCACGATGCCAAAAACGAGATACAGAAACATACAAAAGCATGCGGCGAAGAGCCAGGGCATCTGAACGCTGGACATAGCGGCCCAAAACTGCCCCATCTGCCCGGTCACGACCAGATAGACGATATACCCGATCAGCACAACGCCGATGAAGATGGCGCCGCGACGCGCGCTCTTGTTGTCATCGCCGCCAGAAACCTCGACCTGGGGCTTTGGGCTATGCTGAGAGGACTCCGTCATGAGGCTCCTTCTGACCGTCAAAGTATCTGGCCTATTGTACCCGTATGGGAGATGAGCAAAACGTAAAGCTATGAGGCAAATGGGATTAACAGACCAGCCCACACGCAACAAAAAACCCGACCTTCTCACGAAAGGCCGGGTATCTAAAACATGGTAGCCCGTACCAGATTCGAACTGGTGATCTCCGCCTTGAGAGGGCGGCGTCCTAAACCGCTAGACGAACGGGCCATAAGCCTCAGCAGAAAAGAAGTGGTAGCCCGTACCAGATTCGAACTGGTGATCTCCGCCTTGAGAGGGCGGCGTCCTAAACCGCTAGACGAACGGGCCACATGACATCTGCACTGCCGTGCTGCGAGGAAATATACTACGGGACAAAAAACGCGAGCGCAAGAAGAAATTCCAAATTGCCCAAATTTTGTCGGGAGGTTATGGAAAGCGCAGTTAAAAGCCACAGCCTATGATTTTTCTGGGACGGGGCTTAAAAAATCATTTCAGATTGCCGAGCGATTCTTTAAGACCACAACTTCATTCAAAATGATTTTTTAAGCCCCGTCCCAGAAAAATCATCCTAGGTTGAGGTGGGCCAGGATGGCTTCGCGCTCGTTTGGAACATTGTCCTCGATCACAGCGTCGAGGGCGGCGTTGAGCAGCTGCCCCAACTCCGGCCCCGGCTTGACGCCGGCGCGAATCAGGTCGCCGCCGTTGATGGCGAGCATCTTGAGCGTATAGGGCTCCCCCGCCTTCAGCAGCTCGTGCGCCATCGCGCGCATCTCCTCAATCGTCTCAACGTAATAGAAGCACGACGGGGCCTTGCCGAGCGTGTCAGCACGCTTAAGGTCCATGAGCTCGTCAATCAGGCGCGGCGTGTCGATGCCCTCGCCCGAAAGCAAGCGCATCATATTGAGCAAGCAAGAGCGCTCGGGGCGCAGCGGCTTGTCGTGATATTTGATGAGCAGACACACGTCGCGCACCAGGTCGTGCGAGAGCGCCAGGCGATCCATGATGGCGCGCGCCTTCTTGGCGCCAAGCTCGGGATGACCGTAAAAGTGGCCGCTGCCCGCATGGTCGACCGTAAAGCAATCGGGCTTGGAGACGTCGTGCAAAAACGCTGCCCACATTAAGCTCGGCGAAGGCTCCACGCCGTCACACAGCGCCAGCTCCCCTGCCACCGTCAGCACGCGGGCGATATGCTCGTAGACGTTAAAGGCATGGTAGACACTGCACTGGTCAAAGCCCCTACCCGCAGCAAGCTCGGGCACGGCGGCACAAATGAGCTCGGGGTAGCGCAGCATCGCGTCTCCCCCGTGACCGGTCGAAAGAATGCCTTCGAGCTCAATACCCACGCGCTCGCGTGCCACGGCATCGAGCAGCGGCGAGCACTCGGCAAGCGCCTGTTTGGTCTTAGGCTCGATCATAAAATCCAAACGACAGGCAAAACGCACGGCGCGCAGCATGCGAAGCGCATCCTCATTAAAGCGACGTTTGGGATCTCCGACGGCGCGGATAAGCTTACGCTCCAGGTCGCCCTGGCCATCATAGCGGTCGACAAGACCGCGCCGGGGATGCCAAGCCATGGCATTAACGGTAAAATCACGACGCGCCAGATCGTCCTCAAGTGACGCCGCACGCTCCACACTCTGGGGATGGCGGCCATCGGTGTAAAAGCCATCCAGACGATACGTCGTGACCTCAATGCGCTCATCGTCACAAATGGCGGTAATGCCGCCAAATTTAATCCCCGACTCAACCACCGCAATGCCGGCGGCCTCGAGCGCTGCCTTGGACTCCTGCCACAGACCGCTGCAGCACATGTCGACATCGTGGCCGGGGCGTCCCATCAGGGCATCACGTACCCAACCCCCCACGAACCAGGCCTCAAGACCGGCTGCCTCAAGCGCATGTAGCACACGCATGGAGGCGCCTGAGGGCTGCGTACCGTTGAGCGAAGCTTTGCACATACCTATGGCCTCCTACGCCTGCAAGCGTTAATCGATGGTTCTCAAGAAGTCTAACAAGAAACGGGCATGCGCGCACATGCAATCGTATCGTCGATCCGAACGAACGGGACAGCAAGCACCACATGCGCCCAGAATGCAAAAACACCCGCCTTGGAAATCCAAAGCGGGTGTTCGGCAACGATATGTCGATGCGGCTAGCAGACCTGGCGAACCTCAATGTGCTTGCTATATTCGTCCACCTTGGCAAAATCGCCCAGACCGGCACACTCCACCACGTTGGCGCCGGTGGCCATCGAGAGGCGCAGGGCGTCCTCGACGCGCTCGGGAGCGTCGTGCCACACGGACAGGAAGGCGGCAAGCGAGGAGTCGCCGGCGCAGACGGTCGACAGCACCTTGACCTCAAAGGTACGGTTGGCAAACCAGATGTGTTCGCCGTTGGAGAAGTACGCGCCCTCGCCGCCAAGGGTCAGCAGTACGTTCTTAGCGCCTTTGGCGTGCAGCTCGGCCATCGCGCCCTTAACGGACTCGTCGTCGCCACCGCTCACCTTAATGCCAAAGATGTCGAGCAGCTCGTCATCGTTGGGCTTAATGAGCAACGGCTCCATGACAATGAGGTCAGCCAGCTGATGGCTCGAGATATCGAGCACGAACTCGGCGCCCTTCGCCTTAACACGGCGAAGTACCTCGGGCAGGAAACCCTCGGAGGTGTTGGGAGGCAGCGAGCCGCTAATGACCAGGCAGGTCATGTCCTCGAGCGAATCAATGAGCTCAAACATCTCCTGCTCGTTGGCAGCATTGATGGCAGCGCCTGCATTGACCATGTTGTACTCGGTGTCGGGACCGGCGTTGAGGAAGACATTGACGCGCGTTATGCCGTCAGTCCACACGGGCTTGACGGGCACGCCCAGGGCCTCGGCGCCCTTGACGATAAACTCGCCCGAGAAACCGGCAAAAAAGCCCAGGATCGTGGTGTCGACACCGTAGTGATCGAGGGTGAACGAGACGTTGAGACCCTTGCCGTTGGGCGTGTAGACCGCGTCGCGCGTGCGGGTTACGGTATTGGCGGAAAGACCGTCGCAGGCAATGTTATAGTCGATGGCGGGATTTGCAGTGAGCGTGTAAATCATGAATGTTCCTTTCACAAGGCAACGTGTTGATGAAAGTATATTCCACGCCACGTGAAAAGGCTATAGCAACTCGGCGAACGGTGTAGAACGCGTGCAGGGCGGCAGAAAAGCGGCAAAGCGCGGCAAAAAATCAGGGGGCTTGCCCTGACGCTCTTTTGCAATTAACAAAAATGGCGCCCCGGCCAAAGCCGAGGCGCCATAGAACCACGAATATGTCGTGTTTCGCTTACTTGCGATCGAGCTTGCGGACAGCAACGCGCTTGCTGTACTCATCGACGTGACCGAAGTCGCCAATGCCCACGGACTCGGCAACGTTGGCGCCGGTGGCCATAGCGAGCTTCATGGCCTCCTCGACGTTGTCGCGATCCCTGTACCACTTGTGCAGGAACGCGGCGAGGGTGCAGTCGCCGGCGCAGACGGAAGAGACCAGCTTGATGTTGAACTCACGCTTGGCGTACCAGATGTCCTCGCCGTTGGAGAAATAAGCATCGCCGCGGCTACCACGGGTGAGCAGCACGTTCTGAACGCCGGCGTCGTGGGCGAGCTTCATGGCAACGCGGACCTCGTCGTCGGTGTCGACAGGCACGCCGAAGATGGCCTTCATCTCGTGATGGTTCGGCTTAATGAGCAGCGGCTTCTTGTGAGCGAGCTCCTTGAGCTTGTCGGAGGACAGGTCCAGGACGACGTCGGCGCCACGAGCCTGAGCGTGCTCCATAACCTGGGCCAGGAAGTCGGGCGTAGCTTTGGGAGGCACGGAGCCGGAGACAATCAGGCACTCAAGATCGCCCGCGGTGTCCAGGATGTTGTAGAGCTCCTTCTGGTGCTCCGGCGTAATCGGGGCGCCGGGGTTAAGGATGCCGTACTCGTGCTGGCCATCGTTGACGTAGGTGTTGATACGCGTGATGCCATCGGTCCAGACCGGGCGGCACAGGCAACCCAGGTTCATGACCTCCTCGACGATAAACTTGCCCGTGAATCCGGCGAAGAAGCCGAGCGCGACGGTGTCGACGCCCATCTTCTTAAAGGCGAAGGACACGTCGAGGCCCTTGCCGTTAGCCGTGTAGCTGGCCGAGCCGGTGCGGACGTTCTCGTCGGGCTCGAGCGGAGAGCTCGAAACCGTCATGTCGACAGCCGGGTTAGCGGTTAGCGTGTAGAACATTTACAGTACCCCCTGTATATGTGAGGGCCGCGTGGCCGGCCCATTCCAACCACGCGGTTACCTCTGATACCAAATTAGCGAGCTGCGGACTCGAGCAGCGCCTTGACCTCGGCGGCAGTGTTGCAGGCGAGTGCCTTCTCGGCGAGCTCGTCGCACTCGGCCTTGGTCCACTGGCTGATGGTCTTGCGGGCGCGCAGGATCGACGGAGCGCTCATCGAGAACTCCTCCAAGCCCCAGCTGATCAGCAGCGGCTCAAGCAGCGGATCGGCAGCGGCCTCGCCGCACATACCGACCATGATGCCGGCCTTCACGCCGCTCTCGATGATGTTCTTGAGCGAGCGGAGCACGGCGGGATAGTACACCTGGTACAGGTTGGAGATGGTGTCGTTGCCACGGTCGGCACACATGGTGTAGCCGATCAGGTCGTTGGTGCCGATGGAGAAGAAGTCGGCGACCTCGGCCAGGCGGTCAGCGAGCAGCGAGGCAGCAGGCGTCTCGACCATGATGCCGACCTCGATGTTCTCGTTGAACTTGCGACCCTCTTCGGTCAGCTCGGCCTTGCACTGCTCGACGAGCTCCTTGACAGCCACGACCTCCTCGACGCAGGTGACGAGCGGGATCATGATCTTGACATCGCCGAAGGCGCTGGCGCGCAGCAGAGCGCGAAGCTGGACCTTGTACTGATCGGGATTTGCCAGGCAGTAACGCACGGCGCGGAAGCCCATGAAGGGGTTGTCTTCCTTGACCATGTGCAGATACGGAATCTCCTTGTCGCCACCCACATCGAGCGTGCGGATGATGACAGGAGCGCCCTTGAGCGCACTAGCGACCTTGCGGTAGGCGTTGAACTGCTCCTCCTCGGAAGGAAGCTCGGCGGAGTCCATGAACAGGAACTCGGAGCGGAACAGACCGATAGCCTCGGCATCGTGATCGAGCGCGTTGGGCACGTCATCGGGGTTACCGATGTTGCAGGCGATGATCTTCTTGATGCCATCGGCAGTCACGGACGGCTTGCCACGGAAGGCCTCGAGGGCTGCCTTCTCGGCAGCGAAGGCCTCGGCCTTGGCAGTGTAGGCGGCGAGCGTCTCCTCGTTGGGATCGGCCTCAACGATGCCCTTGCCACCGTCGACGACAACGGTCATGCCGTTGCGCAGCGCGGTGCAGCTGTTGGAAACCGAAAGGACAGCCGGGATCTCGAGGGCGCGCGCGATGATCGCGGAGTGCGACGTGCGGCCACCGGTCTCGGTGACGATACCGGCAACGTGAGCCTTATCGATCGTGGCGGTCATGGACGGCGTAAGGTCATGCACGACAACGACGGTGTTCTCGGGCAGGACGGAGAGGTCGACGACCTCCTTGCCCAGCAGCTCGGCCAGAATACCGGTGCGGATGTCGGCGATATCGGCCGCGCGCAGACGGAACATCTCGTCGTCCATGGACAGGAACATGTTCTCGAACATGGTCGAGGTGTCCATGAGCGCCTGCTCGGCGCAGGTGCCGCCGTCAATGGCAGCGTTGATGGCATCGGTCATGCCCGGGTCCTGAGCCAGGACAATGTGTCCGCTCATGATCTCGGCCTCGGCCTCGCCCACCGTCTCCTTCATGTGGTCGGCCTGAGCCTGGGTCTTCTCGCAGAAGACCGAAAGAGCGGACTGATAGCGCTCCTTCTCTGCTGCCGAATCAGCAACCTCGTGCGGCTCAAACGTCAAGTCGGGATCGACGGCGACCATGACGGTGCCGATACCGATGCCCTCGGAAGCGTTGACTCCCTGATACATTCCCATTCCTCTCTCCGTGTCATGTGATAAAGCGTTTTGCCATATCCATGACAAAAGAGCGCAGCTACCTTAAAACAGGTCACTGCGCCCCCAAATATGAACTTAGTTGTTCAACATGCGACCCGTTTGAGTTCTACTCGCCAAGACCGCTCTTGATGAGCTCGATGGCAGCAGCCAGAGCCTCGGCCTCGTCAGCGCCGTCGCACTTGACCTCGACCTCGGTGCCGCAGGGGATACCAGCGGCCATGAGGGCCATCGGGGACTTGCCGTTGACCTCCTTCTCGGGGGTGACGACCGTCACGTCGCAGGCGTACTTGCCCATGGTGGAGGCGAAGAGGCCGGCCGGACGCATGTGAAGACCCTGAGGATTAACGAGGGTAGCCTTCTCAGAAACCATAATTGACTCCTTTTTTGTGTTTAACCCCTGTCAGCCATGCGACAGGAGCCATATTCACGACGTTGTTTATATTAACTCACATCAAACTGTTTTTCATTGTGTTTCGCACGAATTATTGGACGGATGTCGTTGCTGGCCGCTTGCTCGCCCACAGAGGGCCGGTCCAGAGCAATATCGTGCGAACGGAATTCTGGCTGATGACCTGTTCGCGACAAAAAATCGACAGGCAGCCTCATCTATGCCCTTTTGTAAGTTGCGGTGAAATAGGGACTGAATTTGGGGTTGAATCGTTTAAACAGTCCCTATTTCACCGCAACTTGTGGGAGAGGTAGAAATAGGCGGAGGCCCTAGAGGGGGTCTCCGCCTTGTATGCAGGGAGCGATGTTTTACGCGTGCTGCGGGTTTAGACCAGACGGGCGTTGATCGTCTTGGCGATCTCGGCGGCGTCGGAGGAACCCTTGACGGTGGCACGGAAGTCCTCGTCCATGAGCGCCTCAGCGACCTTGGACAGGATCTTGAGGTGCGTGGTGCCGGCCTGGGCACCGGGGATGAGCAGGGCAATAGCCACGTTGACGGGAGCGCCGTCCATGGTATCCCAACCGGTCACGCCAGAGTCGTCCTTGACGACGATGACAGCAGCCTCGGTAATGGCATCGGACTTGGCATGCGGGATAGCGAAGCCCTCCAACATGCCCGTGGTGCCCTCGGCCTCGCGAGCCAGGAAGGCGTTCATCACGGCGTCGGCGTCGTTTGCGATACCGGCCTTGACGGCCTGGTTGGAAACGAAGCTCAGAGCCTCGTCACGAGAAGCGAAGTCCTCGGCGACAAAGACATTCTCGACCTTCACGAAGCCGGCAGCCTCGGCCTTGGAGGCCTCGACGGCAGCGGCCTTGGGAGCCTCGACCGGCTTGGCGGGAGCGGCGGGAGCGGCCTTCTGGTTCTTCTCGAAGTCATACTTCTTGAAAGCGACGAACAGGATGCCACCGACCACGGCGCCGATGAGGATCGCGAGGACCCAAAGCGGACCGTTCTCGACAACAGGCAGGACCAGGAAGCCACCGTGGGGCGCCGGATCGTGGACGTTGAACATAATGGTCAGGATCGAGGCGATGGAGGAACCGAGCATCATGATGGGCATGACGGGCCAGATGTTCTTGGTCATGAACGGAATGGCGCCCTCGGTGATGTGGGTGCAGCCAAGGATAAGGTTGACGACACCGGCGTCATGGTCCTCCTGGCTGAAGTACTTCTTGCCGACGATGACGGCGAAGGTGGTGATCAGCGGCGGAACGATGCAGGCGGCGGAGACGGCAGCCATGAAGTTGGTGCCGAAGTTGTAGGTGTCGGTGCCGACACCGGCAGCCAGAGCCTCGGTGAGCATAGCGGTACCGGTGACGTAAGCAGCCTTGTTGACCGGGCCGCCCATGTCAAAGGCGCACATGCAGCCGATAGCAAGACCCAGGACAACAGCGCCGGAGGCAGACAGGCCCTTGAGGAAGTCCATCATGGCGGTGTTGATGGCAGCCATGGGGCCGGAGATGCCGAGCATGACCAGACCGACGATAGCAGTCGAGAACAGCGGGTACAGGAAGATGGCCTTGAGGCCGTCCAGGTTCTTGGGCAGCTTGGCAAAAACCTTCTCGAGCAGCAAGATGACATAACCAGCGAGGAAGCCGCCGACGATGCCGCCGAGGAAGCCGAAGCCCACGCCCGTGCCGCCAGCATCGATCATGTGTGTATCGGCGTTAACGGGCAGGCCCTGGATGGCGATCATACCGGCAACAAAGCCGGGAACGAGCGCCGGGCGCTTGCCGATGGACTCGGCGATGTAGGCGGAAAGCACGGGAACCATGAGGTTCATGGCAATGCCGCCGATGATCTTGAGCATAGCGGCGAAGCTGTTGTAGTCGGCAGCCGTCGAATCGAAGGACGTGATGCCCCACAGGAACGAAACAGCGGTCAGGACACCACCGGCAACGACGAAGACCAGCATGTGGCTGACGCCGTTCATGAGGTGCTTATAAATGATGTGGCCGATGGACTCCTTCTCCTCGACCTCATCCTCGGCATCGGCGGCAGCAGCAACCGTGTCGTCGCCCTTGGCGGCGAGTGCGCGGTCGATCAGCTTACCTGCAGCCTCGACGGACAGGGCCTTGGAAACACCAACGGAAACCATGGGCTTACCGGCGAAACGCTCCGCCTGGACATCCTTATCGGCTGCGACGACGACGGCCTTGGCACCAGCGATCTCACTCTTGGTGAGCTCGTTCTCGACACCGACCTGGCCATGGGTCTCGACCTTAATGGTCAGACCGCGCTCGGCAGCTGCCTTCTCCAGCGCCTCCTTCGCCATGAAGGTGTGCGCGATGCCGGTCGGGCAACCGGTGGCGGCGATGATGTCAAACTTAGCCATGTGTCCCTCCTTCTTGAGTACAGCGCCCGCGGGCGCTCCCCTACACGCGCTTCGATACGCGTTTTTCCACACCTGAAAGATACCAACCTACCGTCCGCATGAGAAGAGACAAGGCGCAATTCTCCGGTGAAAGGTTCTTTCATAACCGTAAACGGTAAGTGAAAGTTTACCATCAACACTTGAAACGGCAAGGTGTATCTTGTAATTGAAAATGCCCGTATACTATGGCATTGAAAAACGAGTCCGATTTTCAATGCCAACCAGGAGCCATCCATGACCGATAGCAGCAAGAGCGCGCTCTCCCTTATTAGCACGCACAAAGGGTACAGCGATTCCGAGCAGCGCATTGTCGACTATATATTGGAGCACCAGTCCGAGGCGCCGCGCCTGACGGCCGCCCAGCTCTCACGAGCCGCTGCCACGTCCGAGGCGACAGTTTCGCGCTTCTGCCGCAAACTGGGCTTTGGCAGCTTCCGCAGCTTTCAGTTTTCGTTGGCGCGCGACTTGGAGAGTCAGCGCAACGAGGGCCTGACCGACGAGGTCTCGCTCGACAACATGGAGCAGAGCCTTAAAAATATCCTCGCCGCCAAGGTGAGTGAGCTTAATGCGACCATCGACGGCATTGATCACGACACGTTGGCCGCAGTTGTACACGCGCTTAAGAATGCCGGCGTTATTGAGTTCGCCGCCGTGGGCAATACGAACGCGGTCGCGCTCGATGCGACATTTAAGTTTTCGCAGCTGAGCCTTCGCTGCATGGCAAGCACCATCAGCGAGACATCAATCGGCTTTGCGCTCACGTTGCGCCCTGGTGATGTCATCGTGCTGATCTCGAACTCTGGCAAGTCGCGTCGACTGAACCGCATGGCAAAAGCAGCTCGCGGCTGTGGCGCCACCGTTGTCGTCATCAGCAGCGACAGCAAGTCCCCGCTTGCTCGCCTGGCCGACTACACCTTTAATACTGTGAACCACGAGGCACTGCTCACCACGGGCGACTTTGCGTTCTCCAAGATGAGTGCCACGATGATAATCGAGGTTATCTACAACTTCCTGCTGCCCGAGATTGAAGACGCCCGCGAGCATATCAGCTACTACGAGGAGCTCATCCAGCCGGATAAGGTCGTGGAGTAGGTTTTATCAGGGGACGTTATGTACCGTTCCGATAAAACTATGCCGGTTTACTACGATGAAATCGGAATATGCGACCACATCGTGTTTTAAAAGAAAACCGCAGGGGTTCTACCTGCGGTTTTCTTTTTACAATTTTAGCTGTGCTCGAGCTACGCCGATTCATCGTAGTAAACCGGCATAGTTTTTGACGGTCGGGCCAGACAAGCAAGTGGCGGTGCAACAATTGCTGATATTTTGTCCCCGCCAACACTGTCAGCTCGTTCTAACCTCGAGCCTCTTCCAACATCTGCTTGGCATGTGCCAGGCTTGCCTCAGATTGATCGCCACTCAGCATACGGGCGATCTCAGCGATGCGGGCGTCCCCGGTCACCTCATCCAGATGCGTCTGGGGAACGTCGCCGGGCTCTTTGCTCACCACGTAGTGCTTGTCGGCCATGACCGCAACCTGCGCCAGGTGAGTTACGACAATCACCTGATGCGTAGCAGCGAGATCTGCCAGCACGCTCGCGAGGGCTCGCGCGGTAGAGCCGCCGACACCGGCATCGACCTCATCAAAAACCAGCGTGTCGACGCCGTCCGCGTTACCGAGGACAACCTTGCTCGCCAGCATAACGCGGCTCAGCTCGCCGCCCGACGCAATGCGGCGCAGGGGGCGCGGCGTCAATCCGGCACCGCTGCGGTACAAAAGCTCATAGCTCGAAGGGCCCGCCGGCGTCCACTCGGCACGCGGAAGATCGCGCGACTCCCAAACGAGCTCGGCGCCGCCCATCTCCAGGCGCGCCATCTGACGGCCAACCTCGTGACAAAAACGCGGGGCTGCGGTATTGCGTGCGCGCTTAAGTGCCTTAGCAGCAGCAAAAAGCTCGCGTTCGGCGCTCCCGAGTGCCTCGCGTGCCTTCTTGATCCGCTCATCGCCATCATCGACCAGGGACAACAGCTCTTGTGAGCGATCGCGCATGGCAAAGACATCGTCCATGGTGGGTCCCCACTGACGCAGTAGGGCCTTAAGATCGGAATAGCGCTCGCGCATACGAGCCAGCTCGCGCGGATCGAAGGCGACCCCATCGCGATAGGTACGCAGCTCGCTGGCACAATCCTCAAGCGAAATGCAGGCATCCGAAAGCGTATCGGCAATGTCGCCCAGCTTGCGATCGACGGCAGCCATGCGGTAAAGCTCCGCCACGGCACTGTTCACGGCATCGAGTGCTCCCCCTTCGGCAGCAAGCATCGCATGGGCATCGTTGGCCGTGGCCACCAACACCTCGGCATGCTCGGAGCGCGGCAGCAGCTCCTCGAGCTCCTCATACTCGCCCGGTTTGGGGTCGACCTCGGCGATGCGCTCGAGAGCAAAACGCGCTTCTTCGACGCGACTCCCCTGCGCGCGTGAGGCTTCCTCCACACGGCGAAGCTCCTTGGCGGCGGCACGCGAAGCCTTAAAGCAGGTGCGATACTTCTCGAGCGCCTCAAGCGCCGCGCGCCCAGCCCAAGCATCGACCATGGCAACGTGGTGCGCCGGGTCGAGAAGGCGCTGGTTTTCGTGCTGGCCGCATAGATCCATCATCACGCCGACGCGCTCCGAAAGTTCGCGAACGCTGGCGATGCGACCGTCAATTTTTACGCGGCTGCGGCCCTCGGCAGAAAGGCTGCGCTGCACGGTGACGCCCTCCGTGTCATGCGGGCCATCAAACAGGCGCGCCTCGACGCTGGCAAGTGCCTCGCCCTCGCGCACCGTCGACGAATCCGCGCGCTCGCCCAAAATGAGCTTAAGCGCCGAAAGCAGCGCGGTCTTACCGGCGCCGGTTTCTCCGGTCAGAACCGTTAGACCCGCGCTCGGAACCAACGTCGCCTCGCGAATGAGTGCAATGTTGGAAACCTGCAGCTCATCGATCATGGCGCACTCCGTAGAACACGCGGCTCACCGAGTTATAGAAGCTCTCGGGGCCGTAATCCAGCAGCAGCACATCGCCGGGACCACGGCGCACAGCCACGCTCTCGACCGTGCCATCGCAGGTAATAAACTGTCCATCGATGGCGATCGCCGGAACGCTCGGGCGATCATCGGACATAAAGATCTCCACGACATCGCTCGGCGAGGTCAAAAAAGCGCGAGCCTGAATGGTATGCGGGGCGATGGGCACACAGACCATGCCCGTGTAATCGGGGCTGACGATGGGGCCGCCGGCGGAAAGCGCATAGCCGGTGGAGCCAGTCGCCGTCGATACAACCACGCCGTCACCGCGCAGGCGGTCGATATGATGGCCGGACACCGTGATGTCGAATTCGACCATATCGGACAGGGGCCCGCGCGTAAGCGCCATATCGTTGAGGGCAAACGTGCGCACAACATCCTTCGTGCCGTCTTCGCGAACCGAAACAATATCGGCGGCGATGGTGGCACGGCGGCTCACATGGAGCTCGCCGGACAGGGCATCGCTCACGACCTGCAAAATGTCGCGCTCCTCGGGGCTCGCGGCCGTCAAAAAACCCAAATGACCATAGGAAAGACCCAAAATGGGAATCTCACGGTAGTTGAGAATGCGGGCGGCACGCAGCAGCGTGCCGTCGCCGCCGAGCGTAATAACCAAGTCGGCATCGTCAACATCGGGCGCGCTCTGAATCTTAGAGCGCTGGTCGGCAGCCCATGCGACCTCGTAACCTTGGCGCGAAAGCCAAAGCTCGAGCATCAGGCCGCTCTCGACCGCCTCTTGCTTGTAGTAATTGGGAACCAGAAAGACCTTCATAGCGTTGCAGCTTTCTCGCTCAAAACCGATACCTGGGATTGAAGCTCATCGTCGGTGCGTTCGCCGGGTGCAAACCTCGTGCCGTACAGGAAAAACTCAACGTTGCCCTTGGCGCCATGGATGGGCGACACGCACACGTCGAGCGGGAACAGGCCCTTGGCGGCAAAGAGCTCAATCGCCGCCACGAGCGCATCGCGGCGGACGGCGGGGTCGGTCACGATGCCGCCCTCGCCCACCAGCGCAGCCGGCGCCTCAAACTGGGGCTTTACGAGCGTGCAAAACGAACCGGAAGGCTTCAGGCACGCCAGCACGGCGTCGATGATATTCGCGATACTCGTAAACGATACATCGCACACGGCCAAGTCGATAGCGCCGCCGTAGCCGAGCTCGGGCAGCTGCGTCACGTTGGTGCGTTCATGGAGCGTCACGCGATCGTCTTGGCGCAGCGACCAATCAAACTGAGCGCGACCCACATCGACCGAAACGACTGTGGCGGCACCGCGCTTGAGCAGGCAATCGGTAAAGCCACCCGTAGAACAGCCCACATCGAGGCAAGCAAGATCTGTCGGATCAATCCCAAACGCATCGAGTGCACCCTCGAGCTTGAGCCCGCCGCGCCCAACGTAGGGAATACGACCCTTCACGTGCAACGGCAGGCCCGGCGTCACCTTAAGGCCCGGTGAGGTCAAACGCTCGCCGCCACTCGAGACCAAGCCGGCCATAAGAGTGCGAAGGGCATCCGCGCGATCGGCGCAGATGCCCTGTGAAATCAGTTCGTCATCGAGACGCACACGTTTCATGAATGCCATCAACCATTCGTATCCGGAGACGCGGCCTGGCTATCCATGGATTCGTTTGCCGCATCCTCATCGTATTCCTGCTCGAGCTTATCGGCCTCGCGAGGCGTCAGCTCAAACTTATCGACCATATCGACCGCACGGGAGCCCAGCTCAATCGCCTCGTCAAACAGATCGAGCGAACGCTCCAGGGACGTATCCTTGGAGCGAACGGTCGCGATAATCTGGTCCAAGCGGTCCGAGATCTCGTCGAAGTTGCGGACGGAACCCTCTGGCATGACTACTCCTCGACGGTACCGGTCTCGGCCTCGGCGACCTCGGCATCCTCGTCGAAAACGCCGGCCGCAGCCTGAGCGGCGGCAACCTTGGCGGCAGCCTCAGCGGCCTGGGCCTCCTCGCGGGCACGGTCCTCGGCCAGCAAATCCTGATACAGGTCCTCGCCCGGCAGCTCTTCGCTACGAGCGATCTTGCCCAGCACGCCGTTGACAAACGACGCGGACTGGTCGGTGCCATAGGCCTTGGCAAGCTCGACTGCCTCGTTGATCACGATGGCGTCCGAGACCTCCTCGTCGGTGAGGAAGCGCATCTCATAGACGGCGATGCGCAGCAGATTGCGGTCGGCACCGGGCATACGCATAAGATCCCAGTTCTTGGCGACGGAGCGCAGGGCGCAGTCGATGCGGTCGATGTGCTCGTAGGCACCGCGGCACAGCTCCAGCGCGTAGGGGTCGAGGGGACCCTTCGAGATCAGGAAATCGCCCTCGAGGACGCGCTCGAGCGGGCTGTCCGTGGCCTCGGCCTGGAACAGCAGCTGCAGCGCCTGACTGCGGGCAAGCGTACGCCCGCGATAAACCTTAAGGCTCAAAGGTTACTCCTTGGGGAAAACGAGGCCGTCGATGCAAACGTCAACGCGCTCGACCTCGACGCCCACCTGGGCGTCGATGGCGGCAACCACGGCGGCGCGAACGGCCTCGGCGAGTTTCTTGAACGGATAGCCAAAGAACACCACGACGCGCACGGTAAGCGCGAGCTTGTCGCCGATGACCTCGGCCTCGACCGCCGGCTCAGAAGCCGGGGCCTTGGACGAAAGCATCATGGAGACAAGGTTGGTGGCAAGGTCCTTGACGCCCACGGAGGCAATGCCCTCGACATCCGTGACGGCGCGCGAGACGATGGCGGTCAGAACATCGGGCGAAATGCCGATGCCGTCAATCTTGATTTCCTGGGGCATGAGTCCTCCTAGAAGAGTTGGTTGCTAGACGCGGGAGACGAACTTGCCGTCGCGGGTGTCAACCTTAATGACCTCGCCCTCGTTGAGGTACATGGGGACCTGGATGACAGCGCCGGTGTCGATGGTGGCCGGCTTGGTGGAACCCTGGACGGTATCGCCCTTGAAGCCCGGGTCGGTCTGGACGATGGTGGTCTCGATGAACATCGGCGGGGTCACGCCCATGAGCTCGTCGTCGGCGAAGAGCAGCTGGCAGGTGTCATTCTCGCGCAGCCACTTGGCGTTCTCGCCCACCATATCCTCGGGAACGGGAACCTGCTCGTAGGACTCGTTATCCATGAAGATGTAGTCGGCCCCGTCGTTGTAGAGGTACTGGAACTCACGGGTGGTGAGCATGACGCTCTCGAACTTGGTGCCGGCGTTGCAGGTGTTCTCGACGACGCGGCCGCTCTTGATGTCGCGGGTCTTGTAGCGCACGAAAGCGCCGCCCTTGCCCGGCTTGACGTGCTGGAACTCGACGATGGTGTAGACCTTGTCCTTAATGCGGAGACCGAGGCCGTTCTTGAAGTCGGCGGTAGAGATAGTAGGCATAGCGACCTTTCTTGTTATTGGCTAGACGCACAAACGTCCAAATTACATACGAGCGAAATTATACACTTGCAAACGGCGGCTGCGGCGAGCGCATAAAAAGAGAACGCGGGACGCCCGAATCGATCCGGACGCCCCGCCTCCAAAAACCCAAATGGATGGTTTAGCAATCGATAATATGCAGGTCGTGCGGGGTCTTGGTGAAGGGCTCGTAGCCGTTCTCGGTGACGACGCCGTAGTCCTCCAGGCGCACGCCGCCCACGCCGGGCAGGTACACGCCGGGCTCCATGGTGATAACCGAGCCGACTTCGATGATATTCTTGCTGCGGTTGAAGTTAGGCAGCTCGTGGATGTCGATGCCCACGCCGTGGCCCAGACCATGGTTGTAGTAATCGCCATAGCCGGCATCGCCAATAATCTTCTTGGAAAGCTTGAAAATGTCGTTGCCCTCGACGCCCGGATGGATAGCGGCGACGCACTCCTCATGGGTGCGGCGCACGAGCGCGTACAGGTCGAGCTGCTCCTGGGTGGGCTCGCCCATCACGACAGTGCGCGTCATGTCGGAGCGGTAGTCGCAGTAGCCCGCACCGTAATCCATGAGGACAAAGTCGCCCTTCTCGATCACGCGGTCGCTCGGGACGGCATGCGGATTGGCGGTGTTGGGACCGCTCGCGACGATGGAGCCAAAGGCCAGGCTGTCGGCGCCGTTGGCGAACATAAAGTTCTCGAGCTCGTTGCGGACCTGCTTCTCGGTCATGCCGGGCTTAATAAAGCCGAGCATGTGCTGGAAGGCGGCATCGGTAATCGACTGCGCGTGGCGCATGAGCTCGATCTCCTCTGCATCCTTGATGGCACGCATCTTGCGGATGTCGTCATGCATCAGCGGCAGCATGCAGGCAACGGAGCGGTCCTCCAGACCACGTTGAATACCCTGGTAGAAGTTAATCTGCATGTCATCCTCGACGGCGCAGACGCGGCACTTGTTGGCTGCAATCTTGCCGGCGACCCAGCCGGGGATGGTGCCTTCGTCCATGTCGTAGACCCAGGGACTGCCGGCGGGCGTGTTCTCCTCAAAGCTGTTGAGATAGCGCGAGTCGGTGTGGAACAGGCACTGATCGACCGTAATAAACGCGGCGTGCGGGAACTCGAAGGTGTAGTCGAAGACGCCCTTCACGCCCGTGAGCCAGCGGAGGTTGGCCTCGTCGCGCACGACGATGGCGTCGTAGCCGCGCTCGGCCATCAGGGCACGGACACGCTCGATACGACCGGCAGGACCGGCAGCAAACTCAGACATGCAGATTCCTTTCTTCTTGTCCTCAAAAAGAGCGGGACGGGCTTCAAACGAATAGCGGAATCACAAGCGATTCGCAACCGGTTGAAAACCCGTCCCTCAAAATGATACGAAAGACGATGGATGTCAATAAAGTTAGAGAAGTTCCTTGCGAGAAGCCAAATACGCCTGCGCATGGCGTTCGAGCACATCGTCGTCCACGGCGTTAAGACGAATGGCGCCGAGTGCCGCGGGCAGCGGCAGCATCGTGCGATTGGAGCGTGCGAACTGCTGCCTGCGGAACTCCGAAATAAAGGCCGCCGGTTCAAGGTCGAAGGCAAGCTCCTCAATGCCAAAGTCCTCCAGGCAGTCATCGACCTCAAACACATAGTCGATACCGAAGTCGCAAGCATCATGCGCTAGGCGTGCCTCAAAGCGCATGCCCTCGGAAAGGAGCTGGTATGCGGGTACGCGAGCCGCGGCATCGCCCAGGCAGGCGCGAAGGGCGCGCTCCCCCGTCTTGCCAAAATCGAGCGCATGACGAGCACTGGGGTTCGTGGCCATGAGCACGTCTTTGCGCGCAGTCTGGGACCACTGCACAGCATTGACGAGCGCGACCTCCTCACCGGCAAGAATCTCGGGAACGGTCTCGGTAAATTGATTCCAGCGCGACTTGCTGCTGGAAAGCATGGTACCCACGAGCACCGAATAGCCAAGCTTAAGGTCCTCAGCGCTGGCCTCGCGAACAAGGTCCAGATTGCACACGACCAGACCGGGCTCGGGGCGCACCGCGATGGCGGGCAACGAGTGGTCGCCCGAAGCGACGAGCGGCTTCATGGTCGTCGCGACCGTGAGCATGGCGTCGAAGGTCGTCGGCAGCAGTGCGCACTCCGTGCGTCCACACCACTGATTGGCGCACCAGGCGACAACAGAGCACATCGAAGCGTCACCGACGGCGACAATCAGATCGTCGCAGGTAATTCCATTGGTTGACAGACCGCCAAAGACAGCATCGGCGTCAGCCAAGCTCGCACCGGCGGGCGAAACCTCGAGCGACAGCTGCGAGACGGCAAAGCCCGCATCGACCAGCGCATGCTCAACGATCTCGCCAAGGCGATCGGACACAGCGCTGTTCCAGACAACCATCGCACGCTTGGGCTTACCCACGGTCGAGGCAAACATACGCGACAGCTCACTAAACGCGTCAAGCCCAACGCGAACATCGACACTGCGATTTTGGAAATTGATGAGTTGACGGCGAATCATAGCAGTCCACGCTCCAAAAGCATCTCGGCACAAACATAGGAAACGTCCTCAAAGGACTTATTGCGAATATCGAGGGTAATATCGGCCGCTTGGCGATACAGCGGACGTCGATGCTCAAACAGGCGGGCCGCATGCTCAGGCGAGCGGAAATCAGGACGCGTGTCGGAGCGGCGGATCTGGCGCATCGAGTCCTCAAAGTCACCCTCGAGGTACACGCAAGTACCCATCTGGTGCATGAGCTCGATATTGACCGGCGTCTCGACAATGCCGCCCCCGCACGAAACCAGCAGGCTGCGCTCGCTTTGGAGCGAACGAAGCGCCGAAGTCTCGAGCTCGCGAAAACGCTCCTCGCCCTCGGTCTCAAAAATCTCGGTTACCGATTTTCCGCAACGACGCACGACCAGGCGGTCGGTATCGATAAACCGACGCTTGAACATGGTGCCCACGTTGCGCGCTAGCGTCGATTTGCCCGCACCCAAAAACCCGATAAAGAAGATATGGTCGCAGCCGTGCTTAGTGTGCTGGGACATGACGAAACCTATTCCTCGCAGGGAAGGTCGCGCAGGGCCCGGCGCTCAAAAATACGGAAGATCTGCGTATACCACAGGTCCTGCGTGGCCTGCGGCTTTACCAAAATCGTATCGACGCCGGCAAAGTTGCCGCTCCACACGTCCGTGTACAGCTGGTCACCGATCAGCACGGCCTCATCGGCCGTGGCACCCAGGCGCTTAAGTCCGGCCTTGAGAGCAAACGGCGCGGGCTTCATGGCATGGCTGATGGCCTCGAGACCCAGCTCGCGTGCGGAGCTCATGACCTGGTCGCGATGCCAGTTGTTGGACACCATGCACAGCTTAAAGCCCTTGGCATGGGCGGCCTCGAGCCAAGCGGAGACCGCAGCGGGAACCTGCTCGGTATCACGCGGCACCAGGGTGTTATCGCGGTCGAGCAAAATGGCGCGCTTGCCGTCGGCCCAAAGGGTATCGAGGTCGATGCGATCGACCGAGGCAACATATCGTTTGGGGCTGAAAATCCTCATGTTTAATTCCAAGACTGTTGATGCTCTTCGTAGGTCTGAGAGAAATACTCCTCATCCTGCGTAATGTAGAAATACAGGTCATCGGAGTCGGTAGGCTCAAGGGTTGCCTTGAGTGCCTCGAGCGACGGAGAGCAGATGGGCGTGGGCGGTAGCCCTTCATGCTTATAGGTGTTGTAGGGACTATCGCTCTGCAGGTCAGCGGCGGTAACTTCGCCGCCTGTAACATACATCATAGTCGCATCGCTATTGAGGTAGCGCAAACCGTCGAGCTTGCCGGCAAGACGGTTGCAGAACACCGAGGCGACATGCGCACGCTGCTCGGCGTTGAGGCCCTCGCGCTCGACGATGGAAGCGAGATTGATGATGTCGTAATCGGACATCCCCACGCCGTAGCGCTCTTTGATCTTGGCCTCGCAACCGGCAAAATCGAGCGACTTGTACTCGGTGTTGAATTGATCGAGCATGGCGCGGATGACGTCATCGGCGCTCGGTTTTTTGCCCAGCGAATAGGTCTTGGGGAACAGGAAACCCTCGAGCGAATCATTCGCAGCGCCTTTAAGGAACGGATAGTCGTTCACATAATTGCTGGCCTTCGCCTGGTTGAGGAAGTCATCTTTGGAGATGCTGCCGTACGCCTGGGCCACACGGTCGGCAACCTGGTCGACCGTCAGGCCCTCGGGGACCGTCAACGCATCGGAGCCGGCATTGGGTCCCTCAATAAGCTGCTGAACGACCTTGGTCGCATCCATCAGCGTCGTGAACGAGTACGTGCCAGGTTGAAGCGACATGTCCGCGTTGAGCTTCTTGACCGCCGCGTAGTAATCCTTGGGATTCTCGACTATATGGTTCTCGGAAAGAATCGAGGCAATCGTGTCGCCCGAGGCGCCATCGGGAATCGTAACGGTAACCTGATGGCCAGCGGTGACGCTTGCGTCCTCCCCGCTCAACAAGCCCTTGACGGCCGGTACGGCGAAGACGGCGATGGCAGCGAGAACGACCACCGCAACCACAGTGCCGATAATCATAGGCACCGGCGAGCTTTTCTTTTGGGCGCCGCGCCGAGCATGCGTGTTATAGCTCGAACGCGCGGCCGGAGCCACGCCATGCGTGCCGTGAGCGTGATGCGCGTGCGATTGAGGGGCCTGCGCGCGCTGGGTGGGTGCCTGCTGCTTAAAGCGGGCGCCGCCTGAGGGTTGGGCCGCGCGAGCGGCGGACTGCTGGGCAGGACGACTAGCAGGCTGCTGGCCCGGACGCTGCGCGGGACGGGAGGAGGGCTGCGCCGGACGTGCGACAGGTTGGGCCGCGCGCGGGGTCAGCTGCACCGGACGCTGGCCGGACGGCACAGGGCGCGACGCAGGCTGTCGTGTACGATTCGGCTGACGCGGATCGGAAGCGCTAGACATGCGAAACCTCCTCGTTTTTGCGATCGAGCCATGTCTGCAAGAACAGGCTGGCGGCAATCATGTCAATCTTGCCCCTCATCTGCTTTTCGTTGAGTCCCTGCTCACGCAGGATACGCTTGGCCTCTTGCGAGGACAGACGCTCATCCTCAAACTCGAGCGGAAGATCGAGCTCATCGGCGATCTTTTGCGCCACGGCGGCAACGCGCTCGGCCTGGGGGCCGGGCTCTCCGGCCATGGTCAGGGGACGTCCGCTTACCAGGATGTCGGGCTCATAGTCCTCGATCAGGTAACGGAACGTCTTGGCCATACCGGTGACCTCGGCGGCCGGGAGCACCTTGACGGGCATCGCCATCTTGCCATCACGGCTCGAGACGGCGATGCCGATCCTGGTCTCCCCTATGTCCAGCGCGAGCGCGACCACAGCGACTACTTAGGCGCCGAGCGCGGTCTTGGCGGCCGCGAGGGCATCGGCGATGCCGGCAGCATTCTTGCCACCGGCCTGGGCCATGTTGGGACGGCCGCCACCGCGACCGTCGACCAGGCCCGCGATCTGCTTAATCACGTTACCGGCGTGGAAACCGGCCTTCACGGCGTCATCGGAGCCGGCGGCGAGCAGGGCCGGGGTGCCCTTCTCGGTCACGCTAGCAACGACGCAGGCGACGGGGCCGGCAACCTTCTGGTGCACGGTATCCCAGACGTTGCGCAGGTCAGCAGCCTCAAGACCCTGGAGCTCAGCGACGACGAGCTTGTAGCCATCGAGCTCGACGGCGCCCTCGATAGCACTGGAGATAGCATCGGAGGAGCCACCGGTCAGCGCCTTCTTGAGCTTGTTAGATGTCTCGCGCAGCTCTGCCTGCAGGTTCTCCACACGAGCGGGAACCTCGTCGACACGGCACTTGAGCGCAGCGGCAGCGGCGTCAACAAGTGCCAGGCGGTCGGCCATGTAGTCGAGGGCGCCCTTAGAGGTCACGGCCTCGATACGGCGAACGTTCGAGCCCGTGGAGGACTCGGAAATGATCTTGAACAGGCCGATCTCGGCGGTGTTGGCGGCATGGGTGCCACCGCAGAGCTCGCGGGAGAACGGCTGGTCCTCGGCACCCACGGAGACGACGCGCACGACGTCGCCGTACTTCTCGCCAAACAGGGCGACGGCGCCGGCGGCCTTGGCCTCATCGATGCCCATGACGCGAGTCACGACCGGCTTGGAGGCAAAGATCTGCTGGTTGACCAGGTCCTCGACAGCCTTGAGCTGCTCGGAGGACAGGGCCTCAAAGTGTGTGAAGTCAAAGCGCAGGTGCTCGGGCGTCACCAGCGAGCCGGCCTGGGAGACATGCTCGCCCAGGACCTGCTTAAGCGCGGCGTCGAGCAGGTGCGTGGCGGTGTGGTTGCGGCGCAGGAAGCCACGGCGCTCGGCGTCGAGTGTGGCGGTCACGGTTGAACCGACGGTCAGCGTGCCCTCGGCAATATGGGCGACGTGGGCATACAGGCCGTTGTGGTTCTTTGTATCGGAAACGACCAGCGAAACGCCCTCGGCGGAAAGCTCACCGGCGTCGCCCTGCTGGCCACCCATCTCGGCGTAGAACGGAGTGCGGTCAAGCACGACCTCGACATCCTCGCCCGCGGCAGCGGACTCGACGGACTCGCCGTTGCGAACGATGGCGACAACCTTGGCGCCCTCGATCACATCATTGTCATAGCCGTCGAAATCGGTCGCAGCGACCTTGTCCGAAAGCTCGACCCACACGTCGTTAAAGCTACCCCAGGCATCGCCCTTGGCGTTGGCGCGAGCGCGGGCCTTCTGGTCCTCCATGCAAGCGGTGAAGCCGTCCATATCGACGTCGTGACCGGCGGTGCCGGCGATCTCGACGGTCAGGTCGATGGGGAAACCAAAGGTATCATGCAGCTTAAAGGCAACATCGCCCGGAAGGACAGCGCCGTCGGCGAGCGCGGCCAGGGCCTCGTCCAGGTAGACGCGGCCGTTGTCGAGCGTCGTGGAGAAACGCTCCTCCTCGGAGGCAACGATGCCCTTGACGAGCGCGACGTTCTTGAGCAGCTCGGGATATGCCTCGCCCATCTGAGCGTTGACCTCGTCGATGAACTTGGTCAGGAAGGCGCCCTCGATGCCCAGCAGGCGACCGTGGAACACGGCGCGGCGGAGCAGGCGGCGAAGGACGTACTCGCGGCCCTCGTTACCGGGCAGGATGCCGTCCGAGATCATAAAGTCGACGGCACGGGAATGATCGGCGATGATGCGCAGCGAGCGGCTGGCGCCGGAGTAGTCATCGGCGTCATAGGTCTTGCCGCTGATCTTCTCGCCCAGTTTGATGAGATGCTGCATCAGATCGCCGTCGTAGTTGGCGGTCTTGTGCTGCATGATGGCGGCCATGCGCTCCAGGCCCATACCCGTATCGAGGTTGCGGTGCGGCAGCTCCGGCATGGAGCCGTCCTCCTGGCGGTCGTACTGGGTAAACACGAGGTTCCAGAACTCCAGGAAGCGATCGCAGTCGCAGCCGGGCTTGCAGTCGGGGCTACCGCAGCCGACCTCCTCGCCCATGTCAAAGTAGATCTCGGAGCACGGACCGCAGGGACCGGTGGGGCCAGCGGCCCAGAAGTTGTCGTCCTCACCCAGACGCGAGATGTGGTCCTCGGCAACGCCCAGGGAGCGCCACACGTCGTGGGTCTCGTCGTCCTCAGTAAAGACGGTGAAGTACAGGCGGTCGAGCGGCAGCTTGAACTCCTTGGTGATAAGCTCGAAGGCCCAAGCGCAAGCCTGCTGCTTGGAGACGCCGCCAAAGGAGAAGTCGCCGAGCATCTCAAAGAACGAGAGGTGACGGCCGTCCTCGCCGATGCAGTCAATGTCGTTGGTGCGGACGCACTTCTGGCAGGAGATCGCGCCGATCTCCTTCATGGTCTTCTTGCCCTGGTAGTACTCCTTAAACTGGTTCATGCCGGCGTTGGCAAGCAGCAGCGAGGGATCGTCGGGAACAAGGGACGAAGAAGGATAGAGCTTAAGACCGCGCTCCTCAAAGAAGTTGAGGAACTTAGAGCGGATCTCGGCCGTAGTCATTGACGGGTAGTCAGCACTCATAGAGGGAATCTCCTCGGTTTCACATCGAAACAGTTCAAACGTAACGATATTACCATCCAACCGCCCCCATGCAAAAAAGAGGACCGACATAAAGCCGACCCTACAGCGAAAGTGCACGTTATGTAGGACTGTGCGATCCTTTGAAAAAGACTAATGGTAGAATTACATATAAGATTCACCCGAAAGGAGCGATCGATGAAAAGCAAACGATTTGTCCTGAATGCACTTCTGGTTGTAGCACTTTTAGCGCTCTTGGCCTTCTCCTGCTGGTACGCAAACCAACCAGCATTTGGCTACGTATTGTATGCAGTAATGTCCGGTGATAAGGCTTATTTCACTCTACGCGCAATTGACGTTCTCTTTTTCTATGTAGCCGGCCCCTTATCAATCGCTTTGCTCGCGTTTCTTGTCATTTACAACTTAAAGAAACGCTAGCGGTGCCTATTTGGAATCCGAATCGTCCATGGAGCCGTCGATGCCGGTTTTGGTGTCGTCGTCCGTATTGGAATCGTCATCCTTGGCGAAGGGGTTCTTGAAAAAGCCCGTCGCGTCGGGCTGCAGGCCCGAGAGCTTCATCCAAGGATTATCAAGCCCGGGTTTGGGCATGGCCTGGGCCTTGGGCGCAGTCTCGTTACCGATGAGCTCGGACTCATAGATGAACGTATCGTCTCCAAGCGCGTCATAGGCGGCGACCGGGTTACCCTCGGCATCGCGATACGGGGTGCCCTTAAACACAGCACCGTCGTAGGCCACGAGCTGACGGCCGGTCTCGTTCTCGAAGTAGTACACGAAGATACCCTTTAGAGCCGCGCACAGCGGGATGGCCACCACCATGCCGATGGCGCCCATAAGCGCCGAACCGATAACGAGCGCCGTCAGGCTCATGACAGGATGCACCTGGACCGAGCTCTGCATGACCTTAGGCGAAATGACGTTGTCGGTGACGTTTTGAGCCACCATGGTCACGACAAGCGTCCACAATGCCAGCATAGGGCTGAACATAAAGCCGAGCACCGTGGCGATCGCCGCGCTCACCCAGGGACCGACAACCGGGACCAAGTGCATAATGCCGGTAAATATGGCCATGAGCGCTGCATATGGATGGCCAATGAGCGTAAAGCCGATAAAAGCGAGGATACCACCGCAGATGGACGTCACGACCATGCCACGCATATAACCGCCGACCGAGCGTGAAAGAATGGCGACCATAAAGCGGTACGAGGTCTCCTTTTCCTGACCAATGATGGTGCAGACTTCATGGTGCATACGGGGGTAATCGCAGGCAAGCCAGTAGGCAAGCACCAGACCGAGGAAGATGACGAACAGCTGGGAGGCCGTATTGGTAATAAGCGGGAATACACCGCGACCAAGCTCGGCAGCGATTTGTGAGACATACTTAGACGCCACAGTGACAAGCGAAGAAAGATTATCATCCAGATACTCTTTGAGCGGCGTGTTGTTGAGCGTCTTGAAATGCGAGACCATCTCGTTGAGATCGCCGCCCGCAACACGAAGCTGCTCAGGCAGGCGGCTCAGGACTTCCATAATCTGACCGAGCAAAATAGGCGACAGGATGCAAACGACACCAACAAGCACGGCAACAACCACAATGAGGGCGACGAGAGAACCGATGCCACGGCCGACGCCGTGATGCTCAAGCCAGTTAGTGATCGGCGACATCACAAAAGCGATGATGGAGCCGACAGCTAGAAACTCGATAACCGGCGCCAGGATGCCCATAAGGTTAAAGATGACGGCGGCGATGACGATGCAGCCAACGACGGACCAAATGCGAAGCGTCAGAATACGGGTATCGCGCAGCGTGCGGTCGGTTTGTTGGGGGTGCTCACTCATGAACGAACCATCACTCCATCGGGGTCGATCTTGTCCTGAATCTTCTTAAGGGTACGACGCAGCAGGCGCGAGACCTGCACCTGCGAGATTCCCAGCTTCTTGGCGATCTCAATCTGGGTCATGCCCTTTACGAAGCGCAGCTCGATAACCTCGCGCTCGCGCGGCGAGAAATCGCGGATGGCTTCCTCGATTACTAGTCGGTCATCGGTAAAGTCGAGCTCGTTGTCGTCATCGGCATAGCGGTCGAGAATCGAGGGCGCATCGTCGGAATCGGACGCGCCGGGAGCCTCGATGGGCACCGAGGTGTAAGCCGAGGACGATTCCATGGCTTCGAGTACCTCGTCGACAGTCACGTCCAAGTATTCGGCGATTTCTTCGACCTTAGGCGAGCGCTGCAACTCATTGGTGAGCTTGTCGGTGGCCTGGTTGACCTTGGCAGAAAGCTCCTGCAGACGGCGCGGCACGCGCACGCTCCAGCCCTTGTCGCGGAAGTGACGCTTGATCTCGCCCAGGATGGTGGGCGTGGCAAACGTGGTGAACTCGAGTCCGCGCTCGGGATCAAAGCGGTCGATTGCCTTGAGTAGACCCAGGTATCCGACCTGCATCAGGTCGTCGAGCGGCTCACCGCGGTTCTTAAATTTGTTGGCAAGAAACCTTACCAGGTTCATATGGGACATGACGAGCTGCTCGCGTGCGTCCGGATCACCAGTCTCTTTATAGCGACGAAACAGCTCGCGGGTTTTCTCCTTGTCCCAAGCGGTCTTACCGCTCCGGGAACGTTCGGTCATATTAGATATCCGCCTTGAGGTCGAGGGAAAGCGTCAGGGGCGCCTCAGTCTTTTCGTAGGAATCGCACACGCTCGCCAGAATGAGCTCGGCATACACGGCAGCCTGGTCATCCTCGTCGACGGTGGCCCGATCGCCAAAGGTAAAGTTCATGCCAACGTGAGACTCATCGACATCGAACCTGATCATGATGTCATCGGAATCAACAGCCGTGCAGCCAAAGATAAAGGCCTCCTCGGCAGCCATACGAATGTCATCGATGCGATCGACGGACATGGAGCACAGCGCGCCGACGTTGGCCGCCGTCATACGCACGAGGCGTGCCAGACGCGGATCCCCGGCAACAGTCAGCGTAATAGGGCAGGTTGCTTCGCTACTCATCGCAGGACTCCTCGGAGGTCTCGGCGGGCGTATAGGTGTAATACTGAGCAGGCTTGGCTGCGGGCTTCTGAGCCGCATCAGCACCATCGGCGGCCTCGTCCTCAGCCTCACCAATCAGAACGCGCTCGGTAGGCTGCTCGGCCACGGCGGCGGCAGCGGAAAGCGTGCGCTCGACGTCGGCCGCGGGAGCCTTCACCTTATTAAAGAGCTTCTGTACGGCACCGGCCGCAGAGTCGGTCACGCTCGACACAACATTGCTGGCATCAGCCATGCTGCCCGTAACCTCAGAAATGTCGCGAACCACGGCTTCGACCTCTACGAGATTGGATGTCAAGGCGTCGACGGCGGTCTTGCTCGACTTGAGGAGCGGCTCCATCTGGGCAAGTGCCGGCGTAAGCTCGTCGACAGCGCCGTCGAGTTTTGCCACCACAGGCTGAGCCTCGGCGATGGTGTTATTGAGATCGCTTACGGTCTTATCGAGCGAATCAACGACGTTGCGGGTCTTGCGCAGGGTAAGCGCGAGCTCAACGATAGCCCACACACCGGCAATGGCAAGCACCAGCAGGGCGATTTGAATGGGACTCATACAAGCCTCCCGAAGGAATCGAAATACAGACGCTGTTCATGGTACCCCAAAGAAGGGGAAAGATACCCAAAGGGGATGTGCGAGGTGCCAATGACCTACTTGGGCGCATTGCCGCTACGGTCGCGCTCACTTTGCTCTACGCGCCATTCTTCCCAACCGCGGCCGGCAGGCTGCCAGAACGCGCCGCGCTCCAGTCCCTCGGGCAAATAGCGCTGATCGACCCAGCCTTCGGGATAATCATGCGGATACTTATACACACCGTATTCGTCGCTGCCCGGGCGATGACGATCGCGCAGATAACTCGGCACCTCGCGAAGCCCGCTTGAATGGATATCGGCCAGCGCCGCATCGATCGAGGCCTCACACGCGTTGGATTTAGGCGCCAAGCACACATACAGAGCGGCCTGAGCAAGGTTAATGCGGCACTCGGGATACCCAATGACCTCGGCAGACTTGAACGCGGCATGCGCCACCAAAAGCGCCTGCGGGTCGGCGTTGCCAACATCCTCAGAAGCCTGAATCATAATGCGGCGAGCGATAAATTTTGGATCCTCCCCCGCATCGATCATGCGCGCGAGCCAATAGATCGTGGCATCGGGGTCGCTGCCGCGCATGGACTTGATGAACGCACTGATGATGTCGTAGTGCATGTCGCCGTTTTTGTCGTACGAAAAGCCACGGCGCGGGTTGGCAATCTTCACGTCGTCAACAGTGATGGGATAGCGCTCCCCCGCCGCGGGCGCTGGCGTTCCCTCGGTATCGGGACGCGTGACGGCAATCTCGCTCGCAAGCTCGAGCGTCGTGAGCGCCGAGCGAGCGTCACCCGCTGCCAGCGTGCAGATGGTCTTGACCGTATCCTCATCGGCCGAGAACTTACCGTTCAAGCCCTGCGTCGCCTCAAGCGCACGTTCAATAAGCGTGGCGATATCCTCATCCTTCAGATGCTCAAGCTCCACGACGCGACCACGTGAGAGCAGTGCCGAGTTGACCTCGAAGTACGGATTCTCCGTCGTGGCGCCAATCATAATGACGGTGCGGTTCTCAACCGCATGCAGCAGGGCATCCTGCTGCGACTTAGAGAAGCGATGAATCTCGTCGATGAATAGAATAGTGCGGCGGTCGTAGGTATTCAGGCGCGTCTTGGCCTCGTCAATCACGCGACGCAGGTCCTTCACGGAACCCGTCACGGCGCTGACCTCGACAAACTCGCTCTTGGTATGGTTAGCGATAATGTGGGCCAGCGTCGTTTTGCCCGTACCGGCCGGCCCATACAGAATCACACTCGACAGCACGTCATGCTCAATCGCAGCACGCAGCCACGAGCCCTTACCGACGGCCTTTTGCTGACCCACGTACTCGTCGAGCGAATTGGGGCGCATGCGCACCGCGAGCGGCGCATTTTTAAAGGAACGCTCGCGCGTCGAGGCAGAAAAAAGGTCGTCCATAGCCATCCCGTGCATCAATCAAAAACGTTTTCCACTAATAATATACCGAATATATACGAACTACCGTTCGTTAATATAGGTACGGTGCGGAAACTTTAATCCCGGGAACAACTTGCTCGCGAGCTCGCAGAAGTAGCCATCCGTCATGCTCGAAATGTAATCCACTACGGTCTGATCTTTATCGTCCTGCCAGGCATAGGTGCGGTCGTAGTAGGAAAGCTGCTGCTCAATGCGAGAAATGTGGTGCTTAAAGATGTACGATGACTCGTCACCTTCGTTTATATCCTGTAGACAACGGTCGTAGAGCTTTTCGAACGCCTCGCGCAGCTCCGCTTCGGAGTCGCCTTCGATGCCGCCCTTGCTATAGATCTTTACGTGGTTCTCGCGCTTGGCACGGCGGATCTCCTCAAACAGGTCCTCGCTCATCTCGATGCGCGGCTTACCATAGCTATGCTCAACGATATCGATGGAGGCATGCGTGAGGATCCAACTATTGTAGGCACCGCCCCGGCCATCATCAAAAGCTTCGGGCGAAAGCAGGCCCGTCGCGATCGCATCCTGACGGTCACGACCGACGTAGGCAAGGATATCCGAGATGCGGACCACACAGCCTTCGAGCGTCATGGGACGCAGATGCCCAATTGCGCTATAGCCCGTGGCAATGCAATCCTCAACCGTCTGGTCAAACTGGTCAAAGGAGCTCATGTCCGAGAGCTCAAACACACGCTGCTCGTACTCGCCGTTATGGCATAGCACACCGTCGAGCGTCTGGAGTGACACGTTGCGGCCGTACAGCGCGTCGAGCACGCGGACCGACTGCACGTTATGAAAAAAATAACGCCCCGTACGCTCATGATAGATATCGTTGAGGAAGCGCTCGCCCGCATGGCCAAAAGGCGTGTGTCCCAAGTCGTGGCCCAGGCCAATCGCCTCGATCAGATCGCAATTGAGCCCCAGGGCGCGACCGATATCGCGCGCAATGCGAGACACAAGCTGCACGTGCAAACCGCGGCGTGACAGATCGTCATTGCTACGGAAGCTAAAGACCTGCGTTTTACCTGCATAACGGGTGTACGCCGGAAGATGAAGTATCTTTTCGGTATCGCGCATAAACGCCGGACGCATAAGCGTGCCTTTGTCGGCGGCGCGATCAATACGACGAATGACCTGATCGTCGTTGCAACGATACGGGTTGACATAGCCCGAAGCACAATCGGCGACAATGCGCTCGACTAGTTCGGGCGACAACGCCGAGGGAATACGGTCCATGCGCGCCTTAATGACGGCCGTTTCTTGATTAGATGCCATGGCATGCTCCTTAAGAAGGATGCGCAATCGGTTACAATGTGCAGCCCACGACCTCGATTATGGCAAAAATCGGCACTAAAAACGGGAGCAATGGCAGGGAGCGCGATTTTGTGAAGAGGCAGGAGAGGGCCAGGGCCAGGAGTGCGACGGCAAATGCCACGATGCCACCCATAGGGTCGAGCGTGCAAAGCGCGAAGAGCGCCTTGGCATCCCCCATGCCGATGCCCGGGATTTGGCGAAGTCGACGCCAGAGAGACTCAGTCAGCACGAGAGCAAGATACACGATGACGGCAAGACCTGCGTGGTCAAGCGCTGTGTTAACGCCTTTGTCGAGCCAAACGCCTGCTAATGCCGCCACCGCACACGCTCCGGCAAGCGCATTCGGAAACCGCCGCTCACGGGCATCAATCGCCGCGCCGGCAAAGATGCAAATCCAGAACGGGATATAGACCATCGGACTCCTCCTCGAGCTGCATCGCAAAAGCAAAAACCACCACAAAGGTGCCTGTCCCCTTTGCGGTGGTTTTGGTGGTGGTTATTTGGCGCCTTGCATGACCTCGTCAAGGGTAACGTTGACGGCGTGCTGCGTCGGCACCCAGTCGACCTTCAGGAACAGCGCGGCCACCGTGATGGGGATATAGCTGAACATAAAGATCGGGAAGGTAAACAGGTTAGTTACCAGACGCCACTTTTGCGCACAGTGAATGTGCTTGTACTCAAAGATAGTCGTGAGCAACGCCAGGATAAAGAAGGTCTGGTACATCATCGCGAAGGTCATAATGAGCGAGGCGGCACAAGCCTGCATCTCGACCTCGGTGGCCAAAAAGCCGTGCGAAAGCCCGCCCACGATCAGGAACGTGGCATTGGCGAGCATCGAGATCAGCGATAGCAGCATACCCGGGGCGATCGTCATAAACATGTCGTAGGCGGCAAAACGATGGTAGCGGAAGGTCGATTTGACCAGGTGCTTACCGTACGTAAAGAACACCTGGTAGAAGCCCTTAGTCCAACGCATACGCTGCTTCCAGGAAGCCTTAAACGTCACAGGCTGTTCGTCAAAGAACTCCGCCGGCGCATAGCCAATGCGAATGCCGTGGATGGCACAGAACGTGGTGAACTGGATATCCTCGGTCAGCGTATGGAACTGCCAACCGTGCATGCCCTCGATAACGCTGGCGGAGATGAGGTAGCCCGAACCCGAGACGGCGCAAGACGTCTTGCAGATGTTGCGCGCGTTGTTGAGAAAGCGCGCCTCGCGCAGATACCACGTGGCGTTGGCCGCAGAGATCCACGAGCTGCCGAAGTTCTTAGAGTTGCGATAGCTCGTGACCACATGGAAGCCCTGATCAAAGGCATCGTTCATCTTGGACACATAATCGCGGGATATGACGTTATCAGCATCGAAAATAAAGTAGCCCTCAAACGTGTCGGGATACTCGTTAAGGATACGGTCAAAACCAAAGTCCATGACCCAGCTCTTACCCTTGCGGGCCAGGTCGTTGCGCTCATAAACGATGGCGCCCGCCTCGCGCGCGAGCTGCGCCGTGTTGTCGGTGCAGGCATCGGCGACCACGAAGACCTCGATAAGCTCGGACGGATAATCCTGGTCCTTGATGGAGCGAACGAGGTTGGCAATCACGGCCTCCTCATTATGCGCCGCGATAAAGAAAGCATAGCGATGGAGTTTTTTGGCCTTAGGAGGCGCGACCTCGCCACGAAGAGCGCCAATGACAAAGAAGACCACCTGGTACAGAAAGCAGACCGTGAGCAGCGTGACGACAATCTGGTTGAAGATCACAATGGGTGTGTTGGTTTGTAAAAAGGCGAGCATGCAGGCTCCCAGGAACGCGTTACGTAAACAATCATATATCTTACCGCAGGCTTACCGAGTTCAAGAAACCACCTAATACCGGCTAGGCTTCGAGCAGGCCGAGCTGCGGGACGATGTCGTCGCCGGCGCCCGTGCGACCGAGCGAGCGCGGAGCCAGATCGTCGAGAACCGCAGCGAGATCCCACGGCAGCTCATCACGGCACTCAATGCGCTCCCCCGTCACGGGATGGTCGAATGCGACGCGCCAAGAATGAAGAAATTGCCTAGTCAGGCCCTGATCAGCACGTGCATCGCACTTGCCGTAGAGTGGATCGCCCACGCAGGCGTGGTTGATATGGCGCATATGCACGCGAATCTGATGTGTGCGGCCCGTAAACAGGTGGCACTCGACGAGCGTATAGCCGTCGTCAAAACGCGTGGAATCGAAGCGCTCGAGGACCTTAAAGGTCGTAATGGCCTGGCGCGCGAAAGGATCGTCAGAAACCGCCATCTTGACACGGTCGCGCGTCGATCGGGCAATGCCAGTGTTGATGGTGCCCTCGTCCATGGCGATGTGTCCGTGAACAAGTGTGATATAGCGACGGTCGAGCGTACGCGTGCGGATGAGATTTTGGAGCGCGCGCTGGGTGTCATCGTCCTTGGCCGCAAGCATGAGACCCGAGGTATCGCGATCTAGGCGATGCACGATGCCGGGTCGGTCCTCACCCTGCACGGTACCAAGATGATCGATACCGCAGTGGTAGACCAGAGCGTTTGCAAGGGTGCCGCTCTCGTGGCCATGGGCGGGATGGCACACCAGGCCGCGCTGCTTGGAGAGCACGATAAGGTAGTCGTCTTCGTAGCGAATATCGAGAGGAATGGCCTCGGGAATCACGTCGGTCGGGTCGTGTGACTCGGGCAGATCGACCGAAATGCGGTCGCCGGAGCGCACGGCATACTTTTTTGACAGGCAGGTCTCGCCGTTGACGGCAACGGCGCCGCCCTCGATCAGATGCGCGCAGGCAGAGCGCGTGGGACAGCCATCGTTGGCGCCCAAATAGGCGTCAAGACGCTGACCAGCGGCATCGTCGGCAACAAGAATATGGATGTCGGCCATTAGCGCTCGTTCCTTTCGCGAATCTTGCGGGCACGCTCCCCGCGTTGCTGGGCCTTACGCTTGGCGCGGGCCTCGTCACGGGCGTTAAGCTCAGCGGTCGCATCGACCTCACGGGCCGCGGGGCTCAAGAACATGTAGCCAAAGAGGGCGAGCACGACGCCCAAGGTAATGCCGATATCGGCCACATTGAAGACGGGGAAGTCGATGAAGGTGGTGGCAATAAAATCGGTCACGAAGCCAAAGGCCAAACGATCGATAGCGTTGCCAATAGCACCGCCCGCAACCATCGCCATGCCCACAACCTCAAGATGGGCGAGCTGGGGTGCACGAACGAGGTACACGGCAATAGCGATAATGACCGCCAACGCCAGCACGGCAAACGCGATGCCATGCCCCTCGCCCATACTAAAGGCAGCACCGATATTGCGGACAAACATAAAGTCGATGACACCGGGGATGACAGTCACATGCAAAGCTTCGCCCACGGCACGAACCGCAAGCTTGGTCAGCTGGTCAACAAGCAGCACAACGAGCGCTACCCCACCAGCAACACCCAACCGCCAACGCAAAGGCGGCGTCATATCCCCAGCACGGCCCAAATCAATCCCCTACCCTCAGATAATCAAATTCCGTTTTACGCAATTAACCATCTTATATTGCCACACGCAGAGCGCACGACATATCCACCAACGCAAGCGAAATAACCAGCTAAAAACGAAAGCGGCATTCCGGATAACGGAATGTCGCTTTTATTCAGCGGAGCAAATGGGCCGAAGGCGTCCAAATTCTCCCTATAACTAAAATGCCGAGTTACCGTGGCTTAAAGGGCATTCGCACAACGCTTGCAGATGTGAGCGTGGCCGTTGTACTCGCCGACGGTGGTGCGGTAGTTCCAGCAACGGTCGCAGCACTCGCCCTCGGCAGCCTCGATGGCAACGGAGAGCTCCTCGCCCTGGGTCAGCTCAACATCGGAGACGATGTAGAACTCGGCCAGGTCGACGGCCTTGTCGCCGGTCAGCAGCGCGTACATCTCGGCGGGAACGACCGCCTTGACGCGGACCTGCTGGCTCTTAGTAAAGGTGCCGGCAGAACGGGCATCCTCAAGGGCCTTGGTCACGGAGCTACGGAGCTCGAGCGAAGCCTCGAGCACGCCCTCAAACTCATTGGCCTCGTCGACCGTGATGGGCGACTTGTACCAATCGAGCAGCGCGGCGTACTTCTGGTGGTCGACGCAGCCGGCGGGCGCATATGCCATGGCCTCATCGACCGTGTAGGACAGGATCGGCTGCAGGTCGCGCATGAGCATCGAGAAGAGCTCGGCCAGCACGGTCTGGGCGCTGCGGCGCTCGAGCGAGCCGGGCTTATCGCAGTACAGACGGTCCTTCAGGGCGTCGAGGTACACGTTGGAGAGCTCGGTAACCACGAAGTCGTAGAGCGCACGGTAGGCGCGCGGGAACTCGTAGCTGGCGTAGGCATCGTCGACTTCGGCCTGAACCTGGGTTAGGCGGGCAACCATGAGCTTGTCGAGCGGCAGCAAGTCGGCAAAGGCGACGCCGTCGGTCTCGGGCTCAAACTGACCCTCGAGCTCGGAGAGCAGGAAGCGCAGCGTGTTGCGGAAACGACGGTAGGCATCGGACGTACGGGCAAGGATCTCGTGGTCGATGGACACGTCGGAGCTGGTGTCGACCGAGGCAACCCACAGGCGGATGATGTCGGCGCCCATCTCGTCGCAGACCTTGTTGGGGTCGATGACGTTGCCGAGCGACTTGGACATCTTGCGGCCCTGGCCATCGAGCGTGAAGCCCTGCGAGACGACCGCCTTGTACGGGGCATGGCCGTTGGCGCCCACCGAGGTGAGCAGCGAGCTCTGGAACCAACCGCGGTGCTGGTCGGAGCCCTCGAGGTACACATCCGCCGGATACTCAAGCTCGGGACGGTACTCGCAGACGGCCTTCCAGGAGACGCCGGAATCCCACCACACG
This sequence comes from uncultured Collinsella sp., assembly GCA_947507155.1. Lineage (GTDB taxonomy): Bacteria > Actinomycetota > Coriobacteriia > Coriobacteriales > Coriobacteriaceae > Collinsella. The sequence continues at coordinate 26,593 of CANNOC010000011.1, read as the reverse complement.
TCGAGGATGTCCTTATCGGCCTTGAGGTGATGGCCGCCGCACTTGGGGCAGACGCAGGCCTCGCCCAGGTAGCTCTCGGGAGCGTCGGTGAACCAGGCGTCGGAGCCCTTCTCGTGGAAGAGCTTGATGACGGCGTCGAGCGTAGCGTCGTTCATGACCTTCTCGCCGCAGTCGGCGCAGGTGTAGCTGGGGATAGGCACGCCCCAGTTGCGCTGACGGCTGATGCACCAGTCGGGACGCTGCTCGACCATGGCGCCGATGCGGTTGGCGGCGTGAGCCGGATACCACTTGACGTTCTCGCGAACCTCCTTGCCAGCCTGCTCACGCAAACCGGTCTTGTCCATAGAGACAAACCACTGGTCAGTAGCACGGAAGAGCACCGGGTGCTTGCAGCGCCAGCAGTGCGGATAGCTGTGCGTGATCTTCTTCTCGAGGACCAGGGTGCCGCGCTCGCGCAGGAACTCGATGATGTGCGGGTTGGCCTCATCGGTATCCATACCGCTGAAGGGGCCACCGGTGCCAAACTCCTCGCCGGTGTAGAACTTGCCGTCGTCATCGACCGGCATGCAGATGTCGGTGATGCCCTCCTTGAGGCAGGCAAAGTAGTCGTCGACGCCGTGGCCGGGCGAGTTGTGGACGATACCGGTACCGTCATCGACACCGACGTAATCGGCCAGCAGCGCCACGCCCTCAACACCGTCAAAGATTGGCTGCTTGTAGTGGATGTGGTGGAAGGTCTCGGCGGGAACCACATAGGGCTTGCCGTCGACCATAACCGGGGTGTACTCCCAGCCAAACTCCTCACAGCACTTGGGAGCCAGGTCCTCGAGCATGACCTCGGAACGACCATCGTGCTCAACGGCAACGTAGGCGGCGCCGGGCTTGAGGGAAACGGCCTGGTCGGAGGGGATGGTCCACGGCGTGGTCGTCCAGATGATAAAGTCAACCGGGCCGTCGAAGTTCTCGAGGCCGGCGGGCTTGGAAGTCATCTCGAAGCGCACGAAAATGGACGGGCTCGTCTCGTCGGAGTACTCGATCTCGGCCTCAGCCAGTGCGGTATGGCAGTGCTTGCACCAGTGGACGGGCTTGTGACCGCGATAGATCATGCCCTTGTCGAACATGGCCTTGAAAACCTCGATGTCGGCGGCGTCATGCTGGTGATAGAGCGTCAGATACGGGTTGTCCCAATCGCCGAGCACGCCCAGGCGACGGAAGCCGGCCTTCTGGAGCTCGATGTTCTCGACAGCGAACTCGTTGCAAAGCTCGCGGATCTTGGCCGTGGAGGTCTGGTTGAACTTCTCGGTGCCGAGCTTCTCCTCGACCTTATGCTCGATCGGCTGACCGTGGCAGTCCCAACCGGGGACATAGGGAACCTCATAGCCCTGCATCATCCAGTAACGGTTGATCATGTCCTTGGAGATCTTGTTCATGGCGTGGCCGATGTGGATCGGGCCGTTGGCGTACGGAGGGCCGTCGTGCAGCACGAACTTCTTGTGACCCTCGTTCTTCTTCAGAACCTGCTCGTAGACCTTGTTGTCCTGCCAGTCCTTGAGTCGCTTGGGCTCGGACTTGGAAAGACCGGCACGCATGGGAAAACCGGTCTTGGGCAGATTCATCGTCTGCTTGTACTCGTTTGCCACGGTACCCCTTTCATGTCGTGGGCGCGCACGCCCGTTGGGCACCAAAAAAGCGCCCGTCCCTACAAGCTGGGACGAAGCGCCACAAAAACGGACTGTACGCCCGCAAAAGCTCTTCGTTTAACCACCCAGCTTAGATGCCCTCGCCCGCGTCGCCGCGCGCTCGCATCCGTTACTCGGCTGGCCTGTATCGACGACCATCTCGGCGATATCTACTAAGACGAACCTGCGCGGCACGTCCGTTGGGACCGCAGCTCCGGGGTGATTTTCATCGGTCGCATGCACGGGTTCTCAGCGCTCCCCGCTCTCTGTAGCATGCGGACGGCCGACTACTCGTCCCCATCAACGCTTATGCGGAGTATGCTAGCACGTTCAGCGCCGGCGAAAAACCCTCAACACTGGTTTTATACGTTCGAAATTTCTCGCGGCTGTGGACCTTCTCTTGGAGCAAAATACCTGAAAGCACTTTATCGAACGAAAGAAGGTTGCTATGCGCACGATTGGAATGAGCGACTACACCGTTGGCGAGGATTGCTTTGACGAGCTGCCCGGCGCGCTGGCCGAGTACGGCGCGAAGAAGGTCGCGATCATCGGTGGCAAGCGGGCACTGGCCGCAGCACTTCCCGGTATCGGAGCTGCGCTGGCGGGTACCGACGTCGAAATTCTCGAGACGCGCGTCTACGGCACCAACAGTACGCGTGCCAATATCGCCAAGGTCGTGAACTCCCCTGCCTGCCAGGAGGCTGATGTTCTTATCGCCTGCGGCGGCGGAAAGGCGCTCGACACCGTCAAGACGGCGGCCATCGAGCTCAAGAAGATCGTCTTCACTGTCCCGACGATCTGTTCCAACTGCTCCGCCGCGACCGCCATTGCCGTCGTGTACAACGACGACGGCTCGCTCGAGGGCTATTCGTACCCCAACCGACCGGCGCACATCTTCATCAACCCCAAGATCATCGCCGAGGCTCCGGCGGAGTACTTCTGGGCCGGCGTGGGCGACGCCCTGTCCAAGCAACCCGAAGTCGAGTACGCCACGAGCGCCGGCGACCTGGAGCACACCGCCGGCCTTGGCCTGGCTCTTGCCCACACCTGTTCCGAGCCGCTGTTTACCTACGGTGTTCAGGGTCTTGAGGACGTTCGTCAGAATCTGTCGAGCGAGGCCGTCAAGCAGATCGCGCTCGACATCGTGGTCAACACGGGCTATGTCTCGAACCTGACCAACCAAAACGATTACTACTACAACTCGAGCGTGGCGCATGCGTTCTACAACGCCACCTGCAGCATTCCGCGCGAGGGCTCCTATCTGCATGGCGAGGTCGTGAGCTTGGGCGTGCTGGTGCTGTTTGCCTATACGGGCGATACCGAGAACCTTGAGCGCTACGCCGCCTTTAACAAACAGATGGGCCTGCCCGTGACGCTTGAGCAGGTTGGGCTTTCTGAGGCCGATATCCCGGCCCTGTGCGAATACGCACACGCCACCAACGAGTGGAAGCAGGGCAACCCGGAGCCCTTCACCGACAAGAAGTTCGCCGCTGCCATCAAGGCCGCCAACGCCTACGGCCACACCCTCCTTGCCTAACCTACCAAAAAGGGACAGGTTTATTTTGGCAGGTTTTATCTGGGCAAAAGCCATTGAACATTTGTTGAAATAGTTTACCTTGCCAGCAAAGGGGGCGACTATCCACTCGATGGCCGCCCCGCCTTCATTTGCTATTTCAGCATGCTCGGGTCGAACTCGCTAGCCGGAATCACGCGGTACCCGTGACGTAGCAGCAGATCGACAAAAACACCATTACCCGCTGTGAGGGTGCCGCTGAATGTTCCGTCGTAGATGCGCCCTGCACCACACGAGGGACTGCGGTCCTGCAAGACACACGCGGCGATCTCTTCCGGACCGCCCGCCTGCTCACACATATCGAGCGCACGTTGAGCGCCCAGGCGGAATTCTCGGTCAACGGACACGCCCTCGCAGGTACGAACCTCGCCGTTCACAATCTCGGACGGCTTGCGCGGCGTGAGCAGGCCCCCAAAGACCTCAGGGCACACCAAGAGGACCTCGGTCCCCGTACGCTCGCAGGCCTCGACCAGCTCGCGATGGTAATTATCGAGACCGTTATACTTGCAGCTCTCGCCCATCAAACAGGCACTCACCACGATCTTCATATGCATCCCTCTCAAGCAAAACGCCCCATTTGAGATAGGCACTCAAATGGGGCGTCGATATTTACTGTCCCGAACGCAACGCTATTGCTGCTTAGGCATCAGCGGATTTTCGCGCGTGAGGAGGTTCATAAACTCCTCGCCGGTGATCGTCTCCTTCTTGTACAGATAACGAGCCAGCTCGTGGAGCTTAAACTTATTCTCCTTCAGGATCTGCAGAGCGCGGTCGTGCGCATCCTCGATCAGCTTGGCGACAATCGCGTCCACGCGCTCGGCCGTACCGGGGGCGCAGGTGAGCGACGTATCCTGGTTGAGGTACGCATTCTGGACGGTACCGAGCGCCATCATGCCAAACTCATCGGACATACCAAAGCGCGTCACCATGTTACGGGCGAGCTTGGTGGCCTGCTCGATATCGTTGGCCGCGCCGGTCGTCATCTCACCAAAGATGAGCTCCTCGGCGGCACGTCCACCGCAGTAGACAGCGAGCTTGTCCAACACCTCCTGGCGCGTGGTCAGGAAGCGCTCGTCCTCCTCGACCTGCATGGTGTAGCCCAGAGCGCCGCTCGTGCGCGGCACGATGGTAATCTTGGTAACCGGCGCAGAACCCTTCTGGCGAGCGGCAACGATGGCATGGCCGATTTCGTGGTAGGACACGACCTGCTTCTCGTGGTCGGACAGCACCGTAGACTTACGCTGCTGACCGGCGATGACGACCTCAACCGACTCCTCAAAATCGTCCTGCGTGGCACGCTTGCGACCCTCGCGGACGGCTCGCAGGGCGCCCTCGTTGATGATGTTGGCCAGGTCGGCGCCCGAGGCACCGGGCGTGGCGCGGGCAATCGCAGTCAGGTCGATCGGCGGCTGCGTCTTCACGCTCTTCGCATGCAGCTCGAGGATGTTCTTGCGACCAGTCAGGTCGGGCAGCTCAACGGGGATGCGGCGGTCAAAACGACCGGGGCGCAGCAGGGCCGGGTCAAGGCTGTCGGGGCGGTTGGTAGCAGCGAGAACGACAATACCCTTATGGTTATCGAAGCCGTCCATCTCGGTCAGTAGCTGGTTGAGCGTCTGCTCGCGCTCGTCGTTGCCACTAAAGCCGCCGCCATCGCGCTTCTTGCCGATGGTATCGATCTCATCGATAAAGACGATGCACGGGGCCTTTTCCTTGGCCTGCTTAAACAGATCGCGCACCTTGGCGGCGCCGCGGCCGACGAACATCTCAACAAACTCAGAGCCCGAAATGCTAAAGAACGGCACGCCCGCCTCACCGGCAACAGCCTTGGCAAGCAGGGTCTTACCGGTACCCGGAGGGCCAACAAGGAGAGCGCCGCGCGGCAGCTTGGCGCCAATCTCCTCGTAGCGCTGCGGCTTCTCCAGAAAGTCGACGACCTCCTTGAGGGACTCCTTGGCCTCTTCCTGGCCGGCGACATCCTTAAAGGTCACGCCCACGTCCTTGGAGGCGATCACGCGCGCGCCGGACTTGCCCAGTCCACCGCCGCCAAAACCACCGCCGCCAAAGTTCATCGACGGACCGTCATCGCCCATGGCCTTCTTCATGCGGCGGTTGAGCCACCAGCCGATCAGGAAGAAAATCGCCATGGGAAGAATGAGGGTGAGCAGGTAATAGGTCAGCAAACCCGAGTTGTTATCGGGAACGACTGACTCAAGCGAGGCGCCAGATTCAAGCACGCGATCGGTAAAGCCCGCGTCATTCGGTACACCGGTCGTCTTGTAGGCGATATTCTCGTCCTCGCCCTTCTTGGTGTAATAAATCGTGTAATCATCCGTGTTGTACTCGACCTTGTCGACGCTTTTCTTATCGAGCGCTTTGACAAACGTCGAATAATCGGTCTTCGTAATCTGCTGCGTGTGACCGATGTTGGGGAACAGAACGGTCGAGAGCACGAGGTAGACGACGAAGGCGATGAGCACGTAGAGGATCATATTCCGTCTACGTTTGTTGTCATCCATCTCCATCTGCTTGAACTCCATCTACTGGGGTTGATAATGCTATCTAGAATACCCAACCCGGACGGCGATAAACCGACGCCGGGCACGAAAGGACAGAGATGGCATCACTGGAAGTCGGCAAGGTTCAAATCTATACGGGCGACGGCAAGGGCAAGACGACGGCTGCGCTGGGGCTCGCGCTGCGCGCCACGGGCTATGGACTTAACGTGCTCATGCTGCAGTTTGCCAAGAAGCTACACTGCGCCGAACACGATGCCGCACCGCGCCTGGGACTGCGCATTGTACAGGCCGACCGTGACACGCCCGAGGCTTGCGCCGCACAGATCATGGAGCTCGCACGCGAGCAGATCTCGCAGGTCGACGTGCTCATTCTGGACGAACTCGGCGAAGCAATGCGCCGCGGCTTCGTGACGCGCGAGGATGTCGAAGCGCTGATCGCGATAAAGCCCTCCACCACGGAGCTCGTGCTCACCGGCCGAGGCCTGCTGCCACTGGCCGATCTTGCCGACCTGGTCACCGAAATGCGTCCCATCAAACATTACTTCGACGAAGGCCTCCTAGCCCGCCAAGGCATCGAATACTAATTGATCCAAAGGGGACGGAGGAAAACGGATCATCGACATCACGACGGAGAGAAATGATCCGTTTTCCTCCGTCCCCAAGGGATCATTTGGCAGTGGCGCGGCCGAGCCAGTTGCCGCTGTGGTGGTAGATGGTAAACATCGTGGCCGTGATGAGCCAGGTTACGGGGTAAACCAGCAGCAGGTGCTCAAGCGAAGGATCAAACGGCATAATCGCAAACACCCAGATCACCCTGAGCACGACGGTGCCAAAAATCGTGAGCAGCATGGGCTGCAAGCTCACACCGGCACCGCGAATGGAGCCCGACGCGTTTTCGATAATCGAGAAGATCGCGTAGAACGGCGCGATGAAATGAAGAATCGTCGTGGTGTACGCCGAAATCGAAGCATCGTCGACAAACAGACGCGACAACGGACCCGAGAACACCAGCAGCACGGCAGACAGGCCACCAATGAGTATAAACGACAGCACGAGCGACGTATGGTAGCCCTTGCGCATGCGCTCGTAGTTGCGCGCGCCAAAGTTCTGTGCCGAGAACGTGGTGATCGACACGCCGAGCGCCTCGGTAACCATCCAGACAATGCCATCTAAGCGGCCCGAAAGACCCCACGCCGTGGTGACATCGGCGCCAAACGAGTTGACCGACACCTGAATCAAAACGTTGGAAATCGAATACGCAGCAGACTGAAAACCAAGCGGCAGACCACACGAGATCATGCTCTTACAAATGCCAGGATCAATGCCGAGTTTGGACAGTGAAAGCCGCCACGCACCCGGTGCGTGCATCATACGAATCACGATCATCGTGGCATTGGAGCAAATAGTCAGCGCCACCGCGATGCCGCAGCCCAGAGCCTCCATATGAAGCACAGCAACGAAGATGACATCCAGCACCGCATTAACAAGGCAGCCGGAAGCGATGATCACAGCAGGCCCGCGCGTGTCGCCCACGGCGCGCAGCAGTGCCGTTCCCATATTGAGTAGCAGCGCCGCAACCATGGCGGCAAAATAGCAACGAGCATAGGCCACGCCCTCGGCCAATAGTTCATGCGGCGTGTTCATAAGCACCAGCATGGGCTCAACGAACACTATGCCAAGAATCGAGAAAACGATACCGCCCACCAGCGCGAGCGTCATGGCCGTATGGACCGAACGGCTCAGTCGCTCATCATCGTGCTGGCCAAAATACTGACCGGTAATGACCGCGCAGCCGGCGCCGACGCCAACGCAAAAGCCAATGCAGAGCTCGGTGAGCACCATCGTGGCCTGGATGCCGCCCAATGCGAGCTTGCCGCCAAACTGGCCGACGATATAGGTACCGATAAGCGTGTAGGCCTGCTGAAAAAACGAACTAAAAAAGATGGGAACGCACAGCGAAAGCAGCTGCTGCCAAATAACACCTTGCGTTACATCGATAGCCGTAGATTTCTTAGCCACACGCCCTCCCCACAAGCATACGACAAACAACAAAACAGCAATTTAAAACCAAAGCCAAAACCAGCTTAGCACCGACTGGCGGCGACCGAAACACCTCGAATTAGAGCGCGGTGCGGAATAACTGCCTAGTGACACAGCCCCGGCTGGTAGTGATACTCATTGCTCACGTGCGGGCACAGCTGCCAAAAGGCGACGGCACTCGCCGCGGCCACGTTAAGCGAATCAACCCCGTGCGCCATCGGAATGCGCACGGCCCGGTCACAGCCCGCGATAGTCTTGGCGCCCAGGCCGGCACCCTCAGTACCCATAAAGATTGCAAGGCGGTCAATCTCCTGCAGAGCAGGATCGTCCAGGGAAACAGAGTCGTCCGTCAGGGCCATGGCGGCACAGGAAAACCCGGCATGGTGCAGCGCAGCCAGGCCATCATGCGGCCATACGCGCGCCTCGCTGCCAATGCGCGTCCACGGCACCTGAAACACCGTGCCCATGCTCACGCGGGCCGACCGACGGTACAGCGGGTCGCAGCACGTCGGACTGACCAAAATACCGTCGACATTCAACGCTGCCGCCGAGCGGAAAATCGCACCCACATTAGTATGGTCGACAATCCCCTCGAGCACGCACACGCGCACCGGACGCTCCCCCGCAGCTTTTACGACGCCGTCGAGAAACTCATCGACTGGAATCTGTCGGGGGCGACGAAATGCCGCCAGCGCGCCGCGTGTCACATTGAAGCCCGTCAGCTGCTCCATGAGTTCCATAGAGGCCACAAACACAGGAACCGGGCCGGCGCCGTCGCGCACGACCAGACGCTCGAACAGCGGCAGCATCTGATTGAGCCAGCGCTCACCCAAAAGGAAGCTCACCGGCTCGTATCCGGAACGCACCGCACGCTCGATTACCTTCGCGCTCTCCGCAATAAAGATGCCCTTTTGTGGCTCCAGCACACAGCGCAGCTCACGCTCCGTCAGTCGTATGTAGGCATCGAGCCGCTCGTCCTCGAGCGAGTCAATTCGCAGCACCTCAACGGCATCAGTCATAGCAGCCAGCCCGTACCTTTCTTACAGCAGCATCTATATCAAACGAGGCGACGCCAGGCGCCGCCCCTTACTCAATCCAACCCGATAATACCGTGGGCAAATAGGAGATTTAAGCATCAACGCGACGATACGTCACGAACTCATAATCGAGACCCTCGTCACCCTCACCCGCGGCAATCGTGGCAACCCCGCCAGCCCGCGAAACTTCCCATGCAGGATCGGCGTCCAAATTGGGAAAATATGTGTCCACGGGATGGACGCAGTGGTTATGCGTGACCTCGGCCTCCACGCAGTACGGCAAAAATTGCCGATAGACATCGCCGCCACCGATCACCCAGGCAACGGGCTCATCGGCAACCGCGGCGAGCGCCTCGTCGATGCTATGCACCACGTCGACGCCCTCGACAGCAAAATCCTCGTCGCGGGTAAGCACGATATTGCGACGGTTCTTGAGTGGACGCCCACCGGGAAAACTCAGCAGCGTCTTGCGCCCCATGATGACCGGGCAGCCCTTGGTGCAGGCCACAAAATGGCGCATGTCGGCGCGATTGGACACCACCATGTCGCCCTCGCACCCAATGCCCCAATCGTCACACACGGCAACGATAGCAGATAGCTTACACGTCATGAGCACCACCTACACCGCAATGGGAATGTTCTTGACCTGCGGACCGTGCTCATAGCCCTCGACGATGAGGTCATCTGTCGTAAACGCGTAGAAATCGTGCACGTCGGGGTTAAGCGTTACCTTAGGCGCCGCAAACTGCGGACGCTCGATAAGTTCACGGACGATATCGACATGACGGTCGTAAATGTGGGCATCGGCAATCACATGCAGCAGCTCACCGGGAATCATATCGACCGACTGCGCGACCATCATCAGCAAAATGGCGTACTGGCACACATTCCAGTTGTTCGCGGCCAAAATGTCCTGGCTGCGCTGGTTGAGAATCATGTTGAGTGTAGGTTTATCGTCCTGCGGGCGCTGCGTGACGTTATAGGTCACGCTGTAGGCGCATGGATACAGGTGCATCTCGGACAGATCGTTAAACACATAGGTGTTCGTCATGATACGGCGGCTGTACGGCGTATGCTTAAGATCGTACAGCACACGATCCATCTGGTCGAAATCGCCCTCGGCATAATGGCTTTTCTGGCCAATCTGATACCCGTAGGCTTTGCCGATGGAACCGGTCTCGTCGGCCCACTCGTCCCAGATATGGCTGTTGAGGTCATGGACGTTATTGGACTTCTTTTGATAGATCCACAAGATCTCATCCATGGCAGACTTAAGCGCCGTGCGACGCAGGGTGAGCGCAGGGAACTCCTCGCGCAGGTCGTAACGCGCCGTAACGCCAAAGTTTTTAATAGTATAGGCAGGGGTGCCATCCTCCCACACCGGTCGGACCTTTTGACCCTCGGTGGTGGTGCCATGGTCCAAAATATCGCGGCACATGGCTACAAACTGCTGATCAGCTTTGCTCATTGACCCTCCTGTCAGTCGCCTATAAGCGAGATTCATTGTAGCCCAGGCGCACGCGGCCCCACAGCCCAAACATAAGCCCTCATTTTCTGACATATGCCAGAAATTCCTTGCGCAAATCCGCACGTTCCCTATTCTATTGTTGACATATGTCAGATTTGGAGAGTGTATGGCAGGAAGACGCGAAAAATTGCGCCGCGTTGGGATCATCCCCGAATATCGCGGCTTTACCCCCGACGGCCTTGCCAGTGGAGACGCCATCGACATGACGATCGACGAACTCGAGGTGCTGCGCCTGTGCGACCTGGAAGGCCTTAACCAAGAGGCAGTCGCACAGCAGATGGGCATCGCGCGCGCCACGGTGGCGGCTATTTGCAGCCGCACACATCGCAAGGTGGCAAACGCGCTGGTCAATGGGCGCGCGCTGAGTATCGAGGGCGGTAATATCGCATACTCCCCCATCACCACGACGACGGCCGCATGGCCTGCAAAGGAGGTCGGCACCATGAGGGTGGCAACGACGTACGACAACGGCAACATCTTTATGCACTTTGGCCGCAGCGAGCAGTTCAAGATCTACGACATCCAGGGCGGCAAGGTGCTCAACGAGCAGGTCGTAGGCACCGGCGGCACCGGTCACGGCGCCCTGGCGGGTCTGCTTGCCAACGGTGGCGTAGACACGCTCATCTGCGGCGGTATCGGAGGCGGGGCCATCAACGCGCTCACCCAGGCTGGCATCACGGTCTATGCGGGCGCCCAGGGCAGCTGCGACGCCTGCGTCGAGGCCCTCATTGCCGGCACGCTCGCGCAGACCGGCGAGGCCACCTGCGACTGCCACGGCCACGACCACGAGCACACCCACGAGCAAGGCGAGTCCTGCGGCTGCCACGGCCATCACGAGCACGAGGGCCACGAGGGCTGCGGCTGCCACTAACGGCACGGCACCGCGAGCTCGGGGTGCGACGCTGAACGCAACCCAGCAATCAAAGCCAACAACAAAGGCCGCCCGGTAGCTCCCGAGTGGCCTTTGCCATATCAAGCTGGAATTACAGCCCTATTTCTTATTGCGCATCTGCGCTTCCATCTGGCGCAGCAGATCCATATCGGACTTGGGGCCGCCCGTTCCCAGGCCGCCCATGCCGCCCAGCCCCATGGCATCCAGACCGGGAATATTGGGCATGCGCATCTTTTTGCCCTTCTTACCCTTCTTGCCCTTCTTGCCACCAGCCTGTGCCTGATTGGCCATCGTGCGCATGCGGCCCATCATCTTATTCATCTCACCCCACTGCTTCATAAGGCTGTTGACCTCGGTGGGGGTCACGCCGGCGCCCCTGGCGATGCGGGCGCGGCGCTGGCCGTTGATGATGGAGGGACGCAGGCGCTCCTCCTTGGTCATCGACATGATGATGGCCTCGTTCTTGTCGAAGATGCCCTCGTCCAGGTTGCCGCCCATCTGGTTGAGCGCTCGCTGGCCACCGGGAAGCATGCCCAGGATGCCCTTCATGCCGCCCATCTTCTTGACGGCCTTCATCTGGTCGAGCATGTCATTCATGGTGAAGCCCTCGCGCAGCATGCGCTCGGCAGCCTCGAGCTGCTCGGCGTCGGCCGCCTCCTGGGCCTTCTCGATGATGCCGACAACGTCGCCCATACCCAGAATGCGCTTGGCCATACGATCGGGGTAGAACGGCTCCAGCGAATCGGGCTTCTCGCCCATGCTCACAAACTTGATGGGCTTGCCGGTCACCTGGCGCACGGAAAGCGCGCCGCCGCCACGGGCGTCGCCATCGAGCTTGGAGATGATCACGCCGTCAAAGTCGGTGCGCTCGGCGAAGGTCGAGACGACGTTGACGATATCCTGGCCGGTCATGGCATCGACGACCATCAGCACCTGATCGGGCTTGACGGCCTTCTTGATGTCCACGGCCTCCTGCATCATCTGTTCGTCGATCTGAAGACGTCCGGCGGTATCGACGATGACCACGTCGCGCAGGTGGTCGACGGCCTCCTGGATGGCGCCCTTGGCGATATCGACCGGGTGCGCACCGTCGCCGCGGAAGACCGGTACGCCGATCTCGCCACCGAGCGTGGCCAGCTGGTCGGCAGCAGCGGGACGGTAGACGTCGCACGCGGCGAGCAACGGCGAGCGGCCCTGCTTCTTGAGCAGGTAGGCCAGCTTTACGGCCGCCGTGGTCTTACCGGAGCCCTGCAGGCCCACGAGTATGATGACGTTGGGAATACGGTTACTAAAGACGAGCTTGCTCTCGGTGGAGCCGAGCATCTCGGTGAGCTCGTCGAGCACAATCTTGACGACGTTTTGCGCCGGCGACAGCGACTCCATGACCTCGGCGGTCATGCAGCGCTCCTTGGTCTTGGCGACGAACTCCTTGACAACCTTAAAGTTAACGTCGGCCTCGAGCAGCGCCATGCGAATATCGCGCATGGCCGAAGTAATATCGGCCTCGGTCAGCTTGCCCTTGCCGCGCAGGCGGTCAAATGTGTCGTTGAGGCGATCGCTCAGGGAATCAAACACTAGTCACTCCTTAATTGGACTCGCCCACCAGGGCGCGGCAGAAATCTTTGGCATTGAACTCCTGCAGGTCATCGACCTGCTCGCCCACGCCCACGCGCAGGATCGGGAGCTTGAGTTTCTCGGCCACGGCCATGGCGATACCGCCCTTAGCCGTGCCGTCGAGCTTAGTCATGATAATACCGTCCAGGCCCAGTGCCTCGTTAAACTCGAGCGCCTGGTTCAGACCGTTCTGGCCGGTGGCGGCATCGATCACGAGCACGACTGAGACGGGCATGGGGCCGGCGGCCATATTGGCGGCGCGCTTACGCGTCACGTTAACCACCTTGGCAAGCTCACGCATGAGCTCGGGGCTCGTGTGCAGACGACCGGCAGTGTCGATAAGCACCAGGTCGCTGCCGCGCTTGTCGGCCTCGTCGAGCACGTCGTAGCAAACACTTGCCGGGTCGGAGCCACGGTCGCGCTTGATGACGGGGACGCCGGCGCGCTGGCCCCACACATCGAGCTGCTCGATGGCGGCAGCGCGGAACGTATCGGCAGAACCGATCACGACGTTCTTGCCGCGGGCGGACATGGCGCTCGCGATCTTACCGACCGTGGTGGTCTTGCCGGCACCGTTAATGCCCACAAACAGCACGCAGCTCGGCGTATCGGAGAACGGATCGCGCTCGATGGGCACAAAGTGCTGCTCAAGCTGCTCGGCCAGGGCACGGCGAAGCTGAGGAGCGGTCTTGAGGTTCTTCTTGGCCGCGGCATCGCGCAGGTCATCGGACACCTTGATCGCGACCTCAGCACCCATGTCACCCATGACGAGAGTGTCCTCTAGGTCCTCCCAAAAATCCTCGTCGACCTCACCGCCAAAGTAGAAGACCTCGTTGAGGGCCTCGCGGCTGCGCTCAAGTCCGCGCGAGAGTGCTTCAAAGAATCCCATTATGCATTCACGACCTTTCCGGTTTCGCGATCGAGTTTTTGCGAGACGACGCGACTGACGCCGTCGGCTTGCATCGAGACGCCGTAGAGAACGTCAGCGTCCTCCATAGTACGGCGCTGATGCGAGATAACCAAGAGCTGCGTATCGGAACGCAACACGTCGAGGGCGCCGATAAGCTTGGACAGGTTTGCGTCATCGAGTGCCGCCTCGACCTCGTCCAGCACATAGAACGGCACCGTGCGCGTGCGGTACACGGCAAAGAGCAGGGCGAGCGCCGTCAGGCTCTTCTCGCCACCCGACATGAGCATCATCTTGGTGATGCGCTTGCCGCGCGGCTGCGCCACGACCTCGATACCCGTCTCGGCAGGATGCTCGGGATCGGTCATCTCCAGATGAGCCTGACCGCCCGGGAAGAGCATGGCGAAGATCTCACGGAAGTTCGCGTCGACCTTCTCAAACGTCACCAGGAACGCCTTGCGCATCTTGCGGTCGATCGCCACGGTGATCTTGGTGAGCGCCTTGCGCGCGCTCTCCAGATCGGCAAGTTGCTCCTCGATGTAATCGGCACGGCGCTTGAGCTGCTCGTACTCCTCCATGGCAACCTGGTTCACAGGGCCCAGGTTGTTGATCTGACGCACGAGCTGGTTGAGCTCGCGCTCAGCAGCGTCACGGTCGGTGGGCGCAGGAAGCATGAGCGCTTCCTCGAGTACCGTGGTGCCATCGGCGGTAATGGCCTTAATGGCGGCCTCTACCTGCACCTCGAGCTTGCCACGCGCGACCTTGAACTCGTTTTGCGTGGCGGAGGCGGTATCGACCCGCTCCTTAGCGCGGGTAACCTCTGCCTTGGCATCCTCGATGGTCTTCTTGAGCGAAGCGGAGTCCGCCTCCTCCAGAGAGGCCTGGTCACGCAGACGCGCGGCCCAATCCGACGCGCGCTCCAGAAGGGCCGAATAGCGCTCGTGCATGGGGTCGACGCGCAGACGCAGCAACTCGAGCGAGCGCGAAGCCTGGCGTGTTCCGCGGATACGGCGGTCGATGCCCTCCAGGCGATGCTCCAGGTCGGGCACGCGGCCCTTCAGCGAACGCAGACGCTCGCTCGTCTGAGCCAGGCGGACCTTGGCATCGGCGAGCTTACCGGCTGCCTCGGAATCGTCACGACGCACGCGATCGAGCTCGTCGTTGGCTTCGGCAATCTGGAGACCCAGGTCGCTTGCCTGCGCGCGGGCCTCGTCACGAGAACGGGTGAGCTCGTCCACGCGCGGGCGCGCAGCGCGAACGGCCTCGGCGGCCTGCTCGCGGCGCTTGGAGATGCGCACGCGCTCGACCTCGGCGTTGTTGGCGCTTTGCTCCAGGCGGCCGATCTCGGAGAGCAGCGAGCGGCGCTCGCCCTCAAGACGGGCGATCTCGCCGGCGGCATCGCCCTCGGCGGCACGCGCCTCCTCGACGGCCGCATTGGCCTCGACGACCTGATCCGACACATGCTCAAACACGGCAGCCAAATCGGGCTCAAGGCCCTCCAGCTCGCGAATGCGACGCTTGCGCTCCAGGGCACCCGAAGCCTCGCCGGCATCGAGTCCCACGCGCACCAGGCCGCCACAGCTCACGCGGGCGCCATCGGGCGTCACATAGGTCACACCGTCAACGACTGGTGCCGCCAGCGCGGCAGCCAAGTCATCGACCACGTAATAGCCGCCGAGCAGGGCCTCGACAACCGGGCCATACCCGGAACGCACGGACAGACGGTCGACCAAACGAGAACCGGCGGCGCCCTTGGCAGCAGCAGAGCCGCTCACGCCGCGACCCACCAGCAGCGCCTCGCCCGAGGCCTTCTTTTGGTCCAGAGCCGCACGACCGGCGCGCTCAAGCGTAGCGGCGTCATCAAACAGCAAGGCATCGATATCGCCAGCAAGCAGCTGCTCGACCAGGCCCTCGAGCTCACGAGGAGCCTCGAGCACGTCGCCCAGACGACCCGAGACATCATCGCCCATCGCGCCCATCAGACGGCTCACCAGCGGCGAGCTGTCGGCCATGCGGGCATCGAGCTTCTTTTGGCTGGCAAGCTCCGAGCGCACCTCGGAAAGTTTGTTGCGCGCCTCACTCTCACGATTACGCAAGTCCTTCAGCGCCGCACGGGCGACCTCGGTGGCCTCGCGAGCATCAATCTGGGCCTGGCGGGCCTGATCGAGCGCACCGTCAAGTTCCTCAGCGCGGTCGCGACGGCTCTCGAGCGAGGCCGTTACCTCCTCGAGCTGCTCGTCGATCTGCTCCAGGCGCGAGGCGTACATGTTGTCCTCGACCTCGGCGTTGCTCAGCGAGTCCTTCACCTTGGCGAGCTCGAGCGCGGCGTTATCGGTCACACGCTGCACATCGCGCTGCTCGCGCGTGAGCTGCGAAATCTGATTGTCGAGCGCCACGCGACGCTCGTGGAGCTGGGCGGCGGCAGGACCGGCGGCGTCAACGTCGTCCTGGGCCTGCATGCGCGCACCGGTCACTTCCTCAAGCTGGGCACGCGCATCCTCGAGCTCCTCGACCACGCGACGACGCTGATGCTCAGAGCTCGAGATCTGGCCGCGCATGTCGGACAGGCGCGACACCATGTTGTGGCCCTTTTCCTCGAGTAGGCGCATGTCGGAGTTGATGCGGCCGACCACGTCTTGCATATGACGGCGCTGCTCGCCCAGATCACCCACAAACAGGCCCTTTTCCTCGAGCATGACCTGGAGCTTCTCGAGCTCGCGCTCCTTTTCGCCCAAGCGGTATTGCGCAAGCTCAAGCTCGGCAGCGCCCTCCTTGGAGCGGCTCTCCAGGTCGTTCCACTGCGACTGCAGCGAACGAAGCTCGTCGACGGCCAGCATCTGCGTAAGCTCGTTCGCACGCGAGGACAGCTCTTTGTACTTGCGCGCGCGATCGACCTGACGCTCCAGCGGCCGCAGCTGGCGGGCGATCTCCTTATTGATGTCGCGGGCACGGGTCAGGTGCTCGTCCATCGATTTAATCTTTTTGAGCGCACGCTCCTTGCGGCGCTTGTGCTTGGAGATGCCGGCAGCCTCCTCAATAAGGGCGCGGCGCTCCTCGGGGCGGCTCTGCAAAATGGCATCGAGCTTGCCCTGGCTGATGATGGAATGCGTATCCTTGCCCAGGCCCGAATCGTGCAGGATGTCCTGAATGTCCATCAGGCGGCACGGGCTCGAGTTGATGAGGTACTCGCTTTCGCCCGAGCGGTACATGCGACGGGTAATGGCGACCTCGTCAAAGTCGACGGGCAGCATATGGTCCGAGTTATCGAGCACCAGCGTGACCTCGGCGACACCCACCGGCTTGCGCGCCGACGAGCCCGAGAAGATGACGTCCTCCATGGCCTGGCCGCGCAGCTGCTTGGCACTCTGCTCGCCCAGGACCCACAGAATCGAGTCGGAGATGTTCGATTTTCCCGAGCCGTTGGGACCGACGATGACGGTCAGGCCAGGCTCAAATGACATATGGGCGCGGTCGGCAAACGACTTGAACCCTTTGAGCGTGAGGGACTTGAGATACACGGTTCCTCGCTTAAACAGGCTTCTTGTTAAGAATCACGCCGTTGGTGGTGTAGCCCATGCGGTCGAGCGCCTCGAGAGCAGCGGCCCCCTCGGCCTCCTTCTTGGAGGAACCGGTGCCGCGGCCCTGGCGAATACCGTCGATGAGCACCACAGCGGTAAAGGTGGGCGCATGTGCGGGGCCCTCGGAGCCGACCAGCTTATACGCGGGAGGCTCGTGGCCGTCTGCCTGCACGCACTCCTGCAAGAACGACTTGGGGTTCGCGGGGTGCTCGGCACGCTCGGTGGCCAGGTGCGGCTTAAGCGTACGGTGGATGAACTCCGCCGCCGCATCCCAACCGGCATCCAGATACAACGCGCCCACGAGCGACTCGTAAACGTTCTCAAGCGCCGAGTGCAGGCCGCGCGCGCCGGTACCGGTCTCGGAGGCGCCAAAGATGATGATGTCGTCGATACCCAGCTCGTGCGACACCTCGGACAGCGTGGCGCCCGAGACAAGGGACACCTTCAGGCGCGTGAGCTTGCCCTCGTCAAACTCGGGATAGGACTCAAAGAGCGAACGGGCCACCACGGCGCCCAAAATGGAATCGCCCAAAAATTCAAGGCGCTCATAGCTGGCAGAGACCGGCAGGCCCTCGACGGCCGAGGGATGCGTGAGCGCCGCGCGCAGCAGCACCTTGTTATTGAACTCATGGCCCAGGATCTCCTGGGCACGCGTGAGTCGTTCAGACAAAGCCAAGACTTAGGCCTCCTTGGCGTTTTCGATCGCGTCGACGGCGTCGGCGACAGAGTTGAGCGACAGCAGGGTCTCGTCATCGATTTCGAGGTCGAACTCGTCCTCAATGGCCGTCACCAGCTGCAGACGCTCGAGCGAATCGGCATCGAGATCGTCAAAAGTGGTCTCGTCGCTAATGTCGGCGACATCGACGCCCAGCACGTCAGCGGCAATTTCGGCGATCTTATCGAAGATTTCGGAGCGGTCCATAGCGCTTCCTCTCGTATGTCATGGAACACAACACAACACGGCAATCGGAGCCGCGTTGCAATACGGCTCCGATTCTACCCCACACGGTACAGGTTGAGCCACGTAACGGGGCTCTTACAAAACGATACCGTCCATGGAATTGGCAACGTCCTGGACAAGCCCGGCACGTACGGCCTGGGCCGCGGCAAGCGTACCGTTCTTGACGGCCTCGACCGACGTGGCGCCGTGGCCGATCAACACGACACCGCGCAGGCCCAGCAGAATCGCGCCGCCCTTGGCGTCGCCCGAAAGCTTGGCCTTAATCTCGCGCATCTGCTTTTTGATGAGCAGCGCGGCGATCTTGGTGCCGAGCGAGGACATAAAGGCGCCCTTGAGCTCCTGCAGCAAAAACTTGGCGGCGCCCTCGGTGGCCTTGAGCGCAATGTTGCCCGACATGCCGTCGGCGACCACGACGTCAAAATTGCCCGACGTAAGATCGGTACCCTCGCAGTTGCCCACAAAGCCGGGAACCGCGGCCTTCATGGCCGGGAAGCACGCTTTGGTAAAGTTAGAGCCCTTCTCGTCCTCGGTGCCGTTGGCAAGCAGGCCCACGCGGGGATGCTCGATGCCCAAAACCACACGGGCATAGGCCGCGCCCATCTGGGCGAAGCGCACCATATCGTCCACCGTGACATCGGGGTTGGCGCCCATATCGCACAACACCGTCAGGCCGCCGGCACGATTGGGCAGTGCGTTGGTCAGGCACGGACGGACCGGCTGCTTCTTGCCTTCTGCCAAATACCTAAACGGCGTAACATAGGCCGTGGCGGCAGCGGTCATGGCACCAGTCGAGCCGGCCGAGAAAAACGCGTCCGCATTGCCCTTCTTAATGGCACGGCATGCAAGCACGATCGAGGACTTGCGCTTAGTCATCACGGCGCGGATGGGATCGTCCTCCATGCTGATGACGTCGGGGGCCTCCAGGGCCTCCACGCGGGCATGCGCCGCGGCAAAGGGATTGACGATTTCGGCGGGACCGACGGCCAAGACCTCAATCTCGGGATCTGCCGCAAGCGCAGCCTCAATACCGTCGAGGACAACCTGGGGCTTCTCGTCTCCGCCCACAACGTCTACACAAACGCGAACGTTACTCATTTCATATGCTCCTTATACAAAAATGGCCGACTCATTGAGCCGGCCATTGTGGTTCCAGTTGGAACGGCATCGTATCCAGAGTATACAGTTACTCGGTAACGATAACCTCGCGGTCCTTGTAGAAACCGCAGCTGGGGCACACGTGATGCGGGAGCTTAACAGCGCCGCAACGGGGGCACGTGGACTGAGCCGCAGCCGAGATCTTCATGTTGGCGGAACGGCGGGTATGGGTGCGGATACGACCCTGCTTTTGTTTAGGTACGGGCATAGTGACCTTCCTTATGAACTATCCAGTGTGGCGATTACGCGCAAGTAGCGATACTACCACAGTTTTACTCGTCAAGCTTGAGATTCTTTAATGCTGCAAATGGATTTTCCGTGGCAGCGGCCCATTCGGCCTCCGCCTTGGCGGCGCAATCGCATTGCTCGACGTTGAGATTGATGCCGCAGGTGGGGCAAAGGCCGCGGCAATCGGGCTTGCACAGGACAACGAACGGCGTGTCCATGACGACCGCGTCGTTGATGGGCTCGCCCAGATCGACAATGCGATCCTCGCCCAGCAACTCGTAGCCGTCTTCGTAGGCCTCGGGGTCCTCGGGCTCGTTAAAGAGGTAGAACTCCTCGATCTCGCCTGCGATATCAAACGAAGCGGGCTCCAGGCAGCGATCGCACTCGCCGGTGGCGTGAGCGCGGACCATGCCCGAAAGCAGAACACCGGTACCGGCGTTGGTAAAGACCACGTCGTAGGAAATGCCGTCCTGCAGCTGGTACTCCTTTTCGCCCACCGTGTAGGTGGCGACATCGACCTTGCCGGTCAGCGGATATGAGTCTCCAGGAAACTCGAGCTGCTCGGAAAGATCGACGGTAACGCTCGGGAACTCAGCCATTACCACTGACCGTTCTGCTGGGCGGCACCCTCATTGAGCTGCTGACGGCAACGGGTGACGGTGCCGGTCAGGCTCTTAAGGTTCTCCTCGAGGTGCGTAAAGACCTGCTCGGCGTAATCCTCGGCGGCATAGCGCGTCTCGCGCTCATACTGCTGGGCACGGTCGCGGATGTCGTCGGCCTGCTGCTGGGCTAAGCGGACGATCTCCTGCTCACCGGCAATGGTGAGCGCCTGCTGTTGAGCATCGGCAATGATGGAATCGGCCTGAGCGGCGGCGGAGGCCATAAGCTCCTCGCGCTCTTTGAGGATACGGCGGGACTTCTGCCACTCCTCGGGATAGCTCATGCGGATCTCATCGAGGATGTTAAAGAAGACGTCGGCGTCGATAACCTTCATCTGGGCGTTCTTGCCGAACGGCGTCTTAGCCTCTTCGATGAGCCCCTCGAGCTCGTCGACAAGACTCACGATCCTGTCGCCAGGAAAATTCTCGCCCGGCATCCGGTCTCCTTTCATAGGTAACATATCATCGTGTTAGTTTACCACATGCCACCAGGCAATAAAAAACGTCACGAAAAGCGATGTTTGAGCGCTTCGACCACGTTGGGCGGCACAAACGTCGACACGTCGCTGCCAAGCGACGCGATCTGGCGCACCACCGAGCTCGAGATGTAGCCGTACTGCGGAGCACTCATGACAAAGATGGACTCCAGCTCGCTATCCAGGCGGTAGTTGAGGTCGGCCTGCTGCAGCTCATACTCAAAGTCGGTCATGGCGCGCAGGCCCTTAACGACGGCACCCGCCCCCTGTTCACGTGCAAAGTCGACCAACAGCCCGGTGAAAGGCAGCACCTCGATGCCGTCCAAATCGCCGAGGGCCTCGCGGGCCAGCGCCACGCGTTCGTCGAGCATAAAGGTGGTACCCACGCCGTTTTTACCCTGCGATTCGGCCACGGCAACAATCACGCTGGGAAAGATGCGGCGGGCACGGCGGATCACGTCTATGTGGCCAAAGGTGATGGGATCGAAGGTGCCCGGGACGATCACGCGGTTGATGGTGTCATTCATGGGTGTCCTCCGAAAGCGCATCCTCGTCATTTTCGTTCTCGTCAGCATGTCCGTTCTCGTCCTCGGCCGCCCAGCGCAGCAAGTCAACCGAGGTAATGCCGTAGCGCTTCTCTCGCACGGTCTCAAAACCAGCTGGATGAGCGCCCGCATCGGCTGCGGCATGCTCAAACAGGGCAAAGGCCCCGGGCGTCAACAGTCCCTGCTGGGAAAGATTCTGCAGCAGCTCCTCGACCGGCTCGGCGCCATACGCATAGGGCGGATCGAGCAGGACCAGATCGAAGGGGCCGCCGGGCACACGGCCGCGCGAGGCACTCGACAGCACATCGCCGGTAACGACACGCCAGCGCGAGCGGTCGCGGCACAGTGACTCGATATTCTTGGTGATCAGACGGGCGGCATTGCGATCGATCTCGAACGTGGTGAGCGAGCGGGCGCCACGCGAGAGCATCTCGATTCCCAGGGCGCCAGAGCCGCCAAAGGCATCCAGCACGCGGACCTCGTCCAAATCGAAGTCGAACGCCGACATGACCATGGAAGCGCATGCCTCGCGCACGCGATCGGTCGTGGGACGGGTGACATCGCGCCCGCGCGGCTCTTCGATCTTGCGGCCGCGCCATTCACCACCGATGATTCTCATCCTCCGCTGACCTCCTTAAAGATATGTCGATAGCGCGTGGCGACCGCATCGCGCAAGGGGCGCGTCGCCACGGAGTCAAGGTTGCAAGCATACCGCAAGAGCTCGACCGCGTCCAAATGGGCCCATTCGATAAGATCCTCGTCGGCGTCCAGGTCCACAAAGCGCAGGGTCACGCCGCCATGCTGACGGTAGCCCAGGATTTCGCCCTCATGGCGCAGACGCAGGTCCATCTGGGCGAGCGCAAAGCCGTCAGAAGTCTTTTCGAGCGACTGGAGGCGGTCTTGTGCCGCCGAGGCGCCGCCATTGCCCTTGGAGTGCGTCATGACCAGGCAGGTGCCCGACACGCTGCCGCGGCCCACACGGCCGCGCAGCTGGTGCAGGGCCGCCAAGCCAAAGCGCTCACCGTTCTCGATGACCATGACGGTGGCGTTGGGCACGTCGACACCCACCTCGACCACCGTGGTCGATACGAGCACGTCGATCTCTCCGCGCTTGAAGGCATCGATCACATGGTCCTTCTCCCCCGCCGGCATGCGGCCGTGAAGGCGCTCGATGATAAGTCCCGGCAACGCCAGGCGCAGGCGCTCGAGCTCGGTTGCCGTATCGTGGAGCGGTACAGGCACGGTCACGCGGCCCTCGTCGTCGCGGGCAATACCGGGTACGTCTTCCAGCTCATCGGCCGAGTCACTCGGCTCCACAAGCGGGCAGATCACATAAGCCTGCTGGCCCTTTTCATACGCCTCGCGGATGGCACCGTAGGCCAAATCGCGGCTCGACTCGGTGAGCACGCGCGTCGTAACGCCCGCCCCCGGAACAGGTCGATGGCGGATGATGCTCGTGTCCAGGTCGCCGTAGACCGAGAGCGCCAACGTGCGCGGGATCGGCGTGGCCGTCATAACGAGAAGGTCGGCACCCGGGCCCTTGGCACGCAGGGCATTGCGCTGGCCCACACCAAAGCGGTGCTGCTCGTCGATGACGACAAGCGACAGATGCTTAAACGCCACGTTGTCCGAAAGGACCGCGTGGGTTCCAAAGAGGACGTCGAGCTCGCCCGATTCCAGCTGCGCATGGATCTGCTCGCGCTCGGCCGCCGGCGTGGCACCCGTCAGGAGCGCCCAAGACATGCCAGCCTGGGAGAGCAAGGGGCCGGTCTTATCGGCATATTGGCGCGCCAGCACGCCCGTAGGCGCCATAACGCAGGACTGAGTGCCCGAATCGGCCGCGACAGCCAGCGCGCAGGCGGCGACGGCCGTCTTGCCGGTACCGACGTCGCCCAGTAGCAGGCGGTTCATCACGCGCCCGCCATCGCGCATATCGTGCAGAATGTCTTGGAACGCGGCCTCCTGCTCGTCGCTCAGCGAAAACGGCAGGGCTTCCCTGAGCGCCGCCAGGTGCTCACCAGCGGCGTGGGCGTAGGGAGAGACTTCGACCAAGCCGCCGTCGTTGCGCAGGCGCAGCGCCAGCTGAAGGTAGAGGCACTCCTCGTAGGCAAGCCGTGCGCGCGCGATATCGCGCTCGGCCATGCTCGAGGGAAAGTGAATTGAGCGCAGCGCGCGGGCATTGCTCATCAGGCGGCGCTTGACGCGCAAGCGTGCGGGAATCGGGTCGAAGGGATTGCCGACGACCTCGAGCGCGCCGCTAACGATGCGGCGCATCCACGCCTGGCTCACGCCATCGCTCACGTAATGGACCGGCAGAATGGTGCCCGCGGCACGCCCGCCCTCGAGCTTTTCGAAATGCGGCGAGGCCATCTGTTTAAAGCCGTAGGCAAACTCGACCTTACCCATCACGGCCAGGCGGTCGCCCTGCTTAAACTGCTGGGCAATCCAGGGCTGACGGAAAAAGGCGACTTGCAGCACGCCTGTATCGTCCACCAGCGAGACCTCGGTCACCTGCATACGCGGACGGGGCTGCTTTTGAACGATACGATCGACCGTGGCGACAATCGTGCACACGGTACCGATGGGCGCCATCTCGATGGACCAGGAGCGCGTAAAGTCGAGATATCGGTGAGGGATATGGAGGAGGAGGTCCCCCACCGTCCGAATTCCCAGACGGCGAAGGGCCTCCTCACGTTTACCCGAAACATATTTGAGTCGCGCGATATCCTCGTCGAGCGCATTGCTCTGGGCAAAGCGCTCCGAGACGCGCGGCACGGAGCACGGCTCGGACATGGGTAGATGCCTACTCGATCGAGAAGATCACGGGATAGAGCGGCTGCTCGCCACGATGGGCGTCAATCTCCAGGTCGGGCTGAGCCTCCTCGATGGCGTCGACGATCTCCTGGAAGGCCTCATCGGACAGCTCCTCGCCGGCCAGAATCGTCAGCGCGTCGCCCTCCTCTTCCTCCTGCATGCGGTTGATGCAGTCGAGCGTGACCTGTTTCACATCGGAGCCGACCACGTCGATGGAGCCGGCAATGATACCCATGACATCACCGGAGTGAATCGGAGAGCCGTCAGAGGCGCTGGAATCGCGCACGGCACGAGTGACCTCGCCATCGCGAACCTCGCTGATGGCGTCGACCATGGCGGCAACGGCGTCCTCGAGCTCGGAATCGGGCAGGACCGCGAACAGCGCGGAGAACGCCTGCGGGACGGTCTTGGTGGGAACGACGGCGACCTTCTTGTCGGTGCAGGCAGAAGCTGCGGCCTCGGCAGCCATGCGAATGTTGCCGTTATTGGGCAGGATGATGACCGAGGTCGCGTTGACCTGGTCCACCGCGCCCAGCAGGTCGGCGGTCGAGGGGTTCATGGTCTGGCCACCCGAGACGATCACGTCAACGCCGAGGGACTTGAGGATGTCGGCCTCGCCCGAACCGGCGGCAACGGCGACAAAGCCCAGCGCCTTGGCGGGCTCGGCGGCCTTTTCCTGGTCCTCGTGAATCTTGGCGGTACGGTCGTGAGCCTCCATCTCCATGTTGTGGATAAAGACCTCGTAGATCTGACCGAGCTGCAGCATGTGCTCGAGCACCAGGTTGGGGGTGTTGGAGTGCACGTGGATCTTGTAGTCGGGGTAGGCACCCACGAGCAGCTCGCAGTCGCCCATGGAGCCCAGGAACTTAAGGCACTCGTCCTCGTCAAACGGGGCGTCGGCCTTAAAGAGGAACTCGTTGCAGTAGCGGAACTCCGAGCCCTCCCAATCGTCGTTGGCCTCAATCTCAACGCGACCGAGGGCCGCGTCGCGGGCAGAGCCAGCGGAATCAAACGTGGCGGAGAAATCCTCGACAACGGTGCTGCGGCCAAGCGCGGCGGCGACAAAGTTCTCCAGGAAGATGGCAAAGCCAAAGGCGCCGGAGTCGACCACGCCGTTCTCCTTCAGAACGGGCAGCAGGTCGGGCGTGCGGGCGACGGACTGGTAGGCCTCGACGACGATGGCGTCGAGCGCGTCCTCGGCCGAGAACTTCTTCTTTTCGCACTCGTCGGCCTTGGTCGAGACATCGCGCAGGACCGTGAGAATCGTGCCCTCGATGGGCTTGCGGACGGCCTGGAAGGCGACCTTGACGGCGCGGCGGAAAGCGAAGGCGATGTTGGCGGACGTGATGGGCTCATCGGCGGAGACGAGACCCTCGGCCACGCCACGCAGGATCTGCGAGGTGATGACGCCGGAGTTGCCGCGGGCACCCATCAGGGAGCCGTGGGTGATGGCGCCAGCGATGGCTTCCATATCGGCATCGGCGGGAAGGGCGGAAAGCTCCTTGGTCACCGAGGCGAGCGTGAGCGACATGTTGGTGCCGGTGTCACCGTCGGGTACGGGGAAGACGTTGAGCTTGTTGATCTCCTCGGCCTTGTCGGAAACGGCAGCCGCAGCGATCGGAAAACAGGTGCGAATGGTCTTTGCAATCATGGGTATTTGAATCTCCGTTTTCGGATGCTAGTTCAGACGGCTCTTGAGCGCGTCGATGTGGATGCCGATCTTAAGGCTGGCGGGATCGATCTGGGCGATCTCCTGCAGGGTGAAGGCAACGGAGCTCGAAAGATTGTGGCAGACGGACTTCATGTTGACGCCGTTCTCGAGCACGACGTGAAGATCGACCGTAAGGCCGTTCTCGTCGGCGGAGACAAGCACGCCCTTGCGGAGGCGCTGACCGGCAAGCAGGCGCACGCTCTCGGCGCCCTGGAGCTGTTCGGCCATACCGACGACGCCATAGCACGTCATCGCTGCATAACCGGCAATATCGGCAATAACGTCGTTCGAGACGCTCAGGCTGCCGTTAATGGTCTCAGACACAAGAATCTCCTTATCTGGTGCTCGCGGCACCATCTCGTGGGAGCAATCATTGCAATATTCTACAACGAGCGCGCCATGTTGAGGTGGTGGGTCGCGGGATTACATCCTCGACACGAAATGTTGATATGGCAACGTTCGCGCCAGTCTATCGCGGCAAGAAAAAACCCGCCGCATAAGCGACGGGTTTTACAACCTGGCTCCCCGGGTAGGACTCGAACCTACAACAGCGCGGTTAACAGCCGCGTGCTCTACCATTGAGCTACCGAGGAATTTAAAGCCCAACGGAAAGGGCTGGAAAATTCTGGCTCCCCGGGTAGGACTCGAACCTACAACAGCGCGGTTAACAGCCGCGTGCT